>CAZETK010000001.1:0-93249 GCA_964515195.1 uncultured Pseudobdellovibrionaceae bacterium
CCTTAGTACGAGAGGACCGGGATGGACGAACCTCTGGTGTTCCTGTTGTCGCGCCAGCGGCAGCGCAGGGTAGCTAAGTTCGGAATAGATAACCGCTGAAAGCATCTAAGCGGGAAGCTAACTTCAAGATTTGATCTCACTGGGGCTTCGGCCCCCTAAAGATCCCTCGGAGACTACGAGGTTGATAGGCGGAAGGTGTAAGTGCAGTAATGTACTGAGCTGATCCGTACTAATAGATCGTGAGGCTTTTATAAAAATTAATTTCTAGACTACATATTAGTAGTAGAAATTTGGAATTATATAACCTGTCTAAAAATCAGTTCAGATAAACGTTCATTTTCTAAGAGCAAATTTTATAGCAAGTTTTGCTGGTGCTTTTAGCAGAGAGGTCACACCTGATCCCATTCCGAACTCAGCAGTTAAGCTCTCTTGCGGCGATGGTATTGCACAGGCAACTGTGTGGGAGAGTAGCACGGTGCCAGCTCTTATTTACAAAACCCGATTAGGCGAAAGCTTAATCGGGTTTTTCTTTTTCAGACATTGCGAATGCTTCTTTCAGCACTCAGAGTATTAAAGCTTAGGGGCCTGATTAGTTTGGGACTTCGTAGTTGCGGCTGAGCTCAAAAATTTTGTTGCCGCTTTGTCTGTGGATTAAATTCATTTGCAACACTACAATTTTATGTTCTTTGGTTGGTGCGCTGAAAACTTCAATTTCAAGATCGTGCTTGCCAGTGGGGTAGGTTTTAAAGGGGATGGCTTGAGGTGGGACAACAGCTTTTAATGCATCTTCTTGGTAGATCAACTTAACTTGATGAAGATCAAGAAAAGCTTTTGGAAGATGCTTCTGATGATAAAGAAACTTAAAATCCACAGCAACAAAGTGGGAATTGCTTTCCAAAGCCTGTTCTAATTCGGTGACCTGAATTTCAGGAATTTTAGTTTGTTTTGCATCCTGCCTACTTGAGTAAATTAACAGCCCGATACCCATTAAAAAGACAAGACTTAAGGTGGTTGTTTTGAAATTCATAATGCATTGATAGATTGGATTGAAATAAATGCACTGTCAGGCGTAATTCGTCTAAGTGTCGAAATTTTTGGCACTTTGATCCATACGACTCATTTTGAGATTTTAAATTATCACGTGATTTTAGCTAGATACACACAAGTCATAGCAAGCTTGAAATGGTATATTCCTTGGACTAGTCGAAGGTAGAGGTGTGGAATGAAATCCAGAAGCTTAGCACTTTTACTACCTAGCCTGTTCCTAACGTGGGGTTGCTCTGCCGTTAAGTTTTCGTCCAAGTCGGACTGTGGATCTGACTCAAGCTGTGTGAGTCAGGCGGGAGCCCTCGTCTACGAAGGAACAGAAGTTATAAAGGGCCGAAAAGTAGATGTGCTTATCGTAAATGACAATTCAGCTTCTATGTCTTTTGAGCAAGCGAGGCTTGCCCAGCGTTTCAATACTTTTGTTACTAAATTTGATCAAAATTACCTCGATTATCGAATTGCAATGACTACCAGTGATATTTCTTCTGGTGAAAATAAGGCGCGCCCTATTAATGGAAATGGAGCCTTGCAAGATGGCCGTCTTATTTCCTATGAAAATGGAGCCAAGTTTTTAACGCCTGAAACGGCCAATCCATCTCAACGCGAAATGCTGTTCAACAAGGCAATCAATCGCCCTGAAACTCTAATGTGCGAACAATTTATCAATAGTTGGGTGGCTTCAGGTAAAAGTCGTAATACGCAAGAGTATGCCCAGGCCTACTTTAATAGCTGTCCCACGACAGATGAGCGTGGAATATATGCGGCTAATCTGGTTGTACAAAATAATCCCGATGGATTTCTTCGAAATGATGCGGACTTAGCTATAATTTTTCTAGCTGATGAAGATGTGCGCAGTCAGCTTTATTGCTCTGGTGAGCCAAAGTCTTGCGCTGAGGTAAGATCAGATTATCCAAGTCAGCCAGGACACTCGTTAGCAAACTTTGACAAGGCTGAAACTTTGATCAGCAATATTAAATCAAAGTATCCCCAAAAAGCTTTTGGTCTACACGCGATCATTGTAACAAATCCAACTTGCTTAGAAACTCAAAACTCACAGCTTAATGGTGTTGTCAGTGGAAGCTATGGTTGGGAGTATTACAGAGCGACCTACGATGAGAAGACGGGAACTCGTTATGGTGTGGCTGGCAATATTTGCGCCTCTGATTATACAAATCAGCTGCTCGATATTTTTAAGAATATAGAAGATAAAGCTGTGAATAAAATCGCTCTTAAATGCGGAGCGCCTAATTTGGAAATGATCAACATTACGATCACTTCTGATGATCCTTCGATTACTAGTGAAGTGATTGGATCTGAAATTCGATTCAGTAAGAATCTTCCAGTTGGGTCTAGCATTTCATACAAGTACAAATGTAAAAACGGAGCTACTTAATAATCGGTCGCCAATTTTGTCTCAAGATGGTCCACCCTATTGAAGATTAAATGGTATCTGTGGCTGAAATATTTTTGTTAACTTCATCACTTTAACATCCGATAAAGCCTAATATGGGAATGTTAGATCGATATAAGAAAAAAGGCGGATTTATTCAATTGCTTCAACTGATCGAAACATCAGGAAAGCAAAAACAAGAGCAGTTTTTAGGGTTGATTGGTCAAGAAAATCCTGTTTGGGAAGAGACCATTCGCAAGAAAACTCTGACTCTTGATAGGGTTTTAGGTTGGAATGATACTTACCTCGCCGAATTGTTTTCTAGAATTCAAACATTGACTCTGGCATCAGCTTTTCATGGTTATACTGAGGAGACTGTGGCTATCGTTTTGAGGGCGATTTCAGCCACCGAGCAAAGGCGATTTCAAATGACCATGCAGGAAATTAACCCCACGCCTGCAGAAAAAGCGACAAGTCAGATGAAAATTTTGAGTGAAACTAGAAGCATGATCGCCCAAGGGATCTTGAAATTAGATAAAGTGGATCCTGAGTTGATTATTCCTGAAAACATTGAAGAAAAATTGGCCGAAGCGGGCTACAACAATGGTATGGCTGCATCAGCTTCTGTCAGTGAGGGTGAGCTCAACTTCGGAAATGTGGAATTTAAATCAGAATCTAAACCTGAAAACAAATCTGACCCTATCGGCAATGCAAAATCAGCAGATGCTGCCAAAGAAATTGAATTCCTAAAGAAGCGGGTAAATCAGCTTGTCAACGAGAACAACATGCTTAAACATGAGCTGAGTGTCTTTCGTAACAAGCTCGAACAAATTCGTAAGATTGCTTAAAACTACAGAGCGCATCAGGCGATCTCTGAAGTTTTTAGTAGAGTCCTTGCTTTTATTAAGCCCCATCACGCTTATGGCCAGTGAGTCTATTTATTGGAAAGATGTTCACCGAAATGATGAGAACACACTGTTTTTGAGAGACTGGGATGCCTCGTGGAATGATCATGAGCTTATTCTGTTAAAGTCGCCAGAAGAGGCTATCGTTGGCTTGTTTGAAGTTGGAAGTGCCAGACGAAAAGAGTTGAAGCTGATAACTATTCGACAAGATCGCTTGCCATTGTTTCAAGACTACTTTGAGAAGCATGATTTTCTTGAGGAAACTGACAAATTGCCCGCTACTACCTACTTGTGGCGGCATCGGCGTCTATCACGAAAAGCCAATGCTTTTTATAAGCCACTTTACTCACAAGGGGCGACAATCGGAGATACAGCTCAAACACTTTTCAAGTCTGAGCTGTACTTGTCAGCTGTAGGGACCGTGGCGTACGGGCTTCACCGATCCGTTACGGCATCCGTTAGCTTGCCTGCCTACGCATTGGGCTCACCTAATCTCCGTTTAAAGGGGCGGGTGTATGAGGGTCATCAGCAGACATGGTCTCTGGGGGTCAGTTACGCGCAGTCTCGGAACAGTTCAGAAAAGTTGGTCAATATTGACATCCTCTGGGACTCGGTCCTTTCCGAAAGACTTGTGGCCCACTCTATCTTATCGGCAGCGGTAGTGAGTTTTGACGAGGCTAAAGATATTGCTGCCTTGAAATCTTATGGAAGCAGTTCAATTCAAACTGGATATGAATATATATTCACAGACTGGAGCCGGTTGCTAATGGGTCCAAGCTATAATGTCGAACAAAAGGCTATTGGTGGATATTTGGGCTATTTAAGAATTTTCAACACCTTCCATTTGCAATTCTCTATTACCACTACCAATATAAGGGAAATCAAGCTTTCAGCTCGAGAAGGTTATTTGGCTTTTATTGATGCTTACTGGCGGTGGTGAGGATAATGGGAAAGATCCTACCCATGTCATTTTACAATCGTGAAACTGATAAAGTGGCGATTTCCCTTTTAGGAAAAATTTTAGCCCGCCGTCTTCCTTCAGGTGAAGTTTTAAAATGCGTTATCACAGAGACCGAGGCCTACCTAGGAATTGCGGACAAAGCCTGTCACACTTATGGTGGACGCAAAACAGAACGTACCCTGCCAATGTGGGAGGCAGGAGGGCGGGCCTATATCTACTTCATTTATGGAATGTATTATTGTCTTAATATCGTAACTCGTGAGTCAGGCGTGCCAGAGGCCGTTCTTATTCGGGGCGCAAGACCGCTGGAAACACCTGAGCAAATTAACAAATGGTTGAAGATCGAACCCAGAACCAGTCAGTGGAAGAAAATCATGTCGGGTCCAGGCAAGTTATGTAGAACATTAGAGATCGACAAGAGCCTAAACCGCATCCCCCTTAACTCGAAGGAGTTGTGGTTGGAAGATGGGTATCAGGTCGCTAGAAAAACAATTTTAAAAAGCCCACGAGTTGGAATAGGCTATGCTGGCGAAGCTGCCTCTTGGCCCTTAAGGTTCCTTTGGAATTCTGGGAGTGTATATGAAAGTGTATTCAGACATAACCAAAACGATCGGAAGAACGCCGCTTGTAAGATTACAAAAAGTAGGAGCTGAGACCGGCGCTGAGATTTTTTTGAAACTTGAGTTTTTCAATCCCTTGGGCTCTGTCAAAGATCGAATCGGAATTAACATGATCGAAAAAGCCGAGGCAAAGGGTTTGCTTAAGAACGGCATGAAAGTCATCGAGCCGACGAGTGGAAATACCGGGATTTCCCTCGCCTTCGTCTGTGCCACGAAGGGTTATCCTCTGATCCTTGTTATGCCTGAAACAATGTCCATGGAACGTAAAATCCTTTTATTACTTTTGGGGGCAAAGTTAATTTTAACACCCGGTGCTTTGGGTATGAGAGGTGCGATTGCGAAAGTTATGGAATTGACTCAGCAAAATCCACAAAAGTATTTTTTTCCGCAGCAGTTTGAAAATGAATTTAATCCTGAAATTCATAGGGAAACAACTGGTCCAGAAATCTGGGACGACACAGACGGGCAGGTCGATATTGTTGTGAGTGGGATTGGAACTGGGGGAACTATTACAGGAAGCGGAGAGTTTTTAAAATCCAAAAACCCATCTATTAAGATGGTAGCTGTTGAGCCTACAGACTCACCCGTTTTATCCGGCGGCAAGGCCGGTCCCCATAAAATTCAAGGAATTGGTGCCGGATTCAAGCCGCGCGTTCTCAATATGAAGATTGTTGATGAGGTGATTCAAGTATCCTCAGATGAGGCTCTCAAAGTTGCTCATGAAGTTATCATTCGTGAAGGGATTCCGGTGGGAATTTCTTCGGGAGCGGCAGTAGCAGCCGTCCTAAAGCTGGCTCAAAAATCACAGATGAAGGGCAAAAAAGTAGTTGTCATCATTCCTAGTTATACCGAAAGGTATCTCTCCACCATTTTAGCGGAAAAAGAGCGGGCAGAGGCCCAGACCTTACCAGTGACGCAGGTTGAAGAGAGCTGGCTTCAAAAGGTTGATGCTATTTTTGAGGATTAATCTATGGGAAATCTACATCCTGTGTTCGATCAGCTCGAAATGAAATCCTTTAGTGCGGAATCATTGGAAGCGGTGAAAAATGAAGAGGGGCTGAAGATTTTATTTTTATGGGGATATGATTGCCCTAACTGTGAAGTCGCCAAGCGCAGTCTTTCAAATGAAATCGAGACTGTAAAAGAGCTTCCTTTTAAATGGTACCATTGCAATGTTTACGAAGATTATGAAGTCTCTCTTCACTTTGGTCTTCATGGTATTCCTACCTTCTTTTTTTATTCTGGGTCTAAAAGACTGGGCCGATTAACCAGTTATCCGGGATTTGAAGCTTTCCTAAATGTCCTAAATCAAGTTATAAATAAGAAATCAGATTAATTTAATTCATAGGCTTAAGGATAATCCATGAGTTTAAAAAGAAATGTCGGCTTAGTCGCGCTTTCCCTCTATGGCATCGGAGATATTTTAGGCGCGGGAATTTATGGTCTTATTGGAAAAGCAGCCGCGCAAATGGGAAATGGAATCTGGCTTGCTTTTCTGGCGAGCATGGTTGTTGCGATGTTTTCGGGTCTTTCCTATGCGGCCGTCGGGAGCCGCTTTCCGAGAGCTGCTGGCGCAGCCTATGTTACACAAAAAGCTTTTAATAGATCGTGGCTCACTTACCTGGTAGGTTTATCGGCATTAGCATCTGGCTTAACCTCCATGGCAACAGCCAGTCGCGTATTTGCAGGTTATTTTCAGGCTTTTACTCCTAATTTCCCCACTTGGGTTTTGATTTTTCTGTTCGCCACAGCCTTATTTCTAATTGTTTTAAAAGGTATCCGGGAATCCATGTGGGTTAATTCAATTTTCACTCTTATTGAAGTTGGTGGCCTATTTATTATTATTTTTTTAGGGTTCAAGATTATTGGTAATGTGAACTATTTGGACATGACCTCTCCTATGAATCCTTCTGGTGAACTGGCCCCAGCTTTGATTTTGAACGGCGCTGTGCTGACTTTTTATTCTTTTATAGGCTTTGAGGATATCCTGAATGTGAGCGAAGAGGTCAAAGACCCCAAACGAACCATTCCGCGGGCCTTGATTACGGCCATTCTGGTTTCTTCGATTATCTACATTTTAATAAGTTTAATCGCTGTTTCCGCAGTTTCTGTGGTTGAGTTAAGTGAGTCCAATCAACCACTAGTTCAAGTGGTCAAAAGTTTATCTGCCAGTTTTCCTGATGAAATTTTTACGTTTATCGCTATTTTTGCTGTTTCGAATACAGCCTTGCTGAACTTTATTATGGGGTCGCGGTTGCTTTATGGTATGTCTCAACAAGGCCTATTGCCGAAAATTTTGTCAAGGGTCAATCCGAAAACGTCTACGCCCCATGCTGCTATTGGAATTGTCTATATTATTCTTCTTCTGTTGGCTTTTTCAGGAAATATCTCCTCATTAGCTAAAGCTACCAGCGTACTTCTGCTGATTTGCTTTATTATGGTCAATCTCGCTTTGATTCGTATTAAACGTCAGGAAAAAAAGGTAGCAGAAGGGGTATTTGATGTTCCTCTACTTGTTCCTGTTTTTGGTGCGATTACCTCGTTTGTGATGATTTGCAGTGCCCAGGCGCCCGAGCTGAAGTTAGCGGTTGTGATTTTACTGGTTATTGCAGGGCTTTATCTTATCAAGAGGCCTCAAGCCATTGATCCTGAAATATTAGGTCATATTGAGGACTAATTGTGTGTTTTTGCCCCAGTTTTTTCTGATTAAGATTTGAGTCGGGGCAATTCGGCACGAATAGTTTTTCTTTTAAACTCATTTCTGTTTTTCTAGTGGCATGGAAGATGCTGATTTTTTAATGAACTCCCAGTTTTTGAAGAATGTAAATTCATATTTAGAAGAGGAGAATTTGTATGGAAGCAAGACTCTTTTCCAGGCTCTGGTTTGTGGCCTTGGCTCTGTTTTTTGTCAGTTGTGCGTCTAAGGTTGAAAAAGTACAAATGCCAATTGATGCCAATCCTTCAGAGGAAGTCAGTCAGTTTCGTGATGAGCTAGAGCAAGGATACCGAAACCATATTGATCTCTTGGCTGAAAAAGATATGTCAGAGGCTCGAAAGCGCTATGACAAGGCTCAGAGAAATTTGCGCGAAGGCGAGTTAGATAAAGTATTAAATGAAGTAGCCTATGGTCGCGCTTACTTGAATCGCGCCCGGGCAGAGGCCAGTAAAAAATTAAATCCTGACTCTGGAATTATCAAGTCTCGTACTTTGGCTTTAGAAGCGGGAGCACGGGATAGCGCCCGGTTAGGTCGTGTTCTAGACAAGATTGATGATGATTTGAGAAAAGACACAAAGAATTTTTCAAAGACTGTTGAGCCGGCCAAGCTGGCCCGATATCAGCGGGCCTATTTGGATCTGGAGTTGGAAGCTATTCGCTCCGAACACTTGGGTGTTGCTAGAGCGCAAGTTCGAACTGCTGCCAACGAGGGGGCGGCGAGGAAGGCTCCGAAATCCTTCCAGCGCGCGCAGTTACAGTTGAAGGAAGCGGAAAACGCTATACTGGCAGATCGACATAATCCTTCTCAATTTGATCCCGCGGTTAAAGAAGCCACTCAAAGTGCGCAAATATTGGCAGAAGTGATGAACGTTATCCGGAATTCTGACAGAAGAATTGGAGAAGATGTAGCTCTACAAATTGTCAGACAGAATCGCCAAATTGCTGGTCTGGAAACCAACTTAGGTGAAACGAAATCAGAACTGGAGCAATCCAGAGAAACTTTGGGAACGCAATCTGCCCAATTGGCCCGCACAGAAGAACAGATCGCTTTGCAGAGAGCATTTGAAAAAGCCCAACAACAATTCAGTCCTGAGGAAGCAGAAGTTTATCAACAAAACGATCGTCTTCTTATCAGGCTTAAGGGTATTCAGTATCCCTTTAATACGGCTGACCTAACACCCGATGCTCAAGAGCTTCTTCGGAAGGTCAGAGACGTGGCAGCAGGTTTAAACCCAACTCAAATCGTGGTTGAAGGTCACACCGATACTATTGGAAGTCGGCAGGCCAACAAAAAAGTCTCGACCGAGCGGGCTGAAAGTGTGGCAAAGATTTTTGAAAGAGATCCGGCTCTCGATGCGGAAGTCGAAGCTATTGGCTACGGATTTGAAAGACCACTTACCTCAAACAAAACCGAGGAAGGTCGCGCTATCAATCGTCGCGTAGATGTCGTCATTGTTCCCGGGGAAGTCCAGGGGCAGCGGGACACTGATACTCAGCCTCAAAATGAAGACTCCACCATCATGGAGTAAATTTGCAAATTTGTTATGGCTAGCGGCATCGTTCAGGATTCAGATCAAGATGAATCCTGAACGATGACTTCTTCGATAAGCCGCTAATCAAAATATAGGATTTGGATTTTAAGATGCTTTCGATTGGCCTGCTTTTCTATAAATTTAAAGATAAACTGGTTATCTTTGCATTTAACAGACTGGTGTTTTTTCTTTTTGCTTTTCGTGTTGACTATAACAACCGCGATCTTGTCTTTTCCTTTGCAAGATCCACCCACAGAAATGTTGTCCGGATCAGCACTATCATCAAAGAAGTAGTCGTTTGGATTTTCGAAGTCCTCGGTCAGATCCGGATTTATATCGCCGATCAAATTATCGATATTTTCAGGTGTTGGAATCAGTTCATAATCAGTGAGACCTGAATGCTCATCAGATTCCTCCAGGTTAGGGGAAGGATCAACTTCAACATCAGCAGCATCATCAGGAGCAATAATAATTGCAGGCGGCGTTGTTGGTGTTTCATCAATGCTGCCGATTGGTGTATAAGTATCCCGAGAGGGAAGCTCTGAATTTGGAGTATTTTCTTCGGGGGAGATCTCCTCAGGCGGCGGTTCTTCGACCTGAGGTTCAGGAATTTCTATGGGCTCGGTTACCAAAACAGGAGCTTTGGGATCAGGTTCTGAACCCTCAGGGACATTAGGCGCAGGGTCCGTCAAGGGGGCGTCAGGCATAGGTATTTCTGAAGCACCGGAAGGATGAGAAACACCTGCTACGCTGCAAGCGCCTAAACCAAAGATATAAAATGAGAAAAGAATCATCGTAGTGGTGGCTCTCATAGATTCTCCTAGTGATCTGAGAGCCTATCGGGTTCAGAAAGCAAAATATTCAGATGAAAAAAGCACGGAAAACAATTTCTTTAAGTGAATATATTTTATAAACCATATGCCTGGACTATGGTCGAGTGCCTTGGATAACTAGGTTATGAATGGGCTTGTGCTGTGATTAGATTTGGATATTGCTGTGCTGTTTCAATACCTGTCCAAGCGAGCTGTACCAAATTTTGACAATGTTGTATATTGGCACGGTCATGGAGGATTATCGATCATGAAAGTTGTACGTTTTAGTTTATTATTTATTAGCGCCTTGTTCTTACAGTCTTTGGCTTACGGTTTTGAAGCTTTACCTGATAAGCCGCCAGTTCCCGCCAACAACTCCATGACACCAGAAAAGATTGAGCTTGGTAAAATGCTTTTTTTTGATCCAAGACTTTCAAAAACTGGAACCGTTTCTTGCAACTCCTGTCACAATGTCATGGGAGCAGGAGATGATAATCGAGCTGTTTCCGTCGGAATCGATGGTAAAAAGGGAGGGCGATCTTCTCCGACAGTTTGGAATTCTGCCTTTCTTTCTGTGCAGTTTTGGGATGGGCGCGCAAAGAGCCTAGAAGAACAAGCCAAAGGACCTATCGAGAATCCTGTTGAAATGGGAGCTACACACGCGATGGTGGTTGAGCGAATCGCCAAAATCCCTGAATATCAGCAGATGTTTAAAAAAGCGTTTGGTAAGAAGGCGAAAGTTGATATCGATAGCGTGGCTAAAGCCATTGCGACCTATGAGAGAACCTTGATCACTCCAAACTCCCCTTTTGATCGCTATGTGAAGGGCGATAAGAAAGCTCTTACTGAAGAGCAGATCAAGGGAATGGAAAAATTCCGAGAAGTGGGTTGTGTGGCGTGCCATAGTGGGCCCAACTTTGCGGGGCCAGCTCTTCCTGAGGGGACAGGATTTTATATGAAATTCCCCACTATTTCAGGATCAGACTATGAAAAAAAATATGACCTGACGACAGATCTGGGCCGTTTTGATGTCACAAAGAATGAGGCGGATAAGAATATGTGGAGAGTGCCCACATTACGGAATATTGCTTTGACGGCTCCGTACTTTCATAATGGAAAGGCCAAATCATTGGAAGAAGCTGTTCGCGTGATGGCGAAAACGCAGGTTAATAAGGAACTGTCCAATAAAGAGGTAAAGCAAATTGTTGCATTTTTGAACTCCCTTACGGGTGAGTTCCCAACTCAAACAATGCCGCGAATTCCAAGTACCCCCGGCATTTCTCATTTTGCTGATTTTTAAGGTTGGGTGATTAAGAAATCATTAGGCCCATAAAGTATTTATAAAAAAGCCCCTCTTGACTCAAAACAAAGAGGGGCTTTTTTATTGCCCAAAAGGGATATTTGGAGTCTGGGTGGGGGCGACCTCGCAAGTTGTCTCAAAGTAGTACAGGCATTTAGGGTTGGTGTTTTCTTTGCACAATTGATTTTGATGAAACTCAGACTGCTTCTTTTTATTCTGTTCATGAGCCTTGGAGGCTATGCCAGTACTTATGATTTAAGTACAGATGGGCCGTACTCTCAATCGCGAGGCTATGATTATTACGAGAAGGTGGTTGAAGCCCTAAGGCCGGGGGATGAGTTGCGATTTTCAAATGGGAAGGTCTATACAATCGACAGCCGTCTAGGAAATGGTCATAGAACAGTGGTTTATTCGATAAAGGAGAGGCCGAACTATGTTTTACGACTGCCTAGGTCAAATACAGTTAGGCACAATGCGAAGGACTATCTTGATGGGTATAAAGAGCTCCAAAATTCAGATTTACGCATCGTCGAGATCCTTCCTGAATCCAATTTAGAATATATACTCGCTGAGAAACTTCCGTCGGGTTATAAGATCATTCTTGAAATGGTTTTAGGGCTGGAACTCAAAAGCAAAAAAGTACTGGATGATAACGGACAGATGATTACAGGAAATATTGAGTATAAGATGATCCAAGAAGAGCTGAGCCGCGCAAGCCAAATGTCACGTGAAGACATTACTGAAATGGAGAATGCACTGGTTCGCTTTGTAGAAGGATTAGCCCAGTGGTTGTATGTCGGGGACCTCCATGAAGGGCAGTTGGCCTACGATCCAAACCGAAAAGAATGGATACTGATAGATTGGGATAATGATAATGTCAGATTTGTCTTAAAAGGTGACCCTCGTCGTGGAATAGATGACTTGAATAATAGGCTTTTTCTGATAACAGAGTGGTTATTACCTGAAAGAACCAACAAGGGAGAAAGCGCAATTAAGAGGCTGAAAGAGCTTAAATCCAAAACTTACAAAGCTCTTGAAGCTGAAAGGTTAAAACAGATTCTACAGTTTCGTTGTGGAGGGCTGTTCGCGAAATGAATCTGTCGGAACGAGGAGGTCCTCCAGAAAAAACGCCGAAAGTTCTGAGCGTCCAGAGATTCCAGCTTTTGAATAAATCGACATACTTTGAACTCTGGCCGTCTTTTCCGTTGTATCCCTGACTGTTGCAATTTCCTTAAGACTCAGGCCTTTAAGAAGCAAAAAGGCGACCTCTTTTTCAGCAGCGGTCAAACCCCATTTTGTGAGTTGCTGATCAATCGCCTTCGCCAAGCCCTCAATATATTTTCTAGAGTCTGCGCGCCAAACCTCTGCCTCTTGCTTAAAGGCAGAGAAATCATCTTTTTCTTTTTGCAGGCGCCGCTGAAGGGAGATGGTTCCTCGTAAAAGATAAAACACTCCCATCATCGCGGCTACCGCTATAAAGCTTTCGGTGAGCAGGTGCCATATCGCGACTCCCTCTTGTGAGTCGGTAAAAATATCGACACCGACTAGAGTCGCAATAATGGTGAGAATACCAGCAATTATGAATCTTTCATTCTGCTTCATGAGGTCCTTTTTTAGTCGTCGTGATCGTTGTCGTGATCGGCCTTGTGCTCTTCATTTAAGTGACTATTCTTACTATTCTCAATATCTTTGTAATCAACATTTTCACCAAGCTGTAATGTGTTACCAAACAGGTGAAGGATTTGGCTCTGGCTGTTGAAGTTGGATATTAGATAAATTGAAAAGGCGGCCACTAAACCTATAAACAAAATGGCCACCGTGGGTTTTGAGCTCAAAATGGGTTCGTCATTTTGTGACAGGCCGCCCTTGGATCCATCTACCATCGACAGCGCTATGGGGTCTTTATGTCTAATTGTGTGTAGTAAGACGCCTGCGATATGCATTATCGCGACCACTAAGAACCCATTGGCGAATAATTCATGTAAGTCTTCGTAGGCTTCTTCATTTCCATTGGCCATGAGATAGCCAGTAATGCCAAGCCCAAGGGCGAATACCATCATGACAACAGCAGCCCAACTAGACGCAGGGTTGTGGCCCGCCCATTTTCTTTTGGCACCCGATAAAAGTCCCATGAAATAACTTATTAGATCTTTTGGATGGAGGGCAAAAGACGTGAAGCGTGCGTATTTTGTTCCAATAAAACCCCAAACAATCCGCAGTATTACAATAAATACCATTATAAGGCCGGCCAGCATATGGTAAGAAAACACAGTAGAGTCATCATCAACTGTTTTCCCAATTACAAATGCCACCACAAAAAGCCCAGCAAACAGCCAATGGAATAACCTTGTGGGCGTATCATAAATCAGCTTGTTTCTCATATTTCCTCCTAATAGGGTGTTTTAATATTTACCTACAAACAAAATATGCGTCTGGTAGAGCGTTTTGACTATTGGGCAAATGGCTTATATCGATATAAATCAAACCTTTAGGACAAATGGACCATTTTCAAATTTCATTTACTCCCGTTATTGTGGGTAAGAACAGGAATACCCCTGTTTGTTCAAAGAGGAGACAAAAATGAAACAGCTCATCGTAATTCTGTCCGTTGCAATGGCCAGTGGAATGGCTTACGCCAAGAAAAACTGTACCGATCAACCAAAAGAAGAGTGGATGAAGGTCAGCGATTTTAAGCAGCGTATGGAGGGTCAGGGATACAAAATTCGAAAATTCAAACAACCAGGCACTTGTTATGAGATTTACGGTACTAACAAGGATGGTCAAGATGTCGAAATTTATTTTAATCCTGTCGATGGCTCCATTGTAAAAGAAAAAATCAAGTAAAGATTTACAGGGAATCCATTGACCGAATAATTCAATGGGTTCCCTCGCCCCTTTTTACCGCATTTCCGTGAGTATGGCTTGGAAAACCCTTTTAATATACTCCTGATCCTCCTGTGTTTGGTCTTCGGTCAATATATCAAGTAACTCTTGTTCTCGCTCAGAATCGTAAATTGTAAGATTCATTTCTCTTTTTATTTGATGGATTTCTTCAACCAGTCTTTTTCTTTTCAGAAGACTATTACAAATCTCAAGTGAGATCGTATTGATATCCTGTCGTATCTTATGAATATCCCTCAAGGGGTCTCCAAAGATCGGCAAATGAGGCTCATCGGAGCAATTGGGATTTTATCTTCAGTCTCGAGATAGCCTTGTCCTGATCCTGGATGCAGGATGCTTTTGTCCTGGCCGATTTTGTCTTTCAATCGCAAAACACGGGTTCGTCGCTTTTGATCTCCGGCCGAAAAGATTTCGATTAGGTCCTGAGATTGGATACGGCCTTTAACTTCAAACTTAGTCCAAGTGTTGTCCTGCTCCAAGGCATGTCCACAGAACGTTGAATTCAAGCTACGGTTAGTGTCGTTGTAGTTTTGAGAATCCTGAGAAGGTTGACCCATCAAAAAGCCTTTGTGATAACCCCGGTGGGCCAGTTGCTGGAGGTTTTGTAAAAGCTCAGGATCAAAAGGTTTTCCGGCCGCCATATCATCGATGGCCCGGCGATAAATCCATGAAATCATACCAGCGTAAAAAACAGACTTGGTGCGCCCCTCAACTTTAAACGAGCAGACTCCGGCTTCTTGAAGCTCTTTAAGATGTTCAATAAGACACAGATCTTTTGAATTCATGATGTAAGTCCCATGTTCATCTTCTTCCATGGCATAAAACTCAGAGGGCTCTCGCAGGTCTTGAAGAAGTAACTCATCGGGAAGTTTTTTTTCACTCTTGTCCGCTGAGTAAACCTTATAGGGGTAACGGCACGAGTTGTCGCAAACTCCCTGGTTTGCCTCTCGATGGGACATATAATGAGACATTAAGCAGCGGCCTGAATAGGCGATACAAATAGATCCATGAACAAAAGCTTCAAGTTCGATGTCAGGAACCTGATTATGGATTTCGCGAATTTCATTTAAGTGGAGTTCGCGGCTAAGAATAATGCGTGAGATGCCGATACTTTGCCAGAACTTGACGGCCATCCAATTCATACAATTGGCCTGAACCGAAAGGTGCACGGGGATTTCAGGGTACTTTTCACGGACATGGATGATTAAACCAGGATCACTCATGATCAAGGCATCTGGCTTAAGCTTCACCCATTCCTCGACTTGTCGGGCGAAGGGCCTTAACTTCACATTGCGTGCGAAAATGTTGGCGGTTAGGTAAATTTTTTTTCCAGCGGCACGAGCCTCGGAAAGTCCCGTTGCCAGGTCCTCCAGAGTGAACTCATTTTCGCGGGCGCGAAGGGAAAAGAGGGGAACACCCGCATAAACCGCATCAGCCCCAAATTGAAAAGCAAAACGCATTTTTTCAAGGGAGCCGGCAGGCATAAGGAGTTCAGGAGTTGGAGGTATGGGCATGCTGTCATCTTTAAACCGTGTTAAAGAAATTACGCTATGATCTAGATCATATTGCTGTCGGTTCTATTCGCAGGGGGCTACTGGTAGGCGATTGCGTCCACAATGAAGCCCTCGTCATTGATGGTGGCATCTGTCGACAGCCTGAGCCAGACGGTGTCCCCTTCAATAATAGCGGAGTATTCCGAGGGGCGAGTTCCAGTCACAACAGCCATAACAGATTTATTCTGATCGAGGAGATAAATCCGGTCGTAGGCGCTCTCAAGCTGGATTTTAGAAAAGTGCACAGACAGGGCTTTGGCTCCAGGCACAGTTATATTCCATATTTTCTCTGAAGAATGATTATAAGGATGCCCACTTTCAATGGCCGCTGGTTTTTTCATCCACCGAGCGGGGTCGTTGGGGTCAGGCGGAGAAATTTCGTTCCGTAAGGCATTCCAAGCGTTGACAATCCCCTGAGAGTGGATTTTTCCCGTCAGGAAGCGAAGTGGACTGGCGCTTTTGATAAGGCGTTCTTTCAAGTCTCGAGAAGTCATGGCGGGATTTTCAGACAGGACAAGGCTAGCCACACCTGCGACGTACGGAGCTGCCATAGAGGTTCCTGACCAGGAGGCATAGGAGTTATCAGGTAGAGTGCTAAAAACATTTTCACCAGGGGCGGCAATGTGAACGGAACGATTTCCATAGTTGGAAAATTTTGATAATCGCCCCCTATTATCGATTGAGGCCACCGAGACCACGGATGGCACTTTATAAGCAGCAGGATAATCTGGGTTTTCATCGGCATTGCGGCCTCGGTTTCCAGCAGCAGCGACAAAAAGAACCCCAGCTTGGTCAGCTTGATCGATCGTTTGTTTCAAGAGTTCTGAGTATTGCCCAGTTCCCCAAGAGTTATTGAGGATGCGCGCCCCCATTTTAACTCCGTATTGGATGGCTTTGATGGCATCGGCAAGCGCACCCCCACCATTTTTGGATAAAAATTTAAGTCCCATAATGCGAACGTTCCAAGCGACTCCCGCTGTTCCAATACCATTTTGCCCACGAGCTCCGATGATGCCTGAAACATGGGTGCCATGACCGTGATCATCAATTATTTGGGCGCGGTTGTTGAGAAAGTCATATCCGTGGATATCATCGATATAGCCGTTGTTATCATCGTCCACGCCAGGTTGTCCTTGGGCCTCAGCCTGATTGATCCAAGCATTTGCGGCCAAGTCAGGATGGCTGAAGTCCACGCCCGTATCAACTACTCCCACCACAACATCTGAGGACCCTGTGGTGATTTTCCAGGCCTCTAAGGCTTTAATATCAACACCCGGTATGCCTTTGAAGCCCTTACCGTCTAACTGCCCGACGTTACTCAATCCCCAGCACATGGCGAAACTGGGATCATCAGGGACTGTATCAGGATAATAAAGATAATTGGGTTCGATGATCTGAATGAATGGAGACTCCATTAAGTGTTTAAAAGTTTCAACGGCATTTTGGGAAGATTCGTGTTTTAACAGATACAGATTTTCGGCAATCGGTGTAACAGCTTGAAAGACAGAGCTCTGTAGCCAGGCTAGATTCGCAAACGGAGCCACTTTCACGACATATTCATTCTCTCGCCATAGAGGGCGGCCTTGAGATTGGGTCTGTTTTGGAAGCGTTGCTATTGAGTGCCGACTCCTGGAGCGAGCGAACTCAAGAGACTGGAGGGTCAGAAGATGCAAATTTGCACGCGATTGATTTTGAAAATTTCGGTTTTCTGGTAACCAGTCTAAGGACAGATTAAAAAGATCCACACTCGAGAAATCTGCTAGAATCCTTTCGGCGGCAGAATTTTCGCCCAAGCGTTGAAGACTTTGGGCATAGTAATAATTTATAAGTCCGATCCGGCTTAGACTAGGGTGCAGGTTTGAGGCTGTTTTTGCAAAAATGGAAGAAAAAATACGCTTAGCTTCTTGAAAGCGTCCCGCTTCAAATTGAATGATTCCCCGTAGTTGATCCGGGCCAAAGTCGGCTATGGAATCATAGCCGACTGCTGAAAGACTATTGAGAAGTCGTTCGGCTGCTTTCCATTCACTAGAGGCGCTTCCGCCGGCCTTGATATAAGAACGAACCGTCAAGGCATGATAGTACACGAGTTCAGAGTAAATCTTTTTGGCAGCGGCAGGGATGTTGTTTTTTGTCATATCCCGCCCATAGGTCTTTTCTATTTCTAGCAGCGCTCTTTTGCCAATTGCTAAACCTTCGAACAGAAGTGATTCAGCCTTGGAGGTTTTAATCGAGGCAATAAAGTAATTAGCCCGTAAATAGCGAGCCGCTCCAAGGTGTGCGTCTAAAGTCGGCAGTAGATTTTCGATGACTTTTTCGTAGTTGGCCGCCGCATCTTCCGCGTTTTTCACCCCTTGCTCTGTATAGTCCCGTTTGGAAAACTGCTCATCGGCTCTTTCCAATAAACCATTATAAGTAGCCAGGACTTCAAGGGAAAACAACAAGCATACCAGGGGCAAAAGAAAAAGCTTCGCCATGTTTTAAGCGTCCTATTTGACTTCAGCCGTACAATTCATGAAGGCCCCAATGAGATCACTTTGGTCTTGAGAGATTTTAAAAACATAATGACCGCCGTTTATGACGGGAACGTCCGCCCCAGCATTGGCTCCTGCGTACTTCAAATTGATGACGAAGACCCGCAAATCGTCCTTTGCCACAAGCCCGGGGTAATAAGCGACATACAGTTTGTTCTGAAGCTCGGGAAAACTAAAGTCGTTAAAGTAATTGTCCATGACATTGAATTGGAAAGACTCCTTTTTAATTGTCGTGAATGGAGAACTTTTAGTGACCAGTTCAAAGAAACAATTCATGCTCCCGCTAGATGCAGCCATGGAGGCCGATGTAAACAGGGAAATTACGGCTAAAATGAGGGCTTTAAACATGAGAGCTCCTAAAAATGAGTTTAATCGCGTTTGGAATCTGCATATTGGCAAAAAGAAATCGTTTCAATGGGAAAGTTCGAAATTTGCTAACCCGCTGCGCTCAAGTCCTCTAAACCTGATTAGCGGTCGTAGGGAGTAACACCCGGGGATGTATGACATAGATCATATGCCTCCAACTGACAAGGCTGCTAAACCAGAGCACTATGCAGCAAAATTTTCCTTATCCTGATTATGTTCAAGGTCTTCAGGACGGCCATCCCGTTAAAACATACTTTGAGGAAAATCAATATCTTCAAAGAATTCTAAATGAAATTTCGATAGTTGATGCGGACCAGGATTTTCCCTCCTTCTTCAATTTATTCAATCAGCTTTGTGAAGTGGAAAAGCGCTATGCTCGAAAAGAAAACCAGTTATTTCCTTTTCTTGAAAAACGGGGTTGGCATGGGCCTAGTCAGGGCATGTGGTCCTTTCACGATGCCAACCGGGATTTATTGCGCCATATAAGAAGAAAAATTGAGGAAAAAGACTATCAGGGTCTTTCCGATGACGTTGAGCTTGTGGTCTCAGAAATGCGGAGATTGAGCCTTGTTGAAGAGATGAGATTATTTCCTATGGCCCTTCAGCTTCTTCACCCAGAAGACTGGGGCGAAATGCAGACGGGCGAAGAAGAAATCGGTTGGATGCACAAAACAAACACCGACGTAACTCCCGTAAAAAAAGAGTCGCCGACACCGACAGCGGCTGTTAATGGACGCCTGCCACTTGATGAAGGGGGTTTGACCCTAGAACAAGTCAATTTGTTGTTGAAGTTCATGCCGGTAGATCTCACCTATGTCGATGAAAATGATCGTGTGGTTTTTTATAACAGGGGGGAAGAGCGCGTTTTTCCAAGAAGCGCCGGAATCATCGGACGGGAAGTGCGCTTCTGTCATCCCCCAAAAAGCGTTGGCACGGTATTGAGAATATTGGAAGAGTTCAGAAGTGGAAATAAGAGCGAAGCTGAGTTCTGGATTCGCTTCAAGGGTCGTGTGATTCATATCCGGTATTTTGCCATCCGCGATCAGTTCAAAAATTATAAAGGTGTTATTGAAATGTCCCAAGATATTACGGAGATTCAAAAGCTCGAAGGTGAACGACGCCTTCTTGATTGGGATTAAACGAATCGAAAGCGGCCTTGGCCCCGTCTTTTCAGAACGCCTAAGGCCACCGCCTTGGCTATTACGCGATAAGCTGTCTCCAGTGAGAGGCCCTGGCTGTCTGCCAAGTCCGCAGCTTTGAAAATCCGCGACCTATCCCAGGTTTGCCCGAACGCTTGCAAGGCATCTGGCAAGGGGGGGGCTTTGCGTTTTTGAAGAATCAGTATCAAGGGGCCATGCAACTCAAAAAATAAAGAATCTTTTTTTTTCCTCACAGTGAAGTGGGCTTTCCGACTTTTTAAGTTTTTTTGCAGACCCAATAGGACTTGAAAGGCTTTTTGAGGTGAGGTGAATGGGTTCAAGTGTTCATCTGGGTACATTTGCCGTAGAACCTCCCCCAATTGAATCGGTCTGTAGATGTCAGAGAATAAAATCTTGAGCAAAGTTAGTTGCAGGCCCTTTGGTCTCCAAGCACCTGTTTCGGTAATGAGTTCACCATTTTTCAAGTCCAACTGATCAGGGGAATCGTTGGTGGATTGGCCTAGGTGCAGAACAACATGGCGTGGAATGGTCTGTACAAAGTCCGCGAGAGATTTAATTTTTTTCCGGTACGCTTCGAATTTGGTGCCATGATAAACATGAAGAAGCAATTTTTCATCCCGACAAGCCAGGGCCCGGTAGAGATCAAGCTCTCGTACAGTTTCATGGGCTTGTTCCCGTAGGCAGCGGTTTCGAAACTCTTCATATGATTTATGCCAGGAAGAGTCCGCCGATTTCATCATTCGAAGGATCAATTTCCATTTATCGATAAACAAACTGTAATGGAACCCTTGAGTTTTAATCAAGTTTTCTGTTTTTAAAAGTTTCTCGCTGGCCTCTGAATAGCGGCGCTGACTGATCAGCATCTGCGCTTCGATCTCGAAACAATTGGATAGAATTAACCAATAAGACTGGGCTTCTGCACGCTCGCGGATAGACTCAGCGAGCTGAGGAACAAGCATATAGTGGCCAGTTGCCACGTAAGCCGCCATTAAATTGATTTGTCCGACCAGAAAATCATAGCTCCCTGGATCGAGTTTTTGGAGATATCTTTTAAAAGGGAGGATGGCTTGAGAGTACTTCCATTGCGCCATGTAATTCATGCCCAGAAAATAATGAGACGTGGGTAGATCTTGCATATCTTGAGCTTTGAGAATTTCCTCAGCTTCCGAGTAGGCACCCACTCGGAAAAGGCCCAGGGCATACAGCGACTTTTCTTCAGACGTCGGTTTGATATCGTAAATTTTTTCAGAACGAACAATCGGGTGAAGCCATTTTATAATAAGTGAGGGGAGCTGAAGTCTTCTGGCGATTTGGCAGGCCGCGACCAGCTCCGCACGCTTCGGTTTAGCTTCTCGGACTAGGGCCAAAAACTGCTGCCGGGCGGGCGCAACCTGCCCCGCTTTCAGGTACCTGTCAATGTCGGCAAGTTGCCCAAGAAAGTTCTGTCGCTCATTTAACTTTTTTGCGTCCATCTCCAATTCTTGTTTTGAATTCATTCTTTACGCAAGTCTAACCAGTGATTTCTCACCCAATATAGGTTTATTCTTAATTTAAGACATATTAGTCGCCAGGGTCTTCGATTTTGGAGTTTTCAGTACCTGTTCTGCTTGTCTCAAGCTGAAACAAAAGTTCTAAATATCCTAAGACACACTAAGTTTCTGCATTTCTCTTTCTATTTTCTAGATCCAATTACTAGACGTACTTTGAAAAAATAAGGTCATAGGAGGTTCCTATGGACCAAAAGCAAATTCGAGAGATTATTGAAAAGGCTATCAAGTCACCCAGCGGTGATAATTGTCAGCCGTGGTCCTTTGCGTGGGATGGTATCAAGCTCTCAATTTATCATGACGAACGTCGAGCTTATCACCCCTTGAACGCCGGTCAGCGCGCCTCATGGATTGCTTTAGGTTGTATGTTGGAATCCATTAAGATCGCGGCATCCGCCATTAAGTATGTGGCTGAAATTGAAGTGGGCACTTTGGAATCGGGCAATGATGACCCGTGGGCGGTTGTCCATTTGCTGTCTAAAGAAGGGGTCAAGGCTGATCCATTGTTTGACTACCTTGAAAAACGCACAACGGATCGACGACTATACCAAGGCGGCGAACTTAATAACGACCTTTTGCAAACCGTGTTGGAGCGAAGTGAAGAGTATCGTCCAGCGGGTCTTTTTTTCGTAGATCATATTTCACAGAACTTGGAGAAATACATTCTAGAATCAGAAGCTCAAATGATGGAGCATCCTGAAGTGATGATCAATATTCTAAAGTGGACCCATCTTTCAACAAGAAAGGCTAAAAAGAGCGGTGACGGTCTTTCGTGGCGGAATATGTCAGTGCGGTTGTTTGAAGTCCCCGGCATTTGGTTGATTAAAAAATTTCCGTTCTTGATGAAGTTGGTGCGCCGGAATCTTGTACGTCAACACCGTGAGAGGATCAAAGCTCAGATTCAAACAGCAGCGGGTTTGATTTGCGTAACAGTCCCAAAGTCAGCGTCCACACCAAAAGACATTGTCAATGCTGCCGGAATGATTATGAGAACTTGGCTCCTGTTAACGAGTCAGGCCTATGGATGTCAGCCTCTGACCATGTCTTCAACTTTGATTTATCTGATGAATCAGCAACTCTTAGATGAGCATTTCGCAGAGAATATAGAAATTTTCGAAGAAGGCGAGAAGCTGATGCATCAGGAATTCGGAATTCCCGAGGATCAAACTCCAGTGTGGATGATCCGTACGGGTCGCTCCTCAGAATTGCCTGAAAAGTTACGGACATTCCGCCGATCAGCAGATGATCTTATTCGAGGGGATTAATTGCAAGCCACGGAACCTGTCCGTTAGCGGCCATCCCTCAGAACAGAGAGACTGCAGGACAGGCTCGTAGAAGACACAGTCTTGTTTCAAATTGAGATTTGTATACGGACTGTCGACATCAGTTAGCTTTAGAGAGATAATCAATTTTGGGGGACATTGTAACTTATGCGCCGATGGTTTTGGATTATCACATTAAGCCTTGCCATGATTGTCTATCAAGGCTGCCTTATTGGTGCCCAAAACCCTCTTTATTTCAAGTCGCTAGGGCCTCTCAGTAGTTCAGGCTCGTCAGGATTCACTGAAAATGGCAATGGCCATGGATACGATGGTAAGCCAGATCCGGGTGATTACTATCGGGTTGTGCCCGAGTTTGAATGCAATGGCCAGAAACAGAAGCAAGCTGTAGTCGGAAAGATCACAGTCCAGCGCGAGAAGTTTTTAGGAGAAATCATCGACCCAAGTGATTGCAAGTTAAAGTCAGGTGAGCTTAGCAGTTCACAGATTGCGTATTCTCCTTACAACAAAGGATTATTAGGATTTAAAGATGGTGTGTATGTGAAGTCCTCCTCTCTTGAAATTCTTAAGGCTGCGGGTTGGAAGCCTGAGGCTTTGTGTCGAAATTCAAACGCTTCAGTGGAGGGGGTTGATGCTCTGATTGAATGGAACTCTGAAACGAAGGCCATGCGAGCACGATTGGTTGTGGGTGAGCAAAATAGCTTAACTCTCGTGCGCCATGAATATGGCCCTTCAGCCGTACAAAAAATAATTTCTCCGGCGCAGATGAAGGTGCGCTATTATAGTGACGATTTGGATTTAAGCATTGATCTTTCTCGACAAAGAGCAGTTCCACAAGGAACTTTTTCGGCTCATCTAACTGCACGCGTGGACAACCAGCCAATGACCCAAACAATGGATTGCCGGATGGCCACCCAGATGGACACTTTAGGCTATACTTTGGCGTTCACCGGAAATTCTGCGATGTGGGCACCGGCCTCTCAAAGAGTCTTTACTGAACTTGATACTCCCGCGTGGAATCTGGAAGGAACTTGTGACCCTCAGTGGGGTGATGTGACAGTCAGCGGAAGCGGTATCAACCTAAGTCAAATCATTCCGTGCCGAAGTGATGGCACGTTTGCATTAGCGATCAATTACGATGTGACAACTCCCTTCTTCACTGCAAGTGGAACTTATCCAACTGTGGGAGGAAGAGATTTACAGATATCTCAGGGGCCAGCCACTCCTAAACAGACACGCTTAATTTTGACGATGTCAGCAGCACCGCCACAGTTTATCTCGACTGCGGCCCAGCTTCAGAACATGGCTAAGGACACAAAAATTCTTTACATACTTACCCAGGATATTGATGTGGCAGCTGAGATTGGGCCCACCAATAACTGGACACCTATTGGGCGTTGGGGTGGCGGGCTTATCATCGCCCCCGAGGATAACTTTCGTGGCATCATTGAAGGAAATGGGCATACTATTTCCGGCATTCATATCCAGGAGACAAAAGAGCACTATGTGGGTTTTATCG
Organism: uncultured Pseudobdellovibrionaceae bacterium; assembly: GCA_964515195.1. Classification (GTDB taxonomy): domain Bacteria; phylum Bdellovibrionota; class Bdellovibrionia; order Bdellovibrionales; family Bdellovibrionaceae. Next base: position 24,141 of record CAZETK010000001.1, read on the forward strand.
GCTATTTTGTCGGTGGACGGATTCAAAATCTTCACTTGAAGAATATCACTATTGTTACGGACAAAACCCATGTGGGGGCCTTGGCCGGTATGCTTCGCCTTACCACAGTCTATAATGTCACGGTGGAAAATGTTCAGATTAAAGGCTTGGGTACAGTTGGTGGCCTGGTTGGAATGCACTGGAACGGCAGTGTTGAAAATGTCAGAGTTATAAATGCCCAAGTCGAAGGGAACCATCAGGTCGGTGGCCTGACCGGGAGTAACTGGGCCGGCGGCGTCTCGAAAACTACAGTGGATGCAAAGGTGGTCGGCATAGGTGGAGTTGCTGGGGGTTTAATTGGTTACTTCCGTTATGGAACAACGGGGCCGATCGTGATTTCAGATGTTCGAACCAGTGGCTCTGTCAGTGGTGCTGAAGAGGTGGGGGGATTGATCGGGCTCAACGATTATGGAGTGATCATCGAGCGAACCCTATCAACCAGCGAGATTACCGTAGGGGCTGGAGGTACAGGGGGCCCTCTGATTGGAAAACAGGTCATGGAAAAGTGGGCAGGCGTCTATGAAGAACAACAGCCAACAGTGGTGCGCGATTCCTACTGGATGTTGGGCCAGACTTGTACGAACTGCTCAGCTCCGGGGGCTTTATCGGGTGAAGGGAAAAGCAGAGCCGATCTCCTTTTGAAAAGCACTTATATGAATTGGAATTTTGTCCAACCCGTTTGGACAATTCAAGAGGGACTCTCCTTGCCCGAGATTTCTTACTAAGAGATGTTCCTGAGCTAAGCGTTATAGTATAACTTTTGATCTTCCGATGATCATGGTGTGGAAACACCATCTTATATCCAAGCGGCCAATGCTCAAGAGTGTAATTTCCGTCTCAAAGATGGACAGGCTGGGTTTTCATTAATTGAGATTTTGGTGGCCCTCGGCTTGCTATCAATTGTAACGATGGTCATCACAACTATGATTTCCAATATGGCCCGCGAAACGAAATATCTTCGAGAATCCATCGCCTCGGCTGATGTGCAAAAAACCTTGACCACTGCTTTGAGCAGTGGCGCCGTTTGTAATTACGCTCTTAATACACCGACGCCACTGACCTTTGACTCCACGCAGGTCACGGCCGGAAATAAGCAGGTGATGAGTTTACCTCCCAGTCGTCCGATTTATGCTTATATTGATGAGACAGGTCCTACGCCTGTGCCTGGTCCTGTTCTTTTAGAAATTGGTAAATCAGGCTCGGCCTATGCAGATTCGTTACAAGTTTCTGCCATTGAGCTAGTAATTCAATCAGGTTCTGGCGCTAATTTTATTGGCTATTGGCAAGTTAAATTCGATGATACGAAACTCGTGCGTTCGATAAGGCCGGTGACAATGAGCGCTTTTTTAACTGTCGATACCACCACACCAAATCTTGCAACAATCACAAACTGCGTTGGGAGTGGCGGTGGAGCCGAGAGTGTGGTCGGATTCGGAGGGATGTTTTCTTGGCATAGGTCATATGGCACTTGCAGCTCTGCCAATCCCAAGACATCTGATTGTTCCTGCCCCAGCGGATACGGACAAGTACTTCTGATATCAAATGGTCACGATGATGGCTCAAAACATGATGATCAGGATCTGTATTACTGTGTTAAGTTATGATCCAGATCATAACCCGAGTAAGTCCGCCATTCTATCGTTTAGTTTATGGAGACGAAAAGAAGGCTTCCTATTGTTTATTCATGCTCGGGCTGTTCTAGTGCGGCCCAGATGGCCAATTGGATCGCCATTCAGCTTGATCGTCAGGGCTTAGCTGAAATGAGCTGTATCGCAGGTGTGGGAGGTGATGTTCCCTCTCTCGTTAAAACAGCTCAGTCAGGTCGTGAGATCATAGTGCTGGATGGCTGTCCCTTAGTCTGTAGTCAGCATTGCTTAGCTCGTCATAACGTAAAACCAGATCAGCACTTCCTTTTATCTGACATGAAGGTGCCTAAAAAGATTCACCAGGACTTTGACCCCAAAATGGCGGAAGAAGTCTTAGAGAAAATAAAAGCACAGTTGAAACAGGCGCAAGCCCTTGAGCCCACGTCTGTTTAGAGGCTGGTAAGGCTTTCCTTTAACTTACTTTCAGCGACTGCCATCAAATCGCTTGCCTGAACGGCGGGGAGAATATTCAGCATTTGAGATGGCCGCATGGCTTCGACCCGAATTTTATTTTCAGCAATTTCTGTCAAAACAATGTTGCAAGGAATTAGCAAGGCGACATCCGAACTTTGTTGATAAGCATCAAAAGCCAGTTTTGGATTACAAGCTCCAAGAATGATACAAGGCTGGATTGACTCTCCGATTTTTTGCTTAATGGTCTTGTCGAAGTCAATTCGGGTCAAAACGCCAAAGCCTGCGGGCTTGATAGTTTCCACCACGCGTTGACAGACATCTTCTAGTTTTCCATTCACAACTACCGTTATCGCAAGGTCCTTCATTGTTGCTCCTAAAACTTGGCCGCTCCACGACCAATCTGTTCATTGTTAAGTTTCACCACATACTCAATCGGAAATACTTGGGCTAGCATCGCGCTAACGCCGCAGTACTTTGTTTGTAACAGTACCACAGCTTCAGAAAGAATCTGTGGATCGACGGCACCCGTTACTTTAAACGTAATTAAAGCATGAGTAAACACGACAGGGTACCCTGATTTTGACATTTCGATGTCAACATCCACTTCAAAGCTGTCCAGCGGCTGTTTATGCTTTTTTAGCAGTGCAATAACATCCATAGCGGTACATCCCCCTAAGCCAGCGGCAACCAACTCTTTCGGAGTTTGGGCTGTGCCGTGTCCAATTGGCGGCTTAGCGTCCATGGGAACGGTGTGGCCTTCTGAAGTGGCTTCAAATTGCATATTCTTAGACCATTTTAATGTGTTTTTCACGATTTCTCCCTTCAATTAGATCCTGGTTTGATTACACCAAAATCGAGCACTTTACTTCTGTAAGGTGAACTTATCCAAAGATTTTGTTTGCACCTTTTCATATCATATTATATTATTGTGATATGTCAATATCAGGAATTTAATATATTAAAGGGATTACGAATAAAATTACGGATAACAAGAATGCACGGCAAAGTTAGATGCAGATGGGTCCTGAAATAAAGACAGAGGAGGTCGAAATGGTAGCAGTTTCAACGGCAAAGCTAAAGAAATCATGCGTGGAAGTAAGTCAGATACTGAAAGCTTTGGCCCATCCGCAGCGTCTGATGATCCTGGGGAATTTGCTCCAGGGCGCAAAGACAGTTACCGAGCTAGTGGAGTCCTGTGAAGCATCTCAATCTCAGATTTCGCACTTTCTAATGAGGATGAAGCTCGAAGGGCTAGTGAAGGCCAACCGTGAAGGACGCTTCGTCTATTATTCAGTCGCCGATCAGAGGCTTGTTAAGCTCGTGCAGGTCATTCAAAACCAATACTGTGAGTGATGAATAACTAAGATTAGAAGAAGCATGAAGGCAAGCATGGTTGGAGCAAAAGACCCGCTTAATAGTCCTTCTAAAAAAGGATAGATTATATGAAAACATTTCTAACCGCGACCTCTTTTTTAGTCTCCTTCATTATACGGATGGGCTTTGTAAATGCACAAACCGTTTCGTTTGAAGATATTTGGCGAACAGTTCATAGCTCGTCATCGGCCCAAGAAGCCGCAGCTCTCAAAACCCAGTCGATGGAAGAGGGAGCGTCTCGGGCCCAAAATCACTGGTTGCCGCGAGTCTACTTGGATGCACGTAGCTATCAGACAAATGATCCTGGTCCATCTCTACTTGGGCTTCTTGAACAACGTAAAATCGAAGCAGCAGATTTTTATCCCGACTCTCTTAATCGCCCTGGCTCACAAACCTTTACCCGTGGTGCGCTTGGAGCAGAACTCGCCCTTTTTGAGGGAGGGATGAAGCAGGCTCAAGTCAGCATGTATAAGCACATGGTTCGCGCGGAAAAACTAACTGCATCCCAAATTGAGATTGAACAATACGCGCAGTCCAGCTTGGCCTACGGCTCAATTGCTTCTATTAAAAAGCAAAAGCAAAAGCTGCAGGCTTTAAACTCTGAGGTTTCGCGGCTCATCAAGGGATATCAATTGGGCCAAAAATCAAATCCGGTTGGCTATTCAGGTCTATTTGGAATGAAATCCCTTGCCAATCGAATCACGGGTCTCATCGACCATCTCGAAGCGATTGAAAAGGCGTCATACGGTGCTTTGAAAGAAATGGGTGTTCAGGATGTAAACTGGGCGCCTCATATCATTGAAGCGAAGCGGTTTGTTGATGACTATATTTCTGATGGATTTCCAAAGAATGAGGCGACTCAGTCTTATAAGTCTTTAGCCAACGCTGAAGGCGTGCAGGCCCTAGAGGCCACATCCAAAATGGAGCGAGCGCGATACTTGCCACGTGTCGGGGCTTTTGCGGAATCCTACGTTTTTAATGGCAGCCGAGACACGGCTAATGGATATATGGCAGGAATCTATCTTCAATGGAGCCTGTTTGATCCGTCGGATTTTGGAAGGCATAAAGAAGCAAAATTAAATGCCATGGCCGCTGAAAAATTCAATCAGGCTTCACTCCAACAAGAAAATACTGAACGCGTAAGTCTTTATGAGGCTGAAATGGCGTTGCGATCAAACCTTTCCCGTCTGGATGAAAGCGACAGGTTGCTGACAGAACAGACCCAGGTTTCGCTGAAGCTCTTTAAAAACGGCTCCATAGGGGCCCTTCAATTTGTTGAAATTCTCAATCGCCGTACGGATTTGATTTCTCAACAATTTGAGGCTGAACTTGGGCTTCTTAAAACAGTTTCAACGCGAGTGACTAAGTCTAAATTTGAAATTCCTACGCGCGTAACAAAAAGGAGTCAGCTATGAAAACTGAAAAGTTAGGTTTCGCGGGGCGTTTAGGCAAAGCCTTTGTGCATTCAAAACTCACACCTGGATTATTTTGTCGAGTCTTCTTCTGGGCATCATGGCCGTTTATCTGACACCTAAAGAGGAAGAGCCACAGATCTCAGTCCCGATGATTGATATTCGAACAGCCGCACCAGGGTTTTCCGCCGAGGAAACAGAAAGAAAAGTCACTGAACCTATTGAGCGCGCGGCCTGGGGACTTGATGGCGTTGAGTACGTTTATTCTAGTAGCCAAGCCCATGGCAGTCTGGTCACGGTTCGTTTCAAGGTTGGAGAGCCCATGGAGCCCAGCCTTGTGAAAATTCACCACAAGATGATGACAATTCAAGCTGAACTTCCAGCCAATGTTCTTCCTCCCCAAGTAAAATCCTATTCTATAGATGATGTGCCGTTTTTAGTGCTGACTTTTACTTCTGAAAAACTGAATGATTTTGATTTACGTACAAAGGTAGCGCCCTTGGCGCGGGAGCTATCAAGTACTCCTGATCTTTCTCGGGTGGAGCTTCTCGGCGGGCTCAAGCGTTCGATCCGAGTGATCGCTGATCCATTCAAGATGCGGACTCATGGTGTTTCTTTATTGAATGTGGCTCAAGCTTTGAAAGCGAATGATGCCTTGACACTGGCAGGAAAGAATTGGAGTGATCAAGAGGTTGTCGATGTGGAAGTGGGTGGGAGACTTCGCACTCGTGATGATGTGGCTCGCATTGCGGTTGGTCAAAGGGCGGGCCGAGTAGTCTTTATGGAGGACATAGCTCAAGTCGTAGATGGTCCCGAAGAGCTTGTTCGCAGTTCTACGTTGATAGAAAAAAACCAAGAGCCAGCCCGGGCAGTTTCTATTGTCTTTGCGAAGCGAAAAGGGACAAATGTCGTTTCGCTTTCGAAGGAGATCTTGGATCGAGCCCAGGTTTTTTTAAGCGAACAAAAAGGTGATGCTGCTGATCTTAAAATGACGGTTGTTCGAGATTATGGCTCGACTGCTGCTGATAAATCAAATGAGCTGATCGAGCACTTGTTACTGGCGACTTTTTCCGTTTCGGTTCTTATAGCTCTGTTTATGGGAATTAGGGCGGCTATCGTTGTTGCCACAGCAATCCCGGTCACTTTAGCCCTGACACTCGCGGTATATTACTTCATGGGTTATACGCTGAACCGAGTGACCCTATTTGCTTTGATTTTTTCGATTGGAATTTTGGTCGATGATGCCATCGTTGTGGTCGAAAACATCGAACGTCACCTTAAAGAAAATGCGAAGGGCGGACTGCTGAAAGCCACAATTCGAGCTGTCAATGAAGTGGGAAATCCCACAATTCTTGCGACATTCACAGTTATCGCGGCCATTCTTCCGATGGCCTTTGTGAGCGGCCTTATGGGGCCATACATGAAGCCGATCCCGGTTGGAGCGAGTTTTGCGATGATCCTTTCTCTTTTTGTCGCTTTTATCGTGACTCCATGGGCCGCTATTAAACTTCTAAAAGGTCATTCTCATAGTGAAGAGCCTGCCGGCCACAAAATGAGCCGACTGGACAGGGTTTATCAAAAAGTGATGGAGACTTTTCTTAATCGAAAGAGACCCGCCGTTGTCTTTGGTGGTTTTACCATCGTGCTTTTGCTTCTTGCCAGCAGTCTTGTTTACTTTAAGGCTGTCAAAGTGAAGATGCTCCCGTTCGACAACAAGCAAGAGTTCCAGATTTTAATCGACTATCCGGCTACGACACCTCTGTTGGTGAGCCAAAACCTGTCGACCGAACTGGCACGGGAGATATTAAATCATGATGAAGTGGAAGCAGTTCAAATATTTGCAGGTGAGGCGGCACCTTATTCTTTTTCGGGGATGGTGAAGCATACCTTTTTGCGTAATCAAGACTACCAAAATGATCTCCAGATTGTGTTAACTGAAAAAAGCCATAGAAAAGCGTCAAGTCACGAAATTATCGAAAGCTTGCGCCCGATCATTCAGAAATTCAGTGTGGATAAGAGTGCGGTCACAAAAGTTTTAGAGATTCCCCCAGGCCCGCCAGTACTGGCTACGATGATGGCCGAAGTCTATGGACCATCAAAGGATGTTAGAAATCGAGTTGCCCGTGAAATCGAGACGATTTTCAAAAGTGAACCTAGCGTTGTTGATCTTGATACCACGATGCGATTGGGGCGTCCTCGAAGAATCTATGAGTACGATCAAGCCAGAGGAGGCCTACTTGGCACAAATGCAAATGAGCTTATGACTTTGGGTCGCTTGGTATTTTCTGAAACACCAGTCACAACGCTTTCGGATGTTCGGGCTCCGGAAGATGTAAATATTGACCTCTCGCTGAAGCCATCAGCGAGATCCTCATCTGCGCCGATTGCAGGACTTAGCGTGCCATCCTTCGAGACAGGAACTGTTGAGGCGGATCAGACTCTTAAGGAGCCACGAATTGTCGAAAATGAAATCCTACATCGGAAAAATTTGAAACCTGTGTCTTACGTTATGAGTGAGCTGTCAGGGGCCGAAGAGGCACCTGTGTATGGAATTTTGAAACTGCAGCCACAGATCCCTTATCCTATTCAAACGGCGGAGGTCCCCTGGAATACGACGCAGCCGACGATAAAATGGGATGGGGAGTGGTTTATTACATACGAAGTCTTTCGTGACCTTGGCGGAGCTTTTGCGGTTGTAATGATTCTTATCTATATTCTTGTACTAGGATGGTTCCGCAGTTTTGCCGTTCCACTGATCATCATGACTCCAATTCCGATTAGTTTGATTGGGATTCTGCCCGGCCATGCGCTAATGGGGTCCTACTTTACTGCAACGTCGATGATCGGATTTATTGCAGGAGCCGGAATCATAGTACGAAATTCAATTATTCTAGTGGATTTTATCGAGCATCAACTGAAATCTGGCATGGCATTAAAAGAAGCCGTTATCAGTGCTGGTGTATTGCGATTTAGGCCGATGCTGCTGACTGCGGCGGCTGTCGTCGTTGGAAGTTCGGTCATGTTAGCGGATCCGATCTTCCAGGGCCTTGCTGTCAGTTTGATTTTCGGTGAGATTGCAGCCACGATATTGAGTCGTTTTGCAGTACCAGTCTTGTACTACTGGTTTATCGGCGACAAGCGTATGCACGCCATTCAAGAGAGCTCTTAGAATGTGGGCGATTAGAACCAGATTTCAGCTTCGACTCCAAATTGAAAAAAGTCGGAACTTCCATCGAGGGCGCGAATGTTCTGTGAATTCAAAACGCTCTTGATGCTATTGGAGTTGGCAGAATTGCGGTTGGCGTTGTTCCACTGTGAATAGGTGGCATAGGCGCGAACCACGGGTCTATCAAAAAAACCGCTTCCAAGGCCGACTTCAGGAGCAATGGTCGCTCGAAATAAAGTTCTATCTCCAAAACGCTTGCCATTCAAATCTCTTTCGCTCTCGGAGCCGACTACTGAATAACCTGCTCCCATGGCAAGGTGATAGTGATCAGTAAACCTATAAAGTGGACGAAGTCCCACGTTGTACCAGTAGCTTCTGGAATCGGTTCCTCGGCGACTATCTGCAATTTCCGCAATGGCTCCTCCATGAAGCGTCCACCTAGGATTCAATTCATAGACAAAGTGTTCGGTAAGACGCAGCCTCTCCAGCGCGTTGACGGGAGTCCCGACCGGCGAAATCGCCGTGTTGTCCATTTCTAAACTTTCCATGATACCCGTTCCATACATAATGGCTAGGTTCTGATGATCACCATACTGCCACCGAATTCCGCTAGCTGTGCCTGTTCTGGCTTTGTACTGAACGGGTGCGGTGAGGGCCGTAGTGGATTCGCCGTTTCCAGAGGTGTTCCATGCGGATGCAAACCAGAAGTGCAACTTGTTTTTATCATCAAGAGAATAGTCAAGGAGGCGGATATCAATCGCTTGCTTGGTTGGGGATCCATTAGAACCATTTTTGATGTCGCGGGCGGTGTGTTGAAGCCAGGCGATGGACAGTCTTCCATTCAGGGTGGCGATGTCTTCGACGCCTCCCCCGTTACCACTCATGTTGGCAAAATAAAAAAAGTCATTCATAAAAAAATCGACATTCCGGTAGAAGCGCTTTCCTGCCCAGAAGGAAAGTGGAGAGCCATCAAATCGGCCGCCCTTTGCAAAGGCCTGGATCACTTGGATATTATCGCCTCTGTCATTCGACGTGTCCGAATATTGAGAATTCATAGGAGGGTTGTACATAAAGGTGACATTTGCATCAAAATAGGCGGCGGAGTCGTTTTCAGGCTTGAGAACATGGGCTGTTAAATAGATTTCTCCATAGGCGCTTTCATTTCCCAATCGGAATTCGTTACCGCGTGAGCCTGGATTTATGATTTGAATCTGTTTTCCTCCATCTGCATTGCTCCCCACGGGCGCTCGCATATACATATGGTAATCCATTTCGGCGGCGAACAAGCTAAATACAAAAATGTTGAATAAAGCGAAGACAAAGGAACCAAAAAATTTCATGGATTTTTTGTAATGTGAAGCTCATCTGAGCTCAAGCCCGGAGCGCGGAGTCAAAAGCCAATGCAAATCTGTTAGATGCTAAATTAATTCTTTCAGACACCTTTGAGTTCGAATCTAACTTGCGGCGACATTTGTTCCGATTTGAACCTTGAGATTTCTTTTGGGACCAGCTACGAATCTTCTATATGAAACATTCCGTACTAATATTTAAGTCAACTTTGATGCTGGCACTTTTCATTAGCACTTCGAACTTATCGGCCATGCCGCCCCTACAAGATGAATGCACATTCATTCGAGAAAAAATTAATGATCTTCCCTCTATCGGAGGAGAAGTTCTAATACCAGAAGGTACCTATGAATGCCGCGCGCCGATTATATTAGATCAAAGTCATACCCACCTTCGAGGACAGGGCAAGGTTCTGTTGCGACTGGCAAAGAATATCAATGCACCGGTTATCATTATGGGTGATGCGAACACTCCCCCTAGACCGCTTCAAAATATTCAGGTTAGTGATCTCAGCATCGATGGGAATAGATGGTATCAAAAAATGGAATGCTGGGGAGGGCCCTGCGATTCGGGAGGCACTTCTTTTATCCGAAATAATGGCATCACGGTTCGTGGTCTGACAAAAGGTCGAATTAAAAACATATTTATCACGAGCGCTCGTTCTGGGGGAGTTGTTACTGAAAGAGGTTGCTACGATTTAATAGTCGAAAATTTGACAGCTGTTGACAATGAATTTGATGGTTTTGCGGGTTATGAAACAGTTGGCGCCCAATTGATCAATTTGGATCTGTCTAATAACCGTGCTGCGGGAATATCCTTAGATATTCGCTTCCACGGGAATTACTTTCAAAATTTAAAATTAGAGAACAACAACGATGTCGGCATCTTTATGAGAGATTCCAATTCTAATATTTTTGAAAACGTCAGGATATCGGGTAGTGGTAACCATGGCCTTTTTATCGCGCAGATTGATGATAAGGCGACTTGTCCTGCCGATAATGAATTCAGCAATCTGACAGTTGAGTCCTCTCGTGGATTTGGATTTTTATTGAATAACGCCTGCGAGGGTAATCGATTGACGGGTTTAGCACGTTTTAGCAACAACCGCGATGGGTGTATTAAAGAACCTGAAGGGTCTCGTTTAATCGTTGAAGGGCAGGTTATTTGTGAAGAATAAAATCAGCAAACCAAGTCGAGTTTTTTTAATGGCAGGCCTTTTCTTGCCCATGCTACTAGCAGCCCAACCGCGAGTGGAATTTCGTGACCATCAGCTGGTCATTGATGGCAAATCGCAACCGCAATTGTTTGGCGCCGAAGTTCAGTACTTTCGTCTTCGAGGTGGTTATGGCCCGAATGTACCGCGATCTAAGGTCTTAGCTCTTTGGAATAAGGCCCTTGATCATTTTGTTGACGCTAAAATGAATGCGATCAGCTTCTATATTCCCTGGGACTTTCATGAGTATGCTGAAGGCCAGTTTGACTTTACAGGCAGCGTGGATCAAGACGGTGATGGTCGTCCTGACTATCCGTCTCGGGATTTAATAACCTTTTTTAAATTAATTGAAGAGCGCGGCATCAGCCGTATCATGGTGCGCCCTGGCCCTTATATTAATGCCGAGTGGGGATTCTTAGGCTTTGGCGCCATTCCCAGCTGGTTTCATGATAAGTATCCCGACAGTCATATGAGAGCTCCTTATGGTCATCGCAGTCGCTTATATGACTATCACAATCCCGATCTGCTCCACCATACCGCCCTCTGGTTTAAAGCTTTGCACCAGCAAGTTCTTTCGCAGTTTATGGGACCCGGTAAGCCGATCGTATTTTTACAGCTTGATAATGAAACTAACTTTCAATGGCAGTCCATTTTTAATCATGATTTCAGCCGCAGTGCGATTTTTCGGTACCAAGATTTTTTAAAGAATTTCTATTTCGACCTATCAGCAGTTAATCAAGCCCACGATCGGCAGTGGGTAAGGTGGAATCAAATTCAGCCGCCCCTTTATCCAGGTCGCAATGTTAAAGAAGACCAAGAGTGGTATCGTTTTTCTGACTATTCCATGTATAATTTCTTAGGCAAAGTTCGTAATCTTTGGCATCAAATCGGAGTTAAAGAGCCACAGGTTCTTTTTACATTAGCGGAAAGTTTTAATGCGCCTGCCAATGGAGTTCTTCCCAATTATATCTATCGAAATGCTCCGGGAAAAACTGGGCTGATGACTGTCAATCTTTATCCAAAAACGTTCGAAGAAGGCCACAAGCCTTTGATGAACTCACCCTTCAAGGCCGACCTGGATGTAAAATCCGCGGATGAGGCGAATGATGTCTACTTGGGGTCTCACCAAGAGTGGGTGATGGGGCCGGAGATTCAAGGAGGCTGGTGGCGTGGTATCGATGTGACCCGCGAATCTCGTCAGCAAACTTATTTGACGGTGTTGGGACATGGGATGAAAGCCATTTTCATCTACTATTTCAATGAAGGTCAAAACTGGGATTCCGAATGGACCCATCAGCAAATTTCACCGCTCTACGAAGAGCTGCGCCGAGAGCGTGGATTCTTAAGCACGCCAATGGCCCAACTTCCTGAGGACTTTTGGAATGAATTGCAAGGGCGATCAGATCGTCAAATCCTTTTAGGCTTTGACGTTAGACGGATCATGCGTCTGGGACCGGATCATGACCAAGAGCTGTATTTTGATGCACCATTGGATGGTCAAGCGAACCCACGAGATCACTATCAGCATTTAAAAATGTTAGGTGAAACTTTGTTTTTTCCTTATCAAGATTTTTTAGCCAGAGCTATTGGGGCTAACGATCAAGAAGTGGCGCTGGTCAAGGATAGTACAAGTCACGAACTGTCAGCGGATCCTCAGTTGCCAGCTCACTTGGCCGCAGCCGATTGGACGGGGGGCCTTCTCGGCGCACTGATGAACGCCGATATCAACCCGCTGGTTCTACATGGAGATATTTCACCAGAGGACCGCTTCCAAGATTTGAAGGTTTTAGTGCACCTTGATACGGGTTCGAATCATACTCGCACAATAAGTCTATTTAAATCGGCCCTTTCGCGAGGCAGGACTATAGTTAACTTTCTTTCGAGTGCAACTCCCCAGAATCTACAGCTAGATATTCCTTCCGTTCTATTATTTGGACGCCAGTCAGATCCCACTCCGCTGGCCTTTTACATTGATCATACTGGGCGATTCACATCACCTACGCAGCCCAATGCCAAAATTGTGACTTTTCAGTCATCAAATCCAGTCTACTCTTACGATGAAGATTCCATTAAGCAGCACGGTTGTCAGGGAGTTCTGTTCTGGAACGACAAGACAGTCGGATACCATTGTCCACTAGGGGATGGACATTTGATCCAAATCGGAGCTTTGATATTTGAGCATTATAACTCCGGGGCTTATGCCTTGATGCCTAACGCTAAAGAGCAACGTCAATTTATGAAGACATTGCTTAATGATTCTCAGATTCAACCTTTAACTGAATTTTCTGAAGAAGCTGAAAAGATTGTGGCCTTCGCACGTAAAGATCCTAAAAGGGAGCTGTTATGGATGACTGTTAAGACGGGAGCAACAAAGGCGCAAAGTTTAAGATTAAAAGTAAGTCAGACTTTGCTAAATGACTCCTTAGGCGCTGCCGAAACATTTCAAGTGACGGATGTGCTTGCTAAGACAACCCAAAAGATCTCAAAATCCAAGCTGACAAAGGACGGCTTCAGTATCCAGATCGAGCCCAACGGCAGCACGGTGTTCGTTATTAAACGTTATGAAAAAAATTGATTTAGTCATTCCTTCTCGAGAAAAAGATGTTGGCGGGTTTCCGGTACGCCGAATTCTACCCTATGTAAACCAACGAATGGTGGGTCCTTTTATTTTTTTTGATCATATGGGACCCGCAGACTTTCTAGCGGGTGAAGGTTTGACGGTTAGACCTCACCCACACATCCATCTTTCAACTGTGACCTACTTATTTGAAGGAAAAATTCATCATCGTGATAGTTTAGGTTCTGATCAGTTGATCGAACCTGGTGCTATTAATTGGATGACAGCAGGGCATGGAATCGTTCACTCTGAGCGTACGCCAGAAGACTTAAAGAAAACTGGTGGTCGACTCAATGGCATACAATGTTGGGTCGCGCTTCCAGAAGAATCACAAGATGTAAAACCTAGTTTTCATCATCATGCATTCGATACCTTGCCAGAATTTGAAGTTGACGGAGCCAAGCTGAAACTCCTTTTGGGAACGGCTTTTGAACGCCGAAGTCCCGTTCAAGTTCACTCCGATCTGTTCTATCTAGATGTGTTTCTTTCGGAGGGAGGCAGTCTGAATATTCCCTGTGATGGACGCGAAGGCGCTGTCTATCTAGTCAGTGGAGAAGTCGAAGTGGATGATATTATTTTAGAGCCCTATACCATGGCTGTTGGCCATATGGGGGAATCCATTGTTGTCAAAGCGCGTGAATCATCACGCCTAATGTTATTGGGAGGGAAACCTGTTGGGGAGCGTTTTATCTATTGGAACTTTGTTTCCAGCTCCAAAGAAAATTTAGAAAAGGCTAAAAGATCTTGGGCAGTCGGACCCGGCGATCAGGATGGAAGATTCCCTAAGATTCCAGGTGATGATCAAGACTTTATCCCTCTACCCCGGGAGCACAATCCACCCGGCACGGCGCTGTAGAGGGTCTCGTAGTAATTAAGGCTCGGCTTAAGATTTAAAGCTCGAAGTTTTGTAGACTATCGCGGATGATTTCTGTCCCTATCTGAACAAAGGCATTTACCTTAGGCGATAAGTGTCTTTGACCGCTGTAGAGAAAATGAACCGGACGAACATTGGCTTTCCAGTCGTCAAGGACTCTTACGAGTTTTCCAGATCGAACCTCTAATCCACATAAAAAAGTTGGAAGCAATGAAATTCCAAGTCCCCTCATTGTGAGTACTTTTAATACATTTACTTCGTTTATTAAAAACTGCTTCTTCATGGGGACATCTATCGAGCCTTTTGGCCCTTTCAGTTTCCATGATTCCGTCCCCAAAGGAGCAAACTGCAGACAGCTGTGTTGACGTAAATCCTTAGGACTTTGTGGGTAACCGGCTTTCTTTAAATAGCTGGGACTTGCAAAGGCTGCGAAATAAATATCACCCAATTTTTTTGCTACGAGGCTTGAGTCTTTCAGGTTTCCTGCTCGAATGGCCAAATCAAATCCTTCAGAGATCAGATCCACACTGCGGTCACTTAAGAAAATATCAAAGGTTATTTTTGGGAAATCCAATTTGAATTTTTCAATGACCTTAGGAAGTATCACGCTTCCAAACTCCACCGGTGAAGTTATACGTAAAAGCCCCTGGGCCTCGGCTTGACCTGTTGTGATTTCCGCTTCGGCCTCACGGATGCTATCAAGACTTTGCGTGCATTTTTCAAAAAACCTTCTTCCTTCGGGAGTTACAAAAAGTTTTCTCGTTGTTCGCCTTATGAGAATAATCCCAAGCCTTTTCTCTAGGTTCGACACTTTTGCGCTGACAGTTGAATTTGGCATGTTTAATTGTTGGGCAGCGCGCGTGAAGCTTCCCAGCTCAACAACCTTAGAAAATATGGCTATTTCATTCAGATCTAATTCCATGGACTTATTATACAATAGGATGAAAAGTAATTCCATATTTTACTATCTAATAAATTATGAAATTGTTCGATAAATTACTTGTATAGGACAAAGAGAATTTTAAACCAATAAAACAAAGGAGACCTCAAGTGACTACAAAGTATCAACTAGACCCTTCCCATTCAACTGCAAGCTTTAGCATTAAACATATGATGATTGCCAAAGTTCATGGAGGATTCGAAAAGATGACTGGCACTCTTGTGCTGGATTCTGAAGATCCAAGTAAATCCTATGTTGAAGCCGAGATCGATGTAAAAAGCATTAACACCCGCGAGCCGCAACGCGATACACACTTAAAAAGTGCGGACTTTTTTGATGTCGAAAAATTTCCGACAATCACTTTTAAATCTAACGGTGTCGAAAAAGCTGGTGACGGACTTTTGGTGATTGGAGATCTCACAATTCATGGCGTGACTCAGAAAGTAACACTCGAAGTAGAGGGACCAAGCGCCGAGATAAAAGACCCTTGGGGCAATATCAAAATCGGAGCTTCGGCGACTACTAAAATTAAGCGTAAAGATTTCGGCTTATCATGGAACGCAGCTCTTGAGGCAGGCGGATTTCTAGTCGGTGATGATGTGAATATCACTCTCGAGGTGCAATTTGTAAAACAAGCCTAATAAAGGAGGTCACATGTTACAACTTAGAAAATCCGAGGAAAGAGGCCTTGGTAATCACGGTTGGCTGAGATCGCGGCATACTTTCTCATTTGCCGAGTACTATGACCCGAAACACATGGGATTTCGCAGCTTGCGGGTGATCAATGAAGATCGCATAGCCGGGGGGACGGGTTTTGGCGCTCATCCCCACCGGGATATGGAAATAATCTCTTATGTAATTAGCGGAGCTCTTGAACATCAAGATTCTATGGGAAACAAAACTCTAATCCGCCCTGGCGAGGTGCAAAGAATGACTGCGGGAACGGGAGTTGTTCATTCGGAATACAATGCCATGGCGGATGAAGAAACTCATTTTTTTCAAATTTGGGTCCGACCGAAAGCCCCGGGTGGAAACCCGAGTTATGGACAAAAGAACTTTGAAAATGAATTGAGCTCTCAAAAGCTGACACTGGTGATTTCACAAGATGCGCGTGACGGTTCGATTGGAATAAAACAAGATGCGGATCTCTACATTTCAAGGCTGAATAAGAGCGACGAAGTAGAATTAAAACTTCGGCAAGGTCGAGGTATATGGATACAGGTTATAAAGGGAGAGCTTGAAGTCAATGGACAAGCGATTGCCACAGGCGATGCGCTTTCTTTTGAGAACGAGGAGCTTGTTCGCATCAAAGCACAGGATTCAAGTGAATTCTTCCTCTTTGATCTGGCGTAGAATGAGAATCTTACTTTAAAGGCCGCCTGTATTATTCTGGAATTACCTAAACTTGTTTCAGCTTTGCAGTGAAGTGCCTGAGGAATCGAGCCTGCTCCACAATCCGATAAGCCGGGAGTTTGGGCAGCTCACCTTGCGAGGCGTGAGCTGATTCGATGATGTAGTCAATATGGCTTTGTGTATACACCCGGCGGGGAAATGCCAATCGGACAAGCTCCTGCGTGGCGGGAACTTCTTCTCCTGTTTCAGGATTCTGGTGTCCAAACATTAAAGATCCGATTTCAACCCCCCGCAGGCCGATATTTTCGTAAAGAAAGGTGGCCAGCGACTGCGCTGGAAAATCCTGGGGCTTGAGGTGGGGGATGGTGGCTTTCGCATCCAAATAAACAGCATGGCCTCCGTAAGGCTTCACCACCTTATACCCTGCGCTTTCTAGGCCTTCGGCAAAGTAGGCGATACTTTTAATTCGGTAGGTGAGATAGTGTTCATCCTGGATTTCTTCAAGGCCTGTTGCGATGGCTTCAAGGTCGCGCCCTGCCAAACCCCCATAAGTGGGGAATCCTTCTGTAATCACCATCCGTTGTCGGATATCAGAGGCCAAGGCTGAGTCCTTCAAAGCAAGAAACCCCCCAATATTGGCGAAGGCATCTTTTTTTGCACTCATTAAGACACCGTCAGCGAAAGAGAACATTTCGCGGGCAATCTTGGAAACGGATGCCGAGGCATAGGCTTTTTCACGGAGCTTGATAAAGAAAGCATTTTCTGCAAAACGGGCTGCATCGATAAACAAAGGGATTCCGTAATCATTTAAAATGTTTTTTGTGGCACGGATGTTCTCTAAAGAAACGGGCTGACCTCCGGCGCTGTTGTTGGTGACGGTCATAATAAAAAACGCCACATCGTTCGATTTTTTTTGCAATACTGACTTTAGGGCTTCCAGGTCTACATTGCCTTTGAAAGGATGCTCTGCCTGGGTTTCTTTCGACTCCTGGCTGGGAAGATTAACAGACAGGCCTCCCATGGATTCTATATTGGCTTGAGTGGTGTCGAATTGAGTGTTTCCCAATACGCGCATGCCGGGTTTTAAAAGGGATTGGCAGAGCAGCGCTTCGGCCGAACGTCCCTGGTGAGTGGGAATAATGGACTCAAGGCCTGTCAGTTCTTGGATGGTTTTTTGAAATCGAAGAAAACTTCTTGATCCTGCGTAGGACTCATCTCCGAGCATCATGGCCGCCCACTGTTGGCTCGACATGGCGCTTGTCCCGCTATCCGTTAAAAAATCAAAGGTGACGGTTTCGGCTGGAAGTAAGAAAAGGTTGTAGAAGGCCGACTGGATCGCTTTCTTGCGCTCCTCTTGTGAAAGAATCGGAATGGGCTCGACCATTTTGATTTTAAAAGGTTCAAAAACAGTTTTCATACAAGCCCTCTCGTTTCTATAAGAATAGTAGGATAAATCTATAACGGCCCATCTCTGTCAATGTTGGAATGCTAAGCGTTAAGCCTAATACAGGCCTTAAAATCCAGTGGGCCCAGATCCTTATATCAAGGACGGATATATTGACTCGATAAAGCGGCCCCACCACAGGCATGGTCTCAAGGCCTCTCAATTCTGTGGCATAAAAACAAGACGAATTCGTTCGCAATGGAATATGAAATCGAAAAGGGTCTGGGTCTATGTGCCACTATCGCTCTGTTTGGGTTCATTTTTAGGAGATTTTGAGGATCGGGGGGCTCTCTACTCTGCAATGAAGTAGCAAGAGGCGTAAATGTTTTCATTCGAAGTCAAGCTATTCACACTGTCTGTCGATAAACCGACCTGGTTCAGAGGCGCAGCCCTGAAATTAACCCGGGACTGACCATTGTCCCAGCTATAAATCCTGAGACCTTGTTTGCCAGCGACCTGGAGTTTTTCAGTGCTCGGAAAGGGATTTCGACTTTTGATGACCTATTTTGACGTTGGGAATGGAACGAGCCAGCCGATGACAATGTCATCTTCATTGATTAATTTTATAAATTTGAAGCTTTTGGACTCTTACTTTCAAAGCAAAAAGCCTATTTTTCAAAAAGGCGAGGCGCTTCTGTAAACGACTTTCGGTTACTAAACTGATCAAGTTCCTGCCTGGATGCTTCAAGCAGGAATCTCAACTGAGTTGTCAGCGGAGGTTCGCACTTTTCGAAGGCCAGTCGGCAAAGTTTTAAAGTTCATTTAACATCCGAAAATATTTTTTCCGTTAGAACTCAGTTGATAACGAGCTGAGTTGAAGTTTCCCTAAACAATAAGTTTTTTGGAGCGTAACCAACCTCCTGTTACTGTTTTGAAGGAGCCGCACATGTCTTCCATTGAATTTTTAAGTTGAGAAAAACCACTGTTAAACATAATGCCATATCGATATTCACCCGAATGATCAGACCCGCAGTTGATTCTGACAATTCGACCAGTAACTTCGTGACGAGCTGAATTCAAATAGAATTTCATTTCTACCTTTTGATCTACCTCATTGCATATTGGTTGAAGTGATGAAATCAGGCATCCACTTAGTGAAAGGTTTTTAATTTCACACTTCATTAAAGATAAGTTTATAGTAAGCATTGATTCAATTTTTGTTGGCAATCGAAAGTGAACTCGTGGGCCCAAAGCCGCTTGCCCAAGGTCGTTTAAAGAATCAAAACACGGATTAGAGTCAGTCCAGTCATAGGAGGCCTTAATTCGCATCAAATCTTTGGGTCGCAAAGAATAAAATAATTCTGTTTTTGCCTCAAAAAAGTATTTTAAGGTGGAATCATCCATAGTTGGGTATAGAAGGACGCCCTTTGATTTAATAGGGAATTTAAAGTTTTCCACGTTATCTTTGAAGAAAAAATCAAAAAGATTGCTGTTTTCTTTTCGGTGTCCATACTTTCTAAGCATGTATTCCCTAAGAGTTTTAAGATTTAGCGACATATGAACGGCGGCTGCTCCCTTTACGGATTCGTAGGTTGTAACCCGTCCGTTCCTTTTAAAATTAAAAAGTGTAGAGTAGAAAGGTTGAGCATGGGGATGAACTGTGGCTATAAGATAATCAGCTCCCATGAAATCAACACTGAACTTGTGAAGGTAGTTCATCATAAAAAGATTAATAAATGACCCACCCTGTGTCTTGCGATAGGACTTATGAACAGCCATGGCAGAAACTTCCACGAGTCGTTTTCCCTTCGCGCGCAGATTATCATTTTCCTTTTTGTATTGAGCGTCACAAGGTAATCCGAACTCGGAATCCTGAATCAAACTTAGAGTGGCAATTACGTTATCCCCTTTTTTTGCAATAACCACATTTGTAAAAGGAACTGCGGAGTATAGGTTGCAGCGCATTCCACAATTTTCAGGGTCCATGATGCCAAGACCGACATAACAATCATGAAGTAATTTAAAAGCCTGTTCAAACTCTGACACATTTGATGCAATTTTTATTTCGATTTCATGATCCAATTTACGATCAAATTTCAGATGTTTAGAAATAAGGTAAGATCGTACAGTCTTTGGTAGTAAGTATCTTAGATTCATAAATGTGTCCCCCGATAAATTAAATTATCCCAATTTGAGTGGGAAATTCTTATTCACAAAAAATGGGCGTATGCGCAGAAAACTTCTGTGAATTAAGTGAGTTATGAAGTTTGAATCATTTTGAGTCAGTAGGTAATGTCTGTCGGTTGGCGCCGCGGCTGCGATTTCGCTCTCTCATCGTGCGGCGGTTACATACGATTGTGCGAGCTGAGATTATTTTAAACACTAATCCTACAGTTAAAGAAAAACTAATTTATGCAATCGGTTTAACCCGAATTAATGCCTTCTCAGGGGCCCGAAAACTGCTTGAGGCACTTGATGGTCAAAGCAAACTGTTGAGACCGGAGGAAAGGTTATCCGGACTCATCCGGACTTACCTGCTTCAAGTGAATTGCTCCGATCACGTTCTGGATCGGCATGACAAATGCCGTTCCGGCGCCGGGTTTTTCCAGCTCACCGGCCGCGACGATCGCCTTAAGGACCACGTCCACAATTTCTGAGCGGACGATTGTAAGAAGAATCTCCTTCTCGGGCTCGATCAGAATGCCCAATATCTTTTGTTTTTCGTGAATTCCTGTCCCACGGCCTAATAGCAGAGTTCCACCATTAGCGCCTGCGGTGGTTGATGCCTCTAGTACGGCATTGCCCCAACCTTTGCGTACGATGCTTACGATGAGAGAAACATTCATACCTCATCCGCTCCTTTCGGTTGATTTCCAGTTCTATAAAAAAATCCCAATATAATGATCGAAATAATCGGTGCCAGGGCAATGAGAGCCATCAAGCCAAGACCGTGGATGAGTGGATCTTGACCTACCATCGCCGAGGAAATTCCAAGCCCCATCGCGAGAAGAAAAGTATTGGCCATCGGTCCCGTCGCAACCCCACTGGCATCGACCGCGATTGAAATGAACTGTTCGTCGCCAAACCACATAATCACGATGGCGAATGCGTAACCAGGTATCAGAATGTAAAGCAGAGGAATATCAAAAGCGATCCGCATAGCGCCGAGGCCAACCACCATTCCGACTGAAACGCAGATGGTGAGAATCACAGCCCTCTCGGAAATCGCACCGCTTGAGGCCTTCTCCACCTGATCGGCGAGAATCCGCACAGAAGGTTCTCCCCAGGTTGTTACGAATCCGAGCAAAAAGCCCAAAGGCGCGAGAGACCACTTCTGCGGAAGAGCACCGATCGTTTGTCCGATGACTTGGCCAAAGGGCAGCAGGCCAATCTGAACGCCCTGCAAGAAAAGCAGTAGACCGCAGGCCGCAAGCAAGGTGCCTTTCAGGATGCTAGCGACATAGGCGCGAGGCAGCCTGAGCCAGAAGACTTGAAAAATAAGAAAGAACAAGACCAAAGGCACAATTGCCTCAAGCACGCTGTTCGCTGTGTCTCCTATTCCGAGGAAAAGTTTGCTCAGAAAAATAAAACCCCCATCAGCAAAAGGACGATGATGGGCCCGATCGAAGCGAATCCCAGTAATCCGAAACCGTCAGCGAGGGTAGAGCGGCGGGCCAGTACGGAACTGAGGCCTAGCGCCAAAGAGAGAACGACGGGGGCTGTGAGAGCGCCCGTCGTTACGCTCCCGGCATCGTAAGACAGAGCGACGAATTCATCAGGCGCGAAAAAAGAAAGTCCGATAACGATCAGGTAGGCGGACGTAAGAAGGTAGACCATCGGAATGCCAAGAACCACTCTCAACATAGCTATGGAGACGGAGATTCCGACTCCTATAGCGACAAGGTACAGCACTATGGAACCTGAGATCGCACCTTTCGAAATCTCGTTGACCTGCTTGGACAATACCAGCACATCCGGTTCGGCCACCGTAGTCACAAAGCCCACGGAAAATGCGGTCGCCACAATGAACCAAAGGGAGTTTCGGCGCGGAAGCTCTGCGCCGACAAACCTTCCCATGGGCAAGACTCCTATGTCGACACCCAGAAAAAACAGCACTAAGCCTCCAATTGTCATAAGGCATCCGACGAAGAACTGTAGAAAAAGCTCCATGGGCGCATGAATCAGAGTGAACTGAAGTAAGGTAACTGTGACAATGAGAGGGGCTATCGATTTTACGACCTCTGCGAGCTTGGCTTTGATCAAATCCGTCATGCTATACCTGCTAGGGCCTTCATTTTGATTTCTTTCATCTGTTTAATCCAAATCAGATTCTCGCTGAGCAAATTTGTCTAGGGATCTACAAATTGTATTAATACATAAAGATAATGCATTTAACATATCAATTGGCAGCAGTCTTGAAGAAATACTTGAAACAGAGCAGCCCCGCATCATCAACGACTTGTAGGAGTACAGTGAGAAGCACCCACAGTCAAAACCAACAGCGCTCATTCTTAGAGATGATATCAGATCAAGTTTGACATGCCCCTTGCGCGCTAAAGGAAAGCAGATTGGCATTGTGTTCTTTTCAAGTACACAAACCGGAACTTACAAGAGCGAACATATTCAAACCTACTTGGAAATAGCGGATGAGATCTCCGCGCTTGTTGAGCATAGGCAACTTCGTAAAGCCGCTGATAGCAGCTTCTCCCAAGCTCAAAACTTACGAATGATCTTGCATGACCTTGAGGCGCCGCTGGCTGTGATTCAAGGATTTCTTGACCTCACGGAAGACGAGGACTGGTATCAAGGTTTAGATCCTAATGCCAAGGGCGTCTTTTCCACCCTTCACTGGCTGGTAACTCGGCTTGCTGTCTCGGCAATAAACAAACGATTCATTTTTTAATCCTTTCTTCAAATTAATTTCTATTTTGCGGGCGTGACGCCCGGAATGGATTTTGTTTCGCCCTTAAACTTTCCTTTGATCGCATCCACGCCCGTTTGTGGTTTCGCGAGTGAAACGAAGCTCTGGCGGCTTTTTCGCTTTTCGATCGTACTTATGTTCAACTTTTTTTCCATGTTTTCTACAAGTCCCGGAAGGGCCTCACCATCATGATTGAATGACCATGCCAGCATAGGCTCACCAAGCGGCATTTTATCTCCCTTCATTCCATGGTAACCTGTATTCCATACGTGCCAGGTTTTTCCGTAGGAGTTCAGCTTACTTTTCATAAGTTCTTTTTCGGCAACATCCGGCAGGCCTGGTCCAACGAGCTGTCCTGAGAGAATTTCGTAGTTGTGGGGGTGCCAAAACTTCTTTTCCCCAGAAGGAAGTTCATTAAAAAGCTTTTCCGAGATGATGTATTCGATTCCGTTTAAGTTTGCATCGTTCGTGTTTCCATCAAAGAGCGCGCATTGAGCGAAGTCTTCATTCACCTGTTTGCAAAAGTGATGGGCTTCCATCTGATGCTCGGGGTGTTCCTTCATGGGGTGAAAGCCGACAAGGTGGACGTTCATGCCTGTCAGTGGCTCTTTGCCTTGAAGCATTTTGGCTCCGGTGGCAAGGAGACTTGTCTTGTTGCTCTTTTCTTGACCTTTTGGCGAAACTCCAGGTTTTGCATCGTCAATGGCATAGGTCACAAACGAGATTCCCAAGGCTGAACATATGAGAAGCGGAAAAATACACTTTTTCATTGTCAAACTCCTTCACAATCGACGCTCAGATAAAATCAGAATTCTAGAGATCGATTGCGACAAATACATAACCCCAAGGGGCCAAAACGCCTGCTGCCGACAATGCAAGTCGGGCAAATCTCCGTAATGAACCACGACCGCAAGCAGGCCTCTATCATGGTTATTTAAAACGGCAGCGTTTGCCACTCTCTCTAGCTAGCAAGTGCTGTTCCAAAAAAATTTAGAACTCATGAGATAACCACTCCTCATATTATGAGCGGCAAGGTGACGCTGGGCAAAGGTGGAGCAATTGAAGAATTGCCCAGCTACAAAGATATCGCGCTTGCGCGATTCCCGGAGAAAGTTTCATTATCGATTCCGGAGTTCACCTTTGTGATGAAGGGCCACCAGTCTGGCTAGCTCGTCTAATCCAGAGTTCACTTTTTTTATAAAAGAAGGATTGTGGGGAACAAAAATAAAATTCGGATGCTTCGACCACATCGCTTTGAGCTTATTATCGAGAAGTACGGCCTGTTCATTCGACTCGATTCGCACGGGGTTACCGCCTTCAATGGCGATACCACCAACGGCCGCAGTTTCAAAAAATATAACGGCATCATATCGGGCTAATTCACGCTCTAACGTCGTGTTGAGATGCGCGAAAAACCCCTCTGGCTGTCCTGGCCAATAGGCCGCTCCATCGATTGTGCCGCGGTCACAAAGTAGAATTCGGCTTTCGTAGTGCGCGGCCTGAGCATCTTCGAGATTCATTTGCACGTGGTAGATCGCTCGTTGAGTGGCTTGGCGCACTCCGATCTCTCCAGCGCGGGGAAAGCCTCCTAAATACAGAAGGGTAGCGGCCTCAGGAACGACTACAACATCATCGCCGATCTCGCGGCGATAGAGATCTGCAGCGGTTGTCTTGCCTCCACCGGGACCTCCAGTAAGAACAATTCGACAGCACTTTTCCATGAGTGGCTCCTTTAATTTTTTAACGCAAGGATGGGATCGACCTTTTTTATCATTACACCAGAAGAAGGGGCACGGCGCAATGGGCCGCAGGGGCTCCCCTGACGAGTTTATCTACTCATCTACACGCACCTTTCTTAGATAGTAATTCAACGACGTACTGAATAGACAACTTCGACACAGGTTTTTCCTCGTTGCCGAATCTCTTGAATATTAAACGCATCTTCAGTTCGATGAGAAAATAGCTTCTTCCCCTCGTTTAGAAAAACCGCAATCGTTTGGATGTGCATTTCATCAACCAAATATTTTTCTCGCCGGCAAGCTTTCTGAATTCCTCGTGTTGTGATCGGACATCATCCTTTGTAAAACGGACGTCGCCCCCTCCATCGTCCGCAAATTGCGATGAGTAAAGACAATGCAAGGAATTTTGTAAGGTCACGGACCTTTCGTATTATCAAGCAGCCGTTGGTATGTAGTAGAACCCATAACGATGACCCCGACAGGACTTTTCCCTCAAAAGCATCTTCGGGAAGATCGTAGCAGCGCCAAAATATGCCGGATGAGGCATCTTTAAAAATAAGGCGGCGGACTTAGTTTGCTAAAATTAATTTCCGAATCCGTAAGACAAACCATGCATGTAGTTGTCTTATATTTTTGCAATGGGGGCGGTAAAATTTTAAACCCGAATCTCTGATAAAACTCAGGATTGATATCTGAATAAAGATAGGTAACTTTTGAACTTCTGTTCTTTTGAAGGTCATTAAGAACACTCTTGATCAGTGCAGAGGCGTAACCTTTTTTTCTTTGATCTACAGGGGTGGCGATCGACCCAATTCCATATACATTGTCAGCAAAAGAGTGAACTAATAAAGACGAAAGCAGGGCCCGATTCCTCTCTAAAACGAACCATTCACCCTGACGATATTTTGGAGAAGTGCGACACTCTTCTAAATAATTCTCAAGGGATGAGCCATCAGCCCATACGTCGAAACCCATCTTATAAATTTCATCGAACTCTTCTGCGTGAGGCTTGCGAATTAACATTTTCTCTCCCGCTATTTTTGAGCTGAAAAATCAGAATTTATCTAAGCACCATTCGCAATATCGACGGATTATTATTATGATCGTCTACTTGTTGTTCGATAACTTCAAAGCCAGCCTCTATAACTTCGCTTAGGACTTTATCCACAGGGTAAAGTCTTCGTTGAGCGCACCAGTGCTGCCCGTCGATTTCAATGATTCCTCGATCACTCGATGGTTTTGTTTTATGCCACAAGATATACTCATTGTCGAATCGAAGAGTGTCGAGCATCATTGTAGGATCGATCTGAGTATTTGGCATAACCATAGTATCTAAAATAAAAATTCCGTTGGCAGAGAGAGCACTTCTGATCTTACTGAATACTTTATTTCGATCTTCTTCAAAAACAATGCAGTGAAGAAGATGGCTATCATAAATGAAATCAAAATTTTGACTGATGAACTTCAAGTCTAAAGCATCGCCAACAACAAATTGAATTTCTAAATTTTGCTGACACGCCAGGCTTCTTCCGATTTCAAGAGCCGTTTCGGAAATATCAACTCCCATTGTGCTGAATCCATATCTCGCAAGAATAAATGCCGTTGTCCCTGTTCCGCAGCCAAGATCGAGAGCTGATTTACCTCTTGCAATAGAGAAGTATTTTTCAATTTTCCCTATCAGGTATTCGTTTGTTTCTACATCACCAAGCTCAGCTAAACTTTTAGCATTACCCCAGCCGATAAATCCTTTTGATTTAATCTGCTGATAAACTAATTCGTGTACATGGTAATAAGATTGCATTGGCAAATCCTTCGGTCATGAGCTTCAACTGCCGAATTTAAGTC
This sequence comes from uncultured Pseudobdellovibrionaceae bacterium, assembly GCA_964515195.1. Taxonomy (GTDB): domain Bacteria; phylum Bdellovibrionota; class Bdellovibrionia; order Bdellovibrionales; family Bdellovibrionaceae. The sequence goes on from CAZETK010000001.1 coordinate 50,425, forward strand.
TCCGTCAACGCTTCACCGTGACCGTCCATCGAATTTTGTAACTTCAAGACTGTCCGGATCGACTCCGTCGAGACAGCGAACATTGATGACCCTCATTTCCTTTCCATCTGGAGCAATTCCCTTAGAAAAAGAAGCCACACCACAGGTGGAGCAAAATAAGTGATAGATTATCAACTTCACACCTAACTTTGCCACAATGACAGCCACCACTATATTTCACTTAGCTCTCTCCTTATATCTTGGTGGTATCCAGATTATACTCTTTTATGCGAAAGTCGAGTCCGAAGTTTCGTCAGCATAGGCTTAATGTTCCTCTGTAACAATGCTTACCAATCCTTCATAGCTTGTATTCGTGCTTCAGGGCCTTAATCGCAGCTCGAATCGTGGGTGTCGACTATTGTATCGTACTTGGATCTGCAGCTCTCCCAGACCTTGTACGAAAAAGAATGTAAGGATCCATAAAAATCTTTTTTGGGTCCCTTCATAAAGTCGATATAATCTTTTTTATCTTTTGGACTAATAGTTTTCTTAAAGTTCCTCGAAAAGGCTCCAGTAGAGACCAAATCGGCTATCTTCTTCTTGTTGCGCCAAAAATAAGGCTCATTCTCATTGAACACGTTATGACCGCTCTCCCCATTTAATAGTCGAAAAAGATCCAATGCGATCTTACAAGTTTCATCGTTCTTAAATTTTACGGCAAATTCCTTAGGAACATACACATCGTGAATAGTGCCTGGCCCGCAGTCAATAGCTGCGTTAGGTTTTTCCGCCACCTTTACGTAGTCTTGAATTTTTATATTTAACTCCTCGCCAATGGATTTAAGTAGTTTATCTTCACCATCAGCAATAAAAAATCCAATATTTTCTTCGCGTGATCTTTTTAGCTCTTTAAGAGCTATCATTAAATATTTTTTCCTTTCAGAATCATTTTTAGGAAAAGACCTGCCAAGTGCAGCAACAATACTGCTTCTCATATATTCAAGAGGGAGCTTACTAAAACTTCTTGATACTTCCCTATTAGCAAAAAAGGGGATTAGATATTTTTCGATATTTTCTTGGCTGTTCCCAATTACATAGATATCGAAACGTACTTCTGCATCTCCTTCTCCCAAGCACTTTATCTCTTTATAGGTTTTTTCTTCTAAGATACTTTTTAGTAGTTTCACATATTCTATAGGAAACTGTTTTTCAGGAACCGCTTTGAGTTGGGTTATTAATGTTTTGATTTTCTCTTTATGATCACACCAACTGACAGTCTCTTCCATAGATGCAATCGCTTGTATGCGCAATTTCCGCAATTGCGCGTCGTCTGTTTTCTGAGTGCCTTGTCCCAAACCCTCTCCAGACCAAAGGATGATCCCAAAAAAGAACATGATAAACGGCAAAACACGCATATCCTTACTCCTTACATATTATAACTAAAAAGCAATTTGATCTAAGTTCGCATCGTCTTTCAAGCCCAGCTTGTCTTCAAGGAGTTTTTCCACATACGCAGCTTCATTCATATCCCGCACTTTGCATAGACGAATCAAATTTCCATTTTTTAGTTTGAGACTTACGTAGTGTTTGAAGACTTTTCGACCGTTCTCTGTGCCATTCTTGGCTCTCTCGAGAGAGAAGTTTGCAATATCTGCCACATCAACAACCTTTCTCGTTCTCAACGAAAACGGCTTTGTCCAAAATGTTACCTTGTCATCTTTCAATAGGATCGTGGTTGTATTGAATAATTCGCAGAGGGCTGTATAGATCCACCATAGACCTATAAAAGAGAATACCGCGGCTAGCGTTGCGGGATTGATTGATCCAATTTGTATCCGAGTACCCTCCGCAAAAATGAGACTGTAGCTCGTTGACCCCATAATACAACTCCAGATTATGGCATATGGAATTGTGGACTCGGATAATTTTGTAAACCACCTAATATCAACTCTGAACTCTGATCCACGGTCAATCACTTTCACTTGGGAAGTAGTTACGGCCTTGGATTTATCAAATTTAAATGGAGCTGCAGGCCTATTTGTTTTGATGGTCTTATGACACCTTGGACATTCGAACTCACCCCTTACCTGGGCATTTTGAAGATCTTTTATTTTCAATTGATACCTGCAATTAGGACATTTCAACTTCGCGAGTCGCAGGATAAAGTCTTCAATCCCCATATAGCCCCCTTAACTCAGTTCTTATCGGCTGACTTTTTTCGATTTGTGAGCAAGGCTAAGATTAGCTAAGAAATAACCTGGGGCCATATTCAGTTTTTCGGACGTTGGCAAGCCATGAGTCTCAAAATGGTATGTTCAAGGCGATTGTACGGAGGCTTTGGGATATTCATTTCATTCAGGAGTTTATAAAAAGTTGTGAGAGGGTGGATATCAGGATGGCTGGTAGCACTTGTGGATTTGCTTAGAGTCTTTGCGCACCACACGGGATTGGCTAGAGCTGATCCGGCCATGAGGGTCCACAGGGCCAAAAGCAATTAAAAAGACGAAGCATCATAATTCCTCCAATTTGTACGGATTGAGGGTGTGCAATTGATATGACAGCTCGATCATCATTCAGCTTTTGTTGGAACGGGCCCCGACCCAAAATGACAGTGGGTTGTTAGAAATCTAGGTACTTTTTCTCGAAATTACCAGTCTTTTCGCTCCCGGATGATCTTTCCATCTGAAGCGTTGACCGTGTATTCCATCTTTTTGCCGTCTTCCGTACCCTCAAACTCGTAGACCCAGCCTGACGCCAGGGATTTATCGAACTCCCACTCGCCCGTGATGGTTTTTCCCGCCTTCTTAAGCGAGTCCACTGCACCCGCCAATGGAACCCTGCCTTCGCCCGGGGTAAAGACATCTCCGGTTTGAGCCGCATCGCCCGAGGCCTCTTCGAGGGCGCCCTCACTGTTAAATTCGATTTCGATGGCGGTATTTTGTGGTGTCAGAACCTCGAACTCGTTTTCTTCTTCAGAAACGACTTTGGAATTGGGAACAAGCTGGGCGATCTTCTCTTTGGAGGCCCAGACGTTTGAGCTTAATGTTAATGCTCCAATAATCAATAGTGACTTATGTAATCGACAATCCAGGGGAACCTCCTTATTGCTCTTAATGTCAACAGTATGAACCTTCGGCGATTCCGTGGCCATCTGTCTTCTAGCACTATATACATTCTGCTTTGTGTTCTTATTCATTTCGATTATGTCCCATTTAGAGGTGATCCATTTAGCAAGAGATGTTTCGTATCCAATATTCTTAGAGTTCATATTCCAGAATGGGCCGACTGGCGGTTGATAATTCAACCAAGGGGCAAGGCTTAGGAAAACTCCTATTGGTCGATGCGATGAAGTGGGTTCAATCTGCTTCTGCCGATGTTGGCGTTTACGCGCTTCTGGTCGATGCAAAGGATGATTCCGCAAAAACCTTCTATAAAAAGTATCTTTAAACTTCCTATTCCCCTCGGATGACCAGAATAGCTAAGAATGACAACCGACACACCTTTTCTTCAACCAACTTGATGATGCTGACAAATATTGTGCTATTTTGAACTCTAATCCCTAAATTGATGTCAACATCGGGTTGCTCACTTCAAACTACTAGTATTCGGATATTTCCCGTGCTTTATCACTTTATGATGTATTGCCCTTTTGACAGGAGATCCACTCATGTCCATTGACAGCATCAACAGCGTGATCACTTTCGCCTTCGTTGGGTTCTTCCCGATTCAAGGGGTAGAAGTAGTTCCGTAGTTCCGTAGAACCGTAGAACCGAACCCGTAGAACCGTTTTGCTTTGGGATTTTCGAAAAAAAATTGGTCGGTTAACCTGTAAAAACGCTAACCGACCGTAACTCCTAGTATAATCAGTACCCGTGCTACTACATGCTACCACTTTTAAAGAGCCTATTTTTTCCACAGAGACACAACATTATCCAGGTTTTCCTCTATCTGAGGGACTTGGATATTAAGTGAATCAGTCGCTCCTTCAACGTCTTTTCCCGAAAGCCGTAAATAGCCCTGGGTTGTTTTCAAGGAGGAATGCCCAACAATCGCCATAACCTTAGATAAGGGAACGCCATTATTTAGCATCTGTGTAATGAATGTGGCTCTTAGGTCGTGAAACTTTACCGGCGTAATACCGATTTCCTCGCAGAAGCCTTTTAATACTTGGGCTTGTTGTCCTTGGTCCCATTCCCATAACCTGGGAAGGACAAATTCGGACTTGGCCGAGTATTTCAATTTAAGCTCTTCAAGGAATCTCCTGCATTCACCAGATATTGGATAAACCCGGTTCTTTGCTGTCTTCGTAGGTCCTTCGCCGTTTCTCTTCGTCCAAGCCTTGCTAATGTTGATCCTACCTGTAACAAGATCAACATCGGTCCAGCGTAGACTATAAAGCTCGCCGGAGCGCATAAGCGACCCGAGTTTTGAGATACAGGAACCGTCTTTGCAAAGAATGAATCCTTACAAGTTACTCCTGGAACTGGGAATATATCTACTGCATTCCTTCCGTAAAGTGCTTTAACTTGTTTCTGTGCGTGTCTTACTGTCGCAGTTGAAGCGATAATTTTGGCTTTTATTTTCTTGCCGCCAATCATTCGTGATGAAAGTTCATCAACGGCAGTTTCATAAAGGCCAGCCGCTTAAGGTCTTGTGGGAAAAGGAACTAGATAAGCAGTTTGTTGACGATAACTGGGCTGATCTTTCTGCTCGTGCGTTTGATGACCCAAAAGTCTTTTCAGCTTTCTATCATAATCTTAATTGGAACTCGATCACTTCAACTGACCCAGAGCTTTTCCAGGCACCATTCAGGTCAGGAATCAAGATTGAGCCATATCAGCTTGAACCACTTTGGAAAGCTCTTAAGCTTCCAAGGGTAAATCTTTTTATCGCCGATGACGTGGGTCTTGGTAAAACTATTGAAGCAGGGTTGATTGCCAGGGAACTTCTTATTCGCAAAAAAGCAAAAGACATTGTGGTATTTGCGCCACCATCAATGTTGTATCAATGGAAAGAGGAACTTGAAAATAGATTCGGTCTTGTCTTCGAAATCATGGACAAGAAATATATCGCTAAAATTCGTCAAGAACGTGGCTGGGCTGTAAATCCTTGGGAAACTCATTCACGCTTTTTAGTTTCGCACAGGATGTTAATTGACGATGAATTCACTTCTTTGCTTCGTGATTGGCTTACAGAGTTTAGAGGTCGTTCACTCTTAATCTTAGATGAAGCTCACCATGCTGCTCCAGCAAGTGATGGAGTCTATGCAGTAGAAAGTCAGTTTACAAAAGCAATAAGAGATTTATCTCCTAGGTTTGAACATAGATTGTTTCTTTCGGCTACTCCGCATAATGGACATCCAAATAGCTTTAACCCGCGATCAAATTCTCAGTATCATGATTTTTGCGAGCGACAATATGTTTGCCTTTCCGCTTCGTCTGGAACGAGCGCGACTAAGGAAAATGAGGCCATTGGTAAAAAGAATTGTTGGTTTAAAAAAGAGACTTGAAAGTGACTTGAATAAATCATTCAAACGCGACCACGCTATGTATACTCTGATTGGCTGGGATCAATTTATAGAATCCGTAAATAGGCTCGATCGCGCATCTGAAAAGTGGTCGCGAGATATTATTTCACCGACAATCGCAAAAGAAGCTGGGAGAACTGTATGACTTTCACATCACATGCAGAAACAAGATGCTCTCAAAGAGGTATTTCAATACAGTCTCTTCAACTCGTCTATAGATACGGTGAAGAGCGCCGCAGAGGCGGAGCAATTGAAATGTTAATTACGGATCGTGCAGCGGCCAACGCAATTAGCGAACTGAAGAACGAAATAAAGCTGATTGAAAAGATGAAAAACAAATCCTTTGTTGTGGATGGAGAAACTGTAATCACCACGTTTCACTCTTTCGAAAAGTGGAAGCGAGATTTGTAATGAATGCGTTTCAAGAATTAAAAAAAGTAGGAATAAAGTCCAAACGGACGCATGATTTTGGAGAGGTAATACCAATTTCAAGGAATCAAAAGGGAGATTGGTTTTTCTGCATAATGAACGGATTTCATAGCGATGATGAAAGAATATTTTTGCCGCTCAGCCAATTGCCGATTCTCAAGGAGACCCTTAATAAATATCAGTTGCAAGACAACGAGCTTCGACTTCTCGGAGGAAGAGTTTTTATTGGTCAGAATGGCGTGTTTCGTAAGAAATAGCTTGGCAGAAAGGACCAGCGAAGTAATATCTATCCCTAAGTAAGTTTTCTGAAACCTATGGTAGCGTTCAAGTATGCCGGCGCAAAAATTACATGAGCCAGCTACTCGGTTCCGATATTGGTATTACTATTTCCTAGAATCAGCAGGATAAAATCTTTTAGCCTCCTCCGGGAAAACCGAAATAGGCTTCAATCAACCTTCAGAACTTGTTTGGAAGCTTGCTGAGCTTGATCCCAGCAAGCCTTTGAGTTCTCAATTAAAATTAAACAGGTACCTGAATTTCAGCTGCAAGAAATTTAATTCTGAAAGAAGACCGTATGTCTTCTGCCTATTGGCAAAACAGAAGTTCTAAAGGTTATTATTAGAAATATTACTGTCTTTCAACAAAATATTGTCGGCTCTAAATTTGCAGATTTCATCACGAGGCTGGAATTACTTGGCTTCCAATATTTGGAAGAGGAAATTATCACTACTGAGGTAGGAAGATGGCGAAGCAGTTCGATGAAACCTTTCAATCTAAAAGCAGAAAGCCTGATGTTTCAAAGGCAGTGCCCGCTGATGCGGATTGCGCAAAGATTTTAAAGTCTCAAAAAAATAAAATCATTTATTTGTTCCAAGACGAAGTCAGAAAACAAGTGCCAGGTGCTTTTGATAAAGACTCAAGTGTGATCATTAACTCATTACCAAAGTTTTTGGACTTATTAAGTGAAGCACTTGCCTGCGGTGCAAAAGTCGAAGAGGCCTATGAAATTTCTAAGATTTGCGAAGTGCACGGAAAGCAAAGAGCCTCACTTTCTAATTATACACTGGAGCAAGTCTTATTCGAATACGCAATTTTAAGACGAATTCTTCTTTCAGTTCTCCGAGAAGGAGCAGAGATCACAGTTGAAGAATCTGATGTGATCCATGAGGCCATTCAAGAAGGCATGATTCAAGCGGGGTCAGAATTCACAAAAACTCACACCAAAGTTCGTGAGCAATTTGAATCAGAGATCAAAGCGCGCCTCGCAGAGCTTAATGCCGTTAAAATCAAGGGAGCTGTCGCTGTCAATATGGATGTCACCGAAGCAAGAAAAGTCCAGCAGACATTAAGTGCGAAGAACAAAGAACTAGATCGCTTTGCGGCCATCGCAGCCCATGATTTAAAATCACCTCTCAATTCTATCACGCAATTTACTGAGCTTCTTGCTGATCAGTACAGAGGCCGTTTTGATGAGGAGGCCGATCAGTATTTTGACTTTATTGTGAATGCTGGCCGCAGAATGAAAGATTTAATTGATAACTTGCTTGAGTTTTCTCGCGCTGGAGTGATTGACAAAGAAAAGCTCGTGCCAATTAATACACTTGAAGTGATTAGTGCTGTTAGAAAAAATTTGCTTGCAGAAATTGAGCGAACTGATGCTCGTATTACATTTAATGCTAATTTGCCAAAAATAATGGGGAATGAATTCCAGGTCACTCAACTTTTTCAAAATCTCATCGCAAACGCCATTAAATTTCATAAGCCCCATCAACCTCCGCTCGTTCACATCAGTTTTTCAGATGTTGGAAAGTGTTGGCGATTTAAGGTCGAAGACCAAGGCATCGGAATGGACCCTAAAAAGTCCGGAAAGATATTTGAAATCTTTAATAAGATTCACGGGCCGACTCAGCATGAAGGCTCGGGCATTGGTTTAGCTGTTTGTAAAAGAATTATTGAAGCTCATGGAGGACAGATCGACTTTGAATCTACACCAGAAGTTGGAACGGCTTTCTCATTTACCTTGCCGAAGGCCCCAGCATAATTTTTGAAAGGAGTTTCACAATGAATCACACTCAGACAATGGACATGCCGCTAGGTCGAAAATCCATGGAACATACTCATGAAAAGGATATTTCACCTTATAAGAAGCTGTTTCTCATTAGCATTGTTCACTTCATTGTTATGTATGCTGTGATGTACACGATGGTTTATTCAGCTTCCGAAATTTTTCTAAATGTGAACAACGTCTATATGACGGGTATGATGCTAGCTCCAATGGTCCTACTGATGCCACTAACGATGAAGATGATGTATCCAAATAAAAAGCTGAACTTGTCTATATGGATTGGTTCAACAATTATATTTGTCGCTTTCTATATTTTCATGCGAACACAAGCTTTTGTCGGAGACAAGCAGTTCGTGCGCTCAATGATTCCTCACCACTCCGGTGCTGTTTTGATGTGTCAAGAAGCGAACATCGCGGACGCAGAACTTAAAAATTTGTGCGACCAAATTATCAAAAGTCAAACTAGCGAAATTGACCAGATGAAGAAAATTTTCAATCGGCTTTAAAATATTAATTTGAACATTGCTGTTTAAATTTTTTAGCCTCTTCCGGGAAAACAGAAATAGGCTTCCAATCAATTTTTAGAACTTGTTTGGAGGCTTGCTGAACCTGATTCCAGCAAGCCCTTGAGGAGCAATTCTCGATCTTGGACATGGAAAAACCAAACTCAAGCAGTGCTCCTGCAATTATTAATTTAATTAAAACATCATACATAGTAAGCCTCCTCCGACATCTCTGTCGGGATTAGTAGAAATAGTCCTTGTGGGCTTACGAAATGACGGAGATGGAGCGTTTTATCGTGCTACCAACGTGCTACCGTTTTGCTACCAAAACTTGAAATGCACCGAAATTCTGCGAAATGCAGTCTGGGTTTCACTTTCTCAATTAAAATTAAACAGGTATCTGAATTTTTTTGGGTTTTGAAGGTACTGATTTTTATAGAAGGAAAAATGGTCGGGGAGACAGGATTTGAACCTGCGACCCTCTGGTCCCAAACCAGATGCGCTACCAAACTGCGCTACTCCCCGCCGTCAGATCAAAAACTGGACTTATATTGCACAAGACTGCATTTTAACGCAAGTCTGATTGTGGGAATTTAAGGGACCTTCTACACTATTTTCCATGGAACAGTTTCTTCAAACACTTCCTCGGCCTGTTCTCGTTTTCAGTGTCATCGTGATTGGGGTCTTCGTGGTCATGCTTCTGAGCCCTCCTCGAACTCTCTGTGACACGCAAAGGGAGCAAGTGGAAGAGACCCTTCCAGGTCTGACTAAGCCTCTTCGCCAGAACAAGCAAACCATGCCTCCTAAAATCATCGGTGCCCTTGATCGGTGCTATCAGGGGCGCTCAGCCGGGGCCTGTTACGATTACTTTCAGATTTTACGGGGTCTGGCCCAATTCGTGCTGACGGCCTCTTCTGAATGTCGAGCTGACATTTATGAGATATCTGATATTAAGAATCGTTTGCAAGAAGGGGTGCAGAATATGGTGCTCTTGGCTTGGGGAGACTATCCACCGGGGCCCGATGCGGCTGACCGTTTTGGCCCTCTACAAGATGCCGAGATTGCTTTGTTCTGCTACCTTAAGTCAGCCATGATTGCTGGAGTCGGCGAGACGGCATGGCATGAATTCCGAAAAAAAACCTCTGAGAAGCTTCCGGGAGAGAAAGTTGATCTCCCGAAAGATCCATCAGAGGTTATGAGGAAGCCCCGACCTGCCAATAAGGTTTTAAGCGAATTGGATATTTGGAATCGAAGCCTTTTTTCCGTCCGTTGTGAAAACTATCGCTAATTAAGAGAGATTCTAAACGGAGGCTAACCAGATCGTAGCCCAATTTGAATCTTTCAAGCGCCCTAAAAAGCGAAACTCCGGGTCGTCGATTTTTGTAATTTCATAAAGACGATGTGAAACTGGTTGAATGATCCATTCATTTGGGTCAAGCCCGAATTGCAATAGTTGCCTATAGAGTTTTCTTAAACCATTTTGATTTTTCATTCCATCCCCCTAGTGTTGAAGAGCCTTAATTGCAGGGGGAGGGCCAAGTTCGGGACGCGTTAAAACGCAAACGGATCCTTTTTTGTTGTGAGAGTATTAAAATCTGCTTTAATTTCTTAGAAATGAGAAAGAAAAAATATCTCTACGATTTCGTCATTCAAATCCTTCTTATTGGTGCGGTGATTATGCTGTTCCAAAAGAGTCCTAATAAAATTCAGGCCTCATTTTGGGCCAGCGCACTTTTTGTTATGATGCCTTTGTCGATGATGAGCCGCGAGTGGATTCTCTTCCGATTTAGCAACAAAGTTTGGTGGGGAGCGGTTTTACAGTTTTGGCTTCTATTTGCGATCCCCATTATGACCATGCGGATTCTCCATCCCCGGGTCTCGTTGAGCGAGGTGACGCTGGGAGGAGTTCCCATCAATCTCTGGCATCAGCTATCGAATATCAGCTTCTTATTTTTAATGTCAGCCACGCTTTGGAGTTGGTGGTACTACCGTCAAAAAGAAAAAAGCTCAGGAAAATAAACCTGAGCTTTTCGTTTTCTTGCTTAATTCAATTTAATCTTATGGATCTTAGACGTGTATTAACTTCGAGCCTGAATAATTGTGATTATTGAGGCTCTAAAGCGTTTAGATTTCGAAAGGAACAGGAGAGATAGCCTCTTGGCGCTGTGAATTATCGTAGTGTTCCATGCCAGAAGGTAAAAGTCCAAGGGCGCGGGCCTTGCGAACCGCTGCTGCCACTTTTTTTTGTTGGGCAATGCTCAGCTTTGAAATGCGAGCTGGAACAATCTTGCCACCGTCTCCGATGAACCTTGTAAGAGAGACCGGATCTTTGTAATCAAAATGGTGGTCGCCGGAAAATTCTTGTCTGTACTTCGATTTGCTGGACTTCTTCATTATTTCTTCCCCAATTTAAGCAAGAAGGATTACTTACTAAAAAAAGGGATTGCCATCAAGTGTCTTTTTTGGCTATAAATCCAACTTCTTTATAAGAATCCGTCATAGGCCGATTCAAATATAGAATATTTATAGAATATTGATCGGAATAGGCTGATTTGTCTATCAGGAGTAGAAAACTATGAGCCGCTGTGAATTAACTGGTAAAAGACCGATGGTGAAGCACTTGGTCAGTCACTCAAATCGCAAGACTAAGGCTAAATCCAATCCAAATGTGCAATCAAAACGGCTGTTTAGTAAAGCTCTTGACGAGATGGTGCGTCTTCAAGTGGCTACTAAGACTATCAAGGATATGGAGCACATTGGGGGCCTTTATACCTTTATCCTGAACCAGGATAATGAAAAGCTTTCAAAGAGAGCCCTTGAGTTGAAAAATCGAATCCGCCGTAAGATCCTGGCGCAAAGTAAACACTAATCTCTCAGACAGAACGATCGAGGTTGTTTGTGATGAAGTTGAAGATTAAAAAAGGCGCTAAAGTTCAGGTTATTGCCGGCGCTGATAAAGGCAAAAAAGGCATCGTAATCGAAATTGACCCCAAGCGATTGCTTGTTCGCGTCGAGGGTGTGCGAGTTCAAACACACTTCGATAAGAAAGATGGCTTGTTGCAAAAAGAAGGTTTCATTCATTACTCAAACCTTCAGCTTGTAGATAAGGCTCCTGAGAAGAAGGCCACTGGTAAAAAGTCCGGTAAATCAAAAACCGCATAAATTCCAACCTTCCAGCATACAGTCTAAAAGTTGGTTAAATAGCAAATCTATTAGACTCTGCTGGATTTAGGCCGCAGTCAGCCCTTATACTGAAACTCATCGACTGAGGAGTGAATGCTTTACGGAATTTTAGGTGTGACTGCAGTTTTTTTTCTTTTGAGTCCAGCTATGGGGCAGGCCGAGCTCAGACGCCCTGAAGTCTCAATAATGTGCCGACACTCGAAAGAAGTTCGTACTCTTCGCGTTGAAAAATTAGACGATGGTTCTTGTCGCTCAATCTACACAAAGGCTGGAAAAGACCAAAAAATCGGCTCAGGGCTTTATCAAAACTCCTGCGAAGGATTTGTAAACCAAGTTCGCGATGTTCTTGAAGACGCCAACTGGAAATGTCGTGAAGTACAAGAGGCCCAGCTCTCAAACCTTCTTGATCAACGTTAGTCTCTAAGGTGTAATTTTCATAATGGACAACCTAAAAATTGCGATTGCTCAAATGACTTCCATTGACGATGTTAATCAAAATTTGAACATCATGATGGATCTTATAAGTCAGTTGTCTCCCAGCCAAGTGGACGTTGTTTTTTTTCCGGAAAATTGCCTCTATATGCGCTTAGCCGAGGGAGAAGACATTCCGGGACTCGAACTATCGGATGCAGCCTTCCCTAAGCTGTTAGCCTGGAGCCAGTCTCACAAAATTCACCTTCACTTAGGATCTGTGCCTTTACGGGTCGGTCAGGATTTGCGTAATTCGTCGATCTGGATTTCTCCTGAGGGCACTGTAAAACCCAGTTATACAAAAACCCATCTGTTTGATATTGAGTTGACAGGTCAGGCCCCTATTCGAGAGTCCGATGTTTTTCTTCATGGCAACGGCCCCACCCTGTTAAGCCTAAAAAATTGGAATATCGGTCAGACCATTTGTTATGACCTCCGGTTTTCAGAACTTTTTCACTCTTACGCTATGATGGGTGTTGAGGTGATCACTGTGCCAGCGGCCTTTTTAGTTAAAACTGGTCAAGCTCATTGGGAGGTCCTTTTAAGGGCCCGTGCCATTGAAAGTCAGTGCTATATCGTAGCGAGCGCTCAGTGCGGTCTGCATCGGAGCCCACGCGGACAACGCGAGACATTTGGACATAGTCTGGTAATTGACCCCTGGGGACAAAAACTTGTGGAAATGGGAAATAGGCCAGGTCTACAAGTAGTAGACCTGCAATTGGATGAAGTGCGAAAAGTGCGTCAGCAAATTCCTATGAAAAACCACAGAAGAGGCCCCTTTCCTGCGTCTAATAAGTGACAATTCGGCGAAATTGTTTTCAAATAGTTTTCATGACAAAGAAGAAATTGGCCCTTATCAGCTTATCTTTAGGGTTGGGATTTCAGCTTTTGCTGAGTACCGTTCCCGCCATGGCTCAACCGGTCCTTGGGCAGGATCGAAAAGTCGTGGACATCGCAAAAGGGAAAAAATATCGCAATGGAGCCGAGGAAGGGGAATTGCAGATTCAGCCTCAGTTAACGTCCCCTCAACGGAAAATTTCTCCGGTTATTGTTAAAGATCTTGAAGAAGAAAAATCTGAAGAGCGAGATTGAGGTTTTATGAGCCAAGTATACGATTCTTTACCTGAAGGTGTGACCCGCGAAGTAATGGACGTGGATGTTTTAATTGTAGGTGGTGGTTCAGCGGGACTTTCTTGCGCTCTGCACTTGTCCAATCAAATCAAAAAGCACAATGAAGATGTGGCCAGTGGCAAGATTTCAGATCCAACTATCGAAGATCCCATGATCGTCGTCTTAGAAAAGGGAGTGGAAATCGGAGCACATTCATTTTCGGGCGCAGTATTGAATCCTATAGCCTTACAAGAGATGATTCCTGACTTTAAGGAAAAGGGCTGCCCACTAGATGCGGAAGTTGTCGAAGATGCTGTTTATTATCTGGGCGATAAGAAAGCTTTTAAACTTCCCATCATACCACCGCCTTTTCATAACAAGGGAAATTATATTATTTCCTTGAGTCAGCTCAATCGTTGGCTGGCCACGCAATGCGAAGCCAATGGTATCAATATTTTTCCTGGTTTTGCCGCAGTCGAGGCTCTTTATGAGGGCGATAAAATTGTCGGAGTTCGAACAGGTGACAAAGGACGCGACAAAGAGGGAAATCCTAAAGCGAATTTTGAACCAGGGTTAATCTTAAAATCAAAAGTCACAATTTTTGCCGAGGGAACAAGAGGATCGCTTTTCAAGCAAGTGCAGAAGAAGTTGAATCTGCGCGCAGGAAAAAACGTTGAAACTTATGAAGAGGGCGTGAAGGAAATTATCCAAATGCCAGCAGGGACCGTTAAGGCTGGTCAGGTCACGCACACCTTCGGATATCCTCTGAAGAAAAGTATTGGTGGAACATTTATTTACACGATCCCAGGCGATAAAATTATTTTAGGTTTAGTGGCCTATCTGGACGCACAGGATCCTTTGCTAGACCCTCACCGTGAGTTGCAAAAATTGAAAATGCATCCTTACATCGCCGATATGATCAAAGGCGGTAAAGTGGTTGCTTACGGCGGAAAGACTCTACCAGCTGGTGGTTGGTACTCCATGCCCAAATTATACGGTGATGGCTGGATGGTTTGTGGAGATTCCGCCAGCATGGTGGATGTCCAAAAGTTAAAGGGCATTCATCTAGCCATGAAAGCGGGAATGAACGCAGCGGAAGTCATTATTCAAGGATTAAAAAAACATGATTTTTCCGAAAATGTCACCCGTGGCTATGAGGAAAAGGTTCATGGCTGTTATGTGAAAGAAGAATTATATAAAGTTCGAAATTTCCATCAAAGCTTGAGCAAGGGGATATTTAAGTCATTGCCTTTGTTGGCGGCCCAGCAGGTAACTGGCGGTCGTGGATTCGTGGATCGTATGGAAAGCCACGAAGACTTTCAGACTACGAAAAAATTACATGAGGTGTGGGGTGAAGCAGGGCTTCAGGCTCCCGAAAATCATTTGCCTAAACCTGACGGAACTTTGTTTTTTGATAAGCTTTCCAGCGTCTACATGACAGGAACCCTGCATGATGAAAACTCACCAAATCATTTATTATTACAAAATCCCGATACTTGCAGAAATGTTTGTGAACCCCAGTATAAGAGTCCTTGCACTCACTTCTGCCCAGCTGCCGTTTATGAGATGCTTCCCTCGAAGATCGAGGCGGGAAAATTTGATCTTCATATAAATTATACCAACTGCATTCACTGTAAGACTTGTGATATTAAGTGTCCCTTCGAGAATATCGATTGGACTGTGCCCGAGGGAGGTGGCGGTCCTCAATATCGCGAGACGTAAAGCTCCCATGATGAAGCCCGTCTCGCACCAGAAGGGAAAGGGCGTTTTACATGCCACAGTTTTTTGCCAGTTGTCCAAAGGGCCTCGTCGAACCTCTTGAGGCTGAATTGCAAGCCTTGGGATTTAAACCTTATGATCGTTCGCAGAATGGAATCTTTTTCGATTCCAATTGGGAAGGCTGCTATAAGGTCAACCTTCACACCCGCTATGCCAGCCGCATTTTAAAACCAGTCTTAAGCTTTACAGCCTATCAAGCGGATGAGCTGTATCATAATATTTTGAAGCATGACTTTACCAAGTACATCAGTTCTCATCAGACCATCAAGGTAGAGGCTTCTACGAAGGACTCCAAACTGAAGGATCAACGTTTCATCGCGATGAAGGTGAAAGATGCCATCGTCGACCAGTTTCGTGAAAAGACTGGAGAGCGGCCCAGCGTAGACAATCTTCGACCTGATTTCACCGTGTACATTAAGTCCTATAAAAATCATTTCTCTGTCGCCATTGATACGAGTGGTGATTCTTTGTTTATGAGAGGGTACCGACTAGAGGCTGGAGATGCGCCCCTAAAAGAAAATTTAGCCGCCGGTCTACTTCAGTTGGCAGAATGGGATCAAAAAACTCCGATTGTCGATCCAATGTGTGGAGCGGGAACTATTTTGATTGAAGCCGCGATGATGGTCATGAATGTAGCGCCTGGTTCTATGCGGAAGCGTTTCGGATTTATGAACTTAAAAGGCTTCAACAAAGAAGCTTGGGAGAGAATCGTAGATGAAGCTATCAGCGCAGAAAAAGAGGACTGTGGTGAGCTTCATTTCTATGGCTACGATATCGACCGTAAAGTTTTGATGAAGGCCATTGAAAATGCAAAAAGAGCCGGGGTTAATGGATGTATAAAGTTTAAGCGTGAGTCTGTGATGGCCTTGAAGGCACCGGTTGAAAAAGGCCTTATTGTCACCAATCCCCCGTATGGGGCGCGTATAGGAGATGAGGATAATCTTCGAGATGTGTACCGCGACTTCAGCCATACCCTCAAAACAGAATTTAAGGGTTGGAATGCTTGGATACTATCGGGAAATAAGGATCTTATAGCCGATCTTAAACTAAAGGCCAGCCGTAAACATTTTGTCTATAATGGTAATATCGAATGCCGATTTTTAAAATACGAAATACGTTAACTAATTTTTATTTTGTCGACGCCAGAATTTCCAAATCTCTGGCAGATCCATTAGGGCCCGAGACATTTTCAAATAATTCTGAAGTTTAACGGCAGGAAGGCCACCATAAGAACCGGCCTCAGTGAGGCTATTAATGACACCGGTACGGCCAGCGAGCGTAACATTGTCAGGGATTTGAACATGGTCTCCGACAGCGGCTTGGCCTCCGGCTAAAAATTGTTTTCCAATTTTAGAAGATCCGGCCATCATAAAGCCCCCAGCAAGAATCGCATTTTCTCCGATTTCGCAATTGTGGGCAATATGAACTAGGTTATCAATTTTGCTTCCTGCGCCGATTCGGGTTTCTGTTAATGTTGCGCGGTCGACGGTGCAATTAGCTCCAATTTCAACACGATCTTCAATTATGACACGACCGACTTGCGGTATTTTGTGGTGTTTCCCATCGGTAGGGTTTGTGACGAAGCCAAAGCCATCAGAGCCGATGGTGGTGTGTCCGTGAATTTCGCATTCTGTACCAATTTCAGTTTCGGCTCCAATGAAGACATGGGGGTGTAGGATTGTTTTTGAGCCGATTATGCAGTTGTTTTCAATGACAACGTGAGAGCCAATTTTGCTTCCTTCTCCAATTATAGTTTGTGCACCAATGACGGCATAGTCGCCGATGATGACATTTGCTCCGATATGAGCCGTGGGGTGGATGCTTACATTTTCTGAATCCACAAATCTTTGAAATTTCTTTTCAAAAAATGGAAGAGTGAGTGCTAAGCCTAAGGCTACAGTGGGAACTTCGAACAATGTAACTTCCACATCTAACTCGTTCATAACTAAGTCTGGCGTCTTGATAAGACTAGTGGCCCCACGGGATAAGGCTTGTTCAACCATTTTTTGTTTGGAGATAAAGACGAGACTGGACTCAAAACAACGATCAGGAGGTAAAACTTCTGTTACTTCTTTTTCTAGGTTTCCACGAAGATACTTAAGGCCGTATTTCTCAAACGGGAGTAATTGACTCAATTTCATTCATTAGCCCTTGCGTCAAAAGTGTAATTGTTTTTTGTAACTCAGCCTATTCTTAGTATAAATCCAATTAAAATTCGAGGGAGGTTTTCAAACATGGCGAAAAAAGCCACTGGTCATAAGAAAGCAGCCGCGACGGCCAAGAAATCTAAAACGACTACTGCCGCCAAAGCGACAAAAAAGGCCACCGGAGCCAAACCCAAGAGTACGGTGAAGAAAGTGGCCGTTCCCGCTGCTAAAAAGACTAAAAATGCTCCCAAGCCGTCACCCAATCTTGGCTCAAAGATCTCGGCCAAGAAGTCTCCAGCAGTTCTTAAGCCTCAAAAGTCTCAAAAGGTTGTTGCAGCCAGCGAGGTCAAGACTCCGGCAAAGGCAGCGCAACCAACTGAATCTACAGAGAAAATCAAGATTGACCGCGAGAACATGACAGACGAGCAAATTCGCTGGGCCGAGTTGTACAATAAGTATCGAGAGATTCAGGCTATGGAATATGACATGAAATCAACTTTTAAAGCCAGTGCTCCGATTCAGCATAAAATTTTAGGTTGGGGATGGGTGCTCTCGAATGACAATGATCGCCTCGAGGTTCTTTTCCAAGATGGAAAACGAATGCTTATCAGCAACTACAGAGGATAAATTTGACTGGACTTCACAGGAAAAGTCCTTAAAAGTAAGGGCGCATGGCAAAAGAAGATTTAGCACAAGTTGATGGTAAAGTTATAGATGCTTTGGCCGGGGGTCTTTATAAGATTCTTCTGGATAATAATGTTGAAATATCCGCAAAGCTTTGCGGCAAGATGCGTCGTTTTAATATACGTGTAGTCGTAGGGGATCGTGTAACGGTAGGGGTGTCACCCTATGACCCCACTCATGGTCTCATTATGTTCCGTCATAAATGATCAATTTAAAGCCTTTACTTTTACAATGAGGATTTATGGAAGCTCAATTACAGAACTATCTGTCTAGGGCGGTACCAGGCGTTTCTCCAAAGTCTGCAAAGGCAGTGCTTGATTTGGCTGCCGAGGGAGCCACGGTTCCGTTCATCGCTCGCTATCGGAAAGAAAAAACCGGCAACTTGGATGAAGTCCAAATTCGTCAAGTGATTGAATCACATGACACTTATAATGAAGTTGTTAAGAGAAAAGCGTTTTTGCTGAAAGAGATCGGGGACCAGAACAACTTGACCGAAGAGATCAAGAAGCGGATCGATTTATCCTGGGATCTCGGCGAGCTGGAAGAAATTTATCGTCCCTTCAAAAAGAAGAAAAAAACAAAAGCCACATTGGCGCGTGAGGCCGGTCTTGAACCCTTCGCCCAGTGGATTTGGGATTTAGGGCACGGAAAGTTGACCGATACTACGCCGTTTGAAGTGAAGGCAAAGGAGTATTTAAAGCCCGCCAAAGGTATCAATATTTACGATGAGGCGATTAAGGGCGCACAGGATATTCTTGTGGAAAAAGTGGCCAACGAACCCGAACTACGCGCTCAAGTTTTGTCTAACTATATGGAGAAGGGCCGTGTCTTCGCAAAGGCTGCAAAAGGATACAAAGCGAACTCCAAATATGAAATGTACAAAGAGTTCGAAGAGCCCGTTAAATCCTTATTGGAAACCAAAAACACCCATCGCTATATGGCTATGCGACGAGGCTGGCAAGAGGAAGAGTTGTCATTGGAAGTTAGAGGCGATGAGGAAGCTCTTTTGAGGAGTTACATTGCATTTGCAACGACGACTCCTGACAATCCCATCGGAGCTTTTCTGTCGGCTGTGGCTAAGACGGCCCTGACTGTCTATGTAATCCCTTCCGTAGTAAATGAAGTGCATCGTACCTTGAAGGAAAAATCCGATCATGATGCCATCCTCGTTTTTGCCGAAAACGTCAAAAAAGTTCTCTTGTCGTCTCCTTATGGAGCAAAGTGCGTATTGGGTGTTGATCCCGGAATTCGAACTGGTTCGAAGTTGGCCTTGATTGACAAAGCGGGGCGTTTTATTTCCCACACAGTTCTTCATACTGAAGGTGAGAGTGCTGAGGCGAAAGGTAAGGCTTTGTTTGGCGAAGTGACTAAACAAATCACGATTGAAGCTATCGCCGTCGGCAATGGAACTCACGGGCGCCAAGTTGAAAGCTTTTTGCGAAAGATCTTAAAAGAACTTAACTTGGATATTCCTGTTGTTATGGTGAACGAATCGGGAGCTTCTGTATATTCGGCCAGTGAAATTGCTCGTGAAGAATTCCCAGATTTAGATCTGACCGTTCGAGGCGCCATTTCCATCGCTCGTCGTTTACAAGACCCGTTAGCCGAGCTGGTGAAGGTGGACCCTAAATCCATCGGTGGTGGGCAGTATCAACACGATGTGAACCAAGTGAATTTGAAAAAAGCCCTGGATGCCGTTGTTGAATCAGCAGTGAATAATGTGGGTGTCGATGTGAACACGGCTTCAGCTGCTTTATTAAGTCATGTTTCTGGAATTGGTCCGGCTACAGCAAAGAACATTATTCAATTCCGTCAAGAAAAGGGCATTTTCAAAGAGCGTGATGAGTTGATGAAGGTTCCGCGGTTTACGACAAAAGTTTTTGAACAAGCGGCCGGCTTTTTGCGAATTCCATCCGGGAAACTTATTTTAGACTCTACGGGAATTCACCCTGAGAGATACCAGGCTGTTCGCGATATGGCCCAGGATTTAGGGGTGTCTTTATCGGATCTCATTGGCGAAGGTGCTAAAAAACTTATCGCCCACAGAACAAAGTGGGCGGCCTTGGTTGGTGAGTTCACGTTTGATGATATTGTAAAAGAACTTGAAAAGCCGGGTCGCGACCCTCGCGATCCTTTTAAGGTCTTTAAATTCCGTGATGATATTTTTGAGGTCAAAGATTTACAAGAGGGGATGATCTGTCCTGGCATCGTCACCAACGTTACAAACTTTGGCGCCTTTGTTGATATCGGAGTACATCAAGATGGGCTGGTGCATATTTCTGAAATTTCCCATAAGTTTGTGGATGACCCTCGGAAAGCTGTAAGTCCGGGTCAGCAAGTTACAGTTAAAGTTTTGAAGGTGGACACGGCAAAGAATCAGATTTCTCTTTCCATGAAATTAGAGGCCGCGCCTGTCGCAGAACCGCGAGCCCCTCGGCCTCAACGTCAGGACCGTCCAGGTGGACGAAACAATCGACCCGCTCACGGGCAACAAGACGGAAAAAGGCGTGCTGATGGTGGTGGAAAACCAAGAAGTCATCAACCTCAAAGTGGACGGCGAGATGGGCGTGATGGTCGACCCCAAAGACCAGCGGCTACTCCGTTTAATAATCCATTTGCGGCTCTGCTGAATGTGAATCAGAATAATAAAAAGTAGTTAACAAGGAGAGACTATGGCAAAGGCCGTTCGTAACAAGAGCATTCGTCACCGTAAGAAGCGTTTAAGCCAAAAGAAAAAAATGCAGCGTACTAAAAATAAGCGCGCTGGAAAAATGAAGAAATAGCGTAATAGTATTTCCTTATAGCGAGGTACCAACGCCCCTCGGGCTGATTTTTGGTTACCTCTTCAAACTTAAAATTTTTTGAGTGAGTTCGACAAAGCCCCGGCCGCCTGGGGATGGAGTTACAAAGGCAGGTGGGTTTTTCAGTTGCGCCAGGTAGGCCTTGATATTGGCAACCCCCACAGATTGGGGGAAAAACTGAAACATAGGTTCATCGTTCGGGGAGTCTCCCGAAAATAAGCAGGATTTTTTAATCTGGTCATCATTAAGGCCGAACTCAGTTCTGAGTAACTGGCGAAGCATGGTGACTTTGTCATACTGGCCAAACCAGCCGTTTACATGAATGGAGCTGACTTTTGCCTGGGCTCCATGGCTTTCAAATATTTGAACAATTTTTTTCACCGCATCTTGAGAAAGAGGTGTGACGTCTTCACAGTAATCAATTGCAAGATCCAGGACTCGGCAAAACTGATCACTGGCGACCTGAGCTCCAGGAACTTCTGTCAGAATTTGTTCTTGGATTTGATTGAGCTTTTTTCTATTTTCTCGAATCTCAGTTTCGTTTGCAAAGAAAGCCCGCCTCATCTCTTTTTGAAAATAACGGAAGTAAAGCCCTCCGTTTTCACCGATCACGCCATCAACTGGCCAAAAGCGAGCGATCATTTCACACCAACCCGCCGGCCGACCTGTAACTGGAATGATCTTCACTCCAGCGTTTTTTAACTTCCATAGAGCCGAGTAAGCATCGGCATGAAGTTGGCCATGCTCTGTCAATGTGTCGTCAATATCTGTTAGAACAAAGTCCGGTGCTTGTGAGAGTTCGCTTACACTTTTCATGCTTTAATCTTAAGATCCGTAAGGATCTCTCACAACCTCATTTCTTGGAGTGGAATTCTTTTCGACATTCAATGATCCAGGACCTTGTTAAGTTGAAGTTTTCAGCTTTGTTTCTGGGTCAACGTCGCGGAAAGTCAAAAAAGACGCTTGCCTAAATGAGAGTCCAAACCCATTTTGTCTATATATTAGTATTCAATTGAGGTTGAAGTGACATCTCGAGCAGCATCAAAGTCAGGTTATAAGTTAGTGGTGGTTGAGTCTCCCACGAAGGCAAAAAAAATTCGTTCTCTATTGGGTAAAGACTTCGTCGTTGAGTCTTGCATGGGGCATATTCGTGACTTGCCCCAGTCCGCTAAAGATATTCCTGAAAAAGTAAAAAAAGAGAAATGGGCTCAATTGGGTGTCAATGTCGAAAAAAATTTCGAACCACTCTACTGCGTGCCGAAAGACAAGATCAAGGTCGTTAAAAATTTGCAAGAAAAGATGGAAGGCGCCAAAGAGATTTATCTCGCGACGGACTTGGACCGCGAAGGAGAAAGTATCAGCTGGCATTTGCTGGAAGTTTTAAAGCCAGACGTTCCTGTTAAACGTATGGTTTTTAATGAAGTAACCAAGGATGCTATTTTGAATGCTCTCAAGGATACTCGTGAGATCAACTACAATTTGGTTAAAGCTCAAGAAGCACGACGCATATTGGATCGGCTGGTGGGTTACACGATCTCCCCCTTGCTGTGGAAGAAAATCGCCTACGGTCTATCGGCAGGACGGGTTCAGTCGGTTGCGGTTCGCTTGATAGTTGAAAAAGAACAAGAGCGCTTTAAGTTCAAGAAGTCAACGTATTCGGGCTTGACGGCGAAGTTAGAAAAAGACCGCATTGGTTTTGAAGCTCGACTGATCACTTTGAATCAGCAAAGGATTGCCTCGGGTAAGGACTTCAATCCAAATACAGGTGATTTGATTGGCGGAAAAGACGTTCTGCTTTTGGATCATGCTAAAGCGCAGGATATTCTTAAAAAAATCCAAAGTCTTCCATTTGTTGTGGAAGAGACCGAACAGAAGCCGATTTCGAGAAAGCCGGCCTCGCCTTTTATCACTTCGACATTGCAGCAAGAGGCCAGCCGAAAACTAGGAATGAGTTCCCGGGAAACCATGCAAGTCGCACAAAAGCTTTATGAACAAGGTTTCATCACTTACATGAGAACGGATTCGACCTTCTTGTCGAAGGAGGCGATTGAAGCCGCCCGAAAGTGGATCGCTCAAGAATACGGTCAGGACTACTTACCGGCACAGCCCCGATTTTATGAAGCTAAAAAAGCCAAAGGTGCCCAAGAGGCCCACGAGGCGATTCGTCCTGCAGGAGCCACTTTCGTCCACCCCCAAGAGACAGGCTTGAGTGGAGCTCAGCTGCGACTTTATGAATTGATCTGGATGCGAACTGTGGCCAGCCAGATGGTAGACTCACGGCAATTGCAGGTATTGGTAAAGATCAAAACCGGTGATGCCGTATTTTCCGCGAGTGGAATGACAATCGAATTCCCGGGTTATCTACGAGCGTATGTAGAGGGGCAGGATGATCCCGATGCGGAACTCGCTGAACGAGAGGTTAAGCTTCCGCCGATGAAAAAGGGAGATCGCCCCGATAAGAAAGCTTTGGAAGTTACAGATCACGAAACGAAGCCACCTGCGCGTTATACAGAGGCTAGTTTAATTAGCAAAATGGAAAAGGAGGGGATTGGTCGACCCTCAACGTATGCTTCGATTATGAGTACAATTATTGACCGTGGTTACGTACGAAAACAGGGGACGGCCCTTGTCCCTACATTCACAGCAGTCGCTGTTTCTAAGCTTTTAAGTCGTCATCTTCCCGAATATGTAGATGTGGGCTTTACCTCCGAGATGGAAGAGTCATTGGATACGATCGCCGAAGGCGATTTGGACTGGGTGAAGTTTTTGAGAAACCTTTACAGCGGACCTGAGGGCTTAAAATCTTCTGTGGAAAAACAGGAAAAGGAAATTGATCCTGAGCAAGCCCGCTCCATTCAACTGGAGGGATTACCTGGCGTGATGTTCCATGTTGGGAAGTATGGCGCTTATTTAACAACCAAGAAAGATGGCGAGACCATTAACGCCTCCATTCCAGATGCAGAAGCTCCGGCGGATATGACGATGGATACCGTCGAAAAGCTGGTAGAACAAAAACTTCACGGTCAAGATAGCCTTGGTAAAGATCCTGAGACGAACAAAAGTATTTATGTCCTATCAGGGCGCTACGGCCCCTATGTACAGTTAGGTGAAAATGATGAAGAGCCAAAAAGAATCAGTTTGCCGCAAGGGCTTGAGCCCGCAGACGTTGATTTGAAAAAAGCTCTTCAGCTTTTGGAGCTTCCAAAAACTTTGGGGCCACATCCGGCAACGAACAAGGATATCAAGGTAGGAATTGGTCGGTTTGGTCCCTATGTGGTTCATGAAAAGGACTATCGTTCCATTCCAAAAGATCAAAGCCTTTTTGATATAACCTATGAGCAAGCTATGGCCCTTTTATCGACGCCTAAAAAAGGTCGCGGCGGCCGTACAGCCCTTAAGAGCTTTGGCCCCCATCCCGTATCAGGTGATGAGATGCAACTATTTAATGGACCTTATGGTCTTTATGTCAAATGTGGCAAAGTGAACGCCTCATTGCCAGAGGGTGAAACTATCGAAAGTTTCACCTCTAAAAAGGCGATCGAAGCTTTGCAAGCGAAGATGGGGGCTACGCAGAAAAAGAAAGTCGCTAAAAAGCCCACTGCGGCCCAAAAGGTAAAAGTGACAGCTAAATCAAGCTCACCTGGCAAAAAAGCGGCAGGAAAAAAACAAGAAGCTCCTGTGCCTAAGGTGGCTTCGAGGACGTCTCCGGTTAAGCTCCGAAAAAAGTAATTATTTCAAGGGTGTTTTAATCATGCCCCTCTGTGGTAAAACTAGGGGGTATGTCAGATAAAGCGTTAAAGGGTCAGCTTGAACTTGGCATCGTTCGGGTTCCCGAAAGAGATCGAAACTATCATCTTGGCGGTCGAAGTTTTTACTTCTTCGACTTTGACGATAATATTGCCTATCTTTCAACGCCCCTTGTGATTTTCCATCAAGTGACGGGCGAGGAAGTCTTCCTGTCCAGTGGTGATTGGGCTCTTTTTCACGGTCAAATTGGAAATTCGGGTCTTTATAAAGATTATGAAATTCGGTTTGATGACAAGACTGGATCTTTTCGTTACTTCCGAGACCACACGGCCGATGAGTTGATGCGGCTAGGGCGAAAAAAGCAGATCTTCGTTGAAGACGTTGAGGCGGTTCTTGAGCTACCTGATTTGCAGTGGAAGGGCCCATCTTGGGAATGCTTTTATCATGCCGCATTCAATCAACGTCCAGTATCATTGATAACGGCTCGAGGTCATGCGCCGGAAACTATCAAGCTTGGGATAGGTGAATTCGTTAAAAGAAAAGTTCTTCCGATTGAGCCGAACTATTTAGGTGTTTATCCGGTCAGCCATGTGCCAACACGTGAGCAGTTAGGAGACGCGGATCTAACAGCGTCGACATCAGTTTTAAAACAGAAAGCTATTCGAGCCAGCGTGGAGAATGCGATTCAGGCGTATGGATACAGTCCACACCATCGCTTCGGTATGAGCGAGGATGATCCCAAAAATATCCAGATGATAGTCGAGGAATTGGCACGTCTGAAGGCAGATTATCCTGAAATGTCGTTCTTCATGATTGAGACTTATGGTGGCAAATTTGTTAAACACGAAATTTCAAAGACGGGACTGAGTTCCAAGAGTGCGGAACATTTCGCACAACTGAGCCTGTTTGAAAGATCACCAACCCGCGTCTAACCGGAATATGACAAAGCTTATAAGAAAAGCCGCCCTTAGTCGAGGCTGATTCCTGTATCAGATTCATAGACACAGGCCCCTGCTACTGCCAAAATAAGAGGGATCCAAGGAAAGGATACTGTGATATGAATTTTAGCGGAACTCTATTGGCTATCGTGCTTGCATTTCAATCTTTGGCCTGGGCCCAAGGTCTTTCAAGTTCCAGTCAAATACCACTGCAGTGTCAATTTGTTTACTCTATTGAACAGATGTTTCTGGGAAACCATATTAAGCACCAATCCCGCAATAAAGAATTGGAAAAACGCTTGATTGATCAGTATATCAAGCGTCTGGATTCAACTAAAATTTATTTTACACAAAGTGATGTCAAAAAAATTCAAAGTTTGATGAAGGGAGCCTTTGATAATATCAAGAAGCGTAAATGTGATTTCCTGAAAGAGGTTCAAAAGATATATCTGGCAAAAGTCGAGTCCCGTGCCAACTACGCTAAAAACTTTTTAGGAGAGAGTTATAAGCTCGATCAGACTTCACAATTCACTTTTGATCCAGATAAGAAAGAATATTATAAAAGCGATAAAGACGCCGAAGACTTTATGAAAAACTATATTCACTTCCAAGTTGCCAATTACGTGTCGACGGACATGAAGCTCGAGGAGGCGAAAAAAAACGTCATCAAAAATTATGACCGGGCTGTTAAAAGAGTAACTGATACAACACAAGAGGATTTAATCGTTCAATATCTGGATAGCTTTGCGCGGGCGTTGGATCCACATTCCAGTTTTCTGTCTCGTGAATTTTTTGAAGAGTTCAACATCAATATGAGTTTATCCCTCGAAGGGATCGGAGCTACCCTGACCCAGCAAGATGGTTTTACAATCATTGATGCCCTCGTTCCCGGCGGAGCGGCTGCCAAATCGGGGCAGGTCATGATTCAGGATAAAATTTTGGCTGTCGGTCAGGCTAAGGGGCCCATGGAGAATGTTATCGATATGGACCTTAAGGATGTGGTCAAAAAAATCCGTGGCCCTAAGGGTAGCAAAGTACGATTAAGCATCCTGCGCTCCGAAGGTGACGGAAAGCAGCGGAAGGAAGTGACTTTGATTCGCGATAAAGTGAATCTCGAAGATGAAGCGGCCCAATTAGTTCCTATCGAAAAAGTTATTGATGGAAAAAAGCGGAAGTTTGGAGTGATTAATTTGCCATCGTTTTACAACGATGGAAAGAGGGGCGGACGCTCCAGTGCCACAGACGTGAAAAAGCTTGTGAAAGAAGCCCGAGAAAAGAAAATGGAAGGTTTGGTTCTAGATTTTTCTCAGAATGGCGGGGGAAGTCTTGAAGACGCGGTTCGCATCGCGGGGCTATTTTTTAAAACGGGGAATGTGGTCAAACAGGCTGGGCGTGCCGATGGACGTGAAGAGCAGGTTTATGCAGATCGGGATAAAGAGGTGGATTGGGCGGGACCTTTGGTTATTCTGACTTCTCGGGTTTCTGCGAGTGCATCGGAAATCGTGGCGGGTGCTCTGCAGGATTATAAACGTGGACTTGTGGTCGGTGCAGACCATACCTTTGGTAAAGGAAGCATTCAAACTGTGATACCTGTTCCGTATGATTTAGGAGCTGTCAAAGTAACAATTGGAATGTTCTACATCCCTGGGGGCAATAGCACTCAGCATCGTGGCGTAGAGGCCGACATCGCACTTCCTAACCTCTATCCTGATGAATTGGGAGAAAAGAGTTTAGATTATTCGTTGCCGCCCGTTAAGCTGCCAGCTTTCTTGTCGGACGAGGCCTATGTAAAAGAAGGACCGGGGGCTTGGGAAAAGATTTCGGAGTCTATTATTACAAAGCTCCGTGAAAAATCCAAAAAGCGGGTGGCCGCCGATGCTGAATACAAAAAGCAAATAGATGAAGCCCGCGAAGCCAAGGAAAAAGGAAAGATCATAAGAGTGTCCGACATTCTAAAGGACAACAAAGAAAAAACAGAAAAAGAGAAGAAGCAACGACAAGCCCGTTACAATAAGACAGAGCGTTTGAAGGAATATCTAAAGCGGCCTGACATTAACGAAGCTGTGGCAATTCTCACAGACTTAACAGATAGCGGGAAAGCCTTACCATAATAGACGAGAATCTCTTTCGTAGGGGGCGAGTCCTAATTCGCCCCTCAATCTGGTACTAAAAATCCTCGAGAAAAATTCACCAACTTCTCTACCTTCCGGCATTTGAACGGGATGTTGGCAAGGTATATGCAAATTTAAAATTGAATTGAAAATCGAACTATACATTAATCAAAACAGAAATTTGATTAAGGGAGGCCCTATGAAAAATATGCTGAATGAAAACGTAATTAAAGGTAAATGGAATGAGTTAAAAGGGCAGCTGCAAAAAACTTGGGGTAATCTCACAAACGATGAAATTGATTATGCACAAGGCGATCTGAAGAAGTTCTATGGCAGCGTTCAATCTAAGTATGGTCAGTCTGAAGAAGAAGTAAAGGACAGATTGAATTCAATAGTCTTCCATGACGAGCGGCGCACTGAGGGCGGAACCTTAAATGAAGATATGCCAAGACGTGATGAGCAAAACCCGCGCCCTCAATAATAGATAAACAATGACATATTGCGGATCTTTTAGGGGCCAGTGGGGTGTAGTCTCCAGTTAAATAGATGATTAGCGATAAATTGTTAGAGTTATATTTTTAACAACTAAAAATAAAGTAAATAAAATCATATTTTATGGAAAAGAGAGGAGATTCGCATGGAACTGAAAAGGATTTTAGCGACATTTTTATTGGTAGGGCTGGCGCATACGGCGTCTGCTCAAGAAGGAACTCTGTACGGTACTGATACTTCGGCGAGTGCTCCTCGAGATAGAGCGGGGATCTTTGTTGAACCGTTTTTGACATATACACAATCGGATTCCACGATTGCATCGGATAATTTTGCCACGAGCGTCGATGATTCTGCTATGACAACGGGCGCGGGCCTTGGGCTCCGGCTTGGAGGTCACGTAAGTGAAATATTCTTCATCGGGGCCGACGCCCGATATGCCCGATTGAGAATGAGCGACTCCATTTATGGAAATGCGGAAGGGGATAGCTTTAATATCGGGCCTACAGCTGGAATGCAATTTCCTTACTTTGGGTTGCGTGCATGGGGAACCTATGTGTTAGCGGGTCAATATGATCCCAACACGGGTCGACAGGGCTTAAATGCAAAATTTGATGAACCAACTGGATGGCGAGTCGGCGCCGGTATTCGATTTGCCTCCGTCAGTATCAACTTAGAGTATCAAGATCTCAGTTATGCTGATACGAGTTTGCAGACTGGAAGCGCGTTAGGAACCACAGCTATCAGCGATCTTGACTTCGATTCAGAGGGTTACACCGCTAGTGTGAGCTTCCCATTTGAATTGTAAGAGAAAGTCTTAAGTCTCATAATAAACATAGCAACGGGGCGCAGCAAAACGCGCTCCGTATTTTGCTTTTGGCGTCGTCTGTAGGTACTAATTGAGCATCATGACGACTAAAAAATCCAGTAAGCCAGCGGCTCAAAAGTCGACTGCCAAAAAGGACCAATTCGGCGGTCTCCCTCATGAACTTCTTATCAAAATGCACGACCTTATGGTCAAGTCTCGTGTTCTTGAAGAGCGTTTGATTAAGATTTATAAGGCCGGAGAATCCTATTTTTGGATTGGAGCACCCGGCGAAGAGGCTTGGGGTGTTCCATTAGGACTTTTGGTCAACAAGGGGCAAGGGCTCGCTTATGATTTTCTTCATCTTCATTATCGCTGCACACCTACACTGATCGCCATGGGGATGCCCATGATCGATTCCATTCGCTTAATGATGAATCGGTCAACCGATACCTCGACAGGCGGACGTAATTTTTCAAATCACTATTGTTTTCCTAAGTGGAACGTGGCGCCTGTGACTTCGCCCATCGAGGTCCAGTATCCCATTTCCTGCGGAACGGCCCATCCACAAAAAATATCTGGCCACGACTCTATTTCTATTGTTAGCGGAGGTGACGCCGGTACCGCTGAAGGTGATTTTGCTTCCTGCCTGATTTGGTCCTCTCGAAGGGGACAAGAACTTCCTTTGCTGATTACAGTGCAAAATAACAAATGGGGAATCTCCACTCCCTACGAAGGGCAGCATGGAGAATCTCAAATTTCTGATCGCGCTAGAGCTTTCGGCATTCGTGCGCGTACCATCAACGGCAATGATCCGGTCGAATCTTACTTCGCGATCCAGGAAGAAGTCGCCTTCATTCGAAAAACTGGAAAGCCAGCCTTTATTGAAGCGATGGTTTCGCGTTTGTATGGCCACTCATCCGCCAGTGGTGCAAATTTCATAAGTCATGAGAAATATCCGGTAAAAGACTTTGAGGAGCGACTTTTAAAAGCGGGGCTTTTGAAGACGCAACAGGCCCAGGAAATTTGGAGTCGATACGAGGAAGAAGGACGTCTGGCACAAGAGCAAGTTCGCCAAGAACCTCAACCGACGGCTGAGTCTATTTGGGATCATGTTTACGTTAATAACGAAAATGCGGACTGGAGGAAGTTCTAATGGCAAATATGGCACAGGCCATCCGCATGGCACTTCACGTTGGTGAAACACGATTAGGGGTTAAAGATATTTTCGGACAAGATGTGGGAGCTCCCTTAGGTGGAGTTTTTACCGCGACTCAGGGGTTAAAGACAGCCTGGAATTCTCCGCTGGATGAGCGAGGCATAATCGGCATGGCCATGGGAATCGCTATGGCAGGAGATCGTTGCGTGGCTGAGATCCAGTTTTGCGATTATATTTTCAACACAATCGATCAACTTAAAATTGCTGGCAATACATATTGGGTGACCAATGGAAATTATCCTCTCCCCATGACAGTCATGACTCCTGTTGGAGCCGGCATCCGAGGAAGCGTCTATCACTCTCACTCATTTGATTCGTGGGCATCCCGCTTGCCGGGCTGGAAAATTGTCATGCCATCGAACCCATTAGATGCTTACGGATTGTTACTGTCGGCTATCCGAGACCCTAACCCTGTTTTATTTTTAAAGCCCAAGGCATTGATGCGTATTAAGGGCGAGGAGTTGATCCCGGGTGAACCGATCGATGAAAAAGACCTCAAGGCATGCATTGATGCGCCTATCGGAGATCGCACTAAATGGAAGCCCAAATGGCCCGACGTCCAAGAATATTATGTCGAACTCGGAAAAGCGCGAATTACCCGGGAAGGTTCAGACCTAACACTTGTGAGTTATGGGCGCCATTTACTATTGTGCAACGAAGTCGCCGATCAATTAAAGTCAGAGGGAATCTCCATTGAAGTGATGGATCTAAGGACCTTGTTCCCTTACGATTGGCAGTCTATCCGTCAATCTGTAGAAAAAACAAAGCGCGTTCTATTTGTAAATGAAGACACAGAGGTGACAAATTTTGGTGAGCACCTGGTTTACCGATGCGTGCAGGAACTATTTTATCATCTGCTGGCGCGCCCTCGTGTGCTGGCTGGCAAGAATGTGCCTGGAATCGGTTTGCATCATAATTTAGAAGATGCTTCTGTTCCTCAGAAAAGGGATATTGAGCGTGAAGTTCGCGAAATTTTGGCTGAGGTCCCTTAATGCTTAACGTGGAAAAACCCTTGGAAGTGCGAAAGCGTGTTAAGAAGAAGAATCCTAAGATCCAAATTGATAAATACAACCTATACACTCAAGCGGTGCAGTCACCGGACAATGATGTCGACTTTTTGAAGGCCACCTATCGCGAGTTGCGAGGCCGCTCACCCGAAACACTACGGGAGGATTTTTGCGGCACTTTCCGACTCAGTACGCAGTGGGTGAAGGACAATTCACAGCATAAGGCTTTCGCTGTGGATTATGATCCAGAGCCTTTGGAGTACGGACGCAATACCTACTACAATAATCTCTCGCCAAATCTCCAAAGGCGCTTGAAAGTTCTTGAGGCCAATGTCCTGACAACCAAGCTTCCCGATGCGGATATCGCGGTTGCAGTTAATTTTTCCTATTTTTGTTTTAAAAGGCGCTCAGATTTAAAGGTGTACTTTAGCAACGCCTTGGCTAGCTTGAAAAAAAATGGAATTTTAGTTTTGGACGTTTTTGGTGGTACGCAATGTACGGATGCCATTGAAGATAAACATAAGCTCAAGAATTTCACTTACTATTGGGATCAAAAAAGTTTCGATCCCGTGACTAACGAGGCCGTTTTTCACATTCATTTCAAGCCGGATGGTCACTCTAAGATCAAAAATGTATTCACTTATGATTGGAGAATGTGGTCTATCCCTGAACTGCGGGATCTGCTCGATGAAGTAGGTTTTAAGAAAACCCATGTTTATTGGGAAGGAACATCCCGGAGCGGCTTTGGTAACGGTGTGTTTACGCGCACCGAGCAGGGCGAAGCGTGTCTAAGCTGGATCGCCTACATCGTGGGCGAGAAGTAAATCGGAAAATGTCCTAACCTTTTAGTTCTTCCATGGTGAACAACTTGTTTAAATTCAGGTTTTTCTCTTGGAAAGCTGATAAATCTTTTCCTCTTAAGATTACGCAAAGGGCATCTGTGATAATAGCGCCCAAGCTTCGTAGATCCTCAGTGCTAATCAAAATCTGACCGCCTGTGGTAACAACGTCTTCAATCACCAGAACTTTTTTGCCTTTGATGTCCAAGCCTTCTGCGAATTTTTCAGTTCCATAATCTTTGGCCTTTTTGCGAACAAAAACGCAGGGAAGACCAGTTTCTAACGAAAGAGCTGTGGCGATGGGTATGCCACCCATTTCAAGCCCTGCCAGGGCTTCAGTATCAGCCGGAACTAAAGGCTTAAGGTGCTCAGCAACGGCTTTAAGGAGGCGTGGCTGGGCTTCAAAACGGTATTTATCAAAGTATTCGTGGGAGATTTGGCCTGAGCGCAATTTAAAATTCCCCTGAAGGTAACAGGCTTTAAAAATCTCATGGCAGAGGGTGTTGCGGTCGAGGGTCATTTTGTCTCCTTTGGATTGGCCCCCAGTATGCACAAATAGTGAAGGGGGAGACAGGTTTTGTGTAAGGAGTCGAAATGGGGAAGAAGGCCATCAGGCGAGATTGGGAATTAGCTCAGATATTCCTGATTTTAGGCCTGTTGACGCTGGTCTTTGTTTGGCTTTTTCAAAGTCTCATTTTGACTCCAGTAACCACCGGGCATAGTCCGGGTTACAAGAAGCCACATCCCAGGCCATCAGACATGGGACTTCATATGGATGGAGTTCGCGCAGGCGGGCTCGACAGGCCTTTAAGCGGCGAGAGTCTGTTTTTACCAATAGAACAACTTCC
Organism: uncultured Pseudobdellovibrionaceae bacterium; assembly: GCA_964515195.1. GTDB lineage: Bacteria > Bdellovibrionota > Bdellovibrionia > Bdellovibrionales > Bdellovibrionaceae. The sequence continues at coordinate 83,106 of CAZETK010000001.1, forward strand.
TGAGCGGTTTCTGTTTTCCCCTTCCAAGGATAAACAGAAATCATTTTTGGAAGAAGATTCACACAACCCGCCAGGCCTTCATTCACAATAGTGGTGCCGGCCTTCAGGGCTGACTTCGGGCTTGGCCAAGTCGTGTAGAGAATTTGGAGTTTTAGCTTCTTCGAAGTTTTTGTTTTCTGAGCTGCCATTGTTCTAATGCAAACTTTCTCATGTCTTCCACATTGTCATACTCATCTACTATCTCAACTCCCAGGAGGGTTTCGATTGCGTCTTCCAGGGTGACAAGACCTGTAATGACTCCGTATTCATCAACCGCTAAGGCCAAATGCTCTTTTTCGCGGATAAAGTAATCCAATAAAAGTGAAACATGCATTCTTTCTGAAACTGTGGCGATGGGAGTTAGTAATTCACTGATTTTGGTTTCAAAATGTTCATTGGAGTGGGCCTCAAGAATTTTATAACGAGAGGTCATTCCAATAATATTGTCGAGACTGTCCTTGAAGACGGGGATTCGCGAGAAACGAATTGGCTTATGTTTTTCCACCACATCTTCCACTGTATCCGTATCTTCGAAAGCGAATAAAACTGTCCGAGGGGTCATAATGTCGGCCACGTAGATTTGATCCAGCATCAACAAATTTTTGATGATATTGGATTCCTTAGTCTTAATGGTTCCCTCTTCGGCGCCAATCTGTGCTGTCATGATCAGTTCGTCGCGCGTCACCTCAGGGGCATCGCTTTCCCGCTTTAATTTTTTTGTCACGAAGTCGATGATGATCACAGCTGGGTAGACAACAAATATCATGGCCTGAATGATATAGGCACTAATTCCCGCAATTCGTTTCCAGTGAGTAGATCCAACATATTTTGGAAAGACTTCGCTAAAGATAAGTACAAACAATCCTAAGCCTCCTGAAAAAACAGCAAGCCAGACCTCGCCATAGAAGCTTTGGACCCGGTAAGCGATCAGAGAAGAGCCCACAATATTGGTCAGCGTGTTGAATGTTAGGATGGCTGAGAGCGGGCGATCAATATGTTCGAGTTGTCTTTCTAAAAGCAGACCATAGGGTTTTTTACCTTCTACCGCGACGGCTACAAAAGCCGAGTTAACGGATAAAATCACGGCTTCCATAAGGGACGAAAGAAAAGAAAATGTAACTACCAATAAGGTAAGTAAGATTATGCTGGTCATTTAACAAGACTGAGATCAATTTTGGACACCGCGATCCGCGGGTTATAATGGGTGGACATCGAGACTAATATAAAGGATCACACCTAGGTGGTCATCAGGAATCCAAACAAAAATCGCCATATTGTATCAAACCGAGAATAGCCCCTATTTAGGGCGAGAATTAGACTAAATGCCGGTATTATGGTCCTTAGGTAGGACGTATGTTATGAAGAAGGCTATCAAAATTTTTGTCTATATTTGCGGTATTATTCTAATAGTAGGGATAGGCCTAGTATCTGAAATCAGTGACGGTAATTATCCCATGCTAGAAAAAGAACTGCATAGTAGCACTCAGCAAGATAAATAAAAAGCCAACCCGAAGGTTGGCTTTTTATTTATAAAACATGAATCTCAAGAGCCTTAGATTTATTTCTGTTCAGCGGCTCGCTTGGCTTGATATTTTTTCACCAAATCGTCTTGAATATTACGAGGCGCCTGAGCGTATTTCGTAAATTCCATTGTGAACTCACCTTTACCTTTTGTGGCAGATCTCAGATCTGTGGAGTAGCCGAACATTTCTGTTAATGGCACTTCCGCTTCAATAACGACACTGCCTTCAAAGGTTGTTGTTCCCGTAATAACACCACGGCGTTGATTGATCTGACCAGTTGCAGGGCCTTGGTATTCTTCAGGCACAGTCGTTTCCAGCTTCATAATGGGTTCCAAAACTACGGGCTTTGCTTTTACATAGACCTCACGCATGGCAGCCATTGCCGCAATCTTAAAGGCCATGTAGCTCGAATCCACGTCGTGGAAAGATCCGTCATTCAGTTCCACTTCAATGCCCACAATGGGGAATCCAATAAGAGAACCCTTGGCACATTGCTCCCGGAAGCCTTCTTCGACCGCAGGGATGAATTCTTTAGGAATACGTCCACCAACGACCTTATTTGTAAACTTGAAAACAGCGCCATCTTCCTGTGGAGGAAGAGGTCGAATTGCGCCTACGACCTTCGCGAATTGTCCAGAGCCACCCGTTTGCTTTTTATGAGTGTAATCGTAAGCGGCTTCTGTGTTAATTGTTTCACGATAAGCCACTTGAGGGGCCCCGACAGTCACTTCACAACTGAACTCACGTTTCATGCGCTCGACATAGATTTCCAAGTGAAGCTCACCCATTCCCGAGATGATGGTCTCGTTGGACTCTTCATCACGGTGAACACGGAAAGTGGGGTCTTCTTTACGGAACTTCTGAAGAGCTTTCGAAAAGTTATTCGACCCATCTTTTGACTTTGGCGCCACTGCCAAGCTGATAACAGCATCAGGTACGTGCATGGATTGCATGGAGGCCTGAATTCTGTCGTCGCAGAAGGTGTCGCCTGAGGCACAATCAATACCGAAAATGGCAACGATATCACCTGAGTGGGCTTCGTCGATATCTTCCATTTTTTCTGAGTGCATTCGAACCAGACGAGGGACCTTAATTGATTTTTTGTTTGTCTGGTTGATGATGAAATCACCCTTACTTACTTTTCCTTGATAAATACGCATGTAAGTCAGCTGTCCGAACGGAGTTTCTTGAAGTTTGAACGCCAGCATAACAAGGGGCTTATCGTCGTCAGGAACCAATTCGAATTTTTCTTCGTTCTTAGTCAAATCCAACGCGAACTCACGCTTTTCCGCAGGAGTAGGGAGATAAGCTAGAACTCCGTCCATCAGCAATTGTACACCTTTATTCTTAAAGGCAGAGCCGCAGAATACAGGGCAAAGTTTCAACTCAAGTACGCCTTTACGGATCGCGGCCTTGATCTCGGGTACAGTGGGTTCTTCTTCCATTAAGAATTTTTCACCGACGGTGTCATCAATGTCAGCCAATTTGCCTATAAGGATTTGACGGTACTCTTGAACCTGATCTTTCATTTCGTCAGGAATTGGAATCTCAACGACTTTTTCACCGCTGGTACCTTCAAAGGTATAGGCTTTTTGTTCGACAAGATCGACCACGCCTTTGAGGGCGTCTTCAACACCAACGGGAAGAGCGACCATGACCGCATTCAATTTCAACTTGTCCACGAGGGCATCTTTAACCCGAATTGGATTTGCACCTTGACGGTCCAATTTATTGACGAATGCCAAGCGAGGAACGTTGTAGCGCTTCATTTGACGGTCAACTGTGATGGACTGGGATTGAACACCCGCCACACCGCAAAGAACGAGAACCGCACCATCAAGAACGCGCAAAGAGCGCTCAACTTCCACGGTAAAGTCCACGTGGCCGGGAGTGTCGATTAAGTTAATGATATGATTTTTCCACTGAACCTGGGTCGCGGCTGATTGGATCGTGATTCCTTTCTCCCGCTCGAGATCCATATTATCCATGGTGGCTCCAACGCCATCCTTGCCTCTCACTTCGTGAACGGCATGGATACGACCACCATAGTACAGGATACGTTCGGAGAGAGTCGTCTTTCCCGAATCGATATGCGCTGAAATACCGATATTGCGCACTATATTGATGTCCCATTTTTTAGACATGTGTAGCCCTTTCGCTCAACTGTTTCATCTTCTCATTAATAATGATTAGAACTTCCAAAAATGAAGCTATGGGTCTACCATGATTTTTTTCTGAGCGCAAAAAGGAACATTTGAGAGCTGGAAGGGGCTTAACGCAATGAGTAATATTTTCGCACAGCTCTTAAATGAACGCTTCGGTTTCTCTGAGTTTCGCCCCGGTCAGTTAGAAACTCTTTCCATTCTTCAAGAGGGGTCTTCAGCATTGGGACTAATGCCGACGGGCTCTGGTAAAAGTCTGATTTATCAATTGTTCACATTCTATAAATCCGAGCTGACATTAGTAGTGACTCCTCTGATCGCCCTTATGGAGGATCAGGCCCAAAAGGCTTACGAGTTAGGATTGAAGGCGGCGTTTGTTCATTCTCAAATTCCCGCCGAAGAAAGAGAAAAGAGGATTCGTCAGCTGCAAGAGGGGGAATATAAACTTTTTTTTGCAACACCTGAGCGATTTCAAAAGCCCGAATTTCAATCGGCCCTTTCAAAAAGAAAAATCTCACTTTTTGTGGTTGATGAGGCTCATTGTATTAGTTTGTGGGGGCATGATTTTCGGCCAGACTATGCAAAGTTGGGAGAAGTGCGTCGGCAGTTGGGTGAACCTTTAACCTTGGCCTTGACGGCCACAGCCACACCTGATGTCCAATCTGAAATCTTAATTAGTTTGAATCTTCCAGATGCTAAAATTGTGGCCTCAGGTCTAAAGCGGCCCAATCTCCAGCTATCCGTCGAGGAAGCCTACGGCTTTGAATCGAAAATGGAAAGCCTAATTCCTAGACTTGAAAACCGAACTGGGGCTGCCTTGGTTTATACTACGCTCATTAAATCCGCAGAGGAAATTCGTCATGAACTTAAAAGGCGCGGTCTGACGGCTTTGATTTATCATGGGGATTTGCCCGCGAATCGCCGTAGACAGGCTCTGAAAAGTTTTATGAAAGACAAGACTGCTATTATGGTGGCGACCCCTGCGTTTGGTTTAGGAATTGATAAGCCTAATATCAGGGGAGTCTACCACTTCGAGCCACCGGCTTCGCTGGAGAGTTATTTTCAAGAGGTGGGGCGTGCGGGGCGTGATGGACTTCCAGCAGACGCGATTCTGTTTTATGATGAAGAGGATCTTAGTATTCCCATGGGTTTTATTGCAAGTGCCCATCCTGAGCGCTCCTACATTGAAAAAATGTATCGACTGATCGAATCGAATCAGGACCGCGCGCGAAGCGAGGGACGTGAGTGGGTGGCAGAAGAAATCAGTTTTAAGAATCGCCGCGACCACCGGGTCGATTCGGCGCTAGGTATTTTAGAACGGTGGGACTGTATTGTTCAAACCCAAAATGGCGGAATTATTTTGACGGGACCGCTCAAGGACGAATTTTTTACCCTAGAAAATCAACAGGAATTGTTGAAACATCACAATAAGAAGCTTTATTCTTTTTTACAGTGGATCAAAAACACTGAAGACTGCCGAATGCTACAAATCTACCATTACTTCGGACAGGACGAAAAGAAGAAGTGCGGACATTGCGATGTCTGCCTGAAGGGCTAAGCATGATGCATTTACCCCCATTGATTCAGGACCTCGCTATCATTCTCATGACAGCGGCTGTGACGACGATTTTATTTAAAGCTCTTAAGCAACCTGTTGTTCTGGGGTATATATTAGCTGGATTACTGGTGGGGCCTCAGATCCCTTTGATTCCCACTGTGACTGATAGCGAGAATTTAAAAATTTGGGCTGAGATCGGTGTAATCTTCTTGTTGTTCGGACTTGGGCTTGAGTTCAGTTTCAAAAAGCTGATGCGAGTGGGTTTCAGCGCGACGACGACCGGAGTTTTCGAAGCTCTTTTCATGTTGGCCTTTGGATACTTTGTCGGACGAGGGTTTGGCTGGCCGAAGATGGACAGCTTGTTTTTAGGTGGAGTGTTATCGGTTTCATCCACAACTATTATTGTGCGCGCGATTGATGAGTTGGGGATGAAAACACGCCGATTTGTTGACTTGGTTTTTGGCGTCTTAATTGTAGAAGACCTGGTGGCCATTTTGTTGATGGTCCTGCTTTCCGCCATCGCCGTCGCTCATGAATTTTCGGGATTAAGCCTGGCAGGCTCTCTTTTGCAATTCATATTCTTCTTAACTCTATGGTTTTTAATCGGGATTTATTTTCTGCCGTTATTCTTCAAATGGAGTCGTCGGTATCTCAACGATGAAACGAAGTTGATCACGGCGATAGGGCTTTGTTTGATGATGGTTTTTATTGCCACTCAAGTTGGCTTCTCTCCAGCCTTGGGCGCTTTTGTCATGGGTTCCATTATGGCCGAAACGCGGGAAGGGGCCTCTATTGAAAAGCTTCTTACACCCGTCCGCGACTTGTTTGCCGCTATTTTCTTTGTCTCGGTGGGAATGCTGATCGATATCCAAATCATTCGTGACAACCTGGGCCTGGTGTTGATTCTGACTCTGGTGACGATATCGGGGAAACTTGTTAGCACGACTATTGGGGCTCTGGTCTCGGGGCAAAGCCTTCGAAGTTCAGTTCAGGCTGGCATGTGCTTAGCGCAGATCGGAGAGTTTTCTTTCATTATCGCCACCTTAGGTGTGAGCTTGAAAGTTGTTGGCGAAGGACTATACCCCATTGCCGTGGCCGTATCGGCCATTACAACTTTCACAACTCCTTATCAAATCAAACTGTCAGACCGCGTGTGCGATTGGATCGAAAAGACCGTTCCTGGAGCTTGGCACGAAAAATTGAAGGATTATGCCAGCCTCTTTACTATCCAAAACAAGAAAAATTCCCTTCAAAGTATGTTCAAGGCCCATATCACATACACGTTGCTTAATACAGTGGTCGTACTGGCGTTGACATTCACCTATAAAAAGTTTGTTCATCCGATTTTTCTTGAGCAGTTAGGAGAGGCCTACTGGGTTTACGTCGCCTCCACCGTGGGATTAGTCACGGTTTGTATCCCTTTTTTATGGGCCTTGATCTTGGGTCCTCATCAACAAGGGTATGAATACAGTCATGAGGATTTGCACATTGGCAAGATGATCGAAATTTTCTTTCTGGTTTCCCGCTTATCCTGGTGTGTTTTTTTAATTGGGTTTATTTTGGCTGAATTCGTGTCGATTCAAACTGGTTCCTTGTTTATCCTTTTGGGATTGACAATACTGCTTGTATTAACCGGCCGCTATTCTGAACCCTTCTACAGACGATTGAAGAAAAGATTTTTGCATAATCTGGACGATCGCGAATTAGCCATGAAAGAAAACCGACCCTATTCGACCTTGGCACCTTGGGATATCAGTCTTACGGAGGCGGTCATGTCAGTGGATTCGGACTTCGTCGGCAAAACACTGCATGAGTCAGCCATTAAAGAAAAGTATGGGGCGATGGTGGCCCTGATTGAAAGGGGCCATAAAACCATCATGGCGCCGGATGGTGAAGAAGTATTGATGCCTCAGGATCGTCTATTTTTAATTGGCTCGGAAGAGCAAACCGCACCTGTGAAAGGTTTGGTCGAAAAGCGAGAAGCGACAGCAGATAAGCCGGAAAATTATGGACTACAAGCTCTAATTGTTACTGAAAAATCCAGGTTTTTCAATGCAACTATTCGAGATGCCGGCTTTCGGGAAATGATCGATGGTTTTGTAATTGGAATTGAGCGGGGGGGTGAGAGAATTCTTAATCCTCCCTCTCATACCATACTGCTAAAGGATGACTTAATTTGGGTCGTGGGTGATAAAGCCAAAATCAAAACCTTAAGTCGGGAGGCGAAATGATGGCTCAGGAGGAGATTGAGTTTTTTCCTGACCCATCGCCACCTTACGAGCAAGGAGTGGTCGCAGTCGGCGGCGAACTCACGTTTCCGATATTAAGGGAAGCTTATGAAAAAGGAATTTTTCCATGGCCACAAGAGGGTTTTCCGATGCTTTGGTTTTGCCCTGATAAGCGTGGCATCCTTTACCTTGATAAGTTCAAGATCCCGCGGAGCCTGGCGAAAAAGCTTAAAACCTACTCAAGTCGGGTCGTCACACGGAACCGGGCTTTTGAGCGCGTTATCCGGGACTGTGCAACCCAGGCCCGAAGAGGGCAAACAGGAAGTTGGATCTCAGAGGAAATCATTGAGGCCTATACGAAACTTCACCAGCGGGGTCACGCGCACTCATGGGAGGTGTGGCGTGATGGCATCCTTGTGGGTGGTGGTTATGGTGTTAAATTTAAGGGTGTTTTCTCGGGTGAGAGTCTGTTCCATCATGAAACCGATATGTCTAAGCTGGCACTGATAAAAATGGTAGAAGATCTGAAGGCAGAAGGGCACTTGTGGATTGACACTCAAATGGTGACACCCCTGTTGGCAAATTTCGGAGCCGAAGAAATTTCAAAAGACGAATATTTAAAGTTGCTTCGTAAAAGACAGAGAGAAGTTGCACGGAAAACCGCTAAAACTTGAAGCCTTTTAGGAAGTCAGCGCTGAACAACAGCCACGTTCCCCAAGCCCAAAGCGCCAGGAAACACGACATCAATAATATTTTCACGATTTCCGCTGCGTTAATTTGAACTCGGGTATTATTCAGAATAGTTTGTTGGTCGATATGATCTTTTAATTTTTTTGAAAGTCCTTGAGCAAGTGCGATTCGTTGGGCCATTTCCAGCTTGTAGAAATGCACACCCACCAACATTCTTTGATTTTTTAAAGGATCAATTCGAGTCACAACCGCGTAACAAGCCATTTGCTGTGAGCCTGGTACTTCAAATTGAATTTTGACGATCTCGCCTAATAGGGGACAAAGGTCAGACGGGGCGGTAAAGGCCAATCCAGTTAATGAGATATTTTTAACTTCAGTCCCTTCTTCCCACGGAAGTTGTCGTGGTCCAGCCAAGCGGACTAAAGAATCATCCTGCGTATTCAAGATATAACGGGGGGCCCGACCATGATAACGTGCTAAGCCTTGTGACATATAAGATCTTTATCGGAAAGACTGGCTCTGGACCTGAGGCTAAAGCCGAGTCATTTACAAAAATCTCAATCGTATTCTGACTCAAACTGAACCATTTAAAAATTGAGTATTTCAGAGCGTTTAGAGACAATGGAAGTGTGAAAACTACGAAAAAACGTCGCTTGCCGACGACATCTAAACGAAAAGCTTCAAAAAGATTAAAAGTTCGCGAGCACCCCCGGGCATCAGCATCAGAATTTACGAACCGTGAAATTGGATGGCTGCGGTTTAACCAACGCGTCCTTCATGAAGCCAAGGATGCACGCAATCCCCTTTTGGAACGGTTACGGTTTCTTGCCATCTGCGGAAGTAATCTGGACGAATTCTTTATGAAAAGGGTGGGGGGCCTTAAGCGCCAAGTGGCCTATGGGATTTCTTCCAAATCTTCTGATGGACAAACTCCGGAGCAACAGCTCGAAGCCATCCGAAAACTCATTGGCCCGGCAATTACAGAGCACGGGCAAGTTTACACTGATCTATTAAAGCTACTCGCTAAAGAAGGCATTGTGATCCTGAAGTGGAAGGATCTTTCAGCCAAAGAAAAAGAATCCGTTAAAAAATACTACATTAAAAATGTATTTCCGGTTTTAACCCCTTTGTCTGTGGATCCGGGGCATCCATTTCCTTTTATTTCAAATCTTTCGACCTCCTTAGGCGTGACGCTCAAGCACCCAGATGGAGATGAAAAACTATTTGCCCGCATTAAAGTCCCCAAAGTTTTACCAGCTTGGATTCAGGTGGACAAATCCCAATCTCGTTATGTCAGTTTGATAGAAGTGATTATCGCGAATCTGCAAGATCTGTTTCCCAACATGCTTTTACAAAATGTTATGCCATTTAGAATCACTCGCAACGCGGATTCAGATCGTGATGATGATGATGCCGAAGATCTGCTCCAATCTATCACCGAAGAGTTGCGTCAAAGGCGTTTTGCTGAGGTTGTCAGGCTTCAGCACGGCCCTAGTCCTGACCCCTGGATTTTACAGTTTCTGACTGACGAACTGGAGCTGAAGCCTGAGGATGTTTTTGAGCATCCGGGTGAGTTGGATTACTCCGATCTGAATTTTTTCGCGGATTTGGCGTTTCCGCAGCTCAAGTTTGAAGCCCATGTTCCTGTCGTGCCCGCTCAGTTTGCGGATGAGTCTGCTTCCATTTTTAGCCTTATTCGCCAGCATGACTTCCTTGTTCACCATCCTTTTGAAAGTTTCAGTGCCACTGTGGAAAGGATGGTCAGGGAAGCCGCCCATGATCCAAAGGTACTCGCTATTAAAATGACTTTGTACCGAACGGGGGATAACTCGCCATTTGTGAAATCTTTGATTGAAGCGGCCGAAATGGGAAAGCAAGTGGTTTGTCTGGTGGAGTTGAAAGCGCGCTTCGATGAGGAAAGAAATATTTTCTGGGCCCAAGAAC
>CAZETK010000001.1:93259-123932 GCA_964515195.1 uncultured Pseudobdellovibrionaceae bacterium
CGTGCATGGCGTTTATGGCGTGCTAGGTCTTAAAACGCACGCGAAGACAATTCTTATCGTTCGTCAAGAGGAAGAAGGGTTACGCTGCTATTCTCATATCGGGACAGGGAATTACAATGTCAGCACTTCACGATTTTATACGGACGTGGGGCTTTTAACAGCTCACGAGGGCATTACCGAGGACGTGATTGAATTCTTCCATTATTTAACAGGACGATCATTAAAGAATCATTACCAGCATTTATTGGTGGCACCTGTTAATATGTTTTCTGAGATTAAATCAAAAATTGAAAGAGAAGGAGAGCTGGCAAAATCAGGGAAGCCTGCTCAGGTCATCGCGAAGTTTAACAATATGGAGGAAAATGATATCTCTTTAGCTCTCTATTTGGCGTCCCAAAAGGGTGCCAATGTGGATCTAATCATTCGTGGATTCTGCTGCCTGCGGCCGCGCACGCCGGGGTTGAGCGAGCGGGTGCGAGTGATTTCCGTTCTCGGAAGGTTTTTAGAGCACTCACGAATTTATTACTTTCGTAATGGGGCCGTCGATCCCATTGATGGTGAGTATTATATTGGTTCAGCAGATTGGATGTATCGAAATCTCCATGCTCGAGTGGAAGCCCTGGTTCCCATTTATGACAGGGCCCTTAAAGAAAAAATATGGGAAATGTTACAACTCTATTTACAGGACAAGCGGCAAGCGTGGGATATGGATTCCGATGGCCACTACACCCAGCGCAGTGGCGAGTCTTTAGGTGTTCATCAAAAACTGATTGATCTGACAAAAAACCGCTCTAAGCTGGATGAAGAAAAATTGAATGCGAAAATTACAGAAAAGACAGGTGGGGGATAAAGTGGTTCAGTTGATTCTGGTGCGCCATGGAATCGCGCTGGCCCGTGAGGAGTTTCAAAAAAAAGCCAAACTGGACGATGCTTTTCGTCCGTTGACAGTAAAAGGTCGCAGCCGCCTTGAGAGAATGACCAAAGTTATGAAAAGGCGCTGGGTGAAGGATGTGGATCTGATTCTTTCCAGTCCCTATACGCGAGCCCGGCAGTCAGCTGAAATAGTCTCCCAAATTTACAATGAACAAAGAATTGTAGAGTGCGGTGAGTTGGTGCCTCAAAGCCCCCCTCAGGCTTTTGTTCGGTGGATCAAATCACAAAATTTTCGCGGTAATATCTTTGTCATTGTCGGACATGAGCCCAATTTAAGCCTGCTGGCAACTTACCTGCTTGCGGGAAATGAATACCCGTTTTTACAATTTAAGAAGTCGGGCATCATGATGTTGGAGGTTGATATGCTAAAAGGCCTGGGGCCCAGCTCAGCTCAACTGCAATGGTTGGTTACTCCTAAAATGATTCTAGATGAAAGAGAAAAATGATTTTATTTATAATGACTTTACTTTTGTCAATTTTAGTGAACGCTCAGGCCCCCGTAGGCGGAGAAATTATTCAAAGTGGGGGTCCTCATTTACTGGATGATACAAATCCCAAATCTTCACAGATTCAGGCTAAAGATTGTGAACATATGGCCCGCACCCCCTCGCGCGATAAGACGAAAGCAGGTCAGCCTGCCAGTTGCGAAGACCGCTTGGGTTCACAGAAAGGTCAACCTTCAGGATCTGTCGCGCCATCGAACTCTCACGAGGGGAAAGCGGACCCTACCACGGGACCCTAAACTAAGATTTTCTATTCGATCGACCCGTTAAAGCGGGCGGATAAATGATGGCCGCTATTCGATCATCGAATAGAGAAGCCCGTCGCGCAGCCCAACTCCAGGAATCAAAATTTTATCGATCCCAGCTTGTCGGAGTACAGCTTCGACTACAGAGGTTGCGGGGACGATTACGTCCGCTCGGTCTGCTCTCATACCTAGCTGTTCGATCCGAACTCGTGAGGGAATCCTCAATAGCTGATTTAGGATCTGGCCGACCTCTTGAGTCAGGATGGACTCCCAAGATAAATTTCCCAAAAGCTTGGTTTTAAGCTTAGCCATACATTCTAATTTTCCGCTGGTTACCACTTCAAAATCAAAAGCAATGCCATGGAGTTGACGTTCGAAATATTCAGTTACCGGCCCCAGAAGGTCACCAACGACGATCCGAATATGAGCCTCTGACATTTTACGATTCTTGATATGCTCAAGCAGTCGAACTGTTCCCAGAGGAAAGCTGCGGCTGTTTTTAATTTTTCCTAGGTCTGAATGGGTGATTTCAACGCTACCGCCTCCGATATCGATAAGAAGAGCCTGGCGTTTTCGCAGGTCCACTTCATGTTTAACGGCATCAAAAATAAGTTGAGCTTCGGCTCGTCCGTTGATGATTTCAAGCTGGATGCCGGTTGCTTTGTGGATGATTCCAATGAGCTCATTGCTGTTTCGAGCTTCCCGGGCGGCACTTGTGGCCACGGCTCGACACTTAATGACTCCCATTTTGCTATTGATTTGGGCGAACTCATGGAAAAACTCGACAGCTTTAGATAAAGTGGGCGCTGATATCTGGCCGGAATGAAAAACATCTCCACCTAATCGCAGTGGTAGTCGGTATTTTTTCAGAGGTTCGAAACGGTCCCCTTGCCATTGCGCAACAAGCATTCGAACAGCATTGGATCCTAAATCGATAGCTGATATTCGCATAACACTTAGAATAAGTGGCCTAGAGCATTCTTGCAAGGTATAGGAAACTATGATTCTCTTTTCGCCCATGACACGAATTCATTTATTAGTCTTTCTATTCCCTTTTGTGGCTGTAGCTCAAGAGATTAATCCCCAATGGAAGTTTGGTTTGACCGCTGACTTTTATCTTGAGTACTCCAATCTTCCGACATCCAAAATGGGGCAAACGGAATTTGACTTTGGCGAACTGGAAATTCGGGCAGAAGCCGAAATTGTTGAGGGGTTTCAAGCTTTTTTTAATTTTGCTCTAAGTGATGAGCGAAGCCTCCACCAAAAGAATTATCTGTCTGAAATTCCCAATGCTTGGTTGCAGTATCAAGATCCGAATTTTACTTCGTTGATTCATGAAGCGGGTTTGATTTACCCCTATTGGCATCGTTATCAAGGCTTGCTGACTCGTTTTGAAATTTTTGGCCAAGCCAGTTGGAGCCAGGTTCGAAGGTATGGGTTTCTACCTGAAGGGGATGTGGGTTATCAGGGGCAGTGGAATCTCTCAGACACTGGGTTTTTGGTTTTTGGCCTTGTGAACGGGGAAGAGAACCGAAGCCAAGAGGTGGGGGCGAGCAAAGAAGTTTTCTTAAGCTATATGGCTGAACATGAATCCCGGTACGCAGGGCTTTGGTTAAGTTACGGCAAGGTCGACCTTGTCGATAAAGATATTGAAAACAAAGCCAGGGTATTACTGCGGCTTCAGCAGAAGTGGGGTCGTTTTGCCCTGGGGATAGAGGGCCTATGGGCTCAAGACCCTAGCGTCGAGTATGAAAGTGACCAGCGGGCAGAGGGTATGACATTTGACGGTGAGCCCCGGCAGGTAGTCACAGAGGCCGGGCGGCTAGATCTGATGTATCAACTCACCCCAAAGCAGTCTGTGTTGATCCGCTATGATCATTTACGCCCGGATTTAAGCGATAAAAGCATTCAGTCCTGGATGGGGGCCTTATTATTGGAGGAACGGCCGCATTTCTCTTGGGGTGGCTTCTATGAAAATACGCAGTATGGTGACCGTCACTCGAGCCGCGCCAAGCAATTGGAAAGGGTCCGCTTAGGTCTGAGATTGGACTTTTAAGGCCCTCACTTGGAAGCTGTTAAGGGGGTGCCTCAGAAACCTGTTAAGATTTTGTCAATTTAATGCCGTGACTTTCTTAGAATGGACTTTCCAGGCAATACAGCTTATGACCATAAGAATGGAAAGAACGTATACGACGCAGTTAGAAAGCCTTCGTCAAAAAGTCTCCCAAATGGGTCAGCATGCGATTAAAGCTCTGGGGCTTGTGTTGCAGGCTCTTATTGAAAAGCGAATAGAACTTTTTGATGGCGTTTTTGAACTCGAAAAGCAGATCAATGATTGGCACAAAGAGTTGGATGAGGAAGCTGTTCAGTATCTTGCGCAAAATACCCCTGTGGCCGGGGATCTTCGTGCAGTTGTCTCCTTAATCAAGATTAATACGGATATTGAACGGATGGGTGACCAATGTGTCAACATCGCCTATATCGGGAAGGATGCATTGAAGCGTTCTGAAGATTTGAATTTGCCGGCTATTCGAACGATGTTTTCCATTGTTCAGGATATGATCGAGAAATCCTTGGAGTCCTTCATTCGGACTGATACTAAAATCGCAGAAAAAGTTTTAGTGATGGACGATGAGGTGGACGCCTTAAAGGCCAAAGTTCAAAGTGACATGATTCAAGAATTGAAAAAGAACCCGGCTCAAGTGGAGCGTTATTTGTCTTTAATATTGGTAGCGCGCAATTTGGAAAGATTCGGAGATCATGCGACGAATATCGCGGAAGATGTGATCTATACAGCGGGAGGACAAGATATCCGGCACGGAGGTTTTTCATGACGCCTTATAAAGTCCACGTCGTCGAGGATGAAGCGGAGATTCGAGAATTGATGGTGCTTCATCTTAGTCGCCAAGGTTACAATGTGACGGAGAGCGGAAGCAGCGAAGAGGCTATGGAAAAAATCAAATCCCATAACTTTGATTTGCTGGTATTGGACTGGATGCTACCCGGAGTCAGTGGCTCTGAGCTTTTAGATAAGCTCAAGACAATGAATATTAACTCGCGAGTCCTGATGGTGACAGCTAAATCAGAACCCCAGGATATTGTCTACGGTTTAGAAAAGGGTGCAGACGATTATCTCACCAAGCCTTTTGATCCCTCGGTTTTTCTAGCCCGTGTTAAGGTTCTGTTACGAAGAGACTCGACTCCTCAAAACTCTCACCAAATCATTGAAGCGGACGGCCTTAAACTCAATCTGGATGCTTATGAGGTATATCTCAATGGACAGAACCTGCACTTAACTCCATCTGAGTATAAGCTTCTTGCAAATCTAATGCAGTCTCAGGGGCGAGTTTTGACTCGAGACCAATTGATTGAAAGAGTTCAGGGTGAAGGTATCAGTGTTACGGGTCGTACCGTCGACACTCACATTTTTGGACTTCGAAAGAAGCTGGGAGCGTGGGCGGACCATATCGACACGATTCGGGGAATTGGCTACCGGTTCAGGCCTGATTTGAATTCGAATCTATGATTTCAAAACGCTTTCCATGGAGAATTTTTTGGCTCAGCCTTCTAGCGCAGTTGGCGGTTTTTCATGTTCTTTATGGCGCTCTTATTCTGGTCCACAACACTGAATGGCAAAACAACATTGTTCTTCTAGTTTGGTGTTCAAGTCTTATCAGCACTTTCATTTTTATCCGGCCTGTCTATCTTTTGGTGATTTCTCTTAAAAACCAAAGAGCCGAACTTCACCGTGAACGTGAGGGGAGTCAGGCCTTTTTGACCTCTATTCAAGAAGGGGTGGCGAGTTTTGATCTGAATGGAGTGATTACTTTTTTTAATCCGAAATTCGGTATTCTTTTTATCAAATCGGGTCAATCTTCTAAGAGCGTGTTCTTCAAAGATATTTTCCCGCAACGAGAGTTGAAAGATGCTGTTGATAAACTACTGGCAAGTGGGAAGCCTCAAGGTGTCACCTTAAAGTTGCCAACCGTAGTGGATAACGTCCCTCGCTTTTTTCATGTGAGCTTAACTCCGGTCTTGATGCAGAAGTATCAAGAGATATATGAAGTGGCCGCTGTATTCCATGATATTACAGAGATCAAAAAGGCAGAGCAAATTCGCATTGAGTTTGTTGGAAATGCTTCACACGAATTAAGAACTCCACTGACTTCTATCAAGGGATATGTAGAGACCATCCGTGACGATATTCATCATCAACGCTATGATCAAGTCGATCGGTTTATCACCACAGTTTCCCGTAATGTGGATCGATTAATTGACTTAGTCGGTGATCTTTTAAATCTTTCTCGACTGGAAGCGGGGACGGACTTAAAAACTCAGGTTCTATCACCAATGCAAATTTCTAATGCGGTCATCGGTGAACTGACTTTGTTGGCTCTAGAAAAAAATATCCTGATTAAAGCTAAAAGTAATGTGAATGAATTTGTGGCTGATGGGCAAAAGATAGAACAGGTTTTGAGAAATTTACTCTCGAACGCGGTCAAATACATACCTGAGGGAAAAGAGGTTCGTGTTATTTGGGAGCAGCACCCCGAGGAAGTTGTACTCCGGGTGATTGATAATGGCCCAGGCATCCCTGAGGAGCATCACTCCCGATTATTTGAAAGATTCTACCGAGTCGATGCTGGTCGTTCTCGTGAAACGGGCGGTACAGGGCTGGGATTAGCCATTGCCAAGCACATTGTGCAAAGTCATGGTGGCGTGATTGAAGTTAAAAGTAAGCTCGGGCAAGGAACTGAGTTCATATGCCGGTTTCCTCAATCTTTGAGGCGTTAAGCTATGAATGAGGCGTTTGATCACCACTATAGTAAAATTTATGGAGAGCGTTGGCCTCAGCTCAAAGCCGCCTTGAAAACAAACCATCAAGTAGCCTTCGAGCCAGGTTTTCCGCAGAGACCGATTGCTGATATGAAGCCACACCAAGCGGGGGAAGCCCCTGAGAGACTTGAGAATGGTTTACTTCGTGAGTATTTTTTAGATCCTGCCAGCGTCCTTGTGGCGCGTAGCTTGCCGGTTGAAACAGCTGACAAAGTTTTAGATATGTGTGCGGCCCCCGGAGGAAAAAGCTTAGTTTTATATTCCCGTCTTTCGCCTTCTGCGGAAATCATTTGCAACGAAACTTCGAAACCTCGCCGAGAAGCCCTTACCAAGGTTTTGCAAAACTACATCAGTCGGGACGGGCGCAACCGGGTCTGGGTAAGAGGTTTAGATGGCGCCCAATACGGACTGCGCCACCGTGAAGAATTCGACGCGATCTTGGTGGACGCCCCTTGCTCGGGAGAATCACACTTGTTAGAAAACCCGCGCGAGATGGCCAACTGGAGCCCCAGACGTACTCAGGGATTGGCCATTAAACAGTATTCGCTCTTAAGCAGTGCTTGGAGCGCCATTAGGCCAGGAGGTTTCATACTTTACTCCACCTGTACGATCAGTCCTGAAGAAAATGACGGTGTCATTGCCAAGTTACTCAAAAAGAAAAAAACCAACGTGCGCATCGTAAAACCAAAACTCGAAATTGATCCAGAATGGACAGAATTTGGTTTTCAGTACTTCCCGGATCAATACTCATTCGGTCCATTGTATGGCTGCCTGTTGCAAAAAATAGGAGCAAACTGTTGAACCTTTCTTGTTACCACAATCAGAATTGGCTCTGATAGTAGCCCTAATGCTACGGTATTAGATTTGAGGCTTTTTAGATTGGCATCCGACTTGAATCCTCTATCAGTATTATGAAAACAATTATGACCCATTTCAATTTGAGACACATCCTTTTAGCCCTAACTCTTGTTCTAGTGGGGACTTCCGCTTACGCAAGTGTTAACACGAAGGCTGCCGATCTCCCCTTTGCATCGGCCCAACAGACAATCCAACAATCAGAGGTCGAGCCAATAGGTGAGGATAGTTTAGTCGTTGAGGCCCATGGGGAAATCAACTTTAACGAGTGGGAAAGTGACTTTAATAGGTCTCTCCGAGAGAGCAAAGCCACTGAGGCAAAAAAGTGTAAAGGTAAAAACTGTCAATTCCAGAATATGCAGGCGCTTGATCCTTCTTTCGATTTCTAGTAGTTATAATCCGATCCGGAGGCATTTTTGCGATGATCGGGGCCCAACTCCAGGAAATTGAAACTCATCCGAATGGCTTGGCCTTAGGCCTTTATAAAAAAGGCCGCATTTGGTGGATTATTGATCTTTCGCCTCAATTTCCTGTCAGTTTGTTCTTTAATGAAGAGTCACCTTGGAAACACAAAGTTTCACCCAAGCCGGTGGCTCTCTTTCTTAACTCTCATGTTAAAAATCTGTACTTATCAAAACTGGAGCAGGATCCTGAAGATCCTCGCATTTGGCATGTGGAGTGGGTAGGGGCTGGGCGCCTTGTGCGGATGGAAGTTCGACTTATACCCAAAGCTCCCAACCTCATCGTAGAGGCAGGGCCCAAGTCGATTGCATGGTCAAAGCCCAAAGGGTTGCCACCGGTTTCGCAAGTGCCGCCGCCGCAAGATCTATCGACCTTAGATGAAATAAAGACTGAATGGCTTAAGAGGCAACAGCGTCCCCCCTCTGGTAAGAAGGATGATTGGCAAAGCCGACGTAACAAGGATATCGCCAAAAAGACAAAAGCTCTTAAAGAAATTCAAGAGCAATTGGCCTCTGGTGAAATGGAAAAATGGAAGACTCTAGGTGAGTTATTGAAGTCGTTTGAGGTTCATGAACTGGGATCTGAGTGGAAAGAGTTTACGAAATTTTCAAAAGGCCGGGTGGAGCTGATGCAGCACGCTTTTGATAAAGCCAAGCAATTAGAAAGAAAGCGAGCTGGAACTTTAGAACGGGTGGAAATTCTGAAGCGAGAAGTGGCCCAGTTGGAAATGCAAACAGAGCCTCCCGAAACCTGGGGTCAAAATGGAAAGCCTTCGCGCCAGCTGCTTAAGGAAGCTCGTGCAGAAGGCCGTACGAAAAAAATCGGAGACTTTACGGCTTCGCGAGGAAAAAATGCGAAGGATAATCTAGCCCTGCTTCGTGCGGCTAAGGCTTGGGACTTGTGGGTGCATTTGCAAGACTATCCCAGTTCTCACGTTGTGATTGCCGTCGCTAAGAACCAAAAGGTGCCTGACTCTATTATTCAGCAGGCGGCTTTGTGGTTGATCCAAGAGACCGTGCGAACAAAGACTTTGATGTCAGGCTCATCTGTGGATGTGCTTGTGGCGGAGTGTCGATATGTTCGCCCTATCAAGGGGGATAAGCTTGGTCGCGTTCATTATCAAAATGAGCGAGTTTTGAGAGTTGTCATCCCTTGACACTCGGTTAGAGCTAATTACCATTTATTATTCAACATTTAAGGAGTGATGTGATGGTGGAAGTAACGAATCTATGTAAGGATTATGGCCCCCTGCGCGCGATTGACCACATCAGCTTTAAATTAAAAAAAGGCGATGTGGTGGGGTTCCTAGGGCCGAATGGGGCTGGAAAATCAACGACCATGAAAATCATAACCGGGTTTATGGCGCCTACCAGTGGTGAGGCTCGAATTGCCGGATATGATGTCTTCGAAAACCCCACGGAAGTTAAACGGCGTATTGGTTATCTACCTGAGACGCCGCCCGTTTACAGTGATATGTATGTTCGAGATTACCTGACCTATGTGGCCGAACTCAAAAGGGTACCATCAGATCAAATCAAACAATATGTAGATCGGGCTATTGAGAAAACTCATCTCGAGTCCGTTTCAAAAAGATTGATTGGCTTTCTTTCGAAGGGCTTTAAACAAAGAGTTGGGATTGCCCAGGCCTTGGTGAGTCAGCCAGAGGTTTTGATTTTGGATGAGCCGACTGTGGGATTGGATCCTAAGCAAGTGGCCGAAATTCGCGACTTGCTGAAAGAGCTTCGTGGAGAGCACACCATCATACTTTCTACTCATATCCTTTCTGAAGTCCAAGCTGTCTGCGATAAAGCCATTATTATCAATAAGGGTAAGATCGTAGCCGAGGACTCCATTGATAATTTAGGGCAAATGGAAAAAGAGGCAGCTGTTATCAAAATTCGCCTTCGTAAAGCCTTTGACCTGAATTCCGTCTTAGGTCCCGTTAAAGGAGTGCTAGGGGCATCAGGTTCAGGGTTGAACTGGGATGTGAAGTTCAACGGTGAGGAAAGTGTCCACGATGAAATCTTAGAAAGGCTTGTGCAGGCCAGGGCTGGAATCTTGGAATTTGTACCTAAACGAATGGACTTAGAAGATGTGTTCTTGAAACTGACCTATGGGCAAGAGGTGAAGCAATGAAATTAGTATGGGTTATCGGAAAAAAAGAACTCAAAGGTTTCTTTTTCACACCAACTTTTTATTTTATCGCGTTCTTAATTGCGGTCATTATGAGTTTTCTATTTCCTGTGCATTTCGCGCGATTTTCACAAATGGCACAATACGCTCAGCCTGGCATGGGGGCGGGTCAGCAAGCCAATATCCATTATGGGCTTTATCTTCCCCACTTAAGTTATTTGAATCTTGTCCTGATTTTTATCGTCCCGGCTTTGTCGATGAAACTTTTCGCAGAAGAAAAGAAATTGAAGACATTTGATTTGCTTCTAACGTCACCAGTGACATCCTGGCAATTAGTGGTGGGGAAGTTTATAGGTGTTGCGGGAGCTATTTTAGGTGTGATGATTCTGGCCTTATTGTATCCCCTCATCACGTTGATGTTCGTGGACAAGATCCACTGGCCGTCTTTGATTCTGGCCTTCGGAGGCATTTATGGCTTAAGTCTGATTTATGCCTCGATGAATCTTTTTTGCTCGTCCTTAACTGAAAGCGTTTTAATCGCATATGTCATGTCAGTCATATTGAATGTTTCAATATGGTTTGTGGGAATAGGTGTGGAGGCCGTGGACTCCCAATGGGCACGGCAATTTTTTGAGCATATTTCTTTGAGTACGCATTTGTCTGGTCTTGTAGAAGGCACACTTAGAATTCAGTCCTTGATTTTCTTTATTACAGCCATTGGATTGTTTCTATTTTTAGCGGAAAGAGTTGTTGAATCTCATCGCTGGAGGGCTTCATGAGTAAATTAAGTAAAATTTTACTTTCGTTAGCTGGAGTTTCCTTAGCTGCCTTTGGCCTGGCCAAATTTTTATTAGGTGGATGGATGCCCTTTTATTGGGTTTTAATCGGGTTCACCGCTTTCTTTGTGCTCGTCGCGGTTGTTAAGGACTATAAGTTGATAATTGAGTTTTTGACACTGAAGACAACCAAGCACGGAATGAATATGGGAGCTATGATCTTATTGGTTTTAGCCCTGGTCGGAATTGTAAACTACATCGGAATAAAACGAAACGTCACCTGGGATTTTTCCCAAGCTAAGACTAATACCCTGAGCGAGCAGTCCGTCAAAGTTGTTAAAGACCTAAAAGCTGATTTGAAGATTCTTTACTTCTACAAAGAAGGTACGCAAGGTATTGAACAGCACCGCGCGGCTTTTCGTGAACTGATTAAACGATATCAAGATCAGTCTAACAATGTATCCTTAGAGTTTTATGAAGTGAACCAACATCCGGCCTTGGCCGAGGAGTATGGTGTCACTAAGGGCAGCGGATTGGCATTTGTGGAATACCAAGGGCGAAGAAATCGAATTGACAGGGTGGACGAGCAGGAGATCACTCAGGCTATCATCAAAGTCACCCGCGAAAAGTTGAAATCGATTTATGTGGTTTCTGGGCATGGTGAGTTGAATATTGAAGAGGGACAAGAAGCTTCGGGGCTTAATGCCTTTAAAATGCTAGTGGAGAATAACAGCTTTGTTGTCAAAGCTTTGAATCTTCCCACCTCTCCGCAGATTCCCGAAGATGCGGATACGCTGGTAATCGTGGGCCCTCGGCAGAACTTTCAACCCTACGAGATTGAAGCTCTTGAGAACTACCTTAAGAAAGGCGGCAACCTTTTATTAGCTTTAGAGTCGGGAAAAACAGCAGGTCTTGAAGGAGTTCTGGGAAAAGTAGGAGTCATACCCGAAAACAACTACATTCGCAGCACCTTTATGGGACTTGGTTACATTGACGGTGGGACGATTGGAAACGTGTTTTCCCTGAACAGCTCGGTCACTAAGGTTTTTAGAACGAAAGAAGATGTTGTTCGTATGGATTGGCCGATGAACCTAAAGACTCAGAACGTGCCAGAGAGGATCACCATTGAGCCGCTTGTTAAAACGGATGAAAATGCCGTGGCTTTCACAGCGCCTCAGATTAAGCCGGGGAATCAACCTACGGGTCCCTTTCAGCTGGGTGTGGAGGTAAAGGGAAAATATCCAGGTGGTGAAAAAGATTTTCAAATGATCGTGTTTGGAGATGCGGAGTTTTTATCCAATCATATGCTTTATCAAAATCTGAACCGTGATTTGGCATTAAACACAATTTCACAGTTGAGTCAGGAAGAAGATCTTATCAGCGTGACCCCTCGAGAAGTGCAAAGAACTCAGATGATGGTGACGACTGCTAAGCTGGGAGGATTTTACATTTTCCTCTTTTTGGTGCCGATCTCTTTACTGGTCACAGCGGTTACATTCTGGTTGCGTCGTAGAGGAGCTTAGCCATTATGAAAAACAAGGGGACTTTGATTCTTACAGGCCTTGTCTTGATTTTAGGCCTGTATGCTTACTTCGGAGAATATCAACGCGAAATTCGCGAAACGGAGCGAAAAGATTCAGAATCCAAAATCATCAGTTTAAATCGGGATCAGATTCAAAAAATTATCTTCGACAAGGGGATGCCAAATCCTACGACTTTAGAAAGAGGTGCTGATGGATGGGATCTGACGTCTCCGCTGAAGGATCAAGCTGATAATGATGTGGTCGAGTCGTTTCTGGATCAGATCACCAGTGAAAAGTCTGCGGGCGCCGTCGGCGAAGGAAAATCTGTTAATTGGGAAGATTATGGGCTGGATAAACCCATGGGAACTATCTTTTTAGAGTCCAATAGCGGTCAAAAACAGATGGTGGAAGTTTCGATGAAGAAGAATTTCGAAGGAATGCCCTTCCTTCGCCGAGACCAAGAAGCCCGAGTCCTAATCGGAAGCGCCGTCTGGCAGGATTTTTTATCAAAAAGCAATGATCACTTTCGAAATCTTCGAGTTTTCCGCCCTTCGATTTCAAAAATTGATCGGATCAAGATTCGAAACTCTAAAGGAAATTTCGAAGTGCAAAGCCGAGAAGCCCAATGGGTGGCACCTGCTATGTCTAACTGGAAGTTGGATCAAAATGCCGTCCGTGAACTTTTGACTCAGCTCAGCCTAGCTAAAGGGACCACGGTCCTCGAAGAAAAGCCCAAGGGGTCGTCCGCGATGAGATTAGATATTTATATGGGAACGGACGAGTGGCGGGGAGATTTCTATAAAGACAGTGTATTGACCAAGCCCTTGAACCTTCATCTAAAACTTGAGCCTCAAACTTTAGATAATTTAAGAACTATCGAACTGGTAGAACTTCGGGACAAAACGCTTCCGTTTAAATTTCAAGTTGATGAAGTGACAAAAATTCGAGTGAAAAACCCGCTGAAGACCTATGCTCTTGTTAAGAGAAACGAAAGATGGGAGCTGGAATCTTCGGATGATAAGGTTGTGGTAAGCCACCAGTTGGCTCAAGACTTAGTGGACCGTCTGCATAGACTTGAGGTTTATAAATACTTCGTGAAGGTTCCGTCTAACACTCCTTCATTCAATTCAGAGATTGAACTTCTCGATCACAAAGATGTTTCAGTTTTCAACTTCAAATGGTCTGATTTCAAAGATCATGAAGCCTGGGCAAAAACTAATTTATTGGACGAAGTATTTCAAATTGACGATGCTCAACTTAATCGCTTGGCCTTGAATGATATTGTAAAGCCTAAACCAAGCGATAAGAGCCCTAAGGCCGCTAGTGAGGAGAAGCAGTGAAAATCATTAATATCAAGAGCCCCACTCGCGTAGACCTGGCTGGAGGCACGCTGGATTTGTGGCCTCTTTACAATTATCTGGAAGGGGCTATCACTGTTAACGTAGCGATTGATATTTGGACGAGGGCTGTATTAGAGGAAAAGAACACCGCGGAAATCGAATGGCACTCTAAGGATTTGAATCTCATTAAAAATTATAAAAGTCTGAACGAAGCTCTTCAGGACGCTGATCCTAAGGCACAGCTCTTTCGTGCAGTCGTACAATTCTTTAAACCCTCAAGAGGATTTAAGCTTACAACTCAGTCAGACTCTCCTGTAGGGGGAGGTCTGGGGGGGAGCTCTTCACTTGCGATTTCCATGATGAAGGCCTTTTCTGTATGGCTGGGCCAAGAGTTTCCGAGTATAGCTCAAATGGTTCATGTGGCTCATAATTTGGAGGCTTTTGTTCTCAACACACCCACAGGAACCCAGGATTACTACCCCGCAGTCAGTGGTGGTCTGAATGTTCTGGAATACACAAGTTCGGAAATTCACCAATCTGTTCACCCCATATCGGAATCACCTTTGGCTGATTATTTTATGCTGGTTTATACGGGTAAGTCTCATCATTCTGGTATCAACAATTTTGAAGTTTTAAAAGCGGCTACCGAGAAAGAACCTAAAACAGTTGGCGCTCTTAAAGAAATTCGTCAGATTTCCGCAGAATTGAAACAAGCCGTCTTATCAAAAAATTGGAAGGAGTTGCCCAGGCTCTTTAGTGAAGAGATGAAGGCGAGAATTCGTCTGACACCCGCCTTTACCAGCCCCGAAATTGAAAAGCTTGCGA
This sequence comes from uncultured Pseudobdellovibrionaceae bacterium, assembly GCA_964515195.1. Lineage (GTDB taxonomy): Bacteria > Bdellovibrionota > Bdellovibrionia > Bdellovibrionales > Bdellovibrionaceae. Next base: position 107,691 of record CAZETK010000001.1, read on the forward strand.
AAATCACTTTGGAGGCCGGAGCCGAAGCTGTTAAAATTTGTGGTGCGGGAGGAGGCGGTTGTATCCTTGTGTGGTGTCCTCCGGATCATAAAGAAAGGGTGGCTCGGGCATGTCAAAATCAAAATTTCCAAGTCATGAGCGCTCGCCCCGTCGATCCTCTGAGCCACCCGCTTCAAAAAAGTTTTTAGGCCTGAGCTTAGCTGGGGGGAAGACTGATAAAGCCACGGTCGCTTTGATGGATTACTTCCCTCAACAGAAAAAAGTGTTTCTCACAAAGCTTTTTACTTCAATAAAACCTGAACAAAAATTCTCTTCAGACTTCAAAATCTCGCAACTGCTTACAGAGTATGAAAGCCATGTTGAGTGGGTGGCGGTAGATCAGCCTTGGAATCTCCCACACTGTCTGCGTTGTGAATTGAAATGCCCCGGCTTTGAGGCTTGTGATGTTGAGCACATTCAATGGTTTTGGCGGGATTACCAGGAACGGCTTAAAAAGAAAAAAACCACCAAGATTTTTACGCCCTACACCCAAAGGGCGGTGGAAAATGTTTTACTTTCAGGACTCGAGCAGCCATTCGTTATTTCCCACGCGATGGGAGCGAATTCGGCTCCGCTTTTAGCGCGAGCCGCGTTTTTAAAGCGGAGAAGTCAAAATGATTGGATTGAAGTGTTTCCCCCTTTAAGTGTGTGGCGAATAGGACGGAATCTGAATATCAAACGGAGCGACCTTAGGTCCTATCGTAAATCCGCAGTGGGAGAAGCTTGTCGAAGGCAAATTTTGACCAGTCTGCAAAAGCACGATGTGGTCTTTTTATATAAAGAAGATGTGCAAGCGATGATTAACAGTGTCCATGCTTTTGATGCCTTTATATGCGCCTATACGGGCTTTCTAAAATTCACCCAACAAACCGAACCTCGCCCCGAAGGCTTTCCATCTCAAGAGGACTGGATTGAGTTTCCAAAAGAAAGTCTTCGCTGGGGGTAGTAAATGCACTACTTCCGATAGCAATGGTGTTCAACGGTCATTGCGAGAAGTCGCGCCTCTTCAGTTTCACGTTTCTTAACCAAATCAGGAAGAGAGAAGCCGTTACATTTTACCCATGAAGGAAAAAGTGGCTGCGGCGAATCGGAACTCGCAAGGCTTTCTTTTAGCTCAGAGGAAAGCGAGATCTCAATGTCGCGCACCTGGTTTTCTGTCAAAACTCCTAATTGTTTGAGCTTCAGACTTACTTCTAGCGGAGAGACAAATCGAAAAGGTTGTTGCCAGAAGTTCGGCGACTCATTTTTTGAGAGGGGATGGACTTGTCGAATAAAAATATGCTGTTTTATCTGGGAAAATTCCTGTCGTATTTTTTCATATATTTCAGAATCATTTTCCGCCGAGTCTCCGATGAGGATGAGAGTCTTTGGAGAGAGTTCTTTTACCAGCGCGCGGATATTTTCTAATTTGAAGTTTTCATTATTAATAGAATTCCGGACTTTCAAGAGCCCCGGCGGAAACTTATTTTCATCTAAAAACTGCTGATGGCTTCTGCGCATGAAGGTTTCTGGTGCATTAGAAACGTAGTAGAATCGAGAGGCCGGGTTGCTTTTTAGAATTTCTTGATAGAGTTTTGGCATTCCTGGAAAAACATTCTGGGTCCGGAATGCATTTGTGAATCCTCGTGTCTTCCCCCGGACATGGGAAATTTTAATCGTATCATCGATATCGGAAATAATAAGCAGGCGTGGGTGGGCAATGCCGCCAATAAGAATTGTTAAAACCATGCATAAGGATTTAATTCCCCTTAAACCGTAGTTAGTTACGTGATCGTAGGCTCTGCAAAAATTCACCAATTGTTTGATCGTAAATCATTTCTCCATGTGTTTGCGGAAAAAAATGTCCAAAATGGTTTTCCTTTAATAGCTTAAACATAACGCTCTTTTGTTCGTTTTTTAAGCGCAAATCAAACTGTTGCAACTGCGAAGAAGGTACGATTTCATCATAGAGAGATCCCACAAGAATTATGGGAGCGTCCACAGAAGGGAGGGGAATAAGGGGATTTAAATAGTCCAATCCACGAGCTTCTTTCATAGTCATGTTAGCTGTGTTGGACTGGTATTCCACCCATTCGCTTTCTTCAAGAGTGAGGGGTCTTTGCACTTCAGATTCCATCCTTTGAGTAAAATACTGTCGGAATTGGTTATGAAAAACTGGATCGGAGACTGGATCTTGAAAGAAATCTCGAATTTGCTGAGTTCCGAAAAGATTCATGAGGAATTCTTGGTAGCCTCTAGGAACATCACTCCAACTGCCTAAGGTGGATTGGAAGGGATTCATGGCGACATTCTCCCAATATTTATCGATCCGCTGGACATACGGGGCCAGCATCACGATTAATTGAAGTTCAAGTCCATGGGTCACCTGATTAAGAGCGACTCTATCGCCAAGTTTTAAGCTAAGACCTCCACCGTAAGAGTGTCCGGCTAAAATGATTTTTTTGATTCCTGAGTGAATTATCAAGGCCAGGATGTCTTCAATATTACTATCATAGTGATGATCCTGACTTCGAAGCATTTTGCCCTTGGCCAATGCCTGTTTTAGCGTTTCACCGTGGCCGTTAAGATCCATCCGGAGAAGTCCCAGACCATCCTGAAGGGCCCTCGTTGCAAAGGGTTGCAGTCGTTGACGAGAATCTCCTAGGCCATGAATGGAAACCAAAGTTGGAAGATCGGGACGTTGAGGGGGGATAAAATCATAGGCCAGTTCTCGGCCGCTGGGCGCCAGGAAGTAAGCAGTCTTTTTTGTCTCAAGTTGGCGTAGGGCAGCCCGCTTGGAAGTGGATTTTCGTACGATATCTGTAGGTACCGAAATGCCAGGTGAGACGGATAAGACTTTGCCACAGCTTTGTCGACTGTGAGCGGCAGGTAGCTGGGCCTCAGCGGTCAATTGGAATAGAATAATGGCAAAAGTAACAAATAGGCTCATAAGGAGAACAAGGTTCAAATCTGCAGCCGCTCTAGGGCCCATGAGTTCGCGGTGAGGTGTTCAAGCTTTAAACAGGGACAGAGGAGGCTGACATGCCGAATTAAGCTCAGATTGGGCTTTAATTCGAATCTCAAATGCAGTAGCTTTCGCGAGTTATTTAAACAGGAGAAAGTGCCTATGAAACGACTTTTCGGACTGTTGATACTGTTCGCTTCCACCGAAGTCCTCGCTGCTACCTTTAGTTGCATTTCCATGCATGATTCCCATCGTGAAAAACTGACGGGCCGAAGTACGGCCGGTGAAGTGGAAATGAAGGGATACTTCGCTGGAACTCGCTTTTTGAACGCTCAAAGAATAGTTGTTCAAGAGCTGCGAATTCCTGGGTTCCCCGTTCTTGAAGGAATGGAGTTAGCATTTGATGATAATGCTTTTGCATCTTATGAAGAAAATTACCGTGAGCTCTCAACTGGCCCTGTTTTAAATATCGCTTCACTCAATAATAGTAACCATAGGCTTGTTGGATTTTCCATGGTGATCACCAAGCCGAATCTAGACCCTTACCGCTTAAGCTCCTATCGCTTTGTCTATCATACGAATGAGCCAGGAGTGGCTGGGTTCTATTATCTCGCCTGCGCTATCGAATAGACATCATGAATTGAGCTCGAAAGCTCATTGCTTGTTTCTCGACAGATTACATCGGGGTTAATCGGCGAGATAACAAGATTGCTGGTCCTCTGAATTTTCAAAAGCCACGACCATAGATCGATTGACTGTCGCAGATGGAAGATCATCCCAAGAGTCTCTATCTTGTATTTCAGATAACTTTTTGCTCTCGTTCGTAGCATTAGCACCGTAGGCCTCTGAGGGACTTAGCCCAAACTCTATACCAATATTATAAAGTTTTGATTGGGTGAACGCAGAGGTTACACTTTGGGAATAGAGGAAAAACGCCAGATTTTTATAGTTTAGCTTTCCCAATTGTCCAGGTTCGAAGATATAACAGTTCCACAGAATTTCGGAATTTTTTTGAGTTTTTTTGCAATTTTTCTTTTCAAAATTTAAAGAAAACTCCAAAGGTATTCGGGAGAAAAGCCGTGCGCGTTCTTTAATATATTCAATATCGCCGATTCTTACAGAGTTAAGTGGATCTGGATCAAGAGGTATGCGTCCCGGCGCATATTTAACAATTAACTGATAGTCATTGTCGGATTCAATCAACATGTAGCTAGTATCGATAATATGAGATGCTGAAGAGGATTGACAGTTAAAATGCTCTTTACGAGTTTCAGCATGGGAATTTAAGGAAAAAAGCGCGAAGTTAAGTCCCAGGACAAAAATCAGAAGGTTTCTATTCATAAATATCCTTACCTATTTGAAGACATAGGTTACTTAAGCAATACTCATGCCTCTTTTGTATCTAGGATGGGAGCTTCAATCGTTACAGATTGGAGTAGAGTTGGAAGCTGAGATCCGTTTTGACTTGATGGCTTAATTGCGGCCCTACGAAACCAAAATTGTCATGATTTAAAATCAAAAGCGACTTTAGCTCAGCAAGAAACTTGGCCTTCGCAGTTACGGCCCAATTTCTTGGCTGCTTGCTTCACGCTTCCGATGTTTTCGACATTCTTAAAGCCCGCTTTAATTCGCAAACTAGTTTCTTGAACAGCAACGTGGTTGATAACTCTTTCTGATATATCAAAAAAATTGCCTATGAGGAATGAATTTTGTTTTTTGAAGCTGAGATGATCTAGGTGCTAACTCCATTCAGTTTCATGGCTCAGCCATACCACAACAGGGAGCTTCAATAATTGTGAATTACGATCCCACTACTCTTCTATAATTCCTTTTTTTGAAGGGTCGTCATCGCGTTGTGGCTTTGGCTTCTTAATAGTGGACGGTTTCATTTGAAATCATCTCTCTGCCTCGAAATGAGATACTTAAGAAACAAGACATGAAATAATAATCATAAATATGTATCATTGGAGCCTGGGCTTTAAGGGGGGAAAATGGGCAGTGGGAAAGTTCGTCATTGGGCGATTCGAATTTGTTTATTTTTCCTTTTCACGGCACTGGCCCTCACTTATCAGAACTGCTCTCAGGGCTTCGAGACTAGAGCCCCCTTAACAGATTTAAATTTGTCGCCCACTGATGATAGCGTGGATCAGATCGATCAAGACAATCCAGGGACGCCGTTGGCCAATCCACCTGCAGTCCAGCCACCCACTAATCAAAATGCAAAATGTCAACGCTTTCAGCCGGGAAATTATATCATTGTTGAAGATGAACAAGGCAAGATGGGCTATGACGGCGTTCGAGCGATTGAAAGAATCCTATCTCTTGATTCCCGCAATGTGAAGGGATTCATGATGCTGGAAAATTGGGCCACTTTGGAAAAAAGCAAGGGTGTTTATGACTTCTCAAGGATCGATTTGGCTTTGAGTAAAGTTAAAGCGAAAGGAAAGTATCTTATTCTTAATATTAACGAGAGAAGTTTTCGCTCGGCTTATGCCGCCTGTGGTGCGGGGTTACTTCCAAGCTATGTATCTTTTTTTGCCAATGGAGCTGACAGTTATCATGTGAAGTGTGTGGCTAAGATTTGGGAGTCGCCTACAATGGATGACTTCATTCGAATTCACCTTGCTGTTGGTAAAAGATATCAGAACGAGCCGGCGTTCCTTGGCTTTCAGCTTGGTGAAGTGGCTCTAAACGGGGTTGATACGGCAAAATTAATTCCACAGTGGAAAAGGCTCTATAAAGCGGTTGGCGAGGGCGTACCCACGATGATGATCGGTAATGCCATAGGATGGGTTGGCAAAAACGACCAAGACTCCCTGGCTCAGTCACTGGTTGAGTTGGGCACGGGAGGAATGTTATCTTTCCCAGATACGATCATTCCACAAGAATTCGGAGACAGCTACGTTAAGGAAAACCGGGATTCGTGGTTGAATGCGGCAAACGGGACAACTTATGGTTGGTATAGTACAATGAGGGAGTTTAGCAAAAAGCTGATCATTGCACCTCATACGGAAACTCCTCTTCTGCCCGCAACCAAAGAGGCGCATGAGTATGCCTACCTCTATAATCGAGACAGCCTTGGTGCCCATATCATCATGTGGTCTGATTATCATCCTCATAATGACCCAGGCTATTTATCTGAAATTGTATTGCCGACGATCAATAAGTATAACGGTGTCTTGAACAGCACCTGTCCGTTTGACTGATCCTACATAATTCGAAGTATCAGCGAACAATAATCTGACCTTTGATCATATCCATGCCGCAGCCAAAGCGAAGCTCGCCTTTATCCAATTTCCCAAGCGCAATAGTCACGGGTTTATTAAGTGGAAGTTTCTTGGTGATATTTTTTGATTCGATCTTCACCTGGGTCGCGCAAGTGGCATCGGTTTGCCGGGTGATCTTCAAAGTTACATTTGTTCCTGACTTGACATCCGCTGTGCTTGGCACAAACCCTTCTTCGGTCACCTTCAGATCAATCGTCTGACTTTTAGCTAGGGCGGTAAGGGGTTGAAGGGACAGTGTTAAAGCAAGTGCAATGATTATTTGTTTCATCGGTTCTCCTTCAGTTGACGAGATTGAAAATGAGTTCTTTCTTTCCAGATATAAAATACAACAGGGTAAATCAAGAGTTCTAAAAGAAATGAAGTGAGCAGACCGCCAATCATAGGAGCTGCAATTCGCTTCATAACATCCGCTCCTGCCCCGACAGACCACATAATGGGAATCAATCCCATAAACAGAGCGGCCACAGTCATCAGTTTGGGGCGCACCCGGTGGACGGCACCTTCAATCACTGCGCTTTTCAGATCAAGAAGTGAATTCATCTTTCCTTTTTTGACATGGTCTTCAAATGACAGATCCAGATACATCAGCATAAAGATTCCGGTTTCCGCATCCAATCCCAGAAGGGCGATCATGCCAACCCAAGCGGCAATCGAAAGATTGTAATCCAATGCCACCATAAACCAAACCGCACCGATCAGGGAAAAGGGCACAGCTAGTAGTACAATGCCGGTCTTGACCCAGGATTTCGTGTTGAAATAAAGCAGAAAGAGGATCAAAGCCAAGGTGATGGGGATTACAACCTTAAGGCGCTCTTTGACTCTTTCCATATTCTCGAACTGACCGCTCCATGATATCAAATAGCCTTCTGGGATTTCGACTTTATTGTTAACAAGTTCTTTTGCTTGAGCCACATAGCTACCAATGTCAGTCTGATTGAGATCGATATCAATATAGACATAACCTACCAATGAAGCATTTTCGTCACGAATCATGGAAGGCCCCTCTTGAAAGTGGACTTTGGCCAGTTCCATCAAAGGAATTTGTGCCCCCGTTGGAGAAGTGATCAGGATCCTTTGAATGGAGGGCAGGTCCTGTCGGAAAGCAGGTGCCAGCCGAACTTGAATCGGATAGCGTTCCCGCGAGGCCAGAAGTTGGGAGACGTTGCTGCCGCCGATAGCGGTCATAGCTTGATCTTGAGCTTCTTTGATCGAGAGGCCATAAGTTTTTAATTTTTCACGATCAAAATCAATATCCAGAAAATATCCGCTGGCAATTCTTTCGGCCACAACGCTTCGGGTTCCAGGTAGCTCTTTGATTTCTTTTTCCAGCTTTTCGCCCAAAGTTTGAATAGTCTTCAGGTCAGGTCCGAAAATTTTAATTCCTATCGGGCTTCGAATGCCGGTGGAGAGCATATCGATCCGATTTTTAATAGGCATAGTCCAGATATTGGGCATTCCGATGAAGCTCATCTTTTCATTCATTTCATCGACCAGCATTTCTTCAGAAATGGTTTCCGGCCAGATCCTCTGAAAGGGGGCTTTAACCCATTCTGGCAGAACAGAGTACCATCGTTCTTGTTTGCGCCATTCTGACTTGGGTTTAAGCACGATGGTGGTTTCAAACATGCTCAGTGGAGCCGTGTCGGTTGGAGTTTCAGCTCTTCCAGCTTTTCCAAAAACAGTTTCGACTTCGGGAAAGGATTTCAAAATTTCATCTTGTTTGGTTAAAAGGCGCTGGGCTTCACTGACGGAAATTCCCGGTAGCGCGGTTGGCATATACAAGAGGCTTCCTTCATGAAGTGTGGGCATGAACTCAGAACCCAACATCATGTATCCAGGAATGATGGAAACAAAAGCGGCTAATGCGAAAGACAAGGTTTTTTTCTTATGGACCAGAACCCATTCAACAATCGGTTCATAAACATTAAAGAGCCGTCGGCTGATCGGATGACGATGCTCAGAGTAGTATGTTCCGACAAAAATGGCGTTTCCGATCCGATTGAGCCACCTGTTGGAAGTGTGAAACGGATCCACGCGGGCAAATAGCATACGCATGGCCGGATCTAAGGTGATTGCCAGAAGGGCTGCGATCGCCATTGTTAGATTTTTTGAAAGGGCCAAGGGTCTAAAAAGCCGACCCTCTTGATCCACCAATGTGAAGATCGGAATAAAGGCCACCGCGATAACCAATAACGAGAAAAAAACCGCAGGGCCAACTTCGGTCAAAGCCTCTAAGCGTACTTGAAAGAAGTTCTCTTTTCTTCCATTGGCATCCCAATGTTGGATTTTCCGATAGGCGTTTTCAACTTCGACGATGGCACCATCTACTAGAACGCCAATGGAAATCGCAATTCCGGCTAAGGACATGATATTTGAGCTCTGTCCCATTAGATAAAGCGGGATAAAGGCCAAAAGAACGGCGATGGGGATTGTAACAATTGGCACCAGAGCGGATGGAATATGCCAAAGAAAAAGCAGGATGATCAGGCTGACCATGATTAGCTCTTCAGTCAAAGTGACTTTCAAAGTTTCCATAGCCCGGTCAATCAGATCAGATCTGTCATAGACGGTCTGTATCTCAACTCCTTTAGGCAATGTTTTTTGAATATCCGCGAGCTTTTCTTTTACCCTGGCGATCACTTCAGGCGCATCTTCTCCTTGCCTCATCACAATGATTCCACCGACGGTGTCACCCAGACCATTGAAGTCCGTAATTCCTCTGCGGGCCTCAGGGCCGACGGAAACCGTAGCCACTTGTTTAATAAGGATGGGAGCCCGACTGCGGGGGCTTAAAGTTACGACAGCATTTTCAATATCATCCACACTGTCGACCAGACCCTGGCTTCGCACCATGGCTTCCGTTCCTGAAAACTCGATGGTTCGTCCGCCGCTTTCCTGATTAGAGTTTCGAACGGCTGCTATGACTTGTTCCAGAGTAACCTGAAAGTGAGCCAGTTTGGTCGGATCGACTTTTACTTGGTACTGTTTAACAAAACCACCGATCGAAGCCACTTCGGCGACGCCGGGGACAGCTTGCAGTTGGAATCGGATGGACCAATCTTGCATGGATCTGAGATCTGAAGTGTTAAACTGTCCTGATGAATCGGTGAGGGCGTACTGAAATATCCAGCCCACACTGGTGGCATCAGGTCCGATTTCAGTTTGGACTCCTTCAGGCAACTGAGAGGAGATACGGTTAAGGCTTTCCAGCACCCGACTACGGGCCCAGTAAAGGTCGACCCCATCTTCAAAGATCACATAAACATAGGAAAAACCATAATCAGAAATCCCGCGAACCGCTTTGACTTTAGGAGCTCCCAATAAAGAGGAAACAATCGGATAGGTCACCTGATTCTCAAGAATATCTGGAGAACGGTCCCAACGTGAATAGATAATGACCTGAGTATCTGAAAGATCAGGAATCGCATCCAGTGGAATATTCTTGAGAGAAAAAAATCCCAAGACCACGAAAACGGCCGTGACAGAAAGAACAAGAAACCGATTTCGGGCCGAGAACTCAATGATGTGCTTTATCATGTGAACCTGCCGGTGTCCCTCTGATTCGGGCCTCTGAGTCGATCAAAAAATTTGGACCGGAGCTGATGACATCCCCTTCTTTGAGGCCCTTGAGGACTTCATAGTAGGTTTCTGTTTTTAGCCCCAACTTCACATTCATGGCATGCAGTTTTTGGCCCTCACCAAACATATAAACTAGATCTCCCGTACCGGTATGAAGGACAGCAGTTTCTGGAATCGCAATCCGATTTTCCAGCTCGATTTCAACTATTCCACTAAAACTAGTTTCAGACAAAATGGATTTCGGTCCTGTTTGAACCCGTCCAATCACACGAACAGTACGGCTGCTGGGATCAATCAATGAATCCACTGAAGAGATCACACCCGTCACTTCCTCATCGGGATAATAGGCACTTTCGCCTCTAAACTTGAGACCAGGTCGGATGTATCTGAGATCACTTTCATAGACCTGAAAGGCAAGGGCTTGTGAAGACAAAAATCGGCCCGAGATAGGCAGTTGGAAGGTCAAATCCATTCTTTCAACGATGTGTTTTTGAACGCCCATCAATGCCATTTGGGCATCGCTAATGTTGATTGGTGATCTTCCAGCGTTGGCCGGTGATGCTTCTTTCTGCACTTGTGAAGGTTGATCATGGACCTCAACTAGCTTCATATGACATATGGGGCACTGGCCAGGTTTATCGGAATGAATATGCGGGTGCATCGGACAGGTCCAATAGCTTGTGGCAGTAGATTCCGCTGTTAGTGCGTTTTCTTTGTGGTCGGTGTGTTCCGCCGGTCGGTTTTGGAGTCTCAAAGCGAGTGCGCCGAGAATGAAAATAAGAAAAATAGTCAACGACCAGAACTTTTTATTCATGGGAGTCCCTTTTATTCATATATTTAAGCAATTCAGCCAACGCTTGTTCGTACTGTATGCGGTACTCGAGGGCAGTAAGTTTTAAATTAGGAAAAGCCTCCATGGTTTCACGATGATCTTGAAGAGTTTCCATATCCCGTGGGACAAGATTATGAGCCAATCGCATTCTTTTTTCCGCACGCGGAAGGAGTTTTTCTTTCAAATTCATAATCTGCCTTCGAAGCGATTGAGCTTTGATTCTCAAAGTGGCTTGCTCAGCCTCAATTTTTCTTTTTGTGGATTGATATTGGTTTTCAGCCTGTAATTTTTCAGCTCGAGCACTTTGGCTGCTGGCCCGAGGTTCCCAAAAGTAGGCAAATGGAAGACTGATCCCTACCATCCATTCATTGTAGCGAGGAGCCATGGAGCTTGCGCCCATTTCCTTATAGCGAAGATTGAGATCCGGAAACCAAGAGGCTTGAACTTCCCTTTCCCGGGCTTGAAGGCTGGCCAGATTTAATCTTGAACTTTCCAGTTGGTGAGGCAGGCGGAGATCTTCCGCAGTTGGTAATTCTTGTAGAGGGGGCTCTGAGACTTTGGGTCGAAAGTCAGCCGCTGTTTGATTGATGATTTCTGAGGCTTCAATTTGGAAGTTTCGAAGCTCTTGTTCAGCGATCAGAATTTCATTTTCAAGCAGGTCCACATCGGATTCGGATTTGAGAATGTGGATTTTGGCAAAACTGTCCGAGCGTGCTCCGACCCGGGCCAGCTTGATGTGCTGACTGATGATACGCTTTTTTTCTTTTAAGAGTTCCAATCTCTCTTGGGCAGCCCACAGGGAAAAATAAAGAAGGCGAGCTCTGGATCTTGTCTCCATTATGAGAGCGTTTTGGGATGCTTTTTGAGCCTGAGCTTCCAATTTTCTGGCTGAAGAGTCATGGAGCAGTCGGCTTGGAAATGGTAGACTTTGGCTGACTTCAAATCCAGAGACCTCACCTCCAGTGCGTTCGTTAATTTGGATGTAACCGAGCATGGGAGGGGGCAGATTCCAACCGATACTTCGTGAGTCCGCAGCCTGGGTTCTGGCCTCTTCAGCCTTTAAATCCAAGTTTTGCTTCTCGACTTGAGATATAAACTCCGCCAATGATAGCTCGTTAGTCCTCGCTATTAGAGGACTAAAAATCAACAGACAAATCCATACTCTGAATTTCATACCTAAGATTACGAAAGAGTCTGGGAAATTGTGACAATTTAGAAAAAAATTTGTAATTTTGAGATATTTTGACATCATTAAGGCCCCTTGTCACAATCGGTCACGGTCTCTCGTATTAGAGGATATGAATGAGAAAACCATTTCTCGACAAAACGGATGAAGAGCTGATGGTGCTTTATCAAGATGGTGAATACCAAGCTTTCGAATGTCTATATTCGCGTCACTCGGGACGTATTTATGAATATTTGCGTTCCAAAGTGCAGGCTGATGCCGCCCAGGACTTACTTCAGGTTGTCTTTATGAAAGTCCATCGCTCAAGGTCTCAATACTCATCGCAGTATCCTGTGCTGCCATGGCTATTTACGATCACCCGCAATACGGTTGTGGATTTTTTAAAGTCCTCAGAAAGAAAGCTCTCTTCAAAAACAGTTTCTGATGAGGCGCTTTTAAACTCATTGGTCGAGAACTTACCAGAACCCTCTCAAGAGGCGGCTCTTTTTCCTCTGGGGGAATTAGTGCATGCCCTTCCTGAGCCACAAAGGCAGGCTATTGAGCTTCGCTATTTGAAAGAGTGGACCTTTGAGAAGATCGCTGAGGAGATGAAAACAAGTCCTCAGAATATACGGCAATTAGTCAGTCGCGGGATCAGAAAGATCCGTCATAATCTGAAAGGAGGACCAGGAGCATGACACCCAAGATGACAGAAAAAGAATGGCTGGAGGATTTTAAAGATTTTGTCAGCTCCAAAGCCTCGCCTGTTCCGGAGGAGGTTTCACAGTCCATCCTCAGTCGGATTTACCAAGAGCTTCACCCATCAGCCTGGTTGGTTTTTGCAAAACTTCTGGCGATTCATTCTGTGGTTGGAACACTTTCTTTGGCAATTTGTGATCAATTTGGTTTGAACCCCTTTCGAACAGGTTTTTCATTGGCAGATTATTTTATGCGTTTGGGACATTCAGTCTGCATGGTCCTTTGTGGAATTCTTTTTATTGGCCTGACTGTTACCCTGAGCCGTTTTGTTTTGAAGACAGAAGAGTTTTCGGTTCTGTCAAAAAATGCCCCCTTGCAGATTTTTTCTCTGAGTGTGCTTTCACTGGCGGCTTTCATTGGCTTTGGCGCCGACATTCTTCTTGGGATCGGACTTCTTTGGCTTATCGGCGCTCTTTTTGGTGGGATTCTTACCGCAAAAAGTTTGAGATTGCGGCCTCAAGTCCTTTAATTTTTTCTGCAGTTGAGTGAGAAGAGTCGAAGCGACCACCACGGTGTGCCAGGAAACGCGGCCTGGCTGAGCGACCCCGGGTTATAAAGCAATTTAACGACATTAGAGAAAATAAATTGCTTACCCTATAGCAATCTCCTAAAAGCTCCGATATAATGACATTATGTCAAGTCATGATTATAGATCAAAACCTATGTCTAAGAATGAAGCTCTTAAGAAATTGAGAGAAATCATGGCTGAAGAAGATCCAGTTATTATTTTCACGCAACATGCTGAGAGGGAAATGATAAACGATCAGATGACTCATGCTGACGCCTTGAATGTTCTCAAGTCGACAAGCTGTAGACTCACGGATGGGCCTGAAAGTAAAAATGGTACTGTTCGATACCGTTTTAAGACATGGAAGTACTGCGTAGTAGTTGTATTTTTCAGAAATGCTGATGGGGTCACCGTGGTTACGGTTTGGAAGATTACTAAAGAGTAAGGAAGAGGGTGTTATGGAGATTTATTGCACAAATTGCACAAACCCTAAGCCTCTAAAAGGCAAAAAGGTAAAGATCAAATATGACGTTTCTGGCCTCGATTATTTAACCATTGATGGTGTTATAGAGCACAAGTGCCCTCGTTGTGGCGAGGTGTATCGATATTATGGAAACATTGAAAAACTGAATCACGCAATCGCCGAGTTTATAGCGAAAAAAGTAGATCACTTACAGGGCCAGGAGGTCAGATTTATTAGAAAGTATCTTGGCTATAATACTAAGATGTTTGCAACGGAGATTCTTAAAATTGATGTCGCAACTCTATCTAGAATCGAAAATGATAAAATTGAACACAGCAGCACGCTTGACAACTTTATTAAGTATTTGGCCCTTTCGAAGAATCCAGATCGTGACTATGAAATTCATGAATTACTTCTTAAGAAGCAGCCATCTTTCAGTAATTTGATATTGAAGCCGAGAAAGGGCAAGTGGCTGATCGAAGCTCTTGCCTAAAGCCAAATCTAAGAAGTAATATTTAAAGCAGCGGAAGTGGGGTCACCACCTTGATTATCACCCGTGCTTCCGCTGTTTTGCTTAATGCGCTCCGTGGCCCTTATGGGGTTAATTAATTCCTGCCCCAGCTAATACTAGCCGCAAGGAATAGCTCACTGGGCTTTTTTATCTAAACAGCCATGTTACCCATTTTTTTACTAGTACAGAAGCAATAATTACTCCGCCACCGCCTACCAACCAGAGTAGCTGAGTGAACAGATTGGATAAACGGGCAGAATTTCTATCCCCCCAAAGGGATTTTAAATACACATTATGTTTTTTGTTGTAATCGCTGTAATAGATTTCAAAATCGTAGTATTCAATTTTTTCTTTTAAGAGCGCAAGCCTGGTGGAAAGGTCTTCGCCAATTGATTTCCTAGCGTTGCTAATGCATTTCTCGATAAACAAATTTATAAAGGTCTTTGCTTCGCTAATTTTATTTAATCTTCTTGCCGCCAACTCCATACCCAATCCGCATATATCTTCTAATTGAGATGCATCATACTTAAAATTATTTGAGTCAAAAACTAAAGCTGAACCCTGTAAGCAGCTTGACTGAATTATATCATGATCTGGAATAAGTGCATATTTCCAATTTATCAGATCCTCGAGATCTTTTATTGAATCAATCTTTTCCGCTGTTACCGTTTCAACGCTAGAAAGAGCTAAATATTTTATTATGGTATCATGCAGTGTTATTATAGAGAAAATAATCCAACCGGAGATAGAAATAACAGCTACCATTGCGATCCAGCTTATGTATAGTTTAAATAAGACATTTTTTACTTTACTCAAGCAAGATGCTCCCTCCGTTTTTACTTTTTAGCTGCATTCGAAATGCCAGAAACAAGGGCCTACTTATTTAGAGCTCAGCAAGATTTGTTTTAGAAAGAGACGATACTAAATAAACAAGCGCCAACAATAAGTGGCTTCAATTTTATAAACAAAATTACCGATATATTTTTGTGCTAAGGAAAAAGCTGTCTCAAGTTGAATCGCTGCTTCTTGTTGCAATTCGGGAAATCCAAAAGCTGAGCTCCCAGCTAGAAACTGTGGAAAAAACAAAAAAGCAAAAACGAAGCAGATCGCATTTAAAGTTAATTGAAACGGAGGATGAGAAATGAGAGTAGTTTTATTGGCCCGTTACTATTTTGATATTTTAATGTGGCACCTTTCTGGAATTGCCATGTATATTTTTTTACCGGCTCTTATTGCGATTTCCCTGAGCGATTCGTCCAGGGTTGATGTTGGTTTTAATGTGCTGATATTTCTTCTCGGTGTTTTTGCTTGCTATAGGGTTTGTAGGGCCATCAACTTGATAATGCAGAAATTTAAGCCCTGATTAATCAACCTTCTTTGAGCTTGCCTTTTCCTGGGCCTCAAGCCCCTCTGCGGCCACTTCAAGCGTCTCCAGGGAGTATAAGTTCTCGTTGAGTCGACTCAAAATAGCCTGTATTTTCAGGATCCGCTCTGCTCGAGAGGGGTTTCTGCAGCCTTGGGGGACTCGGGGCGGATCCAAATATACTGCACCCACAATAAGGGTTGAATCTGTGGGTGCATTACAGTCTCCGGGTCGGACCTGGAAGACTTGGTGATCCGGGCAGGACTCGAACCTGCGACCTATTGCTTAGAAGGCAATTGCTCTATCCAGCTGAGCTACCGGACCTGAAATGAATTCTCTGGAAACAGAACAGATATCTTAATTCTGCCTCCAATACGCCAGTTTATGCGCAGCACAACGAGTTCGCTCTCTAATTTTCTTGTTTTGTGGTCACTCTAGTCTTGTGAATTGAGCTGACTGAGGTTAATTGGGTCGGGATTTCAAGATATGGTGTATTCTTTCAAGCTTTTAACCTGTGCCTTGGCCGAAGCGGTTGTCGCTTTCTTGTAGTAAACGACAAACGAAAATACTTCTTCCGGATCTTCTCGAAGAAGTGCTTCTTGTCTAATGATGTCCTTTACGACAATGGGATTGAGACGAGTGACATCATTGATAACTTCGCCGGCTTGCAAAGGTGTGCAGGCCACGATTGAG
Source organism: uncultured Pseudobdellovibrionaceae bacterium (assembly GCA_964515195.1). Lineage (GTDB taxonomy): Bacteria > Bdellovibrionota > Bdellovibrionia > Bdellovibrionales > Bdellovibrionaceae. The sequence goes on from CAZETK010000001.1 coordinate 123,834, forward strand.
AAGATTAGTAATAAAATAGTCTGTTTCATTTCTTAGACCCTAATTTTACGGCTTCACCGAACGTCAGCTCTTATGAAGATAGGCGACAAAGGCGGCGCC
>CAZETK010000001.1:123942-127345 GCA_964515195.1 uncultured Pseudobdellovibrionaceae bacterium
ATATACAATACAACCAGAATATATAGCAAAAAGAGGGGGATGGTGGCCACCGAACCATAAATGCTGTTGATATTGAAAACAGATTTGGTGATGAAGGAAAAAGATTTTTGAAGGGCGACCAAGCCCAGGCCGCTTATGAAAGCCCCAAGAATCGCTTTTTTTGTCTCTACTTTAACTTCGGGAATGAACTTATAAATTAAAAATATCCCGCCGATTCCAACGCCTGCATCAATCCAAGATCGATAGACTTTCAACAAGGGTTGCAGAATTTTCAGCGAACGAAACCCGGCATAGATGGCCAAAAAAACGGGGATCAGGAGCATCAACACCCAAGCCAATCCGAAGCGTTTGATCAGACTGCGGGAGGGCTGCTTTCTCCACATTCGGTTAATTCCGTACTCCATATCCTGTAACAATCGAAAGCTTGTAAAAACCAAGAAGAGGGCTGCAGTCGTTCCCAATGTACTGGCGTTAATTCGTCTTAAGACTCCCCGGAATATTTGCAGGAATTCTAAGCCGAGGGCCTCGCGAAAATAGCGAAAGAAGAGGCCTTGGATCTTGGGAGCGAGAAACTCTAGGCCCCCGATGGATTGAAAGACAGCTAAAGTGACGACTAAAAAAGGAATGATAGCGAGAACTGTGGAAAAAGCCAGTGACGCCGCCACAAGGCGCATTTCACTTTCATTAAGGCGGCGAAAAAATCGTATCATAAATGAAATCGGCTCTCGACTTGGAAGTCGGCTTTATTTCGCACGACCTTCGCAGCATCACAGTAGGGATCATGTTCAAAATACAGATACCAACCTTGGTCAGCCGCTTGTCCTAGGAATTTTTGTTTTTCTTCAATCAACATCATGGGATTCAAATCATACCCCATAACCCAGGGTAACCGAACATGGGAAGATGTGGGAATGACATCTCCGCAGAAAAGCAAAGTGCTTGTCCCATCAGAGATTTTTACAACCTGCTGACCCTGCGTATGCCCATTGGAAATGAAAGTGCTGATGCCTGGAAGCAAATCTTTTTGATCGCCTTCAAGAACTTTAAGTACACTGTGGTCGACAAGTGGCTGATAGTTAGCGGGGAAATAGCTGGCTCTTTCGCGGAGGTTAGGTTCTTGGGCTGTCGCAAGATTGGTTTTTTGTACATAGTATTGCGCATTTGGGAAGGTGGGAACAAGCTTGCCATTTCGTTCAGTGGTGGCGCCTCCGGCATGATCAAAGTGCAAATGCGTGAGAATCACATGATTGACATCTTCCACACGTAGCCCATGCGACTGCAATGACTTCAACAAGCTGGGGCCATTGGGATCAATATTATACATTTCCATAAATTTTGATCCCAACTTTTCGCCATACTTTTTAATAAAGTCCTGGCCGTTGCCCGTATCGATAACCACATTGCATCCCGGGCTTTTGAGTAAAAGGGAGCGTGCCTCCATGGCAATCCGATTTTTTTCATCGGGTGGGTTGGACTTTTCCCAGAGCACTTTCGGGACAGTGCCGAACATGGCCCCGCCATCCAGGCCGAAAATTCCTGTGGGGAGGGGGCATATTTCATAGGGACCGATCTTCAATTTCAATTTTTCGGTTGAAATCATAAAATCTCCTTTACGAGTTGTTATCTTCAAAAAATGCGTCTGGTGCAATTGTCTTAACCCACGCCTTATAGGCTTCATTGACTATCTCGATCGAACCGGGTGGATGAACAGGCCCAACGTGCACGATCAGCTTTCCTGGCTTTGGGAAAAAATAGCCCTTGGGCATCAGATTCGCATTTCCCTCAATGTACAGGAATAAAATAGGAGTTTGCGTGCGTTCAGAAAAAATACTCACCCCACGTTTAAACTCATGAATTTTTCCATCCTTCGAGCGAGTGCCTTCGGGAAAGATAATCAACCACATTCGATCCAATTGAGTAAGAAGCTTTAAGATCAAATTAATGGCTTCGCCTTTGCGGTCCCTTCTGTCAATTGGAATGGCACCCAGGCAATGTTGCGAAAAAAATGTAAATAGCGGATTTGAAAAGAAGTAGTCTTTGGCAGCGGCAATGTATAAATCCAACCAGTATCGTTTGGGGATGGAGCCTGCAATGGAGGTCGCGTCCAGGTGGCTTGCATGATTGGAGATCAACAGCAGTTTGGGATATTTGTAATAGATCTCATGATAGTCGCCACCTGTTACTTTTAATCGGATATAAAACTTGAAAATGAACTGCTGTAAAAACAAGGACCATAGAAAGCGAAAAAAAATGCTCGTCATATCTTGATGACGCGTAAATAGAGGCAGATGCTTTAAGTAGGCAGGCAGCTGGGTCCATTGTTCGTTTTCGTAAGTCCAATCCTTCATATCAGTTCCATGGCGATCATCACATAGTAATAAATAGGGGCGACAAAAATCAAACGGTCCATGCGTTGAAGAAAATCGCCTCGCCCGAGAATAAAGGGACCGACAATCTTAACCCCGGCATCCCGTCGCACGACCGTCATCACCAAGTCACCTAGGACTCCGGCAAAGGCGGCAATTATTCCCGCTGTTAACCAGTAGCGCTCGGATTGGTCGGGTAACAATTGTCTCATGGCGCCTGCCAACACCAAGGTAAGGGCGATAGAAATGATGGTCGATAAGATACTGCGTTTGGGATCAATGTTGGGCAGTAGACGTAAGCCTTTAAAGTAACGCCCGATCGCTAAGTTCGTATTATCACAGAACTCTGTCAAAATCAGAAGGTACATGATTTGGTAAGTGCCATTCGGAAAATAATAAATCAATCCTAAGTGCATAAACGACCAACCCAAAAACACGAAGGCCAAATGTGTGATTGAGATGTACTGGATCATGCGTTTATAGTTATTGCGGTAAAGAGGAATCAGACAGCAAGCCCCTAGTACGATCATCGGCATAGCATGGTAGAAATCGAGTTTTTGATAGTAACAGCAGACACCAAGAGCCCAGATGCCCGCATAGCAGATCATGACAAAATTCGAGCGGTGAAACATTCCGATAATTTGAAAGAAGGCTTTCGCTCCGTAGGTGGCCGCCAGAACTAAAACCAGCAGTGGGTACGGATCTGGCAGTGCAAAGCACAGGAATAAAATCGGCGCCGCCACCAGCCAGGACTTAATCGAGGCCCAAGCGGATACAAAGTAGTAGCCGGTTTTTCTAAGAAAAAAAACGATAAGACCTGATACAAACAGGACTGATAGAATGATGAAAACCGTTTCCCGGTAAACGGGGTCATAGAAAGCTGGAAAAATTTTCTCCATCATGCTTCACCCCGGCTTCGCAGATCGTAATCTTTAATTTTTTTATAGAGATTGGATTTGGAGATTTGCAACAAAGTCGCTGCCTTTTCAATTTAAGGTTCGCGTTTAAGACGATGGTTGATAATTTCAGATTCAAAG
>CAZETK010000001.1:127355-135626 GCA_964515195.1 uncultured Pseudobdellovibrionaceae bacterium
ATTCAAAGCTTTCAACCAAACGGGTAAGGCCTAAGGACAGATCAATTTTTGGCGTCAATTTGGTCGAAATTGAAGAAGCGGGCTTAACCCAACGTTCGACGTCAGAGCCCCGGATCAAGGGCAGCGGAGTCATCAAAGCCAACTGTTCGCAAACCCGTTTCAGCTCACGAACGTTCCCGGGCCAATCATAATTTTGCAGGGCTTCGATTCCATCATCAGTGAGTTGTTTATGGCGCCTTGGTTTTTGCTTTTCTAAAAAAAATTGCGCCAAGGCCGGAATATCTTCTTTTCTATTGCGCAATGGAGGAAGTTGGATGGTCTGCGAAGCTAACCGATAGTAAAGGTCTTCACGGAACTTTCCCTCACGGATCATGTCTTCCAAAGGTCTATTGCTGGCGACTATCACTCGCGTCTGGACCTTTAGAGCATCTTTTGCGCCGACCCGTCGGATTTCTCCTGATTCTAAAAATCGTAAAAGTTTGGCCTGATGTTGAAGGGGAAATTCTTCGATTTCATCAAGAAACAGGTCTCCGCCATGGGCGGCTTCTATCAGTCCGACTTTGTTTTGATCCGCACCTGTAAACGCTCCTTTGACATGGCCAAACATTTCGCTTTCAAAAAGAGCCTCGGGAATGGCCGCCACATTGACAGGAATAAAAGGTCGCGCCGGCTCTTGCTCATGAAGTATACGGGCCACGACTTCTTTACCGGTGCCAGTCTCACCATCAAGTAGAATTGGGTTCATTTCGCTTTTGAGCTGGGCTAGGCGGACTTTCAGGTTTTGGGAAAGCTTTGAATCCCCCACCCAAATCGTATTTTGACTTGAGTGGGCAGCGTTTCGAATCCTCCAAAGAGCTTCTGTTTTTTCAAGGAGCAAGTTCACCTCATCTACTTGCCAGGGCTTGCCTAAAAACTTTTGAGCCCCCACCTTGAGGGCTCGTTCCATGAATTGTCGACTCCAATCCCCTGAGGCGGCGACGATTTCAAGTTGGGGCTGGGATTCGTTGAGCTTTTTAATGACTTCCAACCCTAAGGGGTTATCGGACTGGGGGGTCAAGTGGATATCAACAAAAGCCAAATGGAAGAATTTATCGTAGGGAACCAGCCCAGGATTTTGGCAACTGATAACTCTCCAGTGCTTGGGAACAATCATTTTAAGCGATTGATGCAAAAGAGGATCATCGTCCACGAAGAGAAGAGTAAATTCTCGAGTTTGACTCATGCTTTGATCTTCAGTTCCAAGGTCCCAATAGGGAAGGACTGTTGCGGGACGTTATGGACTGTGGAGGGCGATCTCGGGGGTCACACGGCTAAGTGGAGATTTTGTTAAATCTCAGCTTGCGCAGGAAGTTAAACGTCGCATCTCCGGAAGGGGCAAGACTACACTTCCTGCATGAAAATTCTATTGGTTGAAAATATTCATGCTGTTGCAAAGGAAAGACTCGAAAGTGAAGGTTTTAAAGTTGATCTTATCAAAGAGTCTCCTTCTGAAGAAAATCTTATTAAGATGTTAGTGAATTATGATGCTCTGGGGATTCGGTCAAAGACCGAGATCACAGATAATGTTTTGAAAAGCTGTCCACATCTTTTTGCTATCGGGGCCTTTTGCATTGGTACGAACCAAATTCAATTGAAGACGGCGAAAAGGTTTGGAATACCCGTATTTAATGCGCCTCATGCGAACACTCGGTCTGTGGCAGAGCTTGTGGTCGCTGAAATGATCTCCCTTTCTAGACGGTTAGGAGATAGCAATACTAAGGCTCATCAAGGGCAATGGTTTAAGACTGCAACTGGATCGCGAGAAGTTCGTGGCAAGACGTTGGGGATTGTGGGTTATGGTCATATCGGCAGTCAGCTTTCTGTATTAGCTGAAAGCATGGGGCTTAATGTCGTTTTCTACGATATTATTAAAAAGCTTCCGCTGGGAAATGCCCGCGCTTTCCATAACCTTGAGGACGTCCTTCGAGTTTCCGATTTTGTCAGTCTTCATGTGCCGGAAACGCCTTTAACACGCGATATGATAACAATGTCAAAAATCCGTATGATGAAAGACGGAGCCTTTTTAATAAATGCCTCCCGGGGGACTGTTGTGGTCATAGAAGATCTGGCGCAAGCGTTGAGAGAAGGAAAATTGGGTGGTGCTGCCATTGATGTTTTTCCTCATGAGCCAGCCAGCAACTCCGAGAAATTTAAATCTCCACTTCAAGGTTTGGCAAACGTGATTCTGACTCCCCACATTGGCGGCAGCACGGAAGAAGCCCAATACTCAATCGGACTTGAAGTTTCCGAAAGTTTTCGTCGGTTTTTGCGATACGGTTCGACGATGGGGAGCGTGAATTTCCCACAGATCGAATTGCACAAAGGCCAGGGTGTTAAAAGACTCTTAAATGTTCACCGCAATGAGCCCGGTGTCCTAGGGCAGATAAATGGAATCGTGTCAGAGGCCAAGGTTAATATTCAAGCCCAAAGCTTGTCGACCGACGAAAGCGTGGGTTATTTGGTGATGGATATTGAAGCTGATGATATAAGTGATCTTACAAATCAAATTCAAAGCATCAGTCCCAGCATTCGTACAAGGGTAGTATCATGATGAAAAAGTATGTTCTGTTATTGTTATTAGCTGTTACAGGCGTTGCATGGGGTATCCCTGCCTCCCGTGTTCAAGGTGAAGATTGGACAATAGTTCGCGACCGCTATCTTCCCCAAGGTTTATTTGACACTCAAAATACAGAGGCTTGGGAGGAGTATTCACGTTCCGCATCTTCAGTGGCAAAGCCTCTTGAGGGGATTGATTTCTCCAGTGTCCCCGATGTGGGGAATAGGGAAAATGTAAATGCTATTTTCCGCTATTTTCGGGATACCCGTTTTATCAATAATGCTAATTCACCCAAGCGACAACGCCGGTTATCCTGGTATTATCCTGATGACGGTTGTTACGTGCGGGCTCAGTTGATGGTGAACTTCGGAGAAATGCGAAATTGGCCGGCACCAAAAAAAGTTTTTGCTTTCGGAAATCTTGCCACACGCACTCAAAATCACCCCCGTGGAATGGTTTTTTGGTGGTATCATGTAGCTCCTGTTTATCGAACAGGGGAGGTGGTTTGGGTTATAGATCCGGCTGTAGACTTTCAAAAACCTTTGACCATCAAGCAGTGGCGAAACGCGATTTCAGCTCAGGGAAGCGGGGCTAAAAAGTTTGCCCTTTGTTCGGGTCAAACCTACGGCCCCAGTCAGAACTGCTCAAGGCCTGGCCGTGTTAATCATAATAGTGTCATCAATAGCCAGAAAAGCTTTCATGCCTACGAGTGGAATCGAGTTCAAGATCTAGGATGGGATCCTTTTAAGGTTCTTTGATATCGTATCGTTAAAAAACTTTGCCTGGATTTAAAATTTGATCCGGGTCAAAGACTTTTTTGATTCCTTTCATGATTTCAACTTCTGCGGTTGAGCGGGTGTAGTGGAGGAAAGGTTTTTTCGTCAGACCTACGCCGTGTTCAGCCGAGATGCTTCCCCTATGTTGCGACACCACTTGAAAAACATATTGATCCACTTTTTGGCATTCTCGGACAAAGTCTTCTTTGTTGATATCGGGGGGACGTAAAATATTGATATGCAAGTTGCCGTCGCCAATATGGCCGAACCAGACCACTTCCCAGTGGGGATAATTTTTTTCGAAGATCGATTGCACATCCTGTATAAAGGCCGGGACTTCCGAAATTTTCACAGAGACATCATTCTTGTAAGGGGAAAAGGGGCTTATTGATTCGCTGATGTCTTCACGATATTTCCAAAAATCCTGGGCTTGCTTTCCACTTTGAGCCATGGCGCCATCCGTAATCCAACCTTCTTCAAGACAGCTTTCAAACACGGAAAGAATTTTTTCCTCTTCACTTTCATGGGCACATTCGACCTCCATCACGATGTAAAAGGAGGAAGAGCTTGGAAGTGGGTCCGGAAGTTGCGTGGATTTTTGGACATAATGGAGAGCCTTCTGAGAGAAAAACTCAAAAGCTACAAGAGTTGTCTTCTGTTTGAATGCCTGGAAGACGTTCATGATTTTTTGAAGTTCGTCACAGGCCAATAGCAGGACGCGGCTTGAAACTGGCGTCGGCGCCAGCTGAATTGTCGCCTCGGTAATAAATCCTAGTGTTCCCTCTGAACCGATAAACAGCTGTCGCAAATCATAACCGGTGGCGTTTTTGATGAGTCCATTATTAAGATCTAAAACATCTCCAGCACCCGTTACCACTTTTAGACCCCCCACCCATTGGCGAGTCATTCCGTATCGAACCACTTTAATGCCACCGGCATTAGTGGCGATATTCCCACCCATTTGGGAAGAGCCTCGGGCCGCGAAATCCACGGGATAAAAAAGGCCTTTGCTTTCGGCAAATTTCTGAAGAGACTCGGTGATGACTCCAGCCTCAACAACGACGGTGTGATCGATAGGACTAAAATCTCGGATTTGGTTCATCTTTTCGAAGCTCACGATGACCTCACCCTTTAGGGCACAAGCGGCTCCGCTTAAACCTGTTCGCCCACCGGAAGGAATCAAGGCGATCTTGTGTTGGCGGGCCCATTTGACAATTTGAACCACGTCATCTGTATTGCGTGGAAAAAGAACGGCCGAAGCGTTGATATCAAAGTATGTCGTCCAATCTTTTCCATAATGCTGGCGTGACGAGGAATCCGTTAAAATGTGAGTAGACGGTAAAAATGTGAGAGATTGCAGGGCTTGCAAGGGATCCTCCTTGTTCACCCCACATTGCGAGCAAAGCCACTAGAAAAAAATCATGATTTCACGATGGGCTTAATTTTCGTCGTTCTGGGGGAACGAATGGTCTTTATCTTAAAAAAAGAATACAGAGGGCACAAGCCCCAGGCCGCGGTTAGTAATAAATAAGCGCCGCCCCAGGCCCATAAGGGTCCTCCAGCAATGGCATAGGCCATTAAGATGACTGAGAATAGAAACCGCAGCGTTCGGTCCCAAACCGCCAGATTACATTTCATAACTATTTAATGAGTTCTTGCAATTCGCCGGATTGATACATTTCCATCATAATATCAGATCCGCCCACCAACTTTTTATTGATGTAAAGCTGGGGAATAGTGGGCCAGTTGCCGTACTCTTTAATAGCTTGGCGAATGGCTTCATCCTCTAAAACATTCACGTCTTGAAATTGAACTCCCAAGTCTTGAAGGATAGCGCAAGCACGGGCGGAAAATCCGCACATAGGGGCATTTTGTGTTCCCTTCATGAAAAGCACCACTTTGCTGGAATTTAAAATGTTTTCGATCTGTTCTTTTGTTTGGCTCATTCGTGGCTCCTTTTAATTTTTGACTTTTGTTCGGACCGATAGGGCATGAACTTCGCCGGTTTTGAGTTCAGCATCAAAACACTTCATCACGTGTTGGTGCTGTTCGATTCGGCTTAGGCCTGCAAAGACCTGGCTTTCAATATAAACTTCCCAATGGTCTGCAGTTCCGGTCATGTCAAAGACTTCCACATGGGAATCAGGATAAAACTCAATTAGTCGATTCTTGATTTGATCTAGTGTCATAGCCCCATCCTTGTAGCAGAGGTCCTGCTCGACTTCAACTAATGGCGAGGATCATTTTTCAAATAGGGCCTTACCGATTTGAAAGAGGCCTATAAAAGAGGGGGGAGAGCTTGAAGGACTTTCACAAAAATCAATTATTGAGTCTTAGGGGCAGGAGTTTTACTGTAGGCTATGCATTTTCGACTGTTTTGGCGACTCACAGGGCTTTTATTCCTATTTTATACGGTTATGCGTCTCCAATTCTTATTTTGGAATCGTGAACTTTATTCTGAGGACTCTTTTTTTACCCTCCTAGAGGCATTCGCTCATGGCTTGAGATTTGATGCTGTTTCTATTGGGTGGACATTGTTGTTGATGATGATCTGGGGATGGGTGGTAAGACGAGCTTATTGGATACCCTTGTTTTTTGTGATGCTGCCTTTTTGGGTTCTAACTGTTATTGACACTGAACTTTGGAGCTTTTTTGGGCGACGGATGAGCCTTTCCGTTTTGAAATTGTTTCGAGAGGCTGAAGGAAAAGTGGGAGCTATGGCTGGTGAGTACGCTCCTTGGATTGTATTGGCCTGCCTTATTGGTGCGGCTCTTTTCTTTTTAATGGCCCGGGTTACTTGGAAGACAGCGACGTTCCGGGCATCTAAGAGTCTTTGGAAAACCGGACTGGGCCAGTTGGCTCTTTTGGCTCTGGTAATTTTGGCATCGCGAGGTGGATGGCAAAAGAAGCCCCTAACCCCAGTCAATGCTCATCTGTTTGAAAAGTCGCATCTTAATCAATTGGTTCTGAATACGCCCTTTACTCTTCTTAAATCCTTAAAGGGTTCTGGGCTTGTAAAAGAAAAATACTTTGAATCCCATCAACAGGCTTTGAGTTTTTTAAATTTTTCATTGGAAGAAGAAAGAGTGCTGCCTTCAGTTTCTTGGACCCAAAAGCAGAATGTAGTTGTCATCATTCTTGAAAGTTTTTCCTGGGAATACTCAGCGCTTAATCCCGCAGTCAACCATGATTATATGCCATTTTTAAACGCTTTGATGAAGGAAAGCCTAACCTTTCGAAATGGAATGGCCAATGGTAGGCGCTCCATAGAGGGCGTGGGGGCACTATTATCCGGAATACCCGCTCTGATGGAAGAGCCGTTTATCTCGTCTGAATTTTCGACGAATAAGATTGAGGGTCTGGGTGCCGTGTTTTCCCGCCATGGGTATTCGACCTCTTTTTTTCATGGTGGAGACAACGGCACCATGCACTTTGACGCATTCGCAACGAAAGTGGGATTCAGCCAATATTTTGGAAGCCGCGAATATCCGAACCCCCAAGATCATGATGGAATTTGGGGGATTTGGGATCGGCCGTATTTAAGATATTTCGCGCACAGTTTGAATGATCAGCGCGAGCCCTTTCTTTCGGTGGTCTTTACGCTGAGCTCTCATCAGCCCTACTTGGTTCCTGAGGACGAGAAAAGTCTGTTCCCAGAACGTGAGCACCCAATATTGAAATCCGTCGCCTACGCGGATTCGAGCTTAAAGGAATTTTTTGAAATTGCACGGACGCAATCTTGGTACGAAAATACTTTGTTTGTGATTCTGGCTGATCATACAGGCCCCATGGTTTTCCATCGTCAAGATACACCGCTAATGGCTTATCGAATCCCGATCTTGTTTTATCATCCCAAAATTTCCCAGTGGCCAGAAAAGATTGATCGGCTTCAATTGGCGCAGCAGATTGATATTCCGGGAAGCCTTTACGATTTTCTGGGATTTGATGAGGCGTTAACAACACCCTTTTCACGTTCACTCTTTCGGACTGGGCCTAAGCACTACACAGCTTTTGCCGCTGGTATCTATTGGCAAACAGATGGAAAGACGATTTTAGTCGAGCAAGGTAAACAACGGGGTTATGTGGAGTTCGATGCCCCCTTCGTTAAAACAAACCCTTCTGCCGAGATCAAATCTCGTCTTCAAAGCCAACTGCAAGCCACTCGGCAGATTTACTCTTTCAGTCTTTGGGAAAATGCGATCTATGAGTATCAATCAAGCGGTGAGAAAGCTGAAGTCCATTGAGAGTTTTAAGCCGAAAACCTGGTGGCTCCGTTTCAATTTGAGATGACTATTAAAAAGCTAAATTGATTTAGCGCCCATTTCAAAAAGGGTACTCTCCGCAAGAGCTCTCTTTTTGTGATGATATTTTAATCATGTCCAAAACTCAATTAACGGCTGTAATATTTATTATCAATAATACAGCTTAACTTCATTAAGTTTCGTTATATTCGGCCTATTAATTGCTTAAAGAACGGATATGGGGAGTTCATTTTCAATTCGGAAATTTAGAATCCTCCTGTTGGTTGGTATCAGCAGTGTCTCGCTATTGTCCTTTGCAAACAGGTCGGTTTCCGTAGGTGGCCTTCGCTCGTTTGGCGAGCGATGTGTTGGTTTCTTCACGGCACCCACCCCCAAAAAAACGACAAAGGCGAATGTTTACCAGGGGCGCCTAAAGATCATAGATACGGGCGCACTTTCCTATCAAATCGAGGATGGGACCACGATGACCGTTATCGACAAAGCATGGGCGGATCGCTATCCCAGCAGCAAGATCGCAAACGCCATTGAGAATTATTATTTACAGCAGGGATAAATTTACCAACGCCGATTGGATAAATTTAAGGAACCGAAAATGGATAATGAAGGTGAAACCAATCCTGAAGAAGAGTATCAGGAC
>CAZETK010000002.1:0-85707 GCA_964515195.1 uncultured Pseudobdellovibrionaceae bacterium
ATAGCCTGCAATCAGTCCTTACCCCGTAACATTACGTGAGGCCTCTTTGACTATGGGTCCATCCTCTAGCCTTTTATATTCAGCTTTCAATTTAGCCTGAATGATTTGCGGACCTCCATACACACCCTTCATCTCTGAAAATCGATATCCCCATATATGAATCAAAGTAATCCCGGAAAGATTTAAATCTGCATATTGATAAATGATATCGCCCTCATCAGAAATGTCAGAAAGCTCGTAATCTTTAGAAACTGAATTCCAGAATTTAACAATCACGGAGGATGATTTACCGCCAGATTTCGTTTCAAAATGTGGCTTTCCCTTGTACTGCCATTTCGGGGATAGGAAGATTAAAGGCTCTTTTTGCCGTTTTTCAAGATAGACGACGGTCGATTTCGATTCTTTATCGATCGCTCTTTTGAGTATTGGATGTGTTTTTTTGGCCCTCGGCAAGGGATTTTAGCTTTGGATACCGTATTTTGAGCCCGGGACTTGTTTCATTGGCTATTTTGGATACACCGATGCACCAGCCGTGATTTTCATGAACCAAGTTTTGGGAGCGTTATTCTTCAACGAAGGCCTGTTGGTACTCGTCCCACTCTTTCGACGGCGGCCCCCGAGCGGCTCGGATCTGTGGCGGTAATGCGGGAAGGCCTAGATGAGTCAGGATTTTGCTGATAACTTCTGGCTTCTCAACCGCTGCGATGATTCGCATTTTTCCGCCACAAGACAGGCAAGTCTCAACGTCGATGTTGAAGACTCGCTTTAAGAGTCTCGCCCAGTTCATTCTTTGATTCTTTTTCTTATCTTCTAGAAGTTGCTGCTGGAGGTTCAGAACCTTGAGCTCCGTGGCGCCTTTCTGTCTTGTTGCTGTGTTTTTTTGTTGCCGGATGTCAGTCTGTCCCTATTTTTAATCTCAAGACCTTTCATACGAATGGAGATGATCTTCATGTCATTTTTGTAAACTCCGATCGAGTGCAACAGAAATGTCTGTTTTTCGATGCCGAAGCGGAGAATAACTGGAGGCATCAACACTTAATGTACATTCTAAGCGATAAAAATGAAGCCTTGAAATTATGTAGTCAACAAACCAGGATAAAGAGATATGTGAAGCACAAGTTAAAGCAATCGAAAAAATTCTACAATCTGAGCCGCAGGTAAAATTGTGCGTACGCGGCGAATTGAAAATAAGTCCTCAAGATCCTAAAACCCAAAATGTACCTATTCGATTCGGCAGGATGGGCAATTACAAAATTTCTTATGAATCACTAACTTTAGGTTTTGCTTGTAATTCTAAAAAATGCATCAGTAACAATAGTGTGTGCTGCAAAAGCGAAGCGCCCGGTTATAAAGTCATCTACTCGTGCCCGCCAATTTACGAAGCAATTGTAGATTGAAAAAGAGTAGGCCCACTCAGGTGGTTCCCTGAAACAGCACCGAAGGGCGTTACCGAATCGAGGTCAAATTTTAGATTTAAGTTTTTCCTCAGCTGATTTGTTCCGATTTTCCCTAAGTTCTGTCCTTGCCCTGTCGCACTTTTTACCAAAGTTTACTTTTTCTTGTGCATACTTTTCGCCTTCGGGCGTTGTTATTTTAAATCTAAATACATACTCTTTACCGATTTTCGCCATATCGCAGTCGCGCTGGTTTGCAATATTCATATTGCGTGCTGTAGAAAATTTCACATTGTAGCGTGGGGATTCAATAGAATCTCACATGAGCCTTGAGCAAGGAGAAATAGCTCTTTTGCTATTCACGATTTCGTTAATTTTACGCGGTCCTTCAAAGATGTGGGTACTTAAACCATCTCTCGATAAACACTGACGAATTTTACTTCAGGTGGCCAAACCCCTGAATCTTACGGAGAGGGCCCTTTGAGCGGCACGGTTTGCGCCTCTGTCTAACTTATCGACAAATAAGTTCGCGTAAATGACTTAAGACTCATTTAGCCTGGCACTGAATTTGTTAATACGAGGGACATGGGACGTTGTCTTGTCGTTTGGCTATTCTTCGCTCTTAGTTCCTTCGCCTATGGGGATCTCATTCTTTGGACTCCTTCTGGCCAGTCAGCTCATTACGTCTTACCAGAGTCCCACAGTCCCGAAAGTTATTTAAAAAGCCTTCAACAACATCCCAGCCTGGCTGGTTTTATAAAAGAAATGAAGTTTACTTCTGCCGACAAGGTGCGATTGATAAAGGCCAGCCCTTCGTCGGCAGCGGAAAGAAGTCTTCTGTTAGCTAACGACTCTGAAGACCATGCCCTTCGCCACCCACGAGTGGATACCTTCGGAATTCATTTTGCCGAAACTTATATCCTCCCCGTCGGGGCACATTTACTTTTAAGACCCCACGAGAAAAAACAGTTTTTTGAACAGCTAACTTTGCACTTTAAGCTTTTAATCGCCATGGGAGGACACGATATCCACCCGGCTCTGTATAACGAAAAAATCACCCACTCTTATTTGAAAGACCTCAATATCGAGCGCGACCAGCTGGAGGCAGAGGTAATCCGTTATTTCTATCAACATTCCAAAAATTTTATTCTCGGCGTCTGCCGTGGGTCTCAGCTGACAAGCGCTATTTTTGGGGCTCGGTTAATTCAGGATAACGCGAAGGTTCTGCACACGACTCTCGAACATCGAAATGGCTCCGTTCATCCGATTGAATTGGTTCCAACTCCACAGAATATCATGGCTTCGATCATGAAAGGTGCAAACACTCACATTGTGAACAGTTACCATCATCAATCCGTTGACCGCTTTTCCTTAGTGGGAACACCTTTGAGGCTTGCCGCCATAGGGCCTGACGGTATTGTCGAAGCCCTAGAGCTGTATGAAGGCAACGACGTTCGAGGATTGCTAATCCAATCCCATCCCGAAAAGCCTGTTCCTACTCGAGATATCCCATCGCTTTTCTTTAAAGAAATAAAAAACTGGGCCGGTATATCCACAACCAAAACTTGTCGTTCTGTAATGAGTTCTGCGTCAAAAGGCGGAGCAATCAAGTAAACATTACGTAATTGGAAGGCCCTAACATCGTTTATTCGCGCACCAGGCGGCACTCAAATTGTAAGGCCTTAAGGTGGGGTTGAATATGAAACTGGATTTAGAAGAACAAAAACCAATTTCTGTAACTGAACTTGAAACTCAGTTGATTGGCTATAAAAAGCCCATTAAGAGATTTGTTTTTAGCTCAAGTCTTGTCCATATTTTAACTGCCTCAGCCATTATGCTGCTGGGGCAATTTCCCCAACCAAAGCCCGAAATAATCGAAATTGATTTTTCAAGTGCTCCCATATCTTCCATGCCCAGCGCGCCCATGGAAGCGCCTGAAATTCAAGAAGCGGCCCCTCTTGAGCCTGCTTCTGCGGACGATATCATCGCGGCCCCAACTCCGAAGCCCGAGCCTAAGGTTTCGGCCCCAGCGCCCGTTCCTCAAAAAATCCAAAGCGAAACGACACCTTCGCCTAAGCCTACACCCGTAGTTAAAGAGGTCTCAAAACCCGTTGTGGCAGCAACGCCTGTTGCGGTTGAACCGCTTCAGGCTGCGGCCGAGCCCATCGAAATGCCTCCTGCCACCTTAGATGATATTGAAACCCCCACTTTGGATGATTCCGAAATCGCAGCGGCTCTTCAAAAAGAGATCAAGCCCGTTATTTCAAAAGAAGAAATTGATAAGCAGTTAGCGATGAGTCGAAAGGCCGAAGAAGAAAAAATGGCCTTGCTGACTCAACAGTTATCTGAAGAAACGGACGCGGCTGCTTCTGACCTAAATGATCGCTTTTCCGATACCCAATCCGCGCTTGAGGCTCAAAGCGAAGCGTTGGCTGCGCAAGCTCAGGCGAGAGGCGATGCTCTTCAGGCTGAAGCTGCGGCGACGGCTGCAGCCGCCAGTCAAAATACATCAGAAGTCGGCGGAAATGGCGATTTGGCCCAGACCGCCGGTCCCGGCAAAAAAGGGGAACTTCGTGCTCTCGAGCAGCTTCGTCAAATGCCTGGAAATCCAAAGCCGGATTACGCTCCCGAAGAGCGCCTTCAAGGTCAGCAGGGTACAATTATCTTTAAAGCCTTTGTCACAGATTCTGGCAAACTGACACATTTTGAAATGGTTCAATCCACAGGACATAGAAATTTAGACTTCAAGACCCTCAGAGCCTTAAAACAATGGAAATTTTACCCAGGACAACAGGGATGGGTGGAATTACCCTTTCGATGGGATTTAAAAGGTGGACCTCAAGAGATGCCCACTCTTCTACGACGCCGGGTCGGTCAACAGCAGAATTAATCGCCAAATAAAGTCTTAGCTTTAGGAGTCGTACCCTTATTTCGCAAGGCAGCCTTACGCTTAGTTCCGCTGCGAGCTAATCTCTTTTTTCGAACAACTTTCGTTTTACGCGTTTTAGATGCCATTTGGTCCCCCGGTAAAGAAAGAAGGGCTATCAAAAGGGCACGGCTAAGTCAACGGAATGACGATTTTCTTTCAAACCGTCGGCATTCCATTCATTGGCGAAATCCAGCCGAAACCGTGGCATATCCAACCCTGCGCCGGCCGCCCAGGATTCTCGTAGACCCGGGTTTTTGCTCCATCCAGTTCGGAATATGAACCATTTTCCAAAATAAGTTTCAAATCCCACTTGGGGGGTCATTTTTGCGAAATTATTACCCTGAAAAGTGGCAAAGTCCAAGCGGCCTCGAAACCACTCTTGAAACAGGTAATTAAGGCCGACGCGAGATACGGGCTCCATCAGCCCCCGGTCCTTCAGCTCATCGGGTGGAGTTATAATGTTTTCGAAAGCAGCCCCCATTCCAAATTTTTTTGAGGGCGCCCATGCCACGCCAAAATTTCCATTGAATGAGGTTTTCCGTTGGTCTTCTCGAGATTCTCCTTCGACTTGCCAGTAGTTAAGAGTAAAGCCTCCTGAAAACTTATCGAAAATAAAATTAGAAACGGTCAGTCCAAAAATCTGAGACTCGGTATCGTTGCGTTCGTTTTTGATATAACTGATGCCGCCCGGAAAGGCCGCAGATCGATCATTTTCAGTTAGACTTAATGCCCACAGGTCCTTTTGAAATGTAGAATAAAAATGACGACCCCGAAGATGCACCAAAGTCGCTGGATTCATAAAGCTCGACTCCCCGGGCTCGACGGTGGCAACCCCTCCACCGCCAGAACCCAACGAAGCTGAGCTGCGGGGAATAGCCCAAAGTATTCCTGAAGCAAAAGTACATGCGATTGAAATTAATAGGATCTTTCTCATAGGGAAATCATCCTACTGACCTTTGGCTTTTCCAAGTGAAAATCTGCAACGCGATAGTTATTGCTTTGTGCACACCGTAATGTAATGAGCACAAACGTTGGCGATAGCATCTTGCCCCGTTTTACTGAGCTCGATGCCCAAATTATCTTCATTAAGGCACTTTTCTTCTCCAGGGCTCCCTGGGAAATAAGAAACATAGTAGGGAAATGGCTGGCTTGAGCCGTTTTGCTGGATATTCGGATATTGATCATTAGGATAACAATCAAAACCGACAGGGATCGCACAAAGCCTCCAGGTGCCTCCGAATGGCTGCAGACCGAGTTGCCATTGATGTGACGGCAGAACTTCTCGAACCTTAGCCAACTTTAATTCATTGAAATTCATGGAGGCATAATTTCCAGTCATCGGCTGGCAAAGCGGCTGCGCCCCTGATCCTTTATTCCGATCCCAAGTCGAAGTTTGAGGGTTTGAAGCGGGGCCTCTTTGGGAAGAACTCATGATCGGGATTTCCGTGCAATGCCACTGGGTGGGTACATTGTTTTCCACAACTTGGGCTTGATTCTGCATATTGTACTCAAGAATGCCTTTCACCACTCGCATTCCTGCTTCAGCTCGGTTATCGGGATATCCCAACTGCAACATATACCCGCGCCCATAGGCGGACACCTGAGATGTAGAGGTGGCGGCAGGTCCTCGGATTACGTTTTTGTTGGAGGGGTCAGAAAAACCGGCCGCCACCGCAAATCGACCGTATCCTTGACAGCCTTGAGAGACGCAAGTTCTAAAGCTCTGAGCGTTCACGAGCCCCTGCCAGTATGAACTTCCTAAATCCATCTTAAAAGAAAAATCAAATCGGCCCTTGCTCGAGGGCGCTCGCGCCGAATACGGAACCCACTGATTGCCATTTCGCCGAGCTGAATCCACGAGGGGGGTCAACCACGCATCATGAGATAGCATATCCATGCGACCCCAGATTCCGGCGGGTTCTTTGCCGGCATAGGCCGCTAAATAATCATTTGTTGCGCGAAGGGCAACCTGCACTTCGGTTTCAGGGCTCATCGCCTCAATAAGTTGTTTATACTGAACATCGATGACATCAGGGTTTCCTAATATCGGCTTGAGCTGACTCGCGGGTCCGCTTAGAAACTCTTGAGTCAATCGAGCGCCGCCCCGACTTCCGCCCGCAGTTGCCCTGAGTGTGAAGTAAGCTTCGTGGGCCGGATTATTAGGGACACAAGAATTGTAAGCTATGGCATCTAAGCCAAGTTCAAAGGGGACGGGAGATGTGGCCTTATCAAGAGCGACCCCGCTTGAGCGAAGCAAGTCAGCGTCATCATAAGTCTCAAAGTTTGATCTTCCACAGTTTTGAAAGGAAAAAAGGATAAGAGTGGCGCTACCAAGCACAACTCCAAGGCGTCTTCCCATGGAAATTCCCCCTAATATTAATATGCTATCATAATTGGGTGTGGCGCAGCCAACAATCTGTGCCTTGTCTTAAACTGAAACGTTTGAGAAAACTGGGATATGTTGCAAGTAAAGAAAGCCATCATTCCCGCAGCAGGACTAGGAACTCGATTCCTGCCCGCTACCAAGACGGTTCCAAAAGAGATGCTAAATCTTGTGGATGCTCCAACTATTTTATACGTAGTCGAAGAGGCCGTTGAGGCTGGGATTGAGGATATCGTCCTCATAGCGGGTCGTGGGAAACACGCCATCGAGGATTTTTTTGATACATCCTACGAGCTTGAAGACAAGCTGGCCCACTCTGGAAAGTTGAATCTGCTGGATCGGCTTCTTAAAATTCGCAACATGGCCAATATCATCAGCATTCGCCAAATGCAGGCCCTTGGTCTAGGTCATGCGGTTTACTGCGGCCGCCCCGTCGTCGGCAATGAACCGTTTGCGGTTCTTCTCGGCGACGAAATCACCATCAGCCAGAATGGTGAAAAAACCGTGACCTCACAGTTAGTTGATAACTTTGAAAGCACCGGCCTTTCGTCTGTCTCCATTATGGAGGTGCCAGAAAAAGATGTTTCTAAATACGGAATTGCAGAGGTCGAGCCAATCGAGGGTCACCGCCATCGAGTCACTTCCTTAGTGGAAAAGCCGAAACCTTCAGAGGTTAAGAGCCGCATGGCTTTGGCGGGTCGCTATGTTTTTGATGCCCAAATTTTTGAAGAGCTTCAAAATGGAAAACCTGGGGCTGGAGGGGAAATTCAACTCACGGATTCGATGCGCTGTCTTATCCAGAAAAAAGGCCTGGAAGCGTTAACTTTCACGACAAAACGATTCGATGCGGGAGATAAATTAGGGTATCTTAAAGCCTCCGTGGAGCTAGCATTGATGAATCCGGCACTCGAGAAGGAATTTCGTGGCTATCTCAAGGAATTAATTAAAGGAGATTAATTCATGAAAGTTATCCTGACTCTCGTCCTTTGGGCCCTGACGGCGCAGGCCTACATCCCTCCGACGCGGACGATCTTGCAAAAAACTGTAGAGAACTCAGGTCGCGCTTCTTATAAGATTGTAAAAGAAGTTCGTTTCAGCAATTCTGAACTCCCTACTTTGAAAGAAACCTGGTTGATTCAAAATGAAAGAACTTTTCGTTTAACCGTTTCTCCTCAAGGTATTCCGTCTGCACCACAGCTCGATATCTTGTATGTGGGGGGACAAAAATACATTATGTCCCAGGGGCATCGAGAGTCTTTTAAGATTCCGCTAGAGCATGCGGAGCGCCCTTTTCATTACCGTAGAACTGAAAATTTTGTTCAATATCTGCACAGCCTTCAAATTTTGTCTGGAGTGACTGGCCATCTAGATTTGGCCCGCTTGAACCGTAGTCAGGGTGTTGTGAACTACGGCTTAGGCCGCCCGACAGAAGCAAATGATGATCGGCTTGCTCCGTATCTGTGGATTGAACAGGACCAATTTGTGATTCGCAAAATTCGATTTAATTCAAAGACAGAGCTAATGGCCAGCCGATATCAAAAACAGCCACGACAGTTGGTTCACCCTAATTTGATCGTAGTTTCATGGGACGATCAAAAAGCCCGAGTGAGCACCCTATCCGTTTCGACAGCGAAACCAACTGCCAAAGATTTTCAATCTTCTCAGTTGGCAGACAGCCGCGCGTTTTTTGAGACCACTTCCCACTGGAATTCCATTGTTGAGTTTTATAAGAGGTTTCGTTGAAGCTCTGGCGTGTTGCCGTTGAGGCTCCCATTCGGGAGCCATTGACTTACAGTTCGGACCTTCCTTTAGAACGAGGACAATGGGTGGAGGTCCCCCTAGGTAAACGCTCGGCATTGGGGTTGGTGATCGATTCCACCGATCGATCACCCGGAGAATCGCTTAAATCCATTCGCTCCCTTCATAATGAGCTTCCTCGTCTTCACGAATCTTTTGTCAAGTGGCTTGAGCGGATCTCAAACTATTATCACTATCCGCTGGGGCTTGTAGCGGAAAGTTCAAGGCCCCCACTTGATAAAAAAAAATCAAATCGAAAAACTCAAAAACCACCTGTTGTAAAAGAGGTCGAGCGTGACACTCCTCCAGAGCTCACGGCAGAGCAAACGCGAACCATCGATGACATTCCGGTAACTGATCGCTTTCAGGTCCACCTTGTGCACGGAGTAACCGGCTCTGGGAAAACAGAAATTTATTTGCGGCTTCTTGAAAAATCATTAAGCCAAGGCAAAAGCGCAATTGTCTTAGTGCCTGAAATTTCTCTAACACCGCAGCTCATTCACCGCTTTGCCCAGCGCTTTGGTGACCGCGTTGCGGCTTTTCACTCACAAATGACTCCGCGAGAGAAAACAGAACACTGGTGGGACATCGTCGAAGGGCGAAAGCAAATTTTAATCGGGGCCCGTTCTGCGCTTTTCTGCCCGCAGAAAAGTTTGGGGCTTATCATCGTCGATGAAGAGCACGAGCCTAGTTACAAACAAGACGACAAACTGAAATACCATGCGCGCGACGCCGCCATTATGTTAGCACACCTGCAAGGTTGCCCGGTGATTTTAGGTTCGGCCACACCAAGCCTCGAAAGCTGGCAGAACGCTCAAATTGGGAAATACAAACTCCATCAGTTAAAAAAACGAGTGCACAGCGGAGACTTACCACGGGTCGAAATTGTGGATCTCAGGCAGCAAGAGAAGGCTGGTGAAATATTGCCCGAATGGCTCTCGCCCCGGCTTCACGGCCGCATGACCGAGGTTATCGAACAAGGCTACCAGGCCGCTTTGTTTTTGAATCGACGTGGGATGGCCAATGTCGTCATGTGCGGATCTTGCGGGCATTCTGCTCAATGTCCTAACTGTGACATTAACTTAACTTTGCACTCTAGATCTCATTTGATCTGCCACTACTGTGATTACCATGAAAATTACAAGACAAGCTGCCCTTCTTGCGCAAAAGGAGAGCTTCGCGCCCTGGGGCTTGGCACAGAAAAGCTAGAGAGCGATCTTATGGAACTCTTTCCCGGCAAAAAGATTATTCGCGCCGATCGAGATGAAATCCAAAACCGCCAGGATTTAGAAAGCTTTGTTTCTACAATGGAAAAAGGCGAGGTGGATATCCTGGTGGGAACCCAAATGATCGCCAAGGGTTTGGATTTTCCTAAACTAAAACTTGTAGGCCTTGTGCTGGCGGATATTGGATTTAATCTACCTGATTTTCGGGCCACTGAGAGAAATTTTCAGTTGATCGTTCAAATGAGTGGACGGCCAGGACGGCATCTCCACACAGAAAACGATCGAGGAGAAGTCATTATTCAAACTTTCAATCCTGATCATGAAAGTCTCGCCTTTGCCGGCCGCCATGATTATGAGGGCTTTGCCAAGCAGGAATTAGAACATCGGCGATTGTTGAATTATCCTCCGGTTGGACGCTTGATAAGTCTTCGAATTCAGTCATCTGATCAACGTAAGGCCTACGCGCTTGCCTCTCTGACTGGTGCCCGTGCTGCGGCCTTAAAAAATCAATTTCCGCTCTACGAAGGTCTTGAAATTCTGGGTCCAGCTGAAGCTCCGCTTTCTAAGCTAAAAGGCCAGTATCGATTTCACATCCTTCTGAAAGGCGTCCACGGCCCCACCCTACATGACTTTATGAGGAAATTAATGGGAGACGAAAAATGGGTTCCGGCTCGCTGCCGAATCGTAGTTGATATTGACCCACTTCATCTGCTCTAAGCTATAATAAGAAGATGGTAAATTGCCCGCGTTGTGGTCTTCAAGTTATGGATCTTCATGCCGTCGAAAGTGCTGTCATGCAGAAGCTTTCTGAGCTTGGCGATCCACCGCCTTCACAGGTCTGCATGGTTTGCCTGTCGGATTTGCGAAAGGTCGCCGCTTCGAATGCGGGCGGCATTCTTCTCGCACAAGAAAAGGCGAAAGAACAACATCGGCTTCAATTGTGGAAGAGCCGTGTTTCCTTGGTCAAAAAGGCTCGTACGCTTATGGGCCAAAAAATGTACTCTGAGGCCGCTGTGGCTTACGAGAAGTATCTTAAAATTTTAGAGATTGTCTTTAATGTTGAAAAGGGTCAGTTCCTGACCCCCGAGCACTTTAAGGATACGGCCCGGACAGAGGAGCTCACTGTTATCGCCTCTGTCTACTGGGATTTGCTACGGATATACGACACCAGCCCCAAGTATGGAGAACGACAGGCTGTCGCTGCCAGACAATTGGCGCTGTTTGCACGCTACACGCCGATTTTTCCTGATATTTTAAAGCGAGCCGAGACCTTCGTTCGACAGGCCCGCAACCCTGGGATTTTCAAAACATTTCTGAAAAACGCCTCTAACGAGCGACCCCGCTGCTTCATTGCAACCGCCGCTTTCGATAGTGAGCTCTGCTGGGAAGTCCAAACGCTTCGCCATTTCCGCGATCACTATCTTCGAAAAACTCACTGGGGGCGCGTTTTTATCCTTCAATATTATAAATTCTCCCCGAATATCGCTCAGATTTTGGACAAGCACTCTGCTCTCAAACCTTTCGTTCGAAAATTACTTCGTCTCTTGATTAAATGCGTTAGTTGAATTACAGGTTTCTACTTGCCAAGAATTTGATGGTTGATAAGGATTTCATGATGAGCACAGTCTACGATTATATTGTCATTGGAAGCGGTCTATCTGGTCTGGCCATTGCGACAACCCTATCTCAAGAAACCTCTAAAGTGCTTTTGTTGGATTCCGGCGATTTGCCAGGAGGCTGGTTGCGAAAGCTTCATCTGCCCTTTGTGCCGGTGACACCTTCTGCTGAAAGTGCGGTTTTGAATCTTGAAAATCTTTTGAACCTTAAAATTCTAGGCGACAAAAAAGAAGTGGCCCCCCTTACTTACGAAAGTTCTAACTTTAAAACTTTCATGGGTTTTGGCGAAAAGGCCCCTGAGTTTTATGATGAGGTGGCCTACTACTGCTCTCCTCAACAATTTGAACTGAGGCTTGAGCCCGGTGAGTGGGTCAAACAACTTGCTGAAAAATTTAAAGGCACTTTTGTGCCTCGCTCGATCGTCACCAAGTTTGTTGTTGAGGAAGGTCGACTGCAATCAATTCTTGTCAACGGTACCAAGAAAATACAGGGGCAAAATTTTATCTTTTGCGGCGAAATGAAATCCTTGGACTTTTTAATTCCTCAGGATTGCATGAATCAAAAAGTGCGTAACAAGTTAGCCAAGACAAAGACTTGGACTCGCGCCACCATTCAAATCAAACACGCCGCTAAAACAACAGACAGCACGGCTGTACATATTTTAATTGGCACGGCTCAGGATGAAGTTGTCACCTGTATTGGAAAGTTTAATGGCGCCCTAAGCACTTGGACAACTTTCGTCGCGGACGAAGACGCTGAGGATCCTGAAATCACAGCTCAAGCTTTAAAAAGAATTAAGCGACAAATTAAGCGCGCCTATCCCGACGCTTTGAATGAACCCACTGAAGAAAGAATCGTGGTTCAGTCAGAGTTCGGTGGTCATTTTGATTTGAAATTAAACGCCAATCAAACCTGGCCCGAAATTGAGAATTTATGGATAGGCTCAGGATCTGTTCAGCGGGATCGCAATATTTTAGGTGCTTTGAAACAAGCTTGGCTGGTCTTAACATCTCTAGGCTTCAGTGTGGCCGCCACCCTGCCTTCCGCCGAAGCCGAAAGCCTGACTGCCAATAATACACAAGAGGCCGAGCTTTAAAACCCAGCCTCTCAAGTGTTCCCCTAATTCAGCATTTGCTGATGTCTTGTTACAATACTGTCACGCGCGCAGAATCCTTCACCGAGGAATTCTTTTGCGGCCTAATAACAAATGAACAAGCGCCCCCACGGCGGTTAGCGCTGACATTGATTTGAACTTCATAGGTTCGAATATGCTCTTTGGTTTTAATATCATAGCCAGCAAAGGCAAGCAGGGTTTGCCGATATGTGCAAAGATGAGCTGGCTGAGTGTAATTTAAAACCGTGGGATATTCAGGGTTGCGAGAGCGGACATCGACCAACAATGAAAGCACTTCGGGATTGAGATTGTCTTTCTTGGCTTTGATCACTGTAGCTTGGCCAAATGCGATCTTTTCATATTCGGTGTTAAAGGCCCAGACATTCAATGAGGCCATCACTATAATTAAAGCGATTTTATTCATAAACTAAGCTCCTTACGGGGTGACGTATAGCATCATCTCTTTGGGGGAACAATCATCTTGCGCTTTTTACAAACGGTCTTTTGGGCGCCTCAAGGCAGAGTTGGAAATTTCTTCAAATCCCGATTGGGGGCGGCCCCAGTGGCCCTTTGGCCTCTAACAAAACTGTGAATTCCTTTGCTCTTTTTAAGCCAGTTTGATATCCCGGACAGTCAATACACACTCTGGATTACATTCTGGTCCTCTGCCGTGGTAGGCGGGGGTCGTTATCTCTAAGGTGCTCATCCGCCTTGGGGCTCTGATCCGGAGGAGGCCTAACCAGAAAAAGGAGAATTTATGGCCAGCATTACTATGAAAGAGATGCTCGATGCCGGTGTGCATTTCGGACATCAAACCCAGCGTTGGAATCCTAAGATGAAGCCTTACGTTTACACGGCTCGTGGTGGGATTCACATCATTGATCTGCAAAAAACTATTATTCGCGCACAACGGGCCGCTGAGTTCGTTAAAGACGTCGCTGCCAATGGTGGGCGGCTGATTTTTGTGGGAACAAAAAAGCAGGCAATCGAACCTATTATGGAAGCGGCTCAACGTTGCGGCCAGTACTATGTAACCAAGCGCTGGCTGGGTGGAATGCTCACTAACTTTGAGACCATCAAGTCTTCAATCGATCAGATGCGCAAAATCGATAAACTAAAAGAGTCTGGCGAGTTGAACTATCTGACCAAGAAAGAACGCGCTCGCATCGAGAAGGAATATCTAAAACTTACTGAGTTTTTGAACGGCATCCGCGACATGAAACAGATGCCTTCCGCTATGTTTGTTGTGGACCTTCCTAAAGAGCATATTGCGGTCGCTGAGGCGAAGCGTTTAGGAATTCCCGTAGTCGGCATTGCTGATACCAACTCAGATCCCGACATTATCGATTATCCAATCCCCGGTAATGACGATGCGATCCGATCCATCAAGCTTTTTGCGACTTTGGTAGCTGATTCTTATATTGAAGGAATGAAAATTTGGGATCAAAAAGTCCGCGCCAGTGTTGACAAGCAAGCCGAGGAAGGCGCTGACGCCGAAAAGGTTGCCACCGCAGAAAAAGAGGCTCCGACAAAACGACGTGGCCGTGGCCCGGCTGGCAAAACGCAAGAGAAAAAATCTGAAGGTCCTGCTGTTGTTAAGGTCTCTAAAGCGCGTAAGCTAGTAGCTGCCGGCACTGCAGATGATGTTGAAATTCAGGCCGAACTTGAATCTCAGCAAGATTCAGAGTCTTCAGACGAAGCTTCTGAATAGTTCGTGTTCTCTCCGCATCCAGTTGATGTGATGTCAATTGGATGCCGTCTTGGCACTTAGATAAAGTTCAATTTATGGGTGCCTTAAATTCTAACGCTTAAGGAGATTTTTATGTCAATTTCCGCTTCACAGGTTAAAGAGCTTCGCGAAAAAACCAATGCGGGCATGATGGATTGTAAAAAAGCCTTGGAAGAAACCCAAGGTAACTTTGATGCGGCTATCGAATGGCTTCGTAAAAAAGGCCTTTCATCTGCAGCGAAAAAGGCGGGTCGAATCGCCGCCGAAGGTGCCGTTTTTGCGGAAGTTAACAATAATGTTGGTGTTGTTGTCGAAATTAACTCTGAAACCGACTTTGTCGCGCGAAACGATGGCTTTCGTGATTTTGTTAAAAACATTGCCGATCATGTGACCGCCACTAAATCGACAGCTGATATTCTTGAACAGCCTTACTCAAAAAACTCTTCTCAAAAGATTGGTGATTTACTAAGGGAAACAATTGCGACGATCGGTGAAAACATTGTTATCCGTCGCCATGAAAAATTTGAGGGTGGCGCCAACACTTTGGTTCACACCTATGTTCACGGCGAAGGCAAAATTGGAGTTCTTTTAGAAGTCACTGGCGCCCCTGGAAACGCAGAAGCTAAAACCGCTGCACAGGACGTAGCTCTGCACATTGCGGCCATGAATCCGATGGCTATTTCCAGCGATCAAATTCCTGCAGATGTTGTCAGCAAGGAAAAGGAAATTTTAAAAGCCAAGAACCTCGAGCAAGGGAAAAAGCCTGAAATGGTCGACAAGATCGTAGAAGGTCAAATTCGGAAGTTCTTGGCTGAAAACTGTCTTCTTGAGCAGGCTTTCGTTAAAAATCCGGATCTTAAGGTCGCCGATTATCTTAAAGAAGCCTCCAAAAAAAGTGGAGAAACAATCCAGTTGAAACGATTTGTTCGTTTTGAACTGGGCGAAGGAATCGAAAAAAGACAAGACGACTTTGCCGCCGAAGTCGCGGCCCAACAGGCCGCCGCCACGAAAGGGCACTGACTCAGTGAGTGACCTAAGATTTAAGCGAATTCTGTTAAAACTAAGTGGTGAAGCTCTGGCCGGGCAGCAAGGTCAGGGCATCAATCCTCAAGTCATCAAACAAATCGCTCAGGATGTGGCTGAAGCCTATCGGGCTGGCGTTCAAATCGGTCTTGTTATTGGTGGTGGCAATATTTTTCGAGGCGTTTCCGCTTCGGCTCAAGGCATGGACCGCGCTAGTTCGGACTATATGGGCATGCTGGCAACGGTTATTAACTCTTTAGCCCTACAAGACGCTTTAGAAAAAGAAAATGTCCCGACCCGCGTTCAGTCTGCGATTGAAATGTCGCAGATTGCAGAACCTTACATCCGCCGTCGCGCTATTCGACATCTTGAGAAAGGTCGTATTGTGATCTTCGGGGCTGGAACTGGAAACCCGTTTTTCACAACCGACACTGCGGCCAGTCTGCGCGCCATGGAAATCAACGCTGAGATTATTATGAAGGCCACTAGGGTTGATGGAATTTACGACAAAGATCCAATGAAAAACACGGACGCCAAGAAGTACGACAAAATAAGTTATATCGATGTTCTTAATCAGGGACTACAGGTGATGGATTCAACAGCCATCAGTCTTTGCATGGATCACAAACTACCCATTCTGACTTTTGATCTGATGAAAAAGGGCAATATTTTAAAAGCCGTTCAAGGGGAGCCCATAGGGACCCTCGTTCTCTAATTTAGGAGGAGAATTTATGGTTGAAGAGGCAAAAAAGAGCGCTCAAGATAAGATGAATAAAACGATCCATGTTCTGACAGAGGATTTAAAGAAAATCCGAACAGGCCGCGCCCAAGTTTCCATGTTAGATAACGTTCGAGTTAACTACTACGGCAACCTCTCACCACTCAATCAGGTCGCCTCTATATCAACTCCAGATGCTAAGTCTTTCGTTATTGCCCCTTGGGAAGCTTCCCTTTTGAAAGAAATTGAACAGGCTTTGGTTAAGTCGGATCTCGGTATGGCTCCCATCAACGATGGTAAAGTAATCCGATTAA
The DNA here is from genome assembly GCA_964515195.1 of uncultured Pseudobdellovibrionaceae bacterium. Classification (GTDB taxonomy): domain Bacteria; phylum Bdellovibrionota; class Bdellovibrionia; order Bdellovibrionales; family Bdellovibrionaceae. The sequence continues at coordinate 16,245 of CAZETK010000002.1, forward strand.
AGGTTCCTGACCTGACTGAAGAGCGACGAAAGGACCTGGCAAAACAGGTCAATAAAATCGCCGAAGAGGCGCGAGTGGCGGTTAGAATGGCCCGCCGAGATGCCAACGAAATTTTGAAAAAAGCCTTAAAAGACAAAGTCCTGAGCGAGGATGAAAGCAAAAAAGGCGAAGCTGATATTCAAAAGCTGACAGATGATTTCATCAAAAAAGTTGATCAAGTTGCAAAAGAAAAAGAACAGAGCATTTTAACCATCTAGGATTTACATCGCATGGGCTTGCCGCAACATCTTGCAATTATTATGGACGGAAATGGGCGCTGGGCCGAACAACGACGCAAGCCTCGTCATTATGGTCACATTCGAGGAACCCAGGTGGCTAAGACCATCATTCAGGACTGCGTGCGCCTGGGAATTCAAAATTTGACTCTTTATGCATTCAGCACGGAAAACTGGTTTCGCCCTCAATCCGAAGTTTCTATTCTTATGAGGCTTCTGGAAAAATACCTGCAAAAAGAAATGCAAAATTTAGTTAAAGAAAATATCCAGTTTCATGTCATCGGCGAGTTGTCACGCTTGCCACGAGATATTCGAAGAACCATCGAAGAAGCTCGCGATAAGACGCAGTCTTGTACCGGCATGAAGCTGACCTTTGCATTAAGTTATGGCGCACGACAGGAAATCACTTCAACATTTCAAAAGTTGGCCAAAAAGGTCCAATTAGGTGAGCTGAATCCTGATGATATAACGGAAGATCTGATTTCAACTTCTCTTCAAACAGCTAATGGGCCTGACCCTGATCTGATCCTACGAACTAGCGGAGAATACCGCCTGTCTAATTTTTTACTTTGGCAATCGGCCTACAGTGAATTCTTTTTCAGCTCAAAGTTATGGCCTGATTTTAATAAGGATGATCTTCTGGAAGTTTTAAATCATTTCTCGCAACGACAACGACGCTTTGGCCGCGTCGAGGCAACGGCCGTCCATGAAGAGCTTGTTAACTAGAACCATCTCAGCCCTTATTGCCGCTGGCTTATTGCTGGCATTGTATTTCTATTGGGGCAACTTCGGCCTTAAGCTTCTAATATTTACAATCGTCCTCATAGGAACGCGGGAACTTAACAGGGTTTTGTTCAACAAGAACCCCCTTTTTTTGGGTGGCCGAATTGTTTTTTCATTATTTTGTGTTCTGATTTACATCCTAAGCTGCTGGCGACCTATTTACTCTGGGCTCATTTATTGTTTTTTCTATGTGGGTTTTTCAATTTTCATTATCAGTTTCCATCGGAAATATACGGACGTTTCTCAGATTTTTTTGACAATTGGAAAAGCCGCATTGGGATTCGTGTATATTGGGCTTCTACCATCATTCGCTCAATATCTACTTGATATGCCCAAAGGAATCTTTTGGTTTTTAAGTCTTCTTGTCGTCGTTTTCGCGGGCGATATCGGTGCCTACATGGTCGGCGTCAGAGTGGGAAAACGAAAAATTATCCCCATGATTTCGCCTAAAAAATCCGTCGAAGGCGCTCTGGGGGGAATGTTTTTTTCTTTAATTGCAGGGCTTTTGTGCAGCCTTTGGTTTTCTCATATTAATACATTGGCATTTGGGGTCCTGTGTCTGGCCACAAGCGTAGCTGCACAATATGGTGATTTTTTTGAATCTCTGATTAAGCGCGTGGCTGACGTGAAGGATTCTGGCCATTTAATGCCGGGTCACGGTGGCATTCTCGATCGAATTGATGGCGTACTTTTTGCCTGTCCTGTTTTTCTGCTAGGTGCTATAGTCCTTGAAAAACTAATATAGCCGCTAGACAATATCTAAATGGATACCATTTTAAATCTTGCTCAAAATTTATGGAATACAGTGATCCCTTTTATTGTGCTTTTAGGGGTCTTAATTTTTGTTCATGAACTTGGCCATTTTCTTGTGGCCCGGCTCTGCGGTGTCCGAGTCGAAGTTTTCAGCTTGGGTTTTGGAAAAAAGCTTCTTCAGTATCGTCGTGGCGATACTAACTACTGCTTATCCCTAATTCCACTTGGTGGTTACGTAAAAATGTTCGGAGAGCAACCCGGCTCTGAAATCGCGCCTGAATTGCGAAAGGTTTCGTTTACCCATAAACATGTTCTAAAGCGCATCGCCATTGTCTTGGCGGGGCCATTGATGAACTTTGTTTTTGCAGTTTTCATTTTTGCTTTAGTGGCTGGGATGGGAGAGGAAAAAAAGCCTGCTGTAGTAGGAGATCTCACAGTGGAGTCTGAAGCCTTTCAAGCTGGCTTCAGACCTGGAGACAAGATTCTGTCAGCTGGCGGTAAATCCTTGGTGACCTGGGAAGATCTGCAAGGGGTTCTCAATGAAAATATCGGTCGTGAGATCGCTTTCGAAGTGCAGGGCTCTAATTCTCAAGAGTCTAAATCTATATTGGCGGATGTGACAGCTTCTGAGAATCCGAACCCCTTGGCTCCATCTCGCATAGTTGGAGCCATCGCCGGGTTGCAGGCTGTTTCTCGTGGAACGCATGTGGCGATATTGAACAATTCCGTACTGGCTTCCTTGAATATTAAGACCGGTGATCAGATTAAGGCTATCAATGACAAACCGGTTAAGTTTTGGCGAGAAGTTGAAACCGCTTTACGGCAAACTCAACCAGGCCAGGAAATGTCCTTTACCTTTGCTCGCACTGCTGAAAAATCTCAGGGAGGCGAGGAGTTTACTGTTAATTTGAAGTCTCCCCAAGCCAACGAAGGCCTGCATTCAGTTGGCATTGAACCCACTGATCTGTATTTGGCCGAAGTCATTAAAAACTCTCCCGCACAAAACGCTGGCCTCCAAAAGGGTGATCGATTAGTCCAGATCGGGTCTACAAAACTTGAGAACTGGGAAGACGTGATCAATACCATTAAAGCTTATGACGAAACCTCAGGTCCTATGGAGGTCGTGGTTTTCCGGAATGGCCAAGTTTTGAATTACAAAATCCATCCGCAGATGACAAGCCACATGGATCACCTCGGAAAAGAAGTAAAGCGCTTTACAATTGGAATTGCGCCTTTGATTTCTCTTGCGACCGAAGACAGCCTAACTGTTAAAGCGGCAGGACCGGTCGCTGCTATAGCGAGGGGTTATGAAAAATCCTATGACTTTACCGTAATGACTCTACTGAGCTTCGTTCGTCTTATTCAGGGTGAAATTTCTCCTAAAAATGTTGGCGGCGTAATTTCAATCGGCGCGGCGGCTAGTGAATCTTTTAAGGCTGGTTTGAACTACTTTTTGCAGATGATGGGAATCATTTCTATCAGCCTGTTTGTTTTGAATTTGCTTCCCATACCTGTTTTAGATGGTGGGCATCTTGTTTTTTACACTGTCGAATTAGTAAAAGGGTCACCGGTCAGTTTGAAGAAAATGGAAATGGCTCAACAAGTGGGGATCGTTCTTTTGATGAGCCTTATGCTGTTTGCTTTGTACAATGACTTTACGAGGTTGCTTGGTTTGTATTGATGAAAATATTGGCTTTTGAGTCGAGTACAAAACTAGGCGGCGTCGCGCTGATTCAAGACGGGGTCTGTACACATAAAAGAGACTCTCTTAATCAAAAGTCCCACTCGGAGGTCTTACATCAGTTTACATTTGAAATCCTGCAAGAGGCCGCCCTTTCTTTAGAACAGATTGACTTGTTTGCGGCGGGTGTCGGGCCTGGAAGTTTTACCGGCATCCGAGTCGCTGTTAATACGGCAAAAGCCTTTGCCTATTCCCTTAACAAGCCTTTAGTCGGAATCGATTCTTTAGAAAATCTCGCTTTTCAAAATCGTACGACCGGGCCAACGACTCTTTGCCTGATCAATGCTTATAAAAACATGTCCTACTATGGACTTTACGCATCTGAGCCCGACTCGCCTAAAGTCTTGCAGGGCCCTCACGTCATTCCCATGAAAGACATTAAATCTATTTTGAATAGTCGGACCTTAGTGGTGGGAGACGGATTTCTCACCTACGAAAAGTTTTTGCCGGAGGCCATTCGACAACTGATGATCCGCCCTGCTCCAGCTTTTGACTTCCCGACGGCGGAAGTTCTTGGCTTACTTGCAGAAAAAAGTTTTAAAAAAGGTCGCACTTTAGACTGGAAATCATTGAAACCCCTTTATATCCGCTCCTCTGAAGCCGAAGAGAATCAACGAGGCATTGTTTGGTCTCCTCTCGACTTCAAGGAGTGATTTCGTGGATTTCGAAAAAATTCAATCTGATGGCGATACATCGCCGTGTATATGGGGAGTTTCCTCTGGCAAAGGGGGCGTAGGTAAGACTTTTATTTCCACGTCTCTCGCCCTTACGGTCTCGAAATTGGGCTACAAAGTTCTTTTGATTGATTTTGACCTCACGGGTGCCAACTCCCACACCGCTTTAGGCGTAGACCCTTCTCATCTCAGCTTGCGTCTTTATTTTGAATCTCAGAAATCCCTTAACGAAGTCACCCTTAATACGCCTTATCCCCGATTGCAGTATATTCAAGGTTTTTGGGATGCGTGGGGCCCAGTTAGCTTACAGGACTCTCATATTGATCAGTTTTGGAAAGATGTTAAGGCCCTTAAGTATGATTATGTGATTATTGATTTAGGCACTGGTTCTTATCTTCACCATTTGGATATTTTCAAGCGTTGTGATGAAAAGTTCCTCGTAACCACACCAGAACCCACCAGTATTGAAAAGACTTACCGTTTTATTGAGTCTTTTATTTGTGCCACTTTAAAGGAAAATTCCACAGCCGATGCTTATTCCAAACTTATGCATGTGTTACGTGATCATCGGCAGCGGATTCTGCCCTCTCCTTTCTCATTTAAACGTTACTTAAATGGAAACGAAGGCTTTGTGATTGATCATTTTGAACAATTATCGAAAAAGCCGATCCGCCTGATCGTCAATTCCGTTCGCAGCCCTCAACAGGCCGAGCTGGGTTATTCGATGAAATCCGTTTGCTACAAATCCTATGACCTTTCCTTGGAATATTCGGCCTCTATCGATTTTGACAATGCAGTGTGGCAGTCGCTTCGAAATCGAGAGCCCGTGTTGATTGCTCAACCCTTCACTCCCCTGTCGGGTCAGTTTTTATCCCTGTGCAAACATATGATTGATCAAGAAGACATTCGCGCCGTAGTATAGAGGTATGCCTCAGCTGCCAAAGCACAACTATTATGAAGTTCTTGAATTGCCGACAAATGCTGCACAACATGAGGTTACTACCGCTTATGAACGTGCCAAGCGAACTTATTCCGGCGAGAATCCTGCAATCTATACGGTGTTTACAGACTCAGAGGCCCGCGAGCTTTTGGCTTTAATTGAAGAAGCTTATTCCATTCTGGGTAATAAAACTCTTCGTTCTATTTATGATCAACGCCTTTTATCTAATGCCTATACCCTCGAAGATCTAAGTTATAATTCTATTCTCGGAGCCAGCAAACAGTACTTTCCCGAGCCAAAACCTGAGCAAAAAAAGCCTCAGTACCAAAAAGACGCCAATTTCGAAAAAGAAATTCAAGAGCGAGAAACCTGGGATGGGGCTTTTTTAAAGCGTGTTCGAGAATATAAAAGTCTTTCCATTGAAAGAATCAGCGAGAAAACTAAAATTAATTCCTACTACATCCAGGCCATCGAAAAAATGGAGTCGCAAAATTTACCCGCGACTGTTTTTGTACGGGGCTATATAGTTCAAATTGCCAAAGAACTGGGCCTTGACACCAAAAGAGTGGCTGATTCTTATATGCTTCTCTTCAAAAAGAAAGTCTGATGTCATCTAAAATTATTGAACTTACTATTTCTGAAGAACATATCGGTCTTCGGCTTGATAAGTTCTTAAGTTTACAAAGCGAGATTCGAACTCGCAGCAAAGCAGAGCATCTGATCTCCTCGGGCTTTGTTCTTATTAATGGTCGCAGTGCTAAACCATCTTACTCTTTAAAAGCAAGCGATCTTGTGAGGATTTCCATTCCCGAAGAAAAAAAGCGCACTCTGGAGGCCAGTAATATTCCATTAGATATCCACTACGAAGATGAAGATATTATTGTCGTCAATAAACCCGCAGGTCTAGTGGTTCATCCATCTGCGGGCCATGAGTCGGACACCTTGGTTAATGCACTTTTAAATCATACAACTGAATTGTCGATGAAATTCAATGAAGAGCGCCCGGGGATTGTTCATCGGATCGATAAAGAGACAAGCGGACTTCTTGTCGTAGCAAAAAACGATATCGCCCATGAATTTTTAGTCAAAGAGTTTCAAGAACGAAAAGTTCATCGCATCTACAAAGCCGTTTGTTATGGTGCTCCTCTTGCTAGTGCTGGACGAATTGAGTCTTATATTGGTCGCCACCCCACTGATCGAAAAAGATTTGCCAGTGTGGCGAATGGCAAATGGGCAGCTACGAATTACCGTGTGTTAAAATCCCTTCATCAGATGAGCTACCTAGAATTAAAACTTGAAACCGGACGTACTCATCAAATCCGTGTTCATTTAAGCGAAAATGGTCATCCTTTGGTGGGAGATTTGCTATATGGCTCGACCCGACGGATAAAGTCGATTCAATCGACCCCCATTCAGAATCAGATCCGCGCTCTGAATCGCTTTCTCCTGCATGCTGAACAATTAGGGTTTCTACACCCTAGGTCTTTACAAATGCTGCACTTTCAAGTTGATTGGCCGCAAAGGGATCACGATATTCTGCAGCAGTGGGGGTTTACATAATGTTTCAAGAAACCAATATCGGATTTGAATACAGCAATGACAGGTTTCTTGCATTTTTTGGCAAGCACAATTCTACGATTCAGAATCTTCGCAGTCACTATCCCTATTTAGACTGGTCTTGGGCAAAACAAGTGCATGGGGATCAATTGCTTGAAGCCCCAGTTTCATCCGACCAAAAAGCGGATGCACAATGGACGCGAGTTTCCGGGCTTGGACTTATTGTCATGACTGCTGATTGCATTCCGGTTCTGGCTGTTCATAAGCCCAGCTCGGTAGTCATGGCTATCCATGCCGGCTGGAGAGGCGTGGCCAACCGAATTATCCCTAAAAGTTTTCAACAGCTGCAATCAGCTTCGGAACCTTTAACAGATTGGCAAATTTTTATCGGCCCTCATATTCTTCAATTTTCCTTTGAAGTTCAAAATGACACTCTCAAAGCTCTAGCGGACTCAACCCCGCTTGACGAAACTGAATGGGTTAATAGTTCAAATGGCCATCACAATGTGGATCTTTATAAAATCGTCGTGGCACAAATGATGGAGGTCGGAATCTCCGAATCTCAGATCCAAAGCCTGTTACTGGATACAAAAACAGATTTACGTTTACATTCGTTTCGGCGCGACAAAGACCTTTCGGGCCGCCAGCGAAGCTTTATCGCCTTGATTTCTTAAGGGTATTCGCCGGACCCTTTAGACAGTCATATAAATTAAGTTGCCTTATACCTTAAAATAATGGGTAAATTATTCTATGAGTTGGAGCTTTTGGGATATTGTATTTCTGATGCCACTTATTTTGGCGTTTTATGTCTTTATAAAAAGTCCCCTTAAGAGGAAATGGAATGTGGCGGATTACGTTGACCCGATCTTAGGGTTCTCCCTGGCCTTGATTTCCATCACCTACATATACTTTGCCCATTTCGCTATGAACCTGATTCCAGAAAGTGATTTCGCTCCCTGCGGACGGCTTTCAAAACAGATTGAATGCTACAACCTTTCCCAGGATACCTGTATGGCCGCCTGGCACTCTTCCCTCGGAGATTGCGAAGACCAATTGCTGGAGATTCGAAAACAACGGCCTACGGCTTTGATGGGCGCTTTTTTAGAAACTTGCATAGGACGCAACTTTGATAAAGTTATGCGGTACAACCGCATAAACTTGGAATCACCTGCCTGCCAGGACTATTTCAGGCGGATGGGAAATGAGCACGATTAAATTTTGTGGGAAAAAGTGGTGGCTTGAGACGGAATTGAACCGCCGACACAAGGATTTTCAGTCCTCTGCTCTACCAACTGAGCTACCAAGCCACGGCATGAAATATAGGATAAACTTACTACCCTTTCAGAAAGGCTGTAGTCAACCTTTCACCTGAGCCAAAGCTGTCTTTAAATCATTCAAAAGATCATCCAAGTCTTCGATACCCACGGATAGGCGGATAAGGGAATCATCGATTCCCAAAGCTTTCCGAGTTTCTGGGGGAACGCTAGCGTGCGTCATAATCGCGGGATGTTCGATGAGCGATTCCACACCCCCTAAGCTCTCGGCTAGGGCAAAGATTTTAACATTTTCCAGTAATTGGCGTGAGGCCTCAAGGCCACCCTTCACAAAAAAGGTGATCATCCCCCCCATCCCTGTCATCTGCTCTTGAGCTAGACCATGCTGAGGATGACTTTTAAGCCCTGGGTAGATAACACGCTCAACTTTGGGATGCTTCTCAAGAAACTCTGCAATGGCCTGGGCATTAACCGCATGGGCCTTCATCCGAATCGGCAAGGTTTTTAAACTTCTAAGGCACATGAAGGCATCAAAAGGACTTTGAATGCCCCCCATTGAATTGCTTAAGAAAGCGAGTTTTTCGGCCAAATCTTCTCGCTTCGTAACAACGACTCCGCTTACTACATCGGAATGACCACCAATATACTTAGTTGCTGAATGAACGACGATGTCGGCCCCTAAGGAAAGGGGGCGCTGGAAGAAGGGGCTCATAAAGGTATTGTCCACCACTACCAATATACCCTTGTCCTTGGCCATTGCGGCAATTTTGCGGATATCAACAAGCTTAAGCGTGGGGTTCGTCGGAGTTTCCAGCCACACCAATTTAGTATTTGGCTTAAGTACCTTTTGAAAGTTTTCGGCTTCTGTCAAATTCACATAACTGAATTCAAGACCATTATTCTTAAGAACTTTATCGAAAAGCCGAAAGCTTCCGCCGTACATATCATCGTTGGCAACCACATGGTCGCCTTGTTTCAAAAGATGTAAAATGGTTGTTGTCGCCGCACAACCTGAGGCGAAGGCAAAACCAAATCGCCCTTCTTCTAAACTGGCTATACAGTTTTCAAAAGCTTTGCGAGTGGGATTGTGAGTTCTGGAATACTCCCAGCCTTTATGTACTCCTGGTGAGGTTTGCACATAGGTTGAGGTTAAATAGACGGGTGTCATAATAGCACCCGTTGAGGGATCTGGCTCTTGGCCAGCGTGTATAGCTCGGGTAGAAAAACCAAATTTTTCCATTAAATACTCCAATTTTTTTCTTTAAAAAGCTGGTCCACCGACACAATTCGGGCGAACTCTTGCTTTTCGCGGGGATCAATAAATTTATTTTCAATCAACCAATCGTCGTTGAAGGCTTTGCTTAAGTAGGCTCGACCATTATCGGGCATAATGACAAGGATCTGACTGGGCTTTTCTAACTTTTCCCCATATTTAATGGCGCCGACGAGCGCCATAGCGCTCGAAGGGCCCACACAAAGACCCTCTTCTGCGATCAACCGCTTTGTCATTCGAAAAGATTCTTCGTCTGTAACGCGGATAAAGCCATCCATGTACTTGAAGTGAACGTTTTCCGGAAGCATGTCTTCACCAACACCCTCAACTTTGTAAGGGCGAGGCGGCTCAATCACCTTTCCACTGTAAAAAAGATCAAACAAAATGCTGCCCACGGGATCCGCGCAAACAACTTTGATATTTTTGTTTTTCTCTTTTAAATATCGACCGACTCCGGAGATTGTTCCACCGGTTCCCGCTCCCGCCACAAAAACATCGATTTTTCCGCCCATTTGTTCCCAAATTTCGGGGGCTGTGCTTTCATAGTGCTGCGTTGGATTGTCAGGATTATGATACTGGTTTGTGTAAAAGCAGTTTGGCGTGTTTTCGACCAACTTACGAGCTACTTCATAATGACTACGGGGATCCTCAGGCTCGACACCCGTTGGGGTGATTACGACTTGCGCACCATACGCTTTCAAGATGTCCTGCTTTTCCTTACTAATTTTATCAGGCATGACAAAAATACATTTGTATCCTTTTACAGAGGCAACCATGGCCAGGCCAATCCCCGTATTTCCCGATGTGGCCTCGATGATTGTGCCCCCCGCTTTTAGCTCTCCCCGTTTTTCTGCGGCTTCAATCATAGAGAGCGCCACGCGATCTTTGATGCTACCGCCGGGGTTGAAGGACTCGACCTTCGCGTAAAAAGTATGCGGCGAACCCTTTACGACGCGATTTAATTTGATAATCGGCGTATGGCCGATGGCAGATAAAATATTTGAATAAACTCGATTTGTTTCCATATTACCTCAGCAGTGTTTTAACTAGAGGTCGTATAGAGGACAACTATTTTGCGCTAGAAAGACTGCGTGAGTTGTAAAATGAGGGGTCCGAGCATCAAAATAAGACACGCTGGGAACAAAAACAACGCTAGAGGGACTAAAAGAAGGTAAGGAAGGCGCGCCACAAACTCGTCAATCTGCTGCTCTGTCAGCTCTAACATCTCTTTTTCCACCTGAATGAGCTGAGGATAGATCGCTTCACCCTTAAGCCCACGCTCAATGAGAGCCAAAAGCTGTTGCCGATAAGGAGTTTTCTGCAAATCCAAAAGGGAATAAGTCTCGAGCCCCTGTTGAACGCGAATGGACCAATGAAGAACTTCGTCTTTCCAAGAATCATGGTCAGCCTCTAAATAATCTTTAAGCCCTGCGCGGACACTGGCACCGCGATCAATAGATTTTTTGACAGCCCATAATAATTTGAGCGGAGGCGCTATATTTTCCATTTAAATAACCTCAAAATGCACCACGAGAGAAAAATACCGATAATAAAAAATATCCATGCCGCTGGAAGAAGCACCTTCATCTGTTCTAAGGTCGCGCTACGGAGGCCTATTATGTTAAGTGAAAAAAACAAAAGCGCCATAAACCCCGCTTGTGTTTTGGGTCCATTTGTTACTCGCTTCATTTTTTTTGCTAAGTCCAGTTCAATTTTTATGCTTCTGCGAATGGCTTCCATTTGTTCTACGACTTTCACCCGTGATTTTTCGATTTCAATCATTTCATGGGCCCACTTATTAAACCAACTTGATTCAGTTACAACGGTTGAGTGAAGCTCTGTGGCCTTCTGAAGATCCTGCAAAAACATCTTAAACCAGCCGCTTTCTCTCTGGTAAACACCTAAAAGAGCCAAACGAAGTGAAACACCGGTCTTCAATGACAAAATCAAGCGGTCCATAACGTATAAGCATTTCGGTGGGATCTGTTTTTTTCGCGCCCCACGTGTTACAACGGTGAATATTGGCGCAACAATCAGTGCTCCCAACATTAAAAACCACATTTGAATTGCCGAAATCGAAAACCAAAAACAAAAAATACAGATCAAAATGCTGAAAAGTTCGATCCAAAGGCTTAATTTTTTTTCTAAAATGCCGAATGAAGAGAAAGCGGCACGATTTATCCATACAGCGGACTTAATTCCGACGTAGGAGAGCGAAAATATGATCATCAACACGCAACACCTCTTAAAGAAGGAAAAGCAAACATTAAGCCTATGTTTTTTTTTGTTGACGTGCTGGTCCGAAATGTGAACACTTAAGCTAAGTAAGGTTGTGTAAGCTTAACAATAACAATGCACCATTAAGGTGCTTCTCTGGAGGAGAACAAAATGGCTAAGAAAAAAGCTGCAAAAAAAGCTACTAAGAAAGCTACAAAAAAAGCTACTAAGAAAAAAGCTACTAAGAAAGCCACTAAAAAGCGCTAGTTCTTAGTTCCGTTAATTCGGAAGCTTAAAACCCCCAGGGAAACCTGGGGGTTTTGCATTTAAGGGGTCTGTATCAAACAGATATTTAGAAATAGTAATAGGCACCGACAGAGCCCGTTGGCATAAGCCGATTGCGATCTGCAGAAAACAAAGCGCCAAATTCAATGTAAAAAGAGCTACCCGCTAAATCACCGTCCAATTGATTGAATTGCATTCCAAGCGAACCTGTTACAAGATTAATGCCAAATTCGTTGGATTCCCGCTCTTTTGAGTCTAGAAAGTTACGAAGAAGGGAGTTTTTTCCTGCCTCTTCGCCTTTTCCGCTGTTCCACCAGTGGGCGTATCCCAATGTGGTGTAGGGCGTGAAATATTCTCCTTCAAATGATCGTTTCCAGGCTAAAGACATAGTTTGATAGCCTGTTCCCGTTCCAAAACCCGCCAACACACCATCATCTTCTTCAATATTTAGCTCGATCAAGCCCCCGACAGCGCCTAAAGATCCGCCCACGCCCACGCCGACTCCAACTTTTCGATCCTCGCGCAACCGATAATTGTTTGAGTAAGTCGAGTCTTCTTGAGCCCATGCAATGCCTGTCGTGCAGAAAACCAATGCCATAATGAGTTTCATATGTTGCTCTCCATTGCTTAAAATATGCGCGCTCTGACTCCCTCATCCTGAAAAAACTTTTTCAGCGCTTCCTTGTCTAGAGGCTCTAATCGCCAAATCAGCTTATGAAGAAGGTCATAGGTGTCTTCTGCCTTCTTTCCTCTCAACTGAGTTGTTAGATAGGCTAAATTATCACTGATGACAATGACGTTGTTTAGCACTTTCTCAATGTCTTTGTTATTGCGGGTTTTGTCCAACAGTTGAAGCGTCTTGTTAAAGTTTGTCAAAAGTTTATCCACTTGAGCGATTGTATTGCTAACAGTGCCTTCGTTTTTCTCTATAACCTCAATTATTTTACCTGCTAAGCCGTAACTTTGTGATATCAGCTGATCAATTCGTGGTGGATCCTCGCCTCGTACGATTTGTCCGGACTTCAGTTGGGTGGCATCAATCGAGCCAGGGGTGATTTCCAGAAATTTTTCGCCGATGACACCTGCCAAGTTAATATAGAATCGGCTGTCTTCACGAACACTCTTCCAAGCGGCTCTGTCAATTACCACAGTAATTTGCAGTTGAACCTCTTCGCCTGAAGGGGTTTTAAAGCCTGGCTTAAACTCGATCGCTTTCACTTTTCCTACTTTTATTCCCATAACTCGAACGGGAGAGCCTACATCAATGCCGCCTGCGTAATTGTACATGACGTGTAACTCTTGACGGTTCGAAAACGGGTCATAAAGACCAACCCAGTACCCAAAAAGAATCAGGGTCATGACTCCGACAATAGAAAGCAAACCAACCTTGGTTTCAATTTTCATCCTTCACCAACCTAATATAGATATGAAAATACATAGGAGAGCATAAAATCAATAACAATAATCGTTACAGAGGCCACAACAACACTTTGTGTGGTTGTTGTGCCCACTCCCTCGGCTCCAGGCTGAGTCCGAAAACCATAGTGGCAGCTGATTAAGGGTATCACCATGCCAAATGCAGCCGCTTTAATGAGTGAAAAAATAAAATCCCGAAAATCGACGAACTGATTCATCGTTTGCCAGAAAATTTCCCTTGGCATTCCTAACGCAATTTCGCTGATCCACATTGCGCAAAAGATACACACGATATTTGAAATCGCAACCAGTATCACCAATCCCACGGTGGTGGCCACCCACCGAGGTACTACCAAAAATTCATAAGGATTGATACCCAACAATCGCAGGGCCTCGACTTGTTCAGAAATTTTCATGCTCGCGATTTCGGCCGCCATTCCCGCTCCCACCCGAGAAGTTACCAAAAGCGCCGTAACAATCGCACTGAGTTCGCGAAGAATCATGAGGGTTGTGAACCCTGGCACCATGGCATCGCTTTGAACGACTAATTTCATATGAAAACTAGACTCAATAACGGTCACGGACGACGCAAATGCGACACAAATACAAATAATGATAAGACTTTCATTCGCAACAAAATAAATCTGACGGATTAACTGCTCTCGTCGGTTTAGGCCCGCCGGAAGCGCCAGTAAAGTCTGAGCCATGAAATGCCTCATGAGGCACCTTTTATCAGTATCAAAACTGTTTCCATAATAAAAGAAGTGAGCCAATCAAATAAAACAATGGCGATCATTGTTGTGACGGCCGTGGACACGACCGCTCGGCCCACCCCTTTTGCTCCACCTGTGACATGAAATCCCTTATAGGTGCAGATAATCGCCAAAATCAAAGTGAACACAAAACTTTTAAAAAACCCGCTCACAATAGAGGGTAAAATAAGAAAGGTCGGAATATGTCGAAGATACTCCTCCGCCGATACCTTGGAAAACAGAACACCCAAAAGCATTCCTCCCAAGATTGAAGCAAAAAGCCCCCCAATAAATAGGAAAAAAGATGAAAAAAGGATTCCTAGAAAGCGGGGAAGGACCACTTCTTTTAAGGGGTCAGAACCTAAGCACCTGATTGCATCAAACTGTTCAGTAATTCGCATGGTTCCCAATTCCGCAGCCGTAAAGGCCCCCACCTTTCCGCATAACATAAACCCAATCAGCAAAGGGCCCACTTCCCGAAAAGTTCCACTTGTGGCAAGTCCGCCCAAATAACTGAGGGCATTAAACTCTGTCATTTGAAGTGTGAATTGAACCGTCATGATGGCTCCAACAAAAAACCCTGCCATCATTGTCGTCGGCAATGACTGAAGGCTGATTTTCCAGACTTGCTCGGCCGCATCACGGAATCGACAGGGGCTTACTAATGCCAGTCGAACCAGATCGTAAAAAAAGAGAAGCATTCTTCCGATTTCGTCAATGTGACCACGTAGGCTTTGGCTCACAGGTGAACCTCCTCAAAGAAACCCTGTACAAGTTCGTGATTAGAGGATTTGACATCGTTGGGCTTGCCATCAAAGACAATGGCCCCTCTATCGAGAAAAATAATTCTATCCGCTATGTCCATTGCACATTTCATATCGTGGCTGACCACAACTGAAGTTGTATGATACTGACTCGACACTGCCTTAATAAGGCGGTTCACAGCTGTGGTGTTGACTGGGTCCAGGCCTGTGGTGGGCTCATCAAACAGAAGAATCTGAGGCTGCAAAACCAAAGTCCGCGCCAGGCTGACTCTTTTCTGCATCCCAAATGAAAGCTCGGGAGGCTTTTTGTTCACAATGTCCACAGACAATTCCACAGAGCGAAGAGCCTCGACTATTCTTTCCTGGATTTCTTCGTCTGGACATTTGACCATTCGAAGTAATCCAAACGCCAAATTTTCAAATACGGTGATTGAGTCAAATAGCGCTGGTTGTTGAAAAACGAGTCCGCATTTTTTGCGAACCTCTTGGAGCTGGTCTTCAGGCAGTTGCGTGACCTCGACTCCGTCCACCCAAATTTCTCCACCATCAGGCCTCATCAAGCCGACGATATTTTTAAGAAGGACTGACTTGCCTGTACCCGATTGCCCTAAAATGAAAACAATTTGTCCCTTAGGAATTGAAAAATCGATTCCGTTCAGCACCACCCTTTCGCCAAACGATTTTGTCAGGTTTTTTATGTCCAGGATCAAATTGGCTCTCCCTTAAGAAACTTTTGAACACGATCGTCGGGATAGGCTTGCGCTTCCGCTGGAGTTCCTAGGTTTAAGATGCTTTTTTCTATTACCATCAGAAGCCTTGTCCCCATTTCAAAGGCACGATTGATATCGTTCAGAACGGAAATCACCGTCATTTCGTGACTGCTTTTTAAATCGAGAATGAGTTTAATAATTTTTCGTGACGTGATCGGGTCTAACCCTGCGATAGGATCATCATTTAGCAATAGGCGGGGCTCTAAAACCAAAGCGCGAGCTATTCCCAACCGCTTTTGCATCCCCCCACTGAGCTCATCAGGATAAAGTTGTAAGGCCTGTTCCAAGCCGACAGCCTCTAAAAATTTTTGCGCACTTGCTTCGATTTCCACATGGCTTAGGGAGCTCGTTTCTCTCAGGGGGAATGCCACATTCTCTAAAGCTGTCATTGAATCAAAAAGCGCATTCCGCTGAAAGAGCATGCCCCGCTTTCTATAGTGTTGATTGCGTTGCGTTATTGAGAGGTCACTCCAGTTTTCCCCTTCCACTTCTATTGTCCCAGAAGTCGGTTCCAATAGGCCGGCCATAATTTTCAGGAGTGAGCTTTTCCCCTGTCCGCTAGGTCCAATTATGACGACACTTTCTCCCTGATGAATTTCAAAGTTAACTTTGTCGAGTAATAGCTCTCCAGATAAGCTCAGGCAGACTTCCTGGCCTTTTATAAGGGTGTGCGCATTTTGTGGTGGCAGAGGTTGTTGACTCGCCTCAAACATACTTGTCACAACTCTCAATTTAAGATTGAATGGGCCCTCGAACGCAATCGGAAAAGTTCATTTTTCTCAAACATTTACGGGAATCCGATAGGGTGCCCGGCCAACAAGGAGTTTTCATGTCTTCTTATCATAAACGCAAGAAAATTGCCGTTATCGGTGCTGGTTTCGTCGGTTCAACAGCCGCTCACTGGGCAGCTCAAAAAGAACTGGGTGATGTTGTTCTTCTCGACATCAACGAAGGCGCCGCAAAAGGAAAAGCATTAGATCTATTTGAGGCTTCTCCCGTGGAACAATTTGACTCGCGTGTGATGGGAACGTCTGATTACAAAGATCTGGCTGAATCTGATGTGGTAATTTTAACTGCCGGCATGCCTCGTAAGCCTGGAATGAGCCGAGATGATCTTCTTCAGACCAACGCAAAAATTGTAAAGGCTTGTTGTGAAGGCATTAAGCAATACGCACCTGACTCTATCGTCATCATTGTTTCAAATCCGCTTGATGCCATGTGCACAGTGGCTAAACAAGTTCTAGGTTTTCCACGCGAAAGAGTTATTGGCATGGCCGGGGTGTTGGATTCGGCCCGATTTCGCTCATTTGTCGCTGAGACGCTGAATGTTTCCGTTAAAGATGTTTTCGGATTCACCTTGGGTGGTCACGGAGACACAATGGTGCCCATGCCTCGACACTGCTCTATTGGCGGCGTTCCCATGACCGAGCTTCTTTCTCAAGAACAAATCGACGCCATCGTGAACCGCACGGTTAACGGCGGAGCTGAGATTGTAAAGCTTCTTCAAACTGGTTCCGCTTATTACGCCCCTTCCGCATCGGCTGTTCAAATGGCCGAAGCTATTTTGAAAGACCAGAAACGCATTCTTCCTTGCGCCGTTGAGCTAAGTGGTGAATATGGAATGAAGGGCCTTTTCATAGGCGTCCTTTGTAAGTTGGGCGGCAAGGGCATGGAAAGTGTCATCGAGCTGAACTTGAATGATACCGAGCGCGCCGGTCTAGAAAAATCAGCAAAAGCCGTTCGTGAACTTGTCGAAGCCTTAAGCAAATTGCAATACTGAATTCTGGAAGATCCGCAGTTCTACACTGGAGAGTAAAAGTGAATATACATGAGTACCAGGCAAAAGAAGTTTTAAGACGCTACGGTGTTGCCACCCTTAACGGGGTGGTGGCCCATTCTCCCGATGACGCCGTCAGCGCCGCAAAAGAAGTTGGTGGAAACCTTTGGGTGGTCAAAGCCCAGATTCACGCTGGTGGACGCGGCAAAGGTGGCGGCGTTAAAATTGCGAAATCTTTAGATGATGTTCGTACATTGGCAGAAAAGATGATCGGTATGAATCTCGTCACCCATCAGACCGGCCCCGAGGGAAAAACGGTGCATAAGGTCTACATCGAAGCTGGGTGTAATATTGCAAAAGAATACTATGTAGCGTGCCTTCTGGATCGTGCGACCAGCCGAGTGGCTATGATGGCCTCATCAGAGGGCGGGATGGACATTGAGGAAGTCGCTGAACGAAATCCGGAGGCCATTAAAAAAATCAGCATTGATCCCGTAACGGGCTTAATGCCCTATCAGGCTCGAGAACTGGCCTTTGCCATTGGTATTCCGCCCGCAAGCCTTAATAAAGCTGTTTCTTTCATGACCGGCCTTTATCGAGCCTTCGTAGAGCTTGATTGCTCGATTGCAGAAATAAACCCCCTGGTGCTGACTCAAGAGGGCGATATCATTTGTCTTGATGCTAAAATGAACTTTGATTCCAATGCGCTTTTCCGACACAAAGATATTCTTGAGTATCGTGATCTGACAGAAGAGGAGCCTTCTGAAATTGAAGCTTCTAAGTATGATTTGGCTTTTATCAAGCTTGAGGGAAATATCGGATGCTTGGTTAACGGGGCCGGGCTGGCAATGGCGACTCTAGATATTATTAAATTGAATGGTGAATCCCCTGCTAACTTTTTGGACGTGGGCGGAGGCGCCAATAAAGAAAAAGTCACCCATGCCTTTAAAATCATTCTTTCTGATCCCAATGTGAAAGCCATTTTAGTCAATATCTTTGGCGGCATCATGAAGTGTGACGTGATTGCCGACGGCGTGATTGCGGCATCCCGTGAAGTGGGCCTCAAGGTCCCTCTCGTTGTTCGCCTCGAGGGAACTAATGTAGAGCAGGGTAAAAAAATGTTGAAAGAAAGTGGACTCAATATCACGCCAGCGGATGATTTGACGGATGCTGCGAAAAAAGTCGTCGCAGCGGTCAGGGAGAATAAATAATGTCGATTCTAATCAATAAAAACTCAAAAGTTATCACCCAGGGAATCACAGGCGCCCAGGGTTCTTTTCACACCGAACAATCCATCGCCTACGGAAGTAATTTCGTCGGTGGCGTTACTCCCGGCAAGGGAGGAACTCGGCATTTAGGTCTTCCGGTTTTTAATACGGTCAAAGAGGCCAAAGCCGCTACCGGCTGTAATGTTTCTATGATTTTTGTCCCCCCCCCTTTTGCTGCGGATTCTATTTTAGAGGCTGTAGACGCGGAGCTGGATCTTGTTATCTGTATCACGGAAGGAATTCCCGTGATGGACATGGTAAAGGTGAAGCGCTTCATGGAAGGCAAACACACCCGCCTCATCGGGCCGAATTGTCCTGGCGTAATTACCCCTGGCGAATGCAAGATTGGAATTATGCCTGGTCATATTCATAAACCTGGACGTATCGGAGTTCTTTCTCGATCTGGAACTCTCACTTACGAAGCTGTCCACCAGCTGACAGCGCTAGGCTTGGGCCAGTCGACCTGTGTGGGAATTGGTGGGGACCCCGTCAATGGAACTAACTTCATTGATGTGTTGAAGATGTTCAATGAGGACAAAGGAACGGATGCTGTGATCATGATCGGAGAAATCGGAGGCTCTGCCGAAGAAGAGGCCGCCGAATGGATTAAAGCTCATTTTAAAAAGCCTGTGGCCGCCTTTATTGCGGGGGCTTCAGCCCCAAAGGGAAAACGCATGGGTCACGCAGGAGCCATTATCAGTGGCGGAACGGGCACTGCCGAAGCCAAGTTCGCCGCGCTAGAGGCCGCCGGCTGCAAAATTGTCCGCTCACCAGGCGAGATGGGCGTTACTCTGAAATCTCTATTGAAGTAATTGTAATTTTGTTGGCTACAACACGGTGAAAACGCTCGAAAGCCTCACATCATTTGTGGGGCTTTCGATTTAATATTGCCATCGTCATAATATTCCGGCAAATCTGGGATGCTTTAACCACAATGTAAGGAGTCTATGATGGCCACTGAAAAAACATTTTCTATCATTAAACCCAATGCCGTTAAAAAAGGTGTGATCGGCGATATTATCAATCAATTTGAAAAGAACGGTCTACGCGTTGGAGCCGCCAAGCTTGCTATGCTCAGTAAAGATAAATGTGAGTTGTTTTATGCGGAACACAAGGAACGCCCTTTTTTCGGTGAATTGGTAAGCTTTATGACCTCTGGCCCCGTTTTGCTGATGTGCCTTGTGGGCGAAAATGCCATTGCGAAAAATCGAGAAATTATGGGTGCCACCGATCCCAAGAAAGCCGAGCCCGGAACTATTCGCGCCAAGCATGGTGACAGTGTGGGCGAAAACGCCGTTCATGGCTCTGACAGCCCAGCCTCTGCAGCTCGTGAGCTGGCGATCTTTTTTGACAAACATGAGTTTGTTAATCTCTAATGTCGAGTTCATCTCACGAGGGTCAACTGCCTTTAAGCAATTCTCTCGTAGGCACGCAAATCCAATTGCGAATTGAAAAAATGGTCGTCGGCGGCGCCGGGCTTGGGCGCGTCGACGGCCTTGTTGTTTTTGTCGACTATGCCGCCCCTGGAGATACCCTTCTTGTCGAGATCACAGAACATAAAAAAAATCTGGCCTATGCTAAAATTATTAAAATTTTAGTACCCAGCAAGCATCGAACTTCTCCCCCCTGCCAACATTTCGGAGTTTGCGGCGGTTGCGTTTGGCAACATCTTTCTCCTGCCGAGCAACTTAGCCAGAAAGAATCTATTCTTAAGGATTCTTTGAAGGATCTCGAGAAGCTAGCCACCTTTCAAATCCGACCGATTATTCCAAGCCCCCAGCATTATCATTACCGAAACCGTGTTCAGATGATTTTCGATGGCGCCCACCTCAACTTCCGGGTTCGCCGATCTCACGAGTTGGTTCCAATCCAATTTTGTCACCTTGTTGAGCCACCTTTGGCGAATGTTATTGCCAATCCGCCGAGGAAAAGCCTTCAGCACCACGTGCGATGGGACCTGCGCATCACGCCCGAAAGCCAAACACCACAATTGACGGCTTTAGATGAAGAGGTTGAAGTTGTTGGTTTTTCTCAGGTCAATCGTTTTCAAAATGAAGAGTTAATCCAGACTGTCCTTCAGTCCGTTTCTAATAATCCCGACGGAGACCTCTTCGAGTTATATGCCGGAAGCGGAAACTTCACTTTTCCTCTTTTTGAAAGCTTTCGTTTTCGACACATTTGGGCTGTAGAAGGGTCCCCCGCATTGGTGAAATCGGCCCATGATGTGTTACGCTCACGCAATATTTCAAGTCGAAAAGTGAGTTTTCATCTAAGCGATGTAGGCCAGTTTTTAAAGTCTAAGTGGCCTGAGCCCCAAGATACCGTTTTTCTGGATCCGCCACGAGTCGGGGCAGATGAATTTGTGATAAAAACTATAGCTTTGTCTCGGCCTCAAAGCATCATTTATTTAAGCTGCCACCCTGTCACCTTAGCCCGGGATCTAAAGCGTCTTTTAACTTATACCCCACAGTATCGAATCGACTTTATTCAGCCCTTCGAGATGTTCCCTCAAACGGATCATCTGGAAACTCTTGTTTCTCTCTCGTTGACTCAGTTTTGAGGGGTGCTAACCTTTAAGGATGAGATTGATTTCACTAGGCCTCCTCTTGAGCTCCTGCTTTTTTATGTTGGCCTGCGCCACTAATGAAAAAGCTCAGCAAATGGCCAAGGCTCACTTAGAGCTGGGTAACTCTTATTACAGCCAAGGTCAGTATCCCGATGCCCTGAGGGAAATGCTCAAGGCCAGAAAGCTGGATCCTCGAAATCCAGTAATTCTAAATGCATTGGGAATTACATATCATGCCCGCGGGCGGTCAGATCTCGGCATCAAGGCTCTAAAAGATTCGCTTGAGATTAACCCTCAATATACAGAAGCTCGAAATAACTTAGTTCGTGTTTATATCGAGACAAAAGATTTTTCCTCGGCAAAAAAAGAACTCGATCTAGTGAAGAAAGACCTGACCTATGGTGCTCTTGATAAGGTTTATCTCAATGAAGGCCTACTTTACTTTGATCAAAATAAGTACGTTCAGGCTTTGGATCCTTTTGCAAAAGCCATAGATTTCAAGCGAAGTGACTGCTCAGCGCATCACTTCTATGGCCGAAGCCTTTTTGAAATAAAAAAGTATGATCAGGCCGCCACCGCCTTAGACCGCGCCGTTACATTTTGCCAAAAATCTGGCGACGATGAGCCTCATTACTACAGCGCCCTTGCCCACTACCGCGCCGGCGATAAAAGAAAAGCAGCTATCCGATTTGAAGAAATATTGCAGCTATATCCCAATGGCCAGTACTATGAGCGATCGAAATCTCTTCTGGAAATGGTGAGAAAGGAATTATAATGAAACGCACAGGAGAACTTCTTCGTAAAGCCAGGGAAGAAAAAGGCTTATCCGTTCATGAAGTGAGTATGTTCCTGAAAATCAACACGCGCATTCTTCAGGCTATCGAAGAAGGGAATCAAGCCAATTTGCCCGCTAAAACCTTTCTGCGTGGATTTGTCCAAAGTTACGCGAAGTTTTTAAAAATCGACGTACAGGAAGTACTTCAGGTTTTCACAGAGGAGACTTCTCCGCACCCGGCGCCTCAAGCCTTGCACCCTGGTGATGGCACAATATCCACGGCTTCTTCAGCGACACCCGAAGATGTTAAGCTCGGCATGGCGAATCCATCTAGCACCTTCCCTGAATATCCGGAAGAAACTGCAGCTCCGGCCGTTGAGGATGATCCTTTAAAAAATTCTGTCTTGGCCAAAGCTAGCCAGCCGCCTGACACGCTTCGAATTCGAACCATTGCTATTTCACTGGTCAGTCTGCTTTTAGTTTTCATTATTTATTTCGCCAATAGTGTCATAAAAAAATATCAACGGGAGGCCGAACTCGCTCCGGATATGGTGGCAAGCCTTCCCGTAGGCACAAGTACTGTGCCCACTGTTTCAGCTCCTCCACTCGCCAATGCGAGTGAGGGTACTCAAAGTTCCGAAGTCGCTCTCGTTGAGGATTCTAAAAAAAATGAAGGGCCGCAGACTAATTCGAGCACTACGCCTCCTACAGAGCGGCCAATGGTGGCAAGCGGTTCAGAGCTACGAATGCCAACGCCAACGCCGATCCCCACGCCAACTCCGGTCCCTGCGCCTACGCTCAAACCGCAATCTGCTACGCCTGCCTTAATAAGTTCAAAGCCGACATCAGCTCCGGCGTTGGCGCCTAGCCCTGCCGCGAAGCCCTCAGTGACTCCGCCCGCAGCTCCCACCGTTGCTCCAAAGCCCGCCGTTACCCCTGCCCAAGTCCCAGCCCCCACCGCTTCTACCATAACAACAGGACCGGCGCGGTTGAACACAGTTGAGCCTACAACTACCACTACTTCAAAACCCGCTGAGGGCCGACTCGTTGAGGTGATTGTAGAGGCAAAACAAAATGTTGAAATTGAATACTCCTCCACCCGGAGCCGGCCTCAAAGGTTAACCTTAAGAGGGGATCAAATTCACACCTTTAAAAGCCGCTCTGGAGTGCGGCTCAAAATCAGCAACGGCGGAGCCGTGAATGTGATCGTCAATGGCCGTGATCTCGGAGTGCCTGGTGTCGTTGGACAGCCTGTACAATTGGCGTACGACTGAGTCTTGGAAAAAAGATTGGGGCCTGACTTTTCTTCTAAAGATAGGTCTTGGTATTTTTCTGCCCTTTTTTTCAGACGAGGCCTACTATTGGGTTTGGGCCCGCAACCTAAAGCTTTCATATTTTGATCATCCCCCTTTTTCGGCGTGGCTGTTTTGGCTGGCTCAGCCCCTTGATGGTTTTTTCTTCTCTTCGCGTTTATTGTTCGTCGTTATGGGACATCTTACCTTGTGGATCTGGTGTGAGTTTCTGGCGGAATCTTTTTCTTCCGCACAGAAGAGGGTGCTTTTTTGGATTTTACTTCTTCACCCTCTGATTGGGTTGGGGGGTCTGGTTGCCAATCCCGATATTCCCTTTTTGTTCTTTTGGTCATTAAGCTTAGTTCTCTATTTGAAATGTCTTAAAAATCTTGATTCATGGATTTGGCCGTCACTTTTGGGAATGGCCCTGGGCCTTGGTTTTGATTCGAAATACTTAATGGGACTGATCGCACCCGTTTTTTTTCTTCACCTTATTTTTTCTGAAAAATGGAAAGTATTAAGAGTTCAACATATTGTTCTACCGGTATTGTGTGGCTTTGCCTTTTCATTGCCAGTCTGGCTTTGGAATATCCAAAATGATTGGTTGTCCTTTAAGTTTCAGTTTGATCATGGATTGGGGCAAAAAAACTGGAAACCACAATGGACACTTGATTTTTTATTGGGTACTGCCATTTTGTTGTTCCCGCCCTTCCTCTATGTTGGGGTTAAGAATCTTAAGAAAAGCTGGAAGAACCTTCATGTTGTTCTATTCTTGTCGCTTCTGGTTTTTTTTCTCTACACGACTTTTAAGGGTGACACCGAGCTAAATTGGCCACTTGTCATATATCCCAGTTTTTTTGTATTCGTAACCCCTTTGGTTGCGAATACAAAAGCGTTCAAACTGTATTGCGGTTTCTTCGGCTTCATTTCAGTTTTACTTTTGAGCTTTGTGTTTTTGAATCCCTCTAATAGTCTGCACCCACGCCTTCAAGAAGGTTCGCTTTACCGATTTCTTTATGAACAGACCCGTGAATATCGCCCTCTTTACACCAATACCTATCAGGCGGCGTCTTACTTTTATTTTTTGTCACAGGAACCTTTTTATAAATTGCGTTTCGCCAGTCGGCCTGATGAGTTTGATTCTATGGCGGGTTCCCAGCCGTCGATGGATGCTTTTTATTATATTAAGCAATCTTATCAATATATTCCGCCCTCACAGCTCGAGCTGTTCACATTTGAAAAAATCAAGGACTTGCAGTATGGTTTTGAACTCTACAAAGCCGTGAGGAAGTAATGAAAGCCTTGATTATTCTTACATTTTTCCTGATTTCTTACTTCATTTATGGATTTTATCTTTCGCAATATGATGTGGGCGCTTTACGCCCCTCCATCTCTCTCGATAAAGAGTCCTTATTCTATGATTACAAGGGAATCATAAATGTCCATACTCAAAAAAGTGTTGGATCTGGAATCATGCCCCAGATTAACGAGGATGCGAAAACAGCCGGTGCCGATTTCATAATGTACACCGATATCAATCCCCTCGACACACCTCCGCCCGCCGATGCCTACGATGGGCGACTGCTCGTTTTGAATGCGGCAAAGTACAGTTATTTGGATTCTCGCTTGATGTATTATTCTCCCAGACAACGCTCATTAGGTTACAGCCTGGGCGAAGCTCAAACGGCTCTTTCAGATCTTATTTCCCAAGACCCGGAAGATCGGTCTAATTCTCTTGTTATATTAGCGCATCCTTTTCTTAGAGGCTTTCAATGGTCAGGAGATTGGCCGGATGGCCTTGACGGCATTGAACTTTTGAATACCAAATCGATGAGTTATCGCGCTTGGAGTCAATCTAAGCTGTCCGTTTTTTGGACGATTCTTGTTTACCCTTTCAACCCGCAGCTCGCACTTTTCAGATTGTTCACCGAGCCCTCTGAAGAAATTTCTCTTCTGGATCAGCTCTCTCAAAGTAAAAGAATCTTTGCCTATGCTGGTTCAGAGGCTAGCGCTAGGGCGGTACCGTGGGCCGGTTACTTAATTCGCTTTCCCAGTTACTTGAAGACCTTCGAGCTTATGAGCCAACATCTTTTATTAGAGTCCGAACTGACTGGAAGCCTTCAACAAGATCGAACCAAGATTCTCGACGCTCTTAAATCTGGGCAGTTTTATCTATGCTTAGATCTATTAGGTGACCCTCGAGGTTTCTACAATTATATGTATAACCGAGACACTCGCTATATGATGGGTTCTGAAATTAAGTGGAAACCTGGCCTGTCTTTGAAAATCCATTTGCCTGACAAACCCAAAGTCTTTTTTGAAGTCGTCGTTTACAGAAACGGGACGCGCCACAAAACAGTCAATGCTTCCGATGTGGAGGTCCCCATTGAGGAACCTGGCATTTATCGGGTTCAAGTCAGAATCGCCCAGCGATTTCCATTACCTGATGCGATCAAGTGGATTTCTTGGATTTACGGAAACCCTTATTTTGTTCGCTAAGATTGTATTCTGATTTTGATGTTCCCCTTAAGATAGCTTTGGCAGGCCAATCTTTCATTTTCTGCAAACCCACGATCTTCCCGCATTTCGCTCTCGACTTCTTCGATTTCACTTAAATTTTCTTGGCCCTGCAAAATCTCATATTGGCAGGTGCCGCAGGTCCCATTTCCGCCGCAGCTATGATCGATATTCACGTTGTTATCTAAAAGATTCTCAAGCAAAGAGCGGTTTTCAAGGGCTAAGATGCCGCGAGTCACAGGATTTTCCTGATCTGGGCCGAATACAATGCGAACTTGGTGTTTCTTTGTTGAATCCATCCATCTCATTTTGTATCAACAAATTTATGCGATTCATAGCTTTTGACTTAGAAACTACAGGTACTGTTCCCGGCGCTGACGCCATAGCTGAAATCGGAGCCATCCGATTTATCAACGGCACCGTCGACTCCATGTTTTGCACGCTTGTAAATCCAGGGCGCCCAATGCCTCCAGGTGCTACGGCTGTTAATGGAATTACCGATGAAATGCTACGAGACAAGCCTCGTATTGAAGAGGTGCTGCCCGCTTTTGCTGAGTTTTGCGCCGATGATATTCTTGTCGCACACAATGCGCCTTTCGATGCCCAGTTTCTAATTTCTGATATTAAAAAATACGAAACAACGGCTCCCCGAGGGGTTGTGTTAGACACGCTTCCCATTGCGAGAAAAGTTCTTCCAGGCCTTCCGAACTATAAATTAGGAACTTTGATCCAACATCTTAAAATTTCCACTCAAGATGGCTTTCATCGTGCTGAAGCGGATGCCAATTATTTAGGTCAGCTTTTTGAAATTCTTGTTAAAAGAATTTCTGTAGGTGGGCTGCCGCCACAATTAGAAAACTTAATTGCTCTGACTGGCAAACCTGAATTGCGATTTCCCCAAATTGTCCGCCAGCCAAAACAGCTTGATCTTCTTGGTTTGTAAGAGGCTTTCAAACATCAGATGAGCTTTGATACTTAATTCCGCTTATCGTACAAACTATTTTGATCTTAAAGCTCGATGGGCAAGGGGCCAACGACGGCCTCGTCCAAATGCATGGCTACTGGTTTTTAATATGGGGGCCGCCTGCCAACGCTTAAATTCCGTATTCACTATTCTTTGAACCAGCCATTTCTCGATATCGTTTTTTGGCCTTCGCCCCTTTTGCACGATATTCACTACTGCTTGATCCAAAACTTCGTACGGTGGCAGACTGTCTTGGTCTTTTTGATTAGGCCTGAGCTCGGCAGATGGCGGACGTGTTATAATCGATTTAGGAATGAGCTCATTTCCCGTATTGTAGTATTCAGCTAGTTGATAAACTTGTTTTTTGATCAAATCCCCAAGAGGCGCAAGTCCCCCACACATATCACCATACAAAGTACAGTAACCTGTTGCATATTCAGATTTGTTTCCCGTGGTTAAAAGTAAGCTATTCGTTATGTTTGAGTAGGCCATTAAAAACAAGCCCCGCAAACGGGCTTGAAGATTTTCATGAACAATTCCAAATTCCTTTACGCCTAAACTTTCACTTAAAGCTTTTTCAGCCAGACTGTAAGTGGGATTTATATCAATCTGTTTCAATTCGATAGCCAAATTTTTTGCCAGCTCTTGAGCCAGCTTATAACTAATATCAAGGCTGTGAGGTCCCGGCATGGCAAAGGCCACTACATTGGCTGGCCCAAGAGCATCTACCGCCAAAGCGGCGACGACGGCCGAGTCAATTCCACCGCTTAAACCGAAATGAATTTTTCTTAATCCGGTCTTATGACAATAATCACGGATACCAGTCACCAAGGCTTGTCGAAGCTCTTCCATTCCTGACACCTTGGGAGCCCTGGCCCAAGACTCATGGGTTTCAATATCAAAAACATTCAGGTCTTCAGTAAATCTGTGGCAGGTTAGAAGTATTTTCCCTGTCTTAGCCATGACGAAGCTGCCTCCGTCATAAATAATTTCGTCTTGAGCTCCGACCATGTTTGTATAAAGCAACGGCGCATTGAAGTATTGAGCCGTCTTCTTGACTGTTTTATGCCTCAAACCTTCTTTACCTACAAACCACGGGCTGGCGCTCATATTAATGACAAGATCAACTTGTTTTTTTGGAACGAGCGCCAAAGGGTTTGATTTGTAGGAACTTCGTCCATTTTTGTCGGGCCATGACCAAACATCTTCACAAATCGTAAGAAAAAACTTTTTTCCTTGAAAGGTGAAATAGTTGTTCTTCATTTCACCACTCTCAATAAAACGTCCCTCATCAAATACATCGCCAGTCGGAAGAATTTGCTTATTAAATACTTTTGCTTTTCGCCCTCTCTCCAATAAAACGGCAGAATTAAAGTAGGGCCGTCCTTTTTTGTATTTATTTCGAGTCAGCGTCCCTAGCAAGACGGCCATTCCCTTCGGAAGGCGCTTGTGGATTTCTTTCTGAGACTTTTCTAATTCATCTGCGACTTCACTTCGCTCTAGTAAGTCGAATGGGTGATAACCCAAAAGGGCCATTTCGGGAAAAACGACAATTTGCGCTTTCTTCTGGCGAGATTTTTCTATAAATTCTAAAATTTTTTTTTGATTAGTTTGAACGTCACCGAGAGTTGAATTGATTTGGGCAATCGCTATTCTCATGCTTACTTCTTATGCTTGCTTATCAGCGGTGAAACCGATCTCTTTTCGACATGTAAAGCCCTCTTGATAACCATGCGTAAATTTTATTTCTTTTTCGGGGAATTTCCAACAAAAGTATCCGGCCCCATTATCAAAATCAACAAGCCAGTAACCTTTAGGGTGGCCCCCAAGCCTCTGAACCTTGCTTTGCCAACCATCAATAATCCGCTGGACTTCATTTTCCATATCGTCCAGCCGACTCTGTGGAATATTCTTAAGGGCCTCCATTTGTCCCATTAAGTTTTTAACCTGGGCATGGACTTTCTCGGTCAATTTATAAATTAGAGGAAGCACTTGTTGAGCTTCCTCATGAGAGAACTTTCGCGTCGTTCCGATTTCCACGATTCTTTCCACAAGCTGGTTGTGTGCCACCTACATTAAAGTTTCAAGAAAAATAACAGAAGACATGAAAATTAAGAAAGTCTTGGAAAAATTTTTGGACGCAGCGAATCCGATCACTCACTCCCAATTTTTGGAAATCTGAAGCGCTTGACCCCCTAGCAGAATGAACAAAAATGCAATAATAAAAACTATAATCAAAATTCGAAGATAAAATCCGAATCCACCTCCAATATCATCATTTAATTCGGGCGCTTTTGCGGGAGGAGGTTTGACAACAATTTTCTTTTTGGCGGAACCTGTAAAGCTTTCATCGCCTGACACCGGGCGAGTTGAAACCTTTTGCTTCTCTCGTTCCAGTTTTTTGCGTTCAAATTCCATCAAGCCATCGATAGCTATCTTACGAGTACGTTGTCGCCGATTGCCGCCATAGGCATTGCTAGAACTCATGTTCATATACCCATTACCAGCATTGAATTCATCAACAGGTATATTGGTCACATTGCTGGCCACTTCCGGTTGTGCATTGCCTTTTGATCTCATTGCGTTTCGAAGTAATGTCGATTTCCGATTTCGAGGCGGGGCCCCTGAAACAGCGCTCGATCTTGCTTCACTCCCACTCTCACTGCCGCTTCTGTCAGCATTTCCGGTATTGTTTTCACGATTGTCATCCTCTCCCTTGCCTTTGGCGGGTGGAATCGGGTTGCCTTGATCATCAAGTAGCACAAGGGTCGGAAAAACCTCGCCGCATATCGTTTGCTCTTCTTCACTGTGAAGAAGGGGCAATTCACCAGTCTCAAGTAAGCACTGAACATAAACACGATTAAACCGATCCACAAACTCACTGAGGGGTTTAAAAACCGTTGTAACCAGTGAGTACATCAGAATCACCACGACACAAACAATGAGCAAATATTCAATAACAGCCTGTCCCTTTGAATCCCGGGGGAAACTAGACCAATAGGCCCTTCCAAATCCCTGATTCTTTTGAGATTTTATTAAGGGACGGTGAAAACATTTCATTCCCATCCTATCGGAAATTATATGGCTAAAAATAAGATATTACCGCTCGTTGTCTCATTCTGGATCATGATAGCTGTCAGTTGGGGACAGAGCCGTGGCCGAAACCCAGCCTCTGAGCTTTTAAGCCAAGCCCAAAAAGTCCAGAAGGAAAGCGGAGATAAGGCCGCCTTAGACCTGCTTTGGAAAAATTCTGAAAAACTGCAACGTCCAGAATATCTTTTTATGGCGCTAATTCTCACGAAGCAGCGCAACTTCAAGGATGTTTTAAAGGTGAGCGAATTGGCTCTAGCTAAAAACTCTCAAGACGTCGAATTCCTAACTTTTCAAGGGAAGGCCTACTTAGAAACTCAAAAAGATAATAAGAAACTCGAAAAGGCCCAGGAGTCCCTGCGAGCAGCCATTGAAATCAACCCGAAATTTGAGCCCGCTTATTTGATCTTAGACGACTATTATGAGCGCCAGGACAAATTGTATTTAGCCCAAAAAAAGCCTCAGCGTTTTCTCCAAACCCGTCGACTTTTATATGAAGATCTGATTGAGCATCTAGGTACAAAACATCTGTACCTGGCTAAACTCTGCGAAATTAATACCCTCGATGGTGTCAACGGCCAGGCGACGACTTACTGCAAGCGAGCCCTAGAGCTTAAGAAAGACGATATTCCAAGTCAGTTGCATCTGGCACAGGTATATATCCAAACTGGAGAAAAAGAAGAGGCCTTGAAAATTTTAACTCTGGTGACCAGTGGAAAAAGTCCATCTGCCCAGGCCTATGAGGCGCATGGTCAATTCTTGGAGGCTGAAAAGAATTTCTCGGACGCATATATTCAGTACAAAGCCTGCATCAGCCGCTTTCAAAATGCAGATGACTGTCGGCGTGGCCTAGCGACTTCCGCGGTGTCGCTTAAAAAATGGGATGAAGCCTATGCGTCTTTTCAGACTCTTTGCCGCAAGAGCCGAAAGTGGTCGACATCTGTTCGTAAAGCCTCGATGACAGCTCGCGATCTGGGCGCCCGCGATTGGGAACAAAAGTTTCTCGAACTTTCCCTAAACTGCAATATCTAAAATTATTTAAAACCCAAAAAATCTTTAAGCGCTGAGCTTTGGGAACTGATCACAGTATGCTTAAAGTTACCGATAATCGGCTCAATCTTGAGACCTTTATTAAAAGTTACAAGTGCATAATTCTTCTTTGGGTTAGACTTAAAGCTTCTGATTTCAAAAACTTTCGCGCCAAGATCTTCCAGACTTTGAGATATTTTTAAAATCTCTCCGAAGCTTTCATTTTCAATCACCATAAGTTCATCTAAAAGAGTCGCATCGCTCAGACTAAGATACGCCTTTATCAAAGTATCACTTAACTGAAACGAACGCCCCTTTATGTGAGCTGGAATAGATTTTTCAGCATTTATTTTGAAGATCAGCCTAACACCTTGAGCATGGGGTGAAAACTCCAAGGGCGAATGCCCCAGTTCTGTTAACTCATGCAGGTTTCTGTAAGCCTCAACGATGCTTTCAGTCTCAATAATAAGTAGCTGCATTAAGGCTCCGTAACAATCTCGCCAATCAGGTCATATTCCATACTGTCAGTGATTTTCACTTTCACAATCTGTCCTACTTCGGCTTGACCGTCATTGATTAGCACAACGCCATCAATATCCGGGGCTTGTTGCATACTCCGGCCCTGGAGCAGCAACTCGGTCTCTTCACTGTAGCCTTCGACAATTACGTCTAGGGTTTGTCCAATCATGCGCCTATGCATCTCGCGAGAAATGTTTTGTTGAACTTCCATAACAGCCTCATAGCGCATCTGCTTTGTGGCTTCGTCAATTTGGTTAGGCATTTTTCCGGCTGGCGTGTTCTCTTCAGGAGAATATTTGAAACAGCCGACACGATCAAATTGCTGATCAACCATAAAATCCAGGACTTCTTCAAACTGCTCTTGAGTTTCACCTGGAAATCCCACGATAAACTGTGTGCGAATGACAGCGTCCGGAATTTCTCGACGGATCAAGCTTAAGGCGGCTTCAATTTCTTTTCGAGTCATCCTGCGGTTCATGTTTTTTAAAACGTCGTCATTAATGTGCTGAAGAGGCATGTCAAAATAGCGACAGAACTTTTTATTGTTCTTAATTAAATCAATTAGTTCTTCGGTAATCCCGTCCGGATAAAGATAAAGTAAGCGAATCCACTCAATGCCTTCAACATTTGCAAGCTCTCGCAGCAGCGCCACCGGTGATTCGGGGGCCTCGGCATTTTGTCGACGCAAATCCCAACCGTAATCTGTGAAGTCATGACTAATTATAATGAGCTCCTTGACGCCGCCAGCTGCCAAAAGCGTGGCTTCATTCACTATGTTAGGAAGCGTACGAGACTGAAGGTTTCCTCTAATCGCGGGAATGGCGCAAAACGCACATCGCTTCAAGCAGCCTTCTGAAATTTTCAAATAAGCCCGGTGACGTGGCTGCGTGTTCACACGAGGAGTTTGATTTTCTTGCAAGTACGTGGGTAGGTTAAAGTATGTCTTACGGCTGTCTCCCGTGTATGACTTATGAAGAATTTTATCTATGTTCTGAAACTCACCTGAGCCTACAAATAGATCGGCTTCTGGCAAACCTTCAACAAGCTCTTCTTTGTATCGTTGCGTAAGGCACCCCGCTACCACAAGTTTCTTGAGTTTGCCGTCCTTTTTCAGGCCCGCCATTTTCAGAATAGTTTGGATGGACTCGGTTTTAGAGTCTTCAATGAACCCACACGTGTTCACAATAACGGTATCGGCGTCCGCCTCATCAGATGTAACAGTGTATCCGTCCTTCATGAGGGTTCCCACCATGATTTCTGTATCAACTAAGTTCTTTGGACATCCCAAGCTGATAAAGTGGACTTTTTTGGAGCTATCTTTTTTTACGTCATTTGAGTTCATATTTCTGTCACCTGCGCGTCTGATGGAGGACTGTACTGAAAGAGCTTGTCATTCTTCGCTTTTGATCTTTCAATTTTATTAACTACCACTTCTATTCGATTTTGGATTTCGTCCACATATGAAATTTCTCGTATCTTATTGTTCGCTCCGATACGCACTTCAAGTTCGCTAAACATGGAATTGTTTTTTACGGGCGCCAGAGTGTAGACCCAGTCGGACTTGGATTTGCTTTTTTTCTTAACTTTGAAGTGGGAATCAAATTTATCGGTAAAAAGGCTTTTTAGCAGCAATTGCCCTTCTGATTTTTTATTAAATTTCATCTTTGTTACTTGAGGGGGTATCTTGAAGCCCTCTGGTGGATCTTGAATTGTCCACACGACTTCACCATCAAAGATAATTCTCGATTTTTCTTTTCCATCCGTGTCCCAACGGAACTTTTCTTGAGAGATATAGATCGTCCCGGGGGCGTTGGTTTCAGTTCCCATTAATTCAGATTTTGTTTTTTTATCGACTTTAAGGGTTATTAATGGGGCCTTCCGAAATCCCTGAAAAACAGATTTGATGTCAGGCCCCGTCTTTTGGGCTAAAAGATCAAGGCTTAGCAAAAAGGAGATAATAAATATTTGAAATTTCATGTGATTAGTTTCTATCACGGCCTTTGACTGGTCGCAACAGAGGAGAGTGGTCTGACAGCTAATGACCATACTTGAAAATTCTTCGGTCTGCCCAGCGCCTTATAAGCCGCTTTTGCGGTGCTTCCAGTTGTGACTACGTCATCGACAAAAACGATTTTCATTTTTGGATCATATGAAAAATCTACAAGCTTTCCCATGACTCGGGTCTGACGGTCCTGTGCGGTTAAATTTTTCTGCTGGATTCGGGACGGCCCCCTTAGTTCCAACGCCTCGATATGGGAGAGGGTTAACACTTCTGCTAGGCCTTCAGCCCATCGAAATGCATGCTTGTGGCCTGAGTGACTGCGATGACTGATAAGGATAGTGGGCTCTTGGCAGACTTCAGGCGATAGCTGCGCACAGAAAAGTTTGGCGTAATAGGACCATGCGCTCTGAGGTGCGGTTTTAAGTTCGCGAATTAACCATGAAAGCGTGTCGCTCTTTCCTGGTGGCCAGGAAAATAGAGGAATAACAGAATGGTCAGCAAGAAATAACTCTCCCTTCCGGATCCACGAGGACTGGGCCAGATCCATACAGGGTAAGCACAAAAGTCCTTTGGTTATTTGGAATGAACCACAGTTTGGACAGCTTCTAAAGCGAACTTCGTTAAGTGAATGGGAGGATCGGATCGCATGCATAATGGCGTATAGCTGCAATTTCGTTCTTACAACAGGGCGAACCTGATCAGAGTTCTTTAAAGCGCCACTTCGTATTTCGTCTTTTCCGGAACCTTGTAATTGGAAGTCGGTTACTCAATGGCATATCAAAATTAACTACTGATTATGGTAGGGCTTGTTTTTTATTATCGTATAACCGCGGTAAATTTGCTCGAGAGTAACTAACAAAGCAATATGGTGGTTGAAAACCAAATCGGACAACCGCCAAATCTCCTGCGCCCGTTTTTTGATAGAATCATCAAGGCCGAAGGCGCCCCCTATAACAAAAGTGATGTTTCTGGTTCCTGTAGTTTGAAGTCTTTCAATTTTCTTGGCCACCTGAAGTGAGTCCTGGACCAGCCCTTTTTCGTCTAAGAGAATGATATAATCATCCGGCCTTAAATGCTTCAGAATCAGCTCGGATTCGACCTTTCGCTTTTCTTGCGCATTATCACGGGAGTATTTTAATGATTTCAGGTGAATCAATTCAAACTTTTGGAAGTGGTTGATTTTTTCGACGTACTCGCTTGTCGCCTGATCCAGCCATTTTGGTTTGGATGATTGAATGGTAATGAGCTTCATTTACTCTCGGTGCTCAGTGAAAGGATCTTTGAGTCCCATATCCTTTCCTTCTTTCCACAGCTTTTCTATCGAGTATTCTTGCCGAACGTAATCATAGAATACGTGAACAATAAGAGAGCCATAATCCACCACAACCCATCGCCCCTCTTCTAGGCCTTCTATGCTTTGAGGATTAATTCTGTATTCATCCTTGATGGCTTGAACCAAATTTTCAGCTAATGCGCTTGTGTGTCGAGTGCTGGTACCAGAAGTGACCAAAGCAAATTCGCTTAATCCGGACATTCCACGCAGGTCAAAACCTTTCACTTGGATGGCTTTTCTGGAAAACAATTGGTGGGCGCAGAACTCAGTGAACTTTTCGTAATCCTGAATCTTATCTTTTAATGTAGCGTAAATTTTGTTCTCGCGAATGTACGTTTCAACGGCCAAAGGCAAAAACTTTTCGACTGAACGGCCACTTCGTATTCGTTTACGCAACTCGCTGGCAGAAACATCCACATCTTGCAAGCGAATAAACTGGATATTTCGACCGGTGGTAAGCTCAATGAAGTTAAAGTCATACTCGAGTATGAATTCTTGAAGATAGGCTGGCAACTTTTCCTTCGAGCTTGGTATATCGAATCCGGGACGAGTGGCGATAATCAGATTGGTCTCTTTTAAAATCTGTTTATAATCTTTCCAGCTATCAAAAGTCTCAAGATGATCAGCGCCCATTATGAGGTGCATATCATCCGGTTTGTATTTCTTGGAGTAGCTTTTAAGTGTGTCAATTGTATAGCTAGTACCGCCCCTTTTAATCTCCTGCTCATCAATTTCAAAAGCCGAACCATAGCTTTGTAGCGCTAAGCGCACCATTTGCAGGCGCTGCTCGGGCGAGGGGCCCTCGATTGGAGTTTTCAGGGGACTTTGGAATGAAGGTACAACGAAGACCTTGTCGAGGCCGGTTTTCTTCTGAACGGTTGTAAGGCACGTGATATGGCCCAGATGAGGTGGATTGAAGCTTCCGCCGAAAATTCCAATCTTCATTCTTTTTCTCCCTGGTAAAGATGCTCTCCGACCTTTAACAATAGCTCACGAATATTAAGCCCACTGACGGCCGAAACGACAAGAGGTTTGAACCCTTTTTTATCCTGAAAGGTGTTAAGGATCCTTTCCAGCTCGTTGTGGGGAATGGCATCGGCCTTGTTGAGTGCCACAATCTGGGGTCTTGATGTTAGAGCAAAAAAGCCCTCTTTGTCCTTATTATTTTCGTCATACATCCTGAGTTCGTAGTTTATATCCTCGAAGTCTTCATAGGGATCGCGTCCTGACATGCCAGAGGCATCAATTAGGTGGATGAAGACACGAGTCCTTTCGATATGTTTTAAAAATTGAATTCCTAGCCCCACGCCTTGATGTGCGCCCTTTACAAGGCCAGGTATATCCGCGACGACAAAGGATTTTTCATCTGTGAATTTCACAACGCCCAGGTGCGGCGTCAGGGTGGTGAATGGGTAATCGGCAATTTTAGGTTTGGCCGCGGATATTCGCGAAATCAAGGTGGACTTTCCGGCGTTGGGAAAGCCAATGATGCCGACATCGGCGATCAATTTCAGCTCGAGATTCACTTCAAGTTCTTCGCCTTCCTCCCCGGGCTGGGCATGTTCCGGGGCCTGATTCACGCTTGTTCGGAAAAAATGATTTCCCTTTCCCCCGCGACCACCCCTTAACAGCACATGCTCTTCGATATCAGTCATATCCACTATAATTTGCCCCGTAGATTCTCGAACTACTGTTCCTCGGGGGACAACGAGCACAAGATCTTCTCCATGATGGCCTGTTCGATTGGCTGAAGACCCGGGCTGACCATTTTGTGCGGCATATTTCTTGTTAGATTTGAAATCAACCAGGGAGTTAAGATGCTTTGAGCTTCTAATAATAACATCTCCGCCTTTGCCGCCATCTCCTCCATCGGGCCCACCACGTGGCTCCATGGCTTCACGGCGGAAGCTCACACATCCTGGTCCCCCTCGGCCCGAGGTTATCGTTATCCTGACTTCATCGATGAACTTCATAAGTCACTTCTTTATACAAAAAAAGGAGGGAACCTTTAAGGGCTCCCTCCTTCAGCAATCATTTCAAATAGAGATTTACGCTGTTTTTGGGTAAACGCTGACTTTAAACTTCTCTTTAGAAAAACGTTCAAACTTAACGATACCTTCAACAATGGAATAAATTGTGTGATCGCGGCCCATTTTTACGTTGTTGCCAATATGGAATTTGGTTCCACGTTGACGAACAAGAATTGTTCCTGGGAGAACTGTCTGGCCACCAAATCGTTTTACGCCTAAGCGTTTACTCTGGGAATCACGTCCGTTCTTTGTACTACCACCGGCTTTTTTACTTGCCATAGCTCACCTCAACTTATTTCTTAGCTTTCTTTGCAGTTTTCTTCTTAGCTGTCGCTTTTTTCTTCACGGCTTTTTTGGCCGGAGCCTTTTTTACCGCTTTCTTTTTAGCAGCTGCCTTCTTTTTGGGCGCCTCTTCACTTAAAGCTTCGCTTTTGCTTCTATTTTGAACACGCTCTTTGCGTGCGTCAATCTTCGATTGAAGCTTAGCTTCACGTGCCTGTACAACATCAATTACATTCGGAGTTTCGTCCGTCTGGGCCACGCTTCCATCGGGAGACGTGATGGATTTCACGAAAAGCTCCGTGAACAGCTGGCGATGAGTGGCGAATTTCCTGTAAGAATGTCTTCGCTTCTTTTTAAAAACGATAATTTTACGAGTGCGCGCTTGCTTAGTAACTACAACAGTTACTTTCGCATTCTTCACAAGCGGCTGACCCGCATGAATGGCGTCTCCACCGACTAGCAAAACCTCATTAATATCGAATTCAGACCCAAGTTCTTTATCAAGCTTTTCAACTTGTACAACATCACCAGGCTTAACAGTATATTGCTTACCGCCGGTGCGAATAACTGCGTACATTAGGTACCTCCGTAGGACTCAAGCCCACCGTTTCTGCCACTCCGCATGAGGGTTTGTCAACTTTTTAAGCTCGGATTTTAAATTTTCTCTTTAAAGGGTTCCGCATCTCACGGAAAACTGAATTGTAAAATTTCTTCATAATTTCCACAAGTTATCAGAACTGAAGACGACCGCTTAGACAAAGAAAACTTCATATTGCTCGAGGTGATAATTGGGTTCAATTTTAAAGGCTATGGAACGTTTTACCTTTTTCTCCATATGTTCAAGGGTTTCGCTTTCCATTTCGTAGATCCAATCAACCACCTCGCCATGACAGTGGACCACAATCGAGGCTTTTTTGCGGTCTAATCCTGGTGCCTCCCGTTCAATTTCTCGGAAAATTTCATTGGCAATAGTGGATTTTTTCTTAATATAGCCTCGCCCTTCGCAGTATTCACATGGTTCACAGAGGCTTTTGATAAGACTGGGTCGGATGCGCTTGCGGGTCATTTCCACTAAGCCAAGCTGCGACATGGAAATAACATGGGTTCGTGCTCGGTCCTTCGCCACTTCTTCTTTCAAAACTTCTAAAACTTTTTCACGATGAGTTTCTTTTTCCATATCAATAAAGTCGACGATAATAATGCCACCACAATTCCGGATTCGTAACTGGTGAGCGATTTCTTTCACGGCCTCTAGATTCGTTTTCAGAATTGTGTCTTCAAGATCTTTTTTTCCGACAAAGCGACCCGTGTTTACGTCGATGACCACTAAAGCTTCTGCCTCATCAATCACGATATAACCGCCGGATTTCAGCCAGATCTTGCGATCCATAGAGCGTGAAATTTCCATGTCAACTTCATACATATCGAAAAGTGGCTTTTGCTGATCATAATAGATTATATTATGTTTGTATCTGGGCATAAGCTGGGAAACGAATTTCACGATTTTTTTATGGACATCCTCATCGTCGACAAAAACAGCTGTAACATCCTCGTTTAAAAGGTCTCGCAATGCGCGCAACTCCACGTCTGGTTCAGAGTGAATCATCCCCGGAGATTTTCTTTTTTCATAGTTTTTGAAAATTTCTTTGCTGAGCCTATCGAGATATTCAATGTCAGCGCGAAGCTGTTCTTCTGTCGCGCCTTCTCCTGCCGTCCGGACGATTACGCCCCCTTGGGGGTTTATCTTTTGAACAAGATTTTTCAAGCGATCACGCTCTTCTTCATTTTCGATTCTTCGGCTGATTCCCAAGTGTCGTATCGTAGGCAAATACACAATGAATCGGCCCGGTAATGACACGTGAGTTGTAAGCCTCGCCCCCTTGGTCCCAAGTGGATCCTTAGCCACCTGGACAAGGATAGATTGACCTTCCTTCAGAAGGTCCTGAATGGGAATTTTGGCATGAACTGAGATTCTTTCCTGGGAGCGCCCGTCTTCTTCTGGTGGCGTTGAAAGGGGCTCATCCTGATCGATTTCGGAAAATGGATAAACGCTAGAGTCAACGTCCTCGCGGATGTCTCCGGCATACAAAAAGGCCGCTTTATCCAGACCAATATCCACAAAGGCCGCCTGCATCCCCGGCAAAACCCGAATTACCGTACCACGATGAATACTTCCCACCAAAGTGGGAGAGGTCTTACGTTCGATTTTAAGATCGGCGAGAATTCCCGCCTCGACATAGGCGACGCGAGTCTCTTGCGGTTTAACATTGATGAGGATTTCTGCAGCCATGTTTAGTCTTTAGTCTAGTTGTTTGGATTTAGGCAACCTGAATTAAGAAATTCGCCGTCTTCGCCGATAAAAAAGACGATGGCGACTATAGATGAACTTTTTAAACTCATGGTGGAACAAAAAGCATCTGACCTGCATATTACGTCAGGCGCTCCACCCTATTTACGTCTTCATGGCAATATGGTCCCACTAAATTATCGAGAACTCTCGAATCAGGATGTACAAGGCTTGGTCTTTGAAATTCTAAGTGAAAAGCAAAAAAAGCAATTTATCGAGAAGTGGGAGCTGGATTGCGCCTATGCCGTACCCGGCCTGGGGCGTTTTCGTGTAAACGTCTTTATGCAACGAAAAGGGTTGGGCGCTGTCTTCCGCGTCATCCCCGAAAAAATCTTAACCCCGCAAGAGTTAAACCTTCCGCAAGCCATTATGGATTTGATTGAGTGTGATCGTGGCCTGATCCTAGTTACTGGCCCTACGGGATCTGGTAAATCCACCACTTTGGCAGCCCTTATCCACCATATCAACATGACTCGGGAAGCCCACATCCTAACGGTGGAAGACCCGGTTGAATTCGTACACCAGAACATCAAAGCGCTTGTTAACCAACGTGAAGTGGGAAGCCACACGAAAACCTTCGCCAATGCCTTAAAGGCAGCGCTTCGTGAAGATCCCGACATCATGCTAGTTGGTGAGTTGCGGGACCTAGAAACTATCTCTCTGGCGTTGACAGCTGCCGAGACAGGCCACTTGGTATTCGGAACCCTCCATACCAACAGTGCCGCAAAAACCATTGACCGTATCATTGACGTTTTCCCTTCTGGACAGCAGCAACAAATCCGAACAATGCTTTCAGAAAGCTTACGGGGAGTTGTCGCACAAACCCTTTTCTCCCGGGCTGACGGGCAAGGTCGGGTGGCGGCCTATGAGATTCTTCGGAACACAAAGGCCATTGCGAACTTGATTCGCGAGAACAAAATCCATCAGATAGCCTCTATTATGCAAACAGGCCAAAGCAGCGGCATGATCCTTTTTGAAAAATACGTAGATGACTTGGTTAAAACCGGTAAGGTTTCAGCCACTGATGCCCGCTCGTTCTTGGGTAAAGATACTGAGGTGACAATGGCATCCAAAACAGCTATGACTAAAGTAGGATGACAACAGCATTTAAACCCCAAGATCTTAGCCGCTATATCGAACATACTTTATTAAAGCCCGAGGCGACCCTCGAAAGTTTCGAGCGCCTTTGTCAGGAAGCCATCGACAACCAGTTTTTAGGTGTCTGTGTCCCCAGCCGCTTCGTAAAGCACTGCAAAAAGTGGCTTAACAACACTCAGGTAAAGGTTGTTTGCGTTGTCGGGTTTCCCTTGGGACACCAGAATACAAAGGTGAAGGCCTTTGAAACGTCGTTGGCCCTTAGTGACGGCGCGGACGAGATTGACATGGTTATCTCACTAGGCGGCGTGAAAGAAAAAAATTGGGATTTTGTCCAAGAAGATATTACTTGTGTTGTTCAGGCGGCTCAAGGCAAACCCGTCAAAGTGATTTTAGAGACCCATCTTCTCAACCAAGACGAAAAAACCAAAGGTATTGAGCTGTCGATCGCATCTGGAGCTCACTTTATTAAAACCAGCACTGGCTTTACGGGCGGCGGGGCCACCCTTGAAGACATTGCCCTCATGAAAAAAGTCGCTCAAGGCAAGATCCAAATAAAAGCCAGTGGCGGCATTAAGTCATTTGAGCAAGCCATTGCGTTGATCCAGGAGGGGGCGGTCCGCATCGGAACCAGCTCCGGTGTCGTGATCGTTCAAAATCAAGCGGCTACAACTGGTGGTTACTGATGCTTTTGCCTGCGGAAATCATCAAGGCCAAGCGCAACGGCCTTGCCCACTCGGAAGAAGAGATTTCCTTTCTAATCGAGAAATACACATCCGGTGAAATTCCCGATTATCAAATGGCGGCCTGGCTTATGGCCGTTTTTTTCAAATCACTAACTACAGAAGAAACCTTGGCCTTAACAAAGGCCATGCTACATTCCGGTCGCGTGATGAGCTTTCCCCGCTCTCCGGAGTTTAAGGCGGATAAGCATAGCACCGGCGGGATCGGCGATAAGACAAGCTTGATACTAGGCCCCATCGTGGCTTCATTGGGCATCCCCGTTCCCATGATTTCAGGCCGTGGCCTTGGCCATACTGGCGGAACCTTAGATAAACTCGAAAGCATTCCAGGCTTCAACACTCAGCTTTCCTTAGATCAGTTTGAAGAAATGATTTTTGAAAACAAGATTAGTTTTATTGGGCAAACCCTTGATATCTGTCCAGCGGATCGAAAGATCTATGCGCTTCGAGATGTGACTGCCACCGTGGAAAATCAAGCCCTGATTTGTGCTAGCATAATGTCCAAAAAATTGGCCGAAGGCGCGGATGGTCTCGTTTTAGATGTAAAGTGGGGAAGTGGTGCCTTTATGAAGACTCTTCCTCAGGCGGAAGAGCTGGCGCACAACCTTCAATCCATTGCCAAAGGCGCCAACCGAAAATGCACAGCTCTTATCACAGATATGAACCAACCCTTAGGCCGGTTTGCCGGCAACTCCTTAGAAGTATTCGAGTGTCTGGAAATCATGAAGGGAAATCGCCATCAAGGAGCTGATAATTACGATTTATACGAAGATACGCGGTATTTAAGCCTGACCCTGGCCGCCCATATGGTTTTACTGGCTGGTAAAGCTAAAACCTTTGAGGTTGCCTACAAAATGTGTGAGCAACAGTTGGCCTCTGGCGCCGCACTCGCGAAATTCATCGAAATGTCTAAGGCTCAAGGCGGTCGACTTGACGAACTTCCCAAGCCTCAGCACAAATTCGCAATCGTGGCCCGCCAAGCTGGATACATCCAAGCTTATGATGCGGAAAAAATTGGCCTGGCCTGTGTTGCCATGCGCGCCGGCCGACTTAAAAAAGAAGATCAAATCGAGCCCACGGCAGGAGTGGAGTTCCATAAGAAGATTGGCGATCCTATCAAAGCAGGAGAAACTGTTTACACGCTCCATGGAGCTGATCCTAAATTATTCTCGGAAGCTGAAAAATTACTTCAAAATTCCCTGCAAATTTCCTTGCAAAAAGAAACTCGTCCCGATTTGATAGTTAAGACCCTTGAGTGAGTATGTTGTTAGAAAAATTAACCGAAACCGTCAGCTACATCCGATCCAAATCTTCGATTAAGCCGAAGGTGGGTATTATTTTGGGCTCGGGACTTGGAGCTTTTGTTCAACATATTAAGGTCGAAGCTAAGATCCCTTTTCATGAAATTCCCCACTTTTTTCCCACTTCAGTTGAGGGTCATTCTGGCAATCTGATTCTGGGCTCCATTGGAAAACACTCCATAGTGGTTCTTCAGGGCCGTCTTCACTACTATGAAGGCCATTCGATGGATACGGTGGTCTTTCCAACTCGCACAATGGCCTTATTAGGAATCGAGAATCTAATTCTGACGAACTCAGCCGGTGGATTTGGGGACACCATGCAAGCCGGGGACTTCATGATTATAGAAGACCATATTAACCTGATGGGGATAAACCCCTTGATGGGGCCCAATCTTCCAAAACGTGGGCCACTCTTCCCCGCTATGACAGCGGCCTATGACAAAAAGTTTGTTGAGTTGATGGAGCGAACCTTTAACGAAATGAATTTACGTTACCATAAAGGGGTCTACTGCGGCGTCACGGGCCCCACCTATGAGACTCCCGCTGAAATTCGATACTTAAAAGTGATTGGTGGAAAGGCCGTGGGAATGAGCACGGTTCCTGAAGCCATTGCTGCTAATCACTTAGGGTTACGAGTGGCTGCTTTGAGTTGTATTACAAACCTCGCCGCCGGAATGTCCCGCCACAAACTTTCTCATGATGAGGTGACGGAGACGGCAAAAAAAGTGGAATTGAAGTTTGTAAATTTCCTTCAGAATTTTCTAGAAAAGATAGATTAACTCTGAATCCAGCAGACACGTTAGTCCCGTACTCAGACCAACAGGCCGCCGAAGATTAAGTGACACAAACTTAGTCATACCCTGAAATTTAGTTAAAAAATTCTTCTTATGTTGGCTCTAAATGGCGCTTTGGTTAGGCATGTCTCTTGCTCCCTATTGTTCGGGGACAAAAAATGGAAACCAGCGCCTTTCTAAAAAGAACAATTTTTACGCTCACGACAGGTTCAATACTCTGTTATCTGATCTCTTTCCATTCAGTGGGACAAACGAGGGTTCCCGATAAGACTCAGATGAAATGCCGAACAGAGCTTCTGCAGATCCGATCAGGTCGTCCGGTCGCTCTTAGATATCAGGATGAAGTCACCGCAGAAAAGCTGGGTCGGCTGACGCCCATGGAGCAGAATCTCGTCCGTGAATATATCAAAAAGACGGGTCATCAATTGATTCAGGATGGAATTGAAAATCCATTCTTCCTCACGACCTATCGTATGGAAAGCCCTACTCGGAAATTACTAGGATATAAAGTCGTCGTCGATACGATACTAAACGAT
This sequence comes from uncultured Pseudobdellovibrionaceae bacterium, assembly GCA_964515195.1. Taxonomy (GTDB): domain Bacteria; phylum Bdellovibrionota; class Bdellovibrionia; order Bdellovibrionales; family Bdellovibrionaceae. The sequence continues at coordinate 59,979 of CAZETK010000002.1, forward strand.
GATGACATCATGACTTATTATCTTACTCAAAAGAAACAGACCTTGTTTTGGTACTTGGAGATGAATCCTCCGGAACAAAGTTGGAGCTGCGAGATCTAAGAGTCTCCTGCCGTTCCCGCGCGCAAGTGGTGTTTCATATTTAGCGGGAAGTTCTATTTTTCCGAGTTGACTGCCCTCCACTTGAGTTGTTTTGACGACCCCAGATCTCTTCGATTGTGGCAAGGAAAGTTCGCTCGCCCTTAATGGTTGGCCTTCCATGAGCGCCGTAGCCAACCCATCATGCTTTCGCTATTATTTTTGGAAAACCAGGCCGAACTCACTTCGCGCCCATTCACTTGACATTCAAATATAGTCCGGTCCTCTTGGCTAGAGACCAAAGGAGAACTTCCTGACATCGATTGACAATGTTGTTTGTAGGCTCGTTGAGTCCATATCCGGACCTTTGTCTCAGAGAAGGTTGAAATCGGAAACGAACTATCAAGAGTCTAGTTCTCCTCCTCTCACCGACAATAGTCTAGATTTGCTCAAGCTTGTCTCAATTTGCTCCGAAATGTAACCCAAGGATCTCTTTACCCGGTCTTTGATTTAGGGAAACGGATTTTCCCGCCAGGAGTGAACATGGATGTTCAGAAGTTCGTTGTTACTGTTTTACTATCAAGTTTTCTTGGGGCTTGTTCTTCCCCTAAATCAAAAACTGATGAGATTACATCCAGCTTTGATTCTGCCAAGTGCAGAACCTCCCACGCACTAGAAACCGAGTTTATCGTTCATTGGGAAGACGGACGATTCTCAGTAGAAACCGCTGACAATCCTGAGAGTTTTCGTGAAAAGTTTGTCCGGCCCCGTGAAGCCGATATCCGCTCTGTTCAAATTAACCAAAAGGTTTTTCAGCTGGGTGTAAGGTCTCACCAATCAGTTTCTCCAAAGGAGTTTAGTTTTCCCGGTGATCAGTGGGGCCAGCAGCGTATTGAGGCCGCACAACTTTGGGCGCAAGGTTTTCGTGGGCAAGGTATCAAAGTGGGCATAATAGACTCTCAAGTAGACGTAAGCCATTCACAACTACGGCAACGGGTGGCCGTTAACTCTGGTGAAATTCCGGGTAATAACGTGGATGATGATAATAACGGAGTGGTGGATGATTATTGGGGGGCTGAGTTTTTCTCTCCTGGGGCTCGCGCGGGCGCCAATGAACATGGAACTCATGTTGCGGGTATAGTTGCAGCTGATGGGCTTAATGGGCCGATGACAGGCGTCGCCCCGGAGGCTCAGATTATCCCTTCAGCTTTTTTGGATAATTCCGGTAGCGGCACCCTGGGAGACGCCATTTTGGCTATGCAGTATGCTATAAGCCGTGGCGCCCACATTCTCAATGCCAGTTGGGGCGGCGCCGGTTGCTCAGATTCTTTGGCTAAGGCTTTCTCGGAGTTCAGTCAGAGGGGCGTACTTCTTGTTGTCGCCGCTGGTAATTACGGGGTGGATATTGATTATACCCCCTTCTATCCTGCGGCCTTCGCGCTACCCACACAAATTACAGTGGGCGCCAGTAACTATTCAGATGTGATGCCGACATGGTCTAACAATGGCTTTAAACTAGTTCAGCTGACAGCGCCCGGAGAAAGTATTCTTAGCACGGGACTTCATAATTCCTACCTGACCATGGATGGCACCAGCATGGCCGCCCCTTTTGTCGCGGGAGCCGCTGCGGCCCTTTGGAGCGCCCATCCTTCCGCGAGTGCGACTCAAATTAAACAGGCCATTCTTCGAGGAGTGGATGTCGTCACCGGCAAACAATCAAAGACCTTGACTCAAGGCCGACTTAACCTCGTCAAATCTCTTGCAGAGCTACGGCGCGTAGCGCAGTAATTCCCTTCGATTATGCGCCGCCTCATGTGCTAGCTTTCCTCTTTGTGTTCGAATTTCTCGAAGAGGACAAGTATGCGAATTTATATTGAGGATCTGAAGAATCATGTCGGCGAAAAAGTAGAGCTCAAAGGTTGGGCTTACCAATCGCGGTCGTCGGGCAAAGTCAAATTTCTTGAACTGCGCGACGGAACAGGAATTGTCTCCTGCGTTTTCTTCAAGGGTGAGTGTGCCGAGGAAGCCCTACAAAACTTTGATCAAATCACACAAGAGACGTCTTTGAAGTTAACAGGGACTGTCCGCAAACACCCTAAACATGAAAATGTGTTTGAAATTGGCGCCATGGATTTCGAAATCGTCGGGAAGAGTGAAAACTATCCCATTTCGCCCAAAGATCATGGCACCGACTTTCTTATGGAAAACCGCCATCTTTGGATTCGCTCTAAAAGACAGCATGCCGTTCTAAGGGTCCGCCATGAGATCATTATGGCCATCCGGGATTTTTTTGATGGCCGCGGCTTCACGCTTACAGACGCCCCTATTTTCACCCCCAGTGCCTGTGAAGGAACAACGAACCTCTTTGAAACCAAATACTTTGACGAGAAAATGTATTTGTCACAATCGGGCCAGTTGTACATGGAGGCCACCAGCAAGGCTCTTGGTAAAGTCTATTGTTTCGGCCCCACCTTTCGGGCTGAAAAATCTAAAACACGCCGTCACCTCATTGAATTCTGGATGGTTGAGCCTGAAGTGGCTTTCAACGACATGTATGACAACATGGAACTCGCAGAGCAGTTTGTAGAATACATTGTGCAACGAGTGCTTAAAAATCGGCCCGAAGAAATGCGCGCACTAGAGCGAGACATTAGCAAACTTCAATCTGTGGTGGCACCTTTCCCCCGTTTGCACTATCGTGAAGCCGCAGAAATAATTTTAAAAGAAAATCCAAACTTTGTTATGGGTGATGACTTCGGGGCGCCCGATGAAACTATTATTTCATCGAAGTTCGACAGGCCGGTTTTTGTTCACCATTATCCAGCCGCCATCAAAGCTTTTTATATGAAGGAGGACCCTAAGGAGCCGGGGTACGCAATGGGTTGCGACCTGTTGGCCACGGAAGGGTACGGAGAAATTATCGGTGGCGGCCAACGTGAAGAAAGTGTTGAAAAGCTGATTAATCGGATTAAAGAACACAACTTGGATCAAAAAGATTTTGAATGGTATTTAGATCTGCGCCGCTATGGCGGGGTCCCCAGTTCGGGATTTGGGTTAGGTCTCGAGAGGGCGGTGGCGTGGATCTGCGGCTTGCCGCACGTGCGTGAAACCATACCTTTCCCTCGTTTGTACGGACGAGCTTACCCTTAATTTTTATATAGAAAATAGGAGTTATTTACATGATGACGGAGAAAATGCGCTCTCTACTTCACGACCTTGAAAAGCGAAATCAACAAGCTGTTAATGGCGGAGGTAGTGATCGCATAGCCAAGCATAAAAAGGGTAATCGTCTAACCGCACGCGAAAGACTGGATATCCTTTTAGATCCGGGAAGCTTTGTGGAAACCGATCGTTTGGTGACCCATCGGTGCACGAACTACGGAATGGACAAAGTGAAGATTCCAGGCGACGGTGTGATAACAGGTTATGGCCGCGTTAATGGTAAACTTGTTTATGTGTCAAGCCAGGACTTCACAGTGTCGGGCGGGTCTATGAGCCGGACACAAGCTAACAAGATCTGCAAAGTCATGGACTTGGCTATGAAAAACGGCGCCCCCTTTATTTCATTGAACGACTCTGGTGGCGCCAGAATTCAGGAGGGCATTGAGTCTTTAGGCGGCTATGCCGATATCTTCACGCGAAATACCATGGCCTCTGGAGTTATACCGCAAATCACAGCCATTATGGGTCCCTGCGCGGGGGGAGCAGTTTACTCTCCTTCCATTACTGATTTTATTTTCATGGTGAAAAACTCCAGCTATATGTTTGTGACGGGACCGGAGGTCATAAAAGCCGTTACACACGAAGATGTGACAAAAGAAGATTTGGGGGGCGCAACCGCCCATTCTCAAAAGTCAGGGGTGGCGCATTTCGCGACAGAGGATGATAAACACTGTTTGCTTTTAATTCGTGAACTCTTAAGCTTTTTACCGGCTAACAACCTGGATGACCCACCAGCTCTTCCTACCAATGACCGCCCTGACCGCATTGTTGAATCCTTGAACTCTTTGATACCGGATAGCCCCAAAAAACCTTACGATATGCTTCAAGTGATTACTGAATGTGTGGACGAGGGATACTTTTTAGAAGTCCATAAACATTACGCACAGAATGTTATCGTTGGTTTCACACGGTTTAACGGCCGCCCCGCTGGCGTTGTGGCCAATCAACCCCAAGTTTTGGCCGGCTGTTTGAACATTGAAGCGTCTCGTAAGGCCGCCCGCTTTATCCGATTCTGTGATGCGTTTAATATTCCCATCGTGAGTTTTGTCGACGTTCCAGGATTCTTACCGGGTAAAGATCAAGAGTGGAATGGTATTATCACTCATGGTGCAAAACTTCTTTACGCCTACGCCGAAGCTTCTGTGCCTAAGGTGACCATCATCACTCGTAAAGCTTACGGTGGCGCTTATATTGTTATGGGTTCTAAACTTTTACGTTCGGACGTAAATCTCGCTTACCCATCGGCTGAAATTGCGGTGATGGGCGCGGAGGGCGCCGTCAACGTCATCTTCCGCGAACAAATTGCGAAGGCCGAAGACCCAGCCGCCAAGCGTGCCGAACTTATTGCGGAATATGAAAGCCGTTTCAGCAATCCCTATGTTTCTGCCGAGCTTGGTTATACGGATGAGGTCATCGAGCCGGCTTTAACTAGAAAGCGAATTATCGACTCTTTGGAGATGTTGCGACACAAGCGTGATCTGACTCCTCCCAAGAAGCATGGAAATATTCCTCTGTAATAGGCGGTTCTATGAAGATACCTTTTAAAAAAATTTTGATAGCTAACCGGGGCGAAATCGCGATTCGAATCACACGGGCGTGCCGCGAGCTTGATATCTCATCAGTTGCGATCTTCAGTGATGCTGACCGCGACAGCCTCCATGTGTTTCTAGCAGACCAGGCCTTCAATGTGGGACCGGCGCCCTCAAAAGAGTCCTATCTCAATATAGATAAGATTCTCTCTGTCGCGATAGAGGCAGGCGTTGATGCCATTCACCCTGGCTACGGCTTTCTTTCTGAAAATACTCATTTTGCCCGAGCTTGCGCCAAGGCGGGTATCGTTTTTATCGGCCCCACACCCGAGAATATCGAAGCCATGGGTGATAAGCTTTCTGCTAAGGCCCTGATGAAAAAAGCTAACGTCCCCACTGTGCCCGGAAGCGACGGTGGCGTTGAAACGTGGGAAGACGCTCAAGTTATAGCTTCTAAAATAGGTTATCCGATTATTATCAAGGCCTCTGCGGGAGGCGGCGGCAAAGGAATGCGCGTCGTAAAAGGAGAAGACGAGCTAGAAAGTGCGTTTCGCGCCTGCCGCTCGGAAGGTCAGAACTATTTTGCTGACCCGACCGTTTACATTGAAAAGTTCATTACGGACCCTAAGCATATCGAGATTCAGGTTTTTGGTGATACCCATGGAAATGTTGTCCACCTGTACGACCGTGAGTGCTCAGTTCAACGTCGTCATCAAAAAATTATTGAAGAGGCCCCAAGCCCGTCCGTTCCGCCTGAAGTTCGAAAAAGAATGGGTGAGGCGGCCGTACGGGCCGCTAAGCAAATTAATTATGTTGGCGCTGGCACCATCGAGTTTATTTTTGATAATAAAACAAAAGATTTTTATTTTATGGAAATGAACACCCGCCTTCAGGTTGAGCACCCGGTTACTGAGCAGACAACTGGATATGACCTTGTTCGTGAGCAGATTTCAGTAGCGGCAGGTAACCCCCTTAGCTTCAAACAAGAGGATATTAAGCAAAAAGGTTATGCAATTGAATGTCGCATTTGCGCTGAGGATCCGATTACCTATAAACCTCATCCTGGTGTGATTGGGGCGTGTCGACACCCTCAAGGCCCCTTTCTGCGCGTCGATTCCTACGCCTATCCCGGATACGAAGTTCCGATTTACTATGATCCCATGATTGCCAAGGTGATCACCTGGGGCGAAACCCGAGATGAGGCTATTGATCGCATGCAACGGGCCTTAACAGAATTTGTGATTACCGGGATCAAAACTAATATTGTGTTGCATAAAACCATATTGGACCATCCAACATTCCGAAACGGAAGTTATACAACCCAGTTTATCGAAAAGAATTTTGAAGTTATTGAGCCCCAACTATTTCGTTCTATCGAAGACCCAATGTTTTTAATAGCTGCGGCTATTCAGGCTTATAGCGATCGCAAATCGCGAGATGTCCGCCAGCTTAACCTTGTCAGTCACTGGAAGCGTGTTGGTCGGAAATTGTCTCTAAGAACCTAATCTCTTAGGCAAAAAAGGAACTATGCCATGTATTTTGAAGCAGAAATGAACGATAAAAAATTCAAGATCGACGTAATTGAGGCCCGCCACGCTTGGAAAATTTCAATTCAAGAAGACGAAAAAGACTGGGTCCATTACGAGATTTCCAAAAATGATTATAAAAAGGCCGAACAATACACGAGCTTTCTTTTTAAAGGCAGCTCGTACCTCATAGACGTTATTGGAAAAGATACAGAGTACACGGTCTTCACTCGAAACTCCTTTCGTGCCATAAAAATATACAACGATGAGATGATCCTCCACGAGTCTCTGAAAAAGGGCGGAAGCTTTGGTGGGGATTCAGATTTACGAGCCGGCATGCCCGGAAAAGTTATCGAAATTTTTGTTAAGCCTGGTGACGCCGTCAAAGCCAACAAGCCTCTCTTGATTATGGAGGCTATGAAAATGGAAAACGAAATGCGCGCAAGCCGTGATCTAAAAATTAAAGAGGTTAAGGTTAACCAAGGCGACTCTGTCGAATCCGGTGCGGTATTAATTACTTTTGAATCGTAGTCATGTCGATACTGGTTTTTTTTCGAACCGGGCTACAAAAAATATGGCCAGTTCAAAAAGCACCATCATGGGCCCTAACATTAAAAACATACTTAGGGCATCAGGAGTTGGCGTTAGAAAGGCAGACGCTATAGCGAGAACAAAATACGACAGACGTCGTTTTTTTCGTAAGAAATTTGCGCTCACAATTCCCATCATTCCCAAAAGCACCAGCACGAGAGGAAGCTGAAAAGCCACTCCAAAAATAACAGTCATTTGGACGACAAACCCAAGATATTCGCTAATTGTGATCATAGGCTTATCGATGTCTCCGCCAAAGTTGAAGAAAAACTGGAAAGCTGGTGGCAGCACAAGAAAATAACAAAAGCTTAGGCCGGTCATAAACAACAGGCTTCCAGTGCTTATGAAGGCGGTGGCATATCGTTTTTCTTTCTGATAAAGCCCAGGTGCTATAAAGGCCCATAATTGGTAAAGCCAGAAGGGACAGGACAAACTAATTCCAGCAAAAAACGCAATCTTCAAGTGGGCCATAAATTTATCTGTCGGATGGGTAAAGACAAGTCCGCCACTGGGCAGATATTGCTGCGCAGGCTCTCTGATAAAATTAAAGATATAATCTGAAAAACCATAGGCGATGATACTTCCGATAAGAATCGCCCAAAGGCTTTTAATCAATCGGCCTCTTAGCTCTGCTAGATGTTCAGTCAGACTTTGGTTTTTTTCCATCAGGAGTTAATTCTTCGTTAGGGGTTGGTGCTTGTTGATTGTTTGCCGGCAATTCGGCGCTCGTCTCTAGAGTCGCCGGGTACGACTGCCCCTCGCTCTCGTGTGGGTCTTCAAATTTCCGGCGAATAACGTCTAAAAATTTCTGGGGATCCATATCGGAAAACCCCTGTTTTTTGAATTCTTCAGTAAGATCACCAGTAGATCGCTTCAAGTCATTTATGAATCTTCCCAGAGTCCTTGCCATATCGGGAAGTTGCTCTGGCCCGAGCAATATAAGGCCCAGCACCGCCAATATCACAACTTCTGAAAAACCCAATCCAAACATATAATGGATTTATCACGTGTATCAAAATTGGGATACTTTTTTCTGGTCTTGACGGGAAATTGGAACAATACCCATATCTTGAAGTTTTTCACGAGCCAGCTCTGAGCCCGTTTTGAGGTAGCGGTCATAGATGCGAAGGACGTTTTTTGCGGACTGCAATTGTGACTTCTCGCTGATATAATTTAGTACATCCACGAATTCGATAAACCGATTCGCGCAGATACTGTAGATTCTAGCTCCACGATCCTCCTTTACTGACCCCGCCAAAAGCCGGTAGGCGGTTTCACCCATATCCACGCAGTAATCCAGATCGATAATTTTTCTTTGAAATGAGTCTCCGAAGAATCCACAGACGTAAAGAGTTCTATCCCCAAGTTTTTTAAGCAACTCTATCTTAGTCGGGTGGTCAGATTGGACCGCCGTCAAGAGGGTTTCCGCCAGCGTACCTGTTTTTTTTCCACTAGTTTCATCTACGTATTCATCTTCATGAAAGCGGTCCGCAACTACATACTGTTCCAAAACTTGAACTAGATAATCCTCGACCACGATTGGGGTCCGAATGCGTCGCCTAGTGAACGCATCCCGAACTGCCTCTTTAAAAAAGTCCCGAGAACTGATGAATAAAGTACCTGACATAATCTGTATTTTATCAACTGATCGGAATAAAACATTGAGAGTTAAAGATCTCTCGACTCAAGTCGAGACAGTTCGATAAATTCAGCTTATACCTTACCCAAGTTTGTATCGTATAAAGACAGCCTTGAATTGCCGTGGCGATCTTATACAGGCCCAACGATACTTAAAACTTCAGGACCCGCAAAAAGTTTCTTTGCACGCTCTTTGCCTAGTTTTGCGGATATTTTTTCATACTCATCAATAACAGTAAATTTATGGTCGGCATCCAATCCATAAACAACGTCCAAAAGGATGGATTGGCAAACAGTGGATTTTCTTTGAAGACTGATCGCCTGCTGACCTACTAAGTAGTTTTTTGCCCGTGTCATTTCGTCGTCTGAAATTAGCTCTTTTGTAAGCTTATGAAGCTCCGCTCTCATCATTTCGATGGCTTTTTCTGTTTTTTCAGGTGAGCAGCCAATATAGCTGCCAAAGTAACCAGGCTCTATTCCTTCCATGCGAATCGGCGCCACAGTATAAGCTAAAGAGTTCTTGTCTCTTAGCTCGTAAAACAGTCGCCCCCCCTGTCCCGACAAGACGGATTGAATAACATCCAATACCAGCCGATCATCAGACGTTATTGTGAGTCCTCTATATCCGAGAACTATGTGAACTTGTTCCTTTTGCAAGCTCAATCGAGATTTCATATCACGATCAAGGTTCTCTAGTTTTATTTTTCGATCAAATCGACTACCCCGGCTGAGGCTTTTTTCTAATTTTTCAACATGGGCTTCAAGTAGATCGCGATCAAAGTCTCCCACCGCCGTCATCACGATATCATTAAGCTGCAAAAGAGACTTCTCATAGTGCTTGATTCGATCAGTATTCAGGTTTTTTAGGCTGGCCTCAGTTCCTAAAACATCCTGACTATAAGGGTGGGAACCAAACATCAATTGATGAAACTGATGAAAACAAACCTGGGCTGGATTATCCAATTTGTTTTTAATCTGTTGAAGTTGAACCTGTTTTTCCCGTTCCACTTTTTGTGGCTCCCACCTCGGAGCGCCTAAAAGCTCGAAGTAAATTGGATAAAGCTCTTCTTGTGAGGGAGAAAGCCCGTCAAGCGTCAAGCCCAACGTGTTGCGGCCTCCGAAAGCGGATAGCCCCGCAGAGTTCGACTCAACAATCTGATTAATTTGGTTTTCCGTGTAATTTTCAGACCCTGTTGTCCATGTGCGAGCCAAGAGTTCTATGACTCCACCATCTTGGGCGCGCTCTGCCCGGATGCCCCCAAGCGCCGCACAACGCAAAGAAAAAGTAGGGGTATCACTTTGCTTTCTTAGAACCAACGTCAACCCAGAGGGTCTTTTCAGCACTTCGGTTTCTGGAACATGGGCCTGAGTGGCTTTAACCTTTAATGGCTTAGAGGAAAAACGAATCGCCTTTACGGGCTTCCGTGTGACTTTTTTGTATTCAGATCTGTACCACTTTGTGAGCTCTTCAATTTCTTTTTTGACTTGCTCCGTGCCCTGTTCGGAAAGAAAGACTGCATTCACCGCATCTGGCTTCATGTATTTTCTGGCGACTCTAGAAATATCTTGGGGTTTCAAGTTATGTACGGCCTTCAGGTAGGTATTAAAGTATTCAGGGTCCTTCATATAAAATTCGTCAGAACCAATTTTTCTTGATAATCCATCCACGGTTTCCATGGAGTAGATATCTTCGCTGGATAAGATGGAAATGGCTTTCTTCATTTCCTCGGCCGTCGGTGGATTGCGCATAAGCTCCAAAGCCACCTCTAAGGCTTCTTTCATTGCAGACATCAATGCCGAAGCCTCACCTGTCATCGAGATAGCGAAGACACCTTCATTCAAAGGCGTATAGGCCATAGATCCTACATTTTGCGCCAATAAATTATCAAGTCTCAACTTTTGAGCCAGTCTTGAACTATCTCCTGTTCCCAAAACCATAGAAAGTAGATCAAGCGCCGGGACATCTTTACTTTTAATGGAAGGCGCTGGCCAAGCCAGATACACTTGAGTTTTTTTAAAAGCCGTTGGCACCACTTCGATTCGTTGTTTTTTTTGCGGGCCTTCTTTTTTTCGGGTTCGCTTCTCCAAAGCGTACGGTTTAAAGTCCCCGAAATATTCTTTAACCTGGTGGGCCATCTCCGCCGCTTCAAAATCACCGGTCACAATTAGGAACATATTCGAGGGCACGTAACGAGTTTGATAATATTTTTTGATTTTGGCAGGGCTGAGATTTCTAATGTTCTCACTAAACCCAATGATGGGTGTTTTGTAGGAATGGGTTTTATAAACCGTTGAAAAAAGCTCTTTCCAGGCTACTTGGCCAAGAGAATCTTCGCCTCGCTTGATTTCTTCCAGAACCACATCTCGCTCATTGTCGATTTCTTGCTTGTCAAACAATGGAAACCCCATCATTTCGCTAATGACGTCCAGGGCGATATTTGCTTTTGCGGACGAAATTGTGACATAGAAAACGGTTTGATCATAAGAAGTGTATGCGTTTAATTCCCCCCCGTTGCCCTCGACCAGAGCGGCGATTTCGCCAGTTTTATACTTCCGCGTGCCTTTGAATAACAAATGTTCAATAAAGTGACTGATGCCTTCCTCGCCTTTTTTCTCGTCAGCGCTTCCTGTGCGGACCCACATTTGAACAGACACAACCGGAGACTTTCGGCTTTCCACGAGTAAAACTTTCAATCCGTTTTTGAGCTTGAGTTTTTTCAGCTTCATGAATAACACCTCTTCAATGAGTACCTTTGGGGTTTACATCCACATTCCCTACTGCCTGCAACGATGCACCTATTGCGATTTCGCCACCTATGAGAAGTCGCAAATCATGCCCCCTTCTCAATACACTGAACTAGTCCTTCAAGAAATGCACGCCAAACATTCTTTTTACTCTCCTAGAAAAATCGATACTGTCTATTTTGGTGGCGGCACGCCCTCATTAGTTGAGCCTGAAAATATCCTACAGTTGTTGCTAGAGCTTGAAAAGCTGAGCTTCGTGCGGGGTCCAGATACGGAAGCCACTATTGAAATCAATCCTGCCACTCTGTCCCGCGTAAAAATGGAGGCTTATCTTTCGATGGGTATCAACAGGTTCAGTGTTGGTGCCCAAACATTTGATGACAACCTTCTCAAGAAAGTAAATCGTGAACACTCGGCCCAGCAGACGGTTGAAACTTTAGAGTTTCTGGCCTCCTACAAAGTTAATTATTCTTTCGATTTGCTCTTTGCATTGCCAGGGCAGACCCTGGATGGCCTGAAGCGGGATCTCGAAAAGGTTGTCCAATTTTCTCCGAATCATGTCTCTCCCTACTGTTTGACAGTACCCGAAGGAAATCCCCTGTTTAAGAACAGGCCGCCTGACGATCGGCAGGTGGAAATGTTCCATCTCATCGAAAACACTCTTAAGAATAATGGCTACCTGCAATATGAAATTTCGAATTTCTGCAAGCCAGGTCATGAATCCAAACACAATACTCTATATTGGTCCGATCAGGAGTGGTGGGGCTTAGGGCTTAGTGCTCATTCCTATTCAAAATCGACCCCATGGGGGATCCGATTTTGGAATCCCCGCTCCATTAAGCAATACGAACAACATGTTCTGGAGACTTCCGTGTTAAAGTCCCCCCTGAGCTTACCTGAAGCTTATTTTGAAAATCTTGAAATGAATCAAGCCTTAACAGACTTTTGCCATACATCCCTACGTATGTTGGCAGGCCTAAATATGAATCATTTGGAAAAGAAATTTGGCCAGCAAGCCTCTGAAAAGGTTCGTTCCATTAGTATTCCCTTTTTAAATCGCGAACTCCTTGAGGCCACAGCTGAAGGGTTCCGGTTAACTTCCAAAGGGATCTTGCTTAGCAATCAAGTCTTTTTGGGATTCACGTTTTTAAAAGATTCTCCTTTAACTTAGATGCTTTATAGGATTTTTCCTGGCCCGTAGCCCATTGACAAAGTCTTTAGCCTACACAAGTTTTAGAGGCTTGTTTAAGGGGGTCGTTGTGTCAGAAAATGATCAAAATCCAATGGATAATTTAAACCCTAATTCCCATCCTGAGGAGGGCAATGGCCCTGACACTGGGGCTGCCGATGAGGTCAAAAAACTTCAAGAAGAAATCGAAAAGCAAAAAAAAGATTTTCTATACCTGCGGGCTGAGTTTGAAAACTACAAGCGCCATGCTGTCAAAGAGCGATCTGATCTCCTTAAGTATGCTGGAGAAAGGCTAGCCCGAGACCTTCTGACCGTCGTGGATAATTTTGAGCGCGCTCTAGCCGTTGACGTGACTCCTGATTCTATTGACAATTATAAAAAGGGTGTCGAGTTGACTGCGCGAGAATTGAAAGCTCTGTTGGAAAAGCATGGGATTACAGAGGTGGAATCCCAAGATAAGCCTTTTGATCCCAACATTCACGAAGCCCTAGGAACTGAGTCCTCCACGTCCATCCCTGAAGGTCATGTGCTGCGCGTTTTTGAAAAGCCCTACATGTATCATGACAGGCTTCTGCGCGTAGGACGAGTTATAACTTCAAGAAAACCAGAGGCGTAGATTGCCAAAACAAGATTTTTATTCAGTATTAGGAGTGGATCGAAACGCCTCTGCCGAGGATATAAAAAAGGCCTACAGAAAATTGGCCATGAAATTCCATCCTGATAAAAATCAAGGTGATAAAAAAGCTGAAGAAAAATTCAAGGAAATTACCCAGGCCTATGAGGTTCTTGGGGATCCCGATAAACGGAAAAGTTACGATCAATTTGGTAGTGCTGGATTTCAAAACTTTGGAGGCTTCGGTTCGGCCGGTGGGGCAGGTGGATTTGAAGGCTTTCGCCAATATAGTGGTGGCTACCAAGGTAATCCTGATAATTTTCAAGATATTTTCAGTGATGTCTTTGGAGACTTTTTTGGTGGCGCCAGGGCTCGGGCCCGGCGTCCGGCGAGAGGCGCCGATCTGCGCTACACGCTGTCAATCACTCTGGAAGAAGCCGCAGCGGGATGTGAGAAAATTATTAACTTTATTCGGCAAAAGGGCGCCCAAAATGAGTCCGCCAGAATATCCGTCCACGTACCTGCCGGTGTCCGTGACCATCAAAAGTTAAAACTCACTGGGGAAGGCGACGTCCCTCCCCAAAATGGATCACCTGGGGATCTATATGTTATCGTAAACATCAAGCCTCATCCCTTTTTTGTCAGAGAGGAAAGTGATGTTCATTTGGAGGTTCCTGTTTCTTTTATAGATGCCCTGTTAGGCGGCTCCATTGAGGTGCCCACGCTAACTGGAAAATCCATCATAAAAATTCCACCCGGCACAACATCTGGCCAAGCCTTTAGACTTAAGTCCAAAGGTCTACCACGACTTGGCGGACTGGGATCTGGTGATATGATTGTAAAAGTGCAGCTGGTGACACCGGACCGCTTAACTCAAGAGGAAAAAGTTTTGGTTGAACAATTGGGCCAAAAAATTGGCGAACCCTCCGGGGTCACTGAATACAAAAAGAAACTTGCTGACTTTATGAGGACACGCAAATGAAGTACGCCATTCTAATCGTTATCACCTTTTTCGTTGCCTCATGTACTGTAAGAACTAAAAGATCGAGCCAATACAATTACTCAACTTATGGGTCGACACCTAAGACGCTTCCACCCAAGCGTCCTGTTAATCCTCCGGGCTTAATGGCACGCGCGGATACTCAACAACAAGATCTTAATGAAAACACGCAAACGGTTCCAGATTGGAGGGTTTTAACCCCCGATCAATTGCGTGTGTCCTATCAGGATCCTCAGTATGCTAACTATCAATCCGAAATATTGTTTCGCTTGGGCGAGCAAGAAATGGCCCGTCGCAATACAGATCTGGCTATCAGTTACTTCCATCAGTTGATTTCAAAAGACAAAGACTCAATGTGGTCTCAACAGGCCAACGAGAATTTGGAACTTTTAAATTCTCTTTCAAAAGTATCATCCACAACCATCGGGGTTATTCTACCATTGTCGGGCCGAAGTGCCTCAGTCGGGCATCGAGTTTTAAAGGCGCTTCAAATGGGCTTGGGACTTCATTATGGTTCCAGCAATTTTCAGCTCGCCGTTGTGGACACCCAGGGTAATCCGGATCGCGCTCGCCGCGGAGTCGAACGCCTGGTGCGCGAAGATAATGTGGTGGCTATCTTAGGAGCGCTCTCGTCGCGAGAAGCGGAAAGCGCCTCTTTAAAAGCCGATGAATTAGGAGTTCCTTTAATTACGCTTTCCCAACGTTCGGGGATTACCGAACTTAGTCCCTATGTTTATCGAAACTCCTTAACCCCAGAAATGCAGATTCATCACCTAGTTCATACGGCCATGCACCAATATGGCATGAGACGTTTTGCGATCCTTTATCCTAATGACGCCTACGGGGTGGAGTCGGCCAATCACTTCTGGGATGAAGTGCTGGCTCGCGGCGGCGAGG
Source organism: uncultured Pseudobdellovibrionaceae bacterium (assembly GCA_964515195.1). Classification (GTDB taxonomy): domain Bacteria; phylum Bdellovibrionota; class Bdellovibrionia; order Bdellovibrionales; family Bdellovibrionaceae. The sequence goes on from CAZETK010000002.1 coordinate 75,004, forward strand.
TGGCTGCTGCGCAAATCTATGATCCCAGCATGAAAGACTTCCGATACGTGGCTCAGCGCTTAGTTGGCACCTTTTACATTGAGGCGCGATTAGATGAATACAAAGCCCGACAAAAGGATTTCTCTCTTAAGGCAAAAAAGCGATCTGTCCGAGAGAATATAAACCCTGACGATATTTTGCCGCCTGTTATCAACTTTGATGCTATTTTCATTCCTGATAGCGCCAAAAACCTAGGTCAAATTTCGGCTTTCTTGTCATATGTGGGCGTTAAGGACGTTCATTTATTGGGGACAAACCTGTGGAATTTACCCGGCTTATCCCGCCGAGCTGGCCATTTTCAAAATTCTCTTTTATTCGTAGACGGATATATTCAAAATTCAACCGAAGCCAAAAATTCGCGCTTTATCGCCGAATTTAAAAGTCTCTTCCGTGATGACCCAACAATGTTGGAAATCCAGGCTTATGAGGGCGCTTTAATGCTTCAAGGTCTCATTCTCAACGGAGCCAACTCAAGAAATGATGTGGTTCGCAGATTAAGAAGCATAGAAAATTTTCCAGGTGCTGTCGGTCTTCTTAACATGACTCCGGAGCGAGAAATTATCAGACCCCTGTATTCCTTAACCCTTCGAAAAGGGGAAATTATACCCCTCGATACTTCTGAATAAAGGATTAACCTTTAGTCTAGCAAACCTCATCTAATCTCCACAGAAGGCGCCATGAAGGCGCTACTGGAGGGATGGTTTTATGAGGAAGCCTGTTTTTAAAGAAGCTATTGTCCAAGAACTTCGCAAGCGACTGATTCTGCGTAAAAATGATTTACTCAATCGTCTTCGCCATCAAAGTGAGATCATAAAAGGCGGTATCGATTTGCGTGGTGATGAAATTGATCAAACAAATGCTGTTATGACTGAAAACACATTACTGAGTTTTCAAAACAGAGTTCGACAAGAACTTTTAGAAATTGAACAAGCAATTGCAAGAATGGAACAAGGAACCTTCGGAATATGCGAGGAAACAGAAGAGCCCATTGAGGTTGAAAGACTCATGGCGTTGCCCTGGACACGTTTAAGTATCGAGGGCGCCGAGATTAGAGAGGCAGTGCGAAAAAGATTTGCCTAACATTCGCGCATTCATTTTTTTTTGGTGACATCACCTATCCGCTTCGTATGATGCGCGAACATTGATGGTCATTCGGTGAAATCATCCAGGGGGGAAACATGATGAAATCAACCGAACTACAAGCAATTCGCGAATCGCTAATCGCTCAAAAGAGTTCGATATTGAATCGTCATAAAGAATTTAAATCTGAGTCTTTGATCTCCAGTCCTACTGCAGACGAAACAGAGCAGAGCGCTGTCGAGCAAGATCAAAGTCTGGGTTTACATTTACGCGAAAAAGAGCGCCAGGTTTTGCTTCAAATTGAGAGAGCGCTTAGTAAAATTTTCGACGGGACCTATGGCCAATGTGAGGCCTGCATGGACCCAATTGGGGTCAAACGATTGCAGGTTCGCCCTTTTACGAATCTCTGTATAGCCTGCATGGAAGAACAGGAAGCGGGCTCTCCTCTTTATCAATGATTTAAAATCAAAGGTTTACTCACAGGAGGAGGATTTCTGACATGGATGTCAGTCTTGTTTAGGGGTGTCTTCTACACTCCTGAAAATCCGGACTTTTGAAAGCTTCATTTCTTTAAAGCTATTTATATGGTGCTCCGATCATATCCGTACGTAGTACACCAGCAGGACTTGATCCGGAGGCACTTTATGAGTTTTGACGACAAGGTTCTCGAAATACCTCAAACGCTCCCTATGCTGCCCATCAGGGACATAGTGGTTTTTCCATATATGATTATTCCGTTGTTTGTGGGACGAGACAGTTCAATTCGAGCCGTAGAAGAGGCTTTGGCAAAAAACAGATTAATTTTTTTGGCCTCCCAGAAAAATTACAGCGAAGAGAATCCTACGCCTGAAAGTATTTATGAAACCGGCACCATCGCTATGATCAGACGTATGCGAAAGCTGTCAGATGGTCGCGTGAAGATTTTAATTCAAGGGGTCTCTAAAGGAAAAATCACTGGTTATTCTAAAAGTAACCCTTACTTTGAGGTATCCGTTGATAAGTTGGAAGATTCTCCTGCTGTGACACCAGATGCGGAAATTTCTGCACTCATTCGTTCAACAAAAGAATCTATTGAGAAAATTATTGCGCTTAATAAACCGCTGTCTCCTGACATTCTGCTTGTACTAGACGACTTGACTGATTGTGGTCGTATCGCCGATTTAATTGCCTCCAACATTGGCATTAAAACAACAGAAGCTCAGCGTATCCTTGAGATTACTGATCCCGTGGCGCGATTGACGGCCGTGAACGAAATTCTCAAATCTGAAGTTGAGATTCTCCAAGAGCAGAACAGACTCCGCGGCAACAACCCTAAGGATGATCTTTCGAAATCTCAGCGTGAATACTTTTTACGCGAACAAATGAAGCAAATTAAAAATGAGCTTGGTGAAAGTGATTCGAAGACAGAAGAGATGGACGAGTTACGAAGCAAAGTCATCGCGGCCGGAATGCCGCCCCAGGTAGAAGCTGAAGCCTTAAAACAGCTGGCGCGGCTTGAGCGCATGCATCCAGACGCCTCTGAGGCGACAATGGTCAGAACTTATCTAGATTGGATGGTCGATCTACCCTGGAGCCGACAAAGTGACGATGTTATTGATCTTAAAAAATCCAAAGAAATTTTGGACGACGACCATTATGAATTAAGTAAAGCTAAAGACCGTATTCTTGAGTTTCTGGCTGTGAGAAAATTAAAATCCGACATGAAAGGCCCTATCCTTTGTTTCGCCGGGCCTCCTGGGGTTGGTAAGACTTCTCTAGGTAAGTCGATTGCCAGAGCAATGGGACGAGAGTATTTCCGGATTGCTTTAGGCGGCGTAAAAGATGAGGCTGAAATCCGTGGTCATCGTCGAACCTACGTCGGCGCCATGCCCGGAAAAATTATCCAAGCCATGCGTCAGTCCAAAACCAGGAACCCTGTCATTGTTCTTGATGAGATCGACAAATTGGGTTCTGATTTCCGCGGCGATCCTTCTGCCGCAATGTTGGAAGTTTTGGATCCTGAACAAAACTCTACTTTTAGAGACAATTATCTAAACGTCGACTTTGACCTCAGCAACGTTCTGTTTATTGCGACCGCTAACGTTGTCGAAAATATTCCACCTGCATTACGAGATCGCATGGAGCTTCTCTATATTCCAGGTTACACCGAGTCGGATAAGTTGCTTATCACCAAAAAACATCTTATCCCACGACAAGTTAAGAATAATGGGATTACCGATAAACATATCAGCTTTACGGATGATGGAATCAGAGGTGTCATTGCAGGATACACACGCGAAGCCGGACTTCGTAACTTGGAGCGAGAAATCGGCTCTGTTTGTCGAAAAGTGGCCAAGATGGTGGTTATGGGTGAAACAGAATTCTTTGAAGTCAATGAGCTCTCTGTTCCTGAACTTTTAGGTCCACCGCGATTCCTTCGTGACGATAAGCTCATGGACTCACAGATCGGTATCGTTCAAGGTTTAGCTTGGACACAGGCTGGTGGTGAGGTTCTTGTGGTTGAGGCTTTAAAAATGAAAGGTAAGGGTCATTTAACTCTGACCGGACAGCTCGGCGATGTAATGAAAGAATCTGCTCATGCGGCCATGTCCTACGCGAAGGCCCATATGGATGAGCTAGGAATTCCAGAAGACTTCTTTGAAAAGTTCGATATCCATGTCCATTTACCCGCCGGCGCAATTCCGAAAGATGGGCCTTCGGCTGGTATTACGCTAACGACTGCATTGGTCAGCTTAATGACGGACACACCTATACGTCATGACATTGCCATGACCGGTGAGGTAACGCTTCAAGGTCGTGTGCTTCCAGTCGGTGGCATTCGAGAAAAGTGTTTAGCTGCGCTTAATCAGGGCATCACGGATGTCATCATTCCGATGGCGAATAAGAAGGATTTGACTGATATTCCAAAAGTATTCAAAGACAGGATGAACTTTATTCTGGCTGAGAATTTAGATGAAGTCTTTGCGGTGGCCTTCGAAAAAGGAAAAGGTGGTTTGAAAAAAATCCATTCCAAGAGTCCCACAAAGAAGAACAAACCTTTGGCAGCTTGATCGAAGGTTCCACCCTTCATCCAAGTTGACCGAAGACATTCAAGTAACCGGTGTGAAGATACCGGCCCCTAAAAAAGTATAACCTGCGAAGAAAAAAGCCCTGCCGATAGGCGGGGCTTTTCTTATTGATGGTCTTTTTAGTGAGAATTTGGCCAGCTACACCCTGATGCCATCTCGCGGTGATACCAGGCGTGCCTTAAGTCCTTCGTTTTGACTCTCGAGAACCCGAACCAGGGTCTTAAGATCTGCGACCTCTTCTCGGAGTTGAAGAATCTGCTCCTCTTTTTCTTGAAGAATTTGTGAATAAGCCTTTTTTAATTCGGTCAAAAGTTTATTAGCTGCCGTTAAAATGGGGCCCTCTGTCCCCCCACTAGGTGGTTGTGGGGGTTCAAGGTCCTCATCGCGTGTCCCAGAATCCGCCTTCGGGTTCACCTTCAACTCGCTGTTTAGGGAGGGGCGACGGTGTTGGTGGGTATTGGCGGGTTCATCCAGGAGCAAGTATTTACCATCAATAAATTGGTATTTTATGTCGTTGGTTTTGATTCTGCGCCGTAAGGTACTGACACTGATTCGGTACTTAGTTGAGTATTCAGTAATCGGTAGCCATTGACCAGACATAAAACCTGCGACCTTTCTGCTTATTCAAGCTAACATGCCCGACTCTCGTGTCAATATCCACTTGAGTATCTAGTCCTTAGTCGTTATCAGAAATCCTCAGAATAGCTAATATCACGGCTTTAGTCTGGATAGTCAGGCTTTTCAAAGTCATTTTTGTATGGTCAAATTGATGACTATGCAAATTAAGGCAAAAAAGAAGATTGGTTTGGTCCTAAGCGGTGGAGGCATCAAAGCAGCCGCCTTCCACATTGGGGTTTGCCTTGCTTTAAAAGAGAAGGGCTTTAAATTTGCCGGGGGTAGTCGAGATCTGGTGCGCCACACCTATCCTGAAGGCGACCCCATGATTATCCGTCTTTATGTAGGCTCCAGTGCTGGCGCCTTTGTCAGTGCTATTTTGTCTTCGGGTTATCAAGTTGAATCTCTTGTGAATGCTTTCCAGCTGGCGATGAAAAGACCGGCCCCCTTTGGTAGTGAGCACTTGAAAATTCTCAAGCCTTTTTCCTATCGCTATATCTTTAATGTTAATGGCTCGAGTCTCTTAAACTATATTCCTAAAACTCTGTACAAGGCTTCTTGGCTTGCGGGTGGCATAGAGGCCTTTCTTAAGTCCGGCTTCAAGTTAAATGGTCTTTTCACGACCGGCGGTATCGAACGGTACCTACGAAAATATGTGCTCGTAGAAAATGATTTTAGCCGACTTGGTGCGGAGCTTTATATCGTTTCAACCCAATTGAATCATTCCCGAAAAGCCATCTTTGGACCCTTTGTGGAGTCCACCAAGACAGCCACAACCAAATACATTCACTATGCCAGTATCAGCGAAGCCGTGGCTTGTTCCACGGCCTTACCGCCTGTCTTCGCTCCATACGGAATTAAAAAACCAGATGGCAAAACCCTTCATTTTTATGATGGGGAAATTAGGGAAACCCTCTCCGCCCATATTGCCGCCGATCACGGATGTGATTTAGTGATTTCGTCCTATTCGGTGCAGCCTTATCACTACACCAAAGAGGTCGGAAGCCTGCACCGATTTGGCATTCCTGTTATTCTGAATCAGGCACTTTATCAGGTAATCCAACAAAAAATAGATCGCCATATAGAGTGGAATGAAAAGCAAAAGGAAATTCACCAGCTAGTAAGTCAGTTCTTTAAAGATGAAGGAATTCCAGAAATTCAAAGAAAAAAGCTTCTAGCCCGATTAGAAGAACGCATTCATATTCGGCCAGAGGTTGATTACCTCTACATCCACCCACGGGCCCAGAATTCAGAAATGTTTTTTGCAGATCACTTCAGTCTAAATCCTAAAACGCTGGAAACCATCATGCGCATAGGGTTCAGGTCAGCGCTCCAAAGCCTTAAGGAGTATGGAGTCTGACTTTTCGGTAAATTTCTATTGTTGAATAATCACCTAAATAAGGCTGTTTTCCACCAAAGCCAACAGAGGACCTGACACCATACCCAATAAGAGTGTCAATATCGCTGTTATCACAATCGTAATGGCCGTCGCAAATTGCTGGCTATGGGCGATATCACTATCCCCTTCGTGCATATACATCACAACGATTGGTCGTAGATAGTAGTAAACACTGATCACAGAGTTGATAACCCCCCAAATCGCTAACCACAATAACCCTTCGCCAATGGCCGCATTAAAAAGGTAAAACTTTGAAAAGAAACCTATAGAGGGAGGAAGACCTGCTAACGAAAACATGAACACCGCAAAGGATAAAGCTAACATCGGTCTTTTTTTAGCCAATCCGGCCAGGTCATCCACCTCGATGGAGTGATCTTCGGTTTTTTCCATCATGGAAACCAAGGCAAATGAGCCCACTGTCATCAATGAATAGGCAAATAAATAGAAAATAACACTGGACGCAGCAAAAGAACCATTTCCACTTACACCCGCCGTCAGCAAGCCCACAAAAATATAACCAGAATGAGCGACACTGGAATAAGCCAGCATTCTCTTCAAGTTGTTCTGAAGAATGGCAGCTGTATTCCCAACAAGCATGGTAATGACACAAAGCCACTGTAAGACCTCAAAAATAGCATCCGATGCAATCAGCGGCCGCATGGCAATAATACGAAGAAATGCCGCGAACGACACGACCTTCACTGCGGTGGCCATAAATGTCGCATGAGGTGTGGGCGCGCCCTGGTAAACGTCTGGTGTCCAAGCATGGAAGGGCGCGATCGAAACTTTAAAACAAAATCCGACTAGGATCAAAATAACACCGACAAGGAACAAGGCGTTTGTTTGGATCAGCTGTACCGTTAGGTCTAACAACCGGATGATATTAGTCTCTCCACTCATCCCGAACACGAAAGAAATTCCAAACAACAAGATGGCCGTAGCAAAGCTTCCTAAAATGAAATATTTAAATGAGCTTTCTTTGGCCAGGCGCTGTTCATGACTCATTCCGATCATCACGTACAAGGCCAAGGACATAGTCTCGAGTCCAATGAAGATCATAAGTAAATCCAACGCTGAAATTAAAATCAACATACCTAAAGTTGAGCCTAGAGTTAGAAATATCAATTCGGAAAATTGTGGGCCTCGCGTGGCGGGGTTTTCGTACATTAGGATCAAAGCGCCCGCACTGGCGGCCAATGCGATCAAACCCGTCCACTGAGTGATACCATCAAAGATTAAAACATCATTAAAGGCGGTCTGCCCCGTGCCACCAAAAACAACTAAGAGCCCGGCCGAAATTACAATCCCCAAAAGGCCTTGTGTCAGGGTCGCTATTGGTCTTTGCTCAATATTGCCCTTAAAAATTTTGATCGTTAATGGGATCAATGCGGCTAAAAATATGGCGATCATTGGAGAAATCAGAAGGATATCCCCCATTCCAACTGTGGATTTCATATTATCGCTCTCCTTTCACGGTGAGCTCATAGGCGGAATTATTCTTAATCAAGTGATCAATGCTGGAGTTTGTCCATCGCAGAAAGTGATTCGGAAAAACTCCCATCCAGAAAATTAAAACGACAAATGGAACCATAACCACTACTTCGCGCGCATTAAGATCGAGCAGTGGGTGCTTTTCATCGGCTACCAAGGGCCCCTTTTGTCCGTAAAAAACCCGCATCACCATCCAAAGCATATAAATGGCGCCAAGAATAACACCAATTACAGCAAAGCTCGCTGCCCATGGTTGCGCTTTAAAGGTTCCCAAAAGAATCAAAAACTCTCCCACAAAGCCATTTGTCAAAGGCAGTGCAATAGATGCCAATGTTACGATAAAGAAAAATATCGTATAGGTCGGCATCACAGACGCTAGTCCGCCGTAGCGATTGATTTCGCGCGAATGAGTTCTTTCGTAAATCATTCCTATCAAAATGAACAAGGCTCCTGTGCTAATACCATGGCTGAGCATCTGAAATATGGATCCTTGTAGACTCTGAAAGTTAAACGCAAAAAGCCCGATGATCACATACCCCATGTGAGATACCGACGAGTAAGCGATCAGTTTTTTAATGTCCGGCTGGACCATAGCGACAATTGCCCCGTAGATAATTCCCACCACACCTAGAAGCATAAACATCCAGCTCCAATAAGCTGTGGCTTCTGGGAAAAGTGGAATTACCCAGCGGATAAACCCGTAGGTTCCCATTTTTAACATAACTGCGGCTAGCACAACCGAACCTGGCGTCGGAGCTTCAACGTGAGCATCGGGCAACCATGTGTGAAGCGGAAACATCGGAATTTTAATGGCAAACGCTAGGGCAAAGGCAAAAAACAATAACGTTTGCATACTGAAAAAATCATCACCCACAAACGGGATGTTTAATTTGTAAAAATCAAGCAGGCTGGAACTCATCTCACCGAAGGCTTGCTGAGTCAGATACATCATGTAAATGATCGCGACTAACATCAGAAGTGATCCTGACATAGTATAGATAAAGAACTTCAAGGTCGCATAAATTCGTCGCGCCCCGCCCCACATTCCGATTATGAAATACATTGGAATAAGAGAAAGCTCCCAGAATACGTAAAAGAGAATCGCGTCCATCGCCAGAAAGCTTCCCAGCATAGCCGTTTGAAGGATGAAAAATGTGATATGAAAACCCCTCACGCGATTTTCTATAGACTTCCAACTGGCTAAAATAATCAAAGGCGCCAAAAATGTAGTCAGATGAATAAGCCAGAATGAAATTCCGTCTATGCCTAAGAAGTATTGGATTCCAAATCTGCCAATCCAATCATACTTTTCGACAAGCTGAAGTTCCGCCGAGCTGGGATCAAAATATCTGAAAAGCAACAAACCATACAAAAAGTGTGCAATCGAAAAACCCAAAGCCATGGGGCGTATAGTGCTCTGCTGAGGCCAGATGGCTAAAATCACCGCAAACAAGACAGGTAAAAATATGAGCGTGCTTAAAATCATTTACTTACCCCATCATCACAATCGTTAATACGATCACAAGACCCACACCAATATACATCGCGTACTGTTGGACGTTGCCATTTTGAAGCGACCGCACAAACGATCCGCTACCACGCATAAGGTCTCCTATCCAATAGGTACAACGATCGATAAACTTCACATCAATGTAAAGCCAGATATTCTCCGAGGCTTGTACGAATGGATTGATAATAAATTTAAAATAAAACTCATCCACCAGATACTTTCTGTATACAAGATTGTAAATGGGCTGAATTTTTTGAGTCAGTCGCTCTATAGTTTCAGGCTTCTTCACATACAACTGATAAGCTGCAAAAGCTGAAATTACGGCAAGACCAAAAGTTATACCCATAAGCATCCACTCAAGGGTTAAATCCGCCTCGGTCAAGTTCGGAACCGCCAAAATGATCGGCTCAAACCAAGTAGCTAAAAGATTCTCGGGATGGCCTGGCAGAATAGCACCAATTGAATGCGGAATTCCCACGTATCCGCCTATGACAGAAAGGATTGCCAGGATCACCAGTGGAATTAACATACTAGGAGGAGATTCGTGGGGATGGACTTCTTTAGCAACTCGGCTCTTACCCCAAAACGTAAGGCACATAAGGCGGGTCATGTAAAATGCGGTCATGGTCGCTCCCAAGACTCCCATCAGCCACAAAACCCAATGTCCTCGTGGAGAGTGAAATGACATCCACAAGATCTCATCCTTGGAAAAGAAACCCGAAAATCCAGGGATGCCCATAATGGCCAGCCACCCCATCATAAAGGTCGCGTGTGTCCAAGATAAATGCTTACGAAGACCTCCCATTTTTCTAATGTCCTGTTCTCCATTCATGGCATGAATGACCGAGCCAGAACCCAAGAACATAAGCGCCTTAAAAAAGGCGTGGGTCATAAGATGGAAAAAAGCAGCCGTAAACGCGCCAACGCCGCAAGCTAAGAACATATAGCCCAACTGCGAGACCGTCGAATACGCCAATACCTTCTTAATATCGTTTTGAGTAATACCAATGCTCGCAGCCACTACAACCGTTAAGGCGCCGATGATGGCTATGACCATCATGGTATTCGGGGCCGCTAAATAAAGAGGGTTTAGGCGAATAATCATATAAACGCCTGCGGTTACCATGGTTGCGGCGTGGATCAAGGCGGAAACAGGAGTGGGGCCCGCCATCGCGTCTGGAAGCCAGATATATAATGGTATTTGGGCTGACTTGCCCGTGGCTCCGATAAATAAAAATAGTGTGCCTAAAGTCACAACCCCCAACCACGTGCTTTCCATTATTGTGGGGGCCATGCTGTTGAGTTCTTGAATATTAAGCGTTCCGAAAGATGCGAAGAAAATAAAAATCCCAATTAAGAAGGCCGCATCTCCGACTCTATTGGTAATAAATGCCTTCATACCAGCTGCTGATTTTTCTCTATCAGTGAACCAGAACCCAATTAGAAGATAAGACGCAAGGCCCACGCCCTCCCAGCCCCCGAAAAGAGTGACAAGCCTGTCC
>CAZETK010000002.1:85717-104157 GCA_964515195.1 uncultured Pseudobdellovibrionaceae bacterium
CTGTCCCCCAAAACAAGGACCAACATATTAAAGATGAAAAAATTGAGATAGGAGAAATACTTGGCAACACCCTTGTCGTGGCTCATATACCCTACAGAGAATAGGTGGATCAAAAAGCCTACGCCGGTAATTATCAGGATCATAAGACCGCTCAGCTGGTCGACGACAAATCCGAAATTTATATTCAAGCTTTCGACGCTCATCCATGAACCAAGAGTGACTTGAATTTGTCGGGCATCTGTGGACATGCCCATGAGTTCAACGACGAGCATAATCGCACTGATAAATGAAATAAACACGGCTAAGGACGCAATGGTGCCAGAAACCTTAGCAGAGTGCTTATTGCGGCGGAAGCCGTTGATGAGGAACCCAACGAAGGGGCTTGCTAAAAGGATGGAGACTAAGGCTGTATGACTCATGGTTATCCCTTCAGATGCTCAAAGAACCTAATGTTGACTTCTTTAAATCGCTTGTAGATCGAAACCATCAGCGCTAAACCGACAGCGGCCTCTGCAGCAGCGATTGTCATGACAAAAAACACCATAATCTGGCCGTCCAGATTGTTATTAAATTTACTGAATGCAATAAAGCTAATATTCACAGCGTTTAACATCAGCTCTATCGACATTAAAATAACAAGGGCGTTTCTTCGCATGAGCACGCCGATCATACCCAGCGTGAACAAAACCGCAGACAGAATAAGGTAGTGATTAAGTCCAATATTGACCAAGAAATCAGCGCTGACCATGGGTTCCCCCTTTGCTGCGAGCAAGAGCCACCGCGCCGATGGCAATAATCAACAAGAGAGCGCCTAAAGCTTCAAAGGCGAACACATGATGAGTAAAAAGGCGATAGCCTAAATTTTTAGTTGTGTTGGCCATTTCAGAACCTGCTGGTGGAGGTGCCACAATCAACTTGTTACTAAATATAACCGCACCCGCCACAAGACCCGTCAACAGGCCCCCGCTTAAAAGCTTGATAGTTCCGGTTATTCGGCCGCGCGTGAAGGCTTCTGTTTCGTGCTTCAAATCGAAGAGCATAAGAACAATCACGAATAGAACCATAACTGCGCCCGCATACACAATTAGCTGCACACCCGCGACGAAGTAGGCCTCCAGCGTTACAAACAGGGCGGAAACTCCAATCATGGCAAAGGCTAGGGCCAAGGCCGAATAGATGGGGTTGCTCATGAGGACAACTAGAGATCCTCCAAGCACCGTTGCAACTGCAAGAAACCAAAATAAGAATGCGTCCATTGTCACGCCTCTCCCCTTTATTCTTAATTATGACACAATATAAATAACGACAGCGGTTGCTACCGTGTTTGCAAGCGCCCAAGGCAACATGGTCTTCCACCCCAGATCCATTAGGTGGTCGTAACGGAATCGGGGCAGGGTCCATCGGACATGGATAAAAAGCCAAAGGAAAATCGCAAACTTAATATTATAAGATAAAAAGTGGAAAAGAGAGTTCAAGGCTTGCGCACCCGTTTCGCTCAGTCCCCACCCTAAAATAATTTGTTGAAGTTCCGCAACCGTGAAGCCAGGGATGCCGTATCCACCGAAGAAAAAGGTTACTGCAAGGCCCGAAGCAATCATCATGTGGCCGTATTCACCTATGAAAAACATCAACATTTTGAAGCCGCCATATTCTGTGTGAAAACCAGCGACGATTTCAGATTCACCCTCAGCAAGGTCGAATGGTAGACGATTGGATTCTGCAAAAGCTGCTGCTATGAAAAGAAAAAAGGCTACTGGCTGATAGAAAATGCCCCAGTTTGGAATCCAATCCACCGTTGAAGTCACAGTATACCCGAAGGCTGAAAACTGAAGCGGCCCCTGCTGAGCCAATACCATATCTGTAAGGCCAAAGGTTCCATAGAGCAGAATAACACCAACGATGGATAACCCGAGCGCAAGCTCATAAGAAATAACCTGAGCCGATGCTCGCAATGCGCCCAACAATGAATACTTTGAGCCTGAACCCCATCCCGCCATTAAAATCGTATAAGCGGCCAAAGAGGAAACCCCCAAAATAAAGACGATTCCAATTCCCATTTCATATCCCTGAACTCGGAATTCGTAGGGACCCCAAGTTGAACCGAAGGCTTCAAAAATCGGAACGGCAATAGGGATCGACATAGGAATTGCGGCGTAGGCGATAGCGCCTGGAATTAACGCAAACACGGGAGCCGCATAAAAAAGCTTTCGTATCGCCCGATCTGGTACGAAGTCTTCCTTCGTCAAAAACTTTACGGCGTCAGCCAACAATTGCATAAGGCCCAAAGGGCCAACCCGGTTCGGTCCCAATCGATTTTGAATAAAGCTCGCACCCCGTCGTTCCAACCAAACAAGCACGGGAACAGCCTGAACCATCATTAAGAAAATCAAGACAAGCTTAATACCATTTATTGTGATCTCAAAAACATCTTTTCCCATCTCAATCCCACTCCAGCGCTCGTGACTTTATTTCCCACCATAATCCGTATACGAAGATCGCGATGAATACGCCCATTACTATCATGATGTGCGTACCCATGGAGTTCGAAATGAAGTCTCGGAAAGAAATGCCCCACGGATACATAAAAATAATTTCGATGTCGAAAAGTATGAATAAAATCGCGGTTAAATAGAATTTAACGGAGACCTTTGATTCCCGTTTTTCCTCTCCAGGAATACCACACTCATATAGGTCTTGTTTGACGGCTGAATTGTCTTTTCTTTGTTTTCCGATAGCACGAGCTAAAAAGATCAGCCCTGTCCCAAATAAGGCGATGAAAATAGTTAAAAAAATCACGCCACCCAAAGGCATCGACGACACGGGCCCTCCCCATGGATTAACAACATGATATAAAACAAGTTGTGTTCTTTTGTTGCTCTTACGTACTGGACTACGTTATAGACGGGAGTTCAATGATTTCCAAGAATTATGAGTGATAATAATCACAATCTTCAGAACCCACACGAAACTCAAAGTTGGCTTCAACCTCAGGTTGAAAGTTTGAATTTACGTTTGGAAGAAATCCTCGAGAGGGGCCTTCGGCTTAAGCCTACAAATATTCATGTTTCAGGCTCTTCTTCAGCCATTCCTGTGGCTTTTTTACTATCCCAGACTCATAATGAGCTGATCCAAGAATTGCCACACCTTGTTGTTGTCTCCAGTGACGAAAATGCTAAGCGATTTAAAGAGCTTGTTGAGTTCTTCGACCCCATGAGTTCTTGCATAACGCTGTGCGGTTTTGATGTGTCGCCTTATTCAGGATTATCTCCACAGCCCCGTGTTATTAGTTCGCGATTGAGGTTTGCTTACGAGGCCTCCCGGTCTCACAAGCGATCCCCGATATTTGTCACAACTTTGCCAGCCTTGGCCCAGCGAACTTTGCCTTATGAGGTTTTTCAGGCTGCCATTGTAAAGCTCGAACAAGGTGATGAAATTTCAAGCAATAGCTTTGGAGACCGCCTTACCAGTTTGGGATATAAAGCGGCCCCATTGGTAGAGGACCGGGGACAGTTCGCTGTGCGAGGCGGAATCATTGACATTTTTTCTCCGAGTTACGATCAGCCGATTCGAATTGAGCTGTTCGGAGATCAGATCTCTTCACTTCGCTTTTTTGATGCTGAAACTCAACATAGCTCTAAAGAAATTTCGTCTGCTGAAATTATTCCGGCTCAAGAGGCCCTTTTCACCCAAAAAGAATATAAGGATCTTATCGCAAGAGCGCGGGAAGACTTCGGCCGTCGCGGCGTGCTTGGACCTGACGCCGATCTTCTTATTCGATCTCTTGTTTTAAAACATCAAACCGATGGGCAAGAATTTTTACTTCCGTTTTTTTATAAAAATCTTTCCAGTCCCTTGGATTACTTTAATAGCGAATACTATCTTTGGAAAATTGATTCTCTTGATATTCAGAGGACTACTGACAGCTGGTTCCAAGAGCTTAAGCAGGATCAAAAGGCTTCTGTTCACCATATCATTCACCCGCCCCTCCAAGACTTTTACACTCCTATTGAAGAGCTAGACTTTTCAAGCGCCAAAAAATTCGTTTCATTTTCGTCATTAGAATCCTTGGATCCGTCTGCTGATGAAACACGTCTTGTCTATCCAGCGGCGACGCCAATTGATGTAACAAATATTTCCCTCGATAAAACTTTCGGTACGGATGATTGGGCTCAGGCTTTTAAGAAAAAGCTCATCCACTATCAAGAAAAGGGCACTCATATTTGGGTGACTCACAAAAATACGTCTTCACTTCAAAAAACCAAATGGTCGCTGCAAAAAATGGAAATTCCTTTTCAAGAAGCTCAAGAGACTGACTATTTGTGGAATTCATGGCTTCATAAAGATCACCGTTCCATTATTTTAATTCCCCGTGGCCTGGACGAGTCGCTCTATCTGCCCGATGAGCAAATTCTTCTTCTGCAAGAAGAGGACTTTTTGGGAAAAAGACAAAAAAAACGATCAACCGCGGTCTCGGATTTCCAAAAGAAGGCTAAGCGTCTTAATTTTGGCGACCTAAAGCCTGGTGATTATGTCGTTCACGTAAAACATGGGATCGGCATCTACGACGGTCTACAAGTGATGAGTATCGGGGGTATACAGTCAGAGTTTATTCAAGTCACCTACAAAGGACATGACCGTCTTTACCTTCCCGTTTATCGCGTCAATCAGCTGCAAAAATATTCTAGCGGTAGCACTCAGGTTACTCTCGATAAGCTTGGTGGCACTGGTTGGGAAAAGACCAAAACAAAGGTTCGTGGGCATCTTCGTGATATAGCCGCAGAACTATTAAAACTATATGCTCAACGGGCTCAAGCCCATAGACCCAGTTTTGACTGGGCCGAAGAGGATTACCTCCGTTTTGAAAAGGGCTTTCCGTATGATGAAACAGATGATCAACTTCGTGCCATAGATGATCTTATTAAGGACTTTAAATCCACAAAGCCTATGGATCGACTGATCTGTGGTGACGTCGGGTTTGGCAAAACTGAAGTGGCGATGCGCGCAGCGTTTCTGGCCGTGGCCAGTGGTAAACAAGTCGCTGTTTTGGCGCCGACAACTGTTTTAACTTTTCAGCATATAGAAACTTTCAAAAAACGGTTTCAAGGTTTACCCTTCGAAATTCGAGCCTTAAACCGTTTTATAACCGCAGCTGAATCTAAAAAGACCTTAAAAGAGCTTCAAGAGGGACGTGTTGATATTTTAATAGGCACTCATCGGCTATTGAGCCAGGATGTGAAGTTTAAGAACCTGGGCCTTCTCATTGTCGACGAAGAGCAAAAATTTGGCGTGACCCATAAAGAAAAACTGCGAAAGTTAAAGTTGTCTGTGGATACTTTAGCCCTTTCGGCTACGCCTATTCCGCGGACCCTGAATATGGCGCTGACCGGAATCCGTGATTTAAGCTTGATCAATTCGGCACCCGTGGATCGGCTCCCAACTAGAACTTTTATTTGTAAATTCGAAGATGAAACTATTCGAAAGGCCATCCGCTCTGAAATTCAGCGCGATGGCCAGGTATATTTCATCAATAATAGAATTGAATCCATCTATGGCTTAACAGACGAGCTCCGGGCATTGGTGCCAGAGGCCCGCATCCGAGTAGCCCATGGTCAAATGCCTGAAAATGAACTCGAAAAAGTGATGCTTGAGTTTTTTCATCACGAAATTGATGTCCTTGTATGCACGGCTATCGTGGAGTCCGGAATGGATGTGCCTAGAGCCAATACTATGTTTGTTCACGAGTCCCACTTATTTGGCTTAAGCCAACTCTATCAACTGCGCGGGCGGGTGGGGCGCAGTAAACAACGAGCCTATTGTTACCTTATCATGCCAAGAAACCGACAATTAGATAAAGCCGCTGAAGAACGGCTTAAGGTGATTCAAGAAAATACCGCTCTAGGGAGTGGAATTAAAATCGCCCAATATGATTTAGAAATGCGCGGCTCCGGAAATATCCTGGGTGAGGATCAATCCGGCCACGTAAATTCCGTTGGATACGAGCTTTATATGGATCTTCTGCAAGAGGCTTTAGCGCAAGCTCGGGGGGAAGAACCTACTGATATTGAGTTAGACCCCGAGATTAACTTAAAAGTGCCAGCTCTGATTCCTGACGACTATATTCCCGATATCAGAATGCGTTTAAGTTATTATAAAGCCATGTCCGATATCGAAAGTGAGTCTGAGCTTGAAGAAATTGAGCGCGAACTTCAAGACCAGTTTGGCTCTCCGCCAGAGCCCGTTTTGAATCTCATGGGCCTAATGCTGATCCGACATCTATGCAAGCGTCTCAAAATTAGAGACGTCAGCTCCGGTTTGAAGTCGATCTCTCTTCAATTTACTGAAAAAACTCCACTGAAAACTGAGACATTAATTGCCCTGGCCTCTAGGGAGAACAAAAAATACTCTATTACCCCTGATAGTCGTCTTAATGTTCGCATGAATAATATTAGCTGGGGATCTGTTTATGAGGAGCTTCAGTATTTAATCACGTTAACCTAATTGGAATTATTAGAAACAATTCTGTCCGCTTAATTTGTCTTCATTAAGGTTCGCTTTTTAGTGAATTGCAACTATAGGATATTTTCTAAAACTCAAGAATTAAACTGGCGCCGAAGTCCATTTCATTTTCTAAATCAGGGTCAGGATTTGATTCACTCATATAAGTGGATGCGGCATACAGATTTAAAAACGTGGCCTGAAGTCCTACGCTACGACGGCTCCTGAGGGCGGTTCGTGGCTCAATCCAATCTAAACCAATCAGGGCGCCTATGCGCCAATGATACCCGATATCCGTTGTATATCTTTTAGTTTGCTGAGGGAAGAGTTCGAAGGTTTCTGCATACTCCGCTTGCCAAATTCCACCCCCCACATAGGGAACAAAGAAGGGCTCTTTCCAAAGCATATCTAAAAAATAAGTCAGCGTGGCCGAGTATCTGGAAATAAGAAGGGTCACCTCTTCGCCTTCTAATCCATCGGCAATATCAAGTAAGCCATATCCAAATGTTAAACTAAATGATCCCAATGATGTATTGAGTTTTGGGCCCAGCTCAACCGCGAATAAATTTACACCTTGTGATCCGAATACGTCTTCAAACGGTGTGGCATCATCAAACTGCGAATACAGCCCCGGAAAACTAATCAGTTCAGCGCCCGCAGAAAACAGAAAGCCCCATCGGCCTTGGCGCTGTTTATAGGGCCAATATATATTTTCTGATGATCTCACTTCGACTGTTTTATCTTCAGGATTAAAGGGGGCTGTGGGCTGATTTTTTTCCCGGATCAAAACATTTTTCTGTTGGGCGGGTGATTGAATGTCTGCCGGGGCAGGGGCTTCTTCAAAATCATCAGCCCATTCTTCATTGTCTGGCGCCGCTGGTGGTTCTTCAAAATCATCGCTGTTTTCTGCATTGTCATAAGACGGCAATTCAGAAGCTGGATCCGAGATGTTTATTTCATCAAAACCATCTGCTGGACCGACTGTGGTACCAGGATCATTGATTTCAAATGCCGGATCAGAGATTTCAAACTCATCAGAAAAATCATTATTCTGAGCCCATAATGACGCCGACATAAATGCAAATGCACAAAAAGTAAAAACCTTGAACACATGCTTATTTTATACAAGCTCGCACTCAAGGTTTAATACTGTTACAAAATAAATTTTTTAATCAGACCTCCGTCGAGGGCAAGTCTGGGTAAGTGTCTGGTTTTAGTGTTTTACGTTCAAGCTTAAGCTGGACTTTAACTCAGCTAAACGTCTTTGGGCCTCTTCCCACTCTTCGTCGTTCATAAATTCTTGGCCTAGGGCTTTTTCTAATTCCGCCGCTTCTGCTCTGAATTTTTGGGTGTCCACCTCTTCCGTCTTTGTGGCAAACTCTGCCAACACCAGTACGCCGATAGGATTCACTTCGCAGTATCCAGAAGAGATCACCACTTTGTTGTATTCCGATTGACCTTTGTATCTCCACCGCAAAATACCCGTAGAGAGCTTTGTAATCATCGGAGAATGTCCAGGTAAAATATGGACTTCTCCAAGGTGACCCGGAACCAGGACATCTTCAATTTCCTGGTCCGTTACAACTTTTTTCTCTGGGGTAAATACTGAAAGCTTCATAAATTATGCCTGCATTTTCTTCGCTTTTTCTACGGCCTGTTCAATAGTTCCCACCATGTAGAACGCCTGCTCAGGCAGCTCATCGTGTTTGCCGTCTAAAATTTCACGGAATCCACGAATGGTGTCTTTAATGTCCACGTATTCACCTTTAATACCTGTGAACACTTCGCCGACGAAGAACGGTTGTGACAAGAATCTTTGAATTTTACGAGCCCGTCCCACAACAATCTTATCTTCTTCTGAAAGCTCATCCATACCCAAGATTGCGATAATATCTTGAAGCTCTCGGTAGCGTTGCAATAATGCCTGAACATCACGAGCTGTGCGATAGTGCTCTTCTCCCACTACCAATGGGTCAAGAATCCGAGATGTTGAGGAGAGGGGATTCACCGCAGGAAAGATACCCATAGCGGCAATCTCACGATCTAAGTTAGTTGTCGCATCCAGGTGAGTAAATGTTGTCGCCGGAGCAGGATCTGTATAGTCATCCGCTGGAACATAAACCGCTTGAACGGAAGTGATCGATCCTTTTTTGGTTGAGGTAATACGCTCTTGCATCACACCCATCTCGGTACCCAGTGTCGGTTGATATCCCACCGCTGAAGGAATTCGACCCAACAAAGCGGACACTTCGGCTCCAGCTTGAGTGAATCGGAAAATATTATCCACGAAGAAAAGAACGTCCTGATTTTCAACGTCACGGAAATATTCTGCAACAGTCAAACCTGTTAATGCCACGCGGGCACGAGCTCCAGGAGGCTCGTTCATCTGCCCGAAGATCAGTGCTGTTTTTGAAATAACGCCGGACTCGGTCATTTCAACCCAAAGGTCATTTCCTTCGCGTGTTCGTTCACCTACGCCTGCGAATACAGAAAATCCACCATGTTCTGTCGCGATATTTCGAATCAATTCTTGGATCAATACTGTTTTGCCTACGCCGGCGCCACCGAACAATCCAATTTTACCACCCTTTGCGTAAGGCGCCAGGAGGTCAACGACCTTAATACCAGTCATTAACATCTGTGCTGCTGTGGCTTGGTCTTCAAATTTCGGAGCTGCTCTATGAATGCTCCAGTGCTCTTTGCTGTTAACGGGACCTTTTTCATCAATAGGCTCACCGATAACGTTGACGATACGGCCTAAGGCCTCCCGTCCAACGGGTGCCAAAATTGTGTTGCCTGTATTAGTAACCTTCGCGCCGCGGACAAGACCTTCAGAGGAGTCCATGGCAATAGTTCTAACAACATTATCACCCAGGTGTTGAGCCACTTCGAGAACTAAGTTGTCTTCCTTATCCGAGATGTAAGCGTTGGTCACTCTGAGTGCGGTATTGATTGCTGGTAGATCTCCGCCTTCAAATTCAACGTCCACGACGGGACCCATTACTTGTTTAACTTTTCCGTTGGCCATTCTCATCACCTCTATTTAAGCGCCTCTGCGCCACTCGTAATTTCAGTCAATTCTGTCGTAATTTTTTCTTGTCTTAATTTATTGTATGTCAACGTCAGAGAACTGATGACTCCGCTTGCATTGTTTGTTGCATTTTCCATGGCTGACATTCGGGCCCCATGCTCAGAGGCCACACTTTCAGACATACAGCGATACACCTGAAGCTCGAAGTGCTTGATCAAAAGATCTTCCATCATTTGCTCGGCGCTAGGTTCAAAAATCAATTCTTTTGAGAATTGAGATGTCGTTTCAGCTTCGATAAAGCTGGATGTCTCAATACTAACGGGAACCAGAGTCTCACAAGTGACAACTTGTGCGATTGCTGATTTGAATTCGTTATAAATCAAACGAACCTCGTCATATTCTCCCGCCAGGTATTGTTTCAATAATCGATTTGCTACTCGGGCCGCCAGCTCATAGGAAATATCCTTATCAAGCTTGGTTATATATTCTATTGGCTTGAAGTTCCGCTTTTGGAAAAAATCATGGCCCTTTCTTCCAATAAAGAAAAAATCCATTTTCTCATAGCGTGATTTCTTCTCTTTAATGTAGTTTTCAGCGAACTTATTAATATTGGCATTAAAACCACCGCAAAGCCCACGGTCAGAGGTTAACACCACCAGCAAAACTTTTTTAACCTCTGCTCGAGGCTCCATCAAAGGATGAGAAACCTTCTGAGTGATGGCGATATCCGCGATCACTTTTCGCAAAGCCAACGCATACGGGCGCATATTCACGATATTGTGCTGCGCCTTTCTAAGCTTTGCCGCAGAAACGAGCTTCATGGCTTTCGTGATCTGCTGAGTGTTTTTTGTCGACTCAATTCTGAGTCGAATATCCTTTAAACTCGCCATTTTTACTTACCTGCTGAGGGTTGAAAAATCGCCTTGAACTCAACCAATGCGTCTTGAAGTTGCTTCTTAGTGGCATCATCGATCGTCTTCTTTTCAGCAATGTTTTTTAAAATGTGTGAGTGTTTTGTGCGCAGAAACTCTAACATTTCTTTTTCATACTGGGATACCACTGTTTCGGGGTATCCATCGACAAAGCCGTTTGTAACAGCAAAAATCGCTACAATTTGGTCTTCAACTTTGAAGGGTTGGTATTGTCCCTGCTTCAAAAGCTCAACAAGTCTACGTCCTCTAGCTAGCTGCTGTTGCGATGCCTTGTCTAAGTCAGAGGCAAAGGCGGCAAACGCCTCAAGCGCGCGATACTGGGCCAGCTCCAGCTTCACGGATCCTGCAACTTGTTTCATCGCTTTAACTTGAGCTGCCCCACCCACGCGCGACACTGACTTTCCGACAGATACCGCAGGACGAATACCCTTATAGAATAAGTCTGTTTCCAAAAAGATCTGTCCGTCGGTAATAGAAATTACGTTTGTCGGAATATAGGCAGAAATATCCCCAGCTTGAGTTTCGATAATAGGAAGAGCCGTTAAGGATCCTCCGCCTTTATCATCAGAAAGCTTGGCTGCACGCTCGAGTAGTCGAGAGTGAAGGTAGAAAACGTCTCCAGGATAGGCTTCACGACCTGGAGGTCGTCGAAGAAGTAATGAAAGTTGACGATACGCTTGCGCTTGTTTGGTCAAGTCATCGTAGACCACTAGTGCGTGTCGACCTGAATCACGGAAGTATTCAGCCATAGCTGTTCCGGAATATGCCGCCAAGAACTGAAGAGGGGCGGGGTCTGAAGCGTTTGCCGCAATGACAGTTGTATACTCCATGGCTCCCGCAGCCCTTAGTTTTTCAACAACCTGAGCTACTGTGGATTGTTTTTGTCCAATGGCCACGTAAAAACACTGAACGTCCTGGCCTTTTTGGTTGATAATTGTGTCAATCGCAATCGCAGTCTTGCCGGTTTGACGGTCGCCAATGATTAGTTCGCGTTGTCCGCGTCCAATTGGGATTAGGGAGTCAATGGCCTTGATCCCCGTTTGGAGAGGCTGGTTGACTGACTTTCTGTATACGATGCCAGGGGCTTTCAGTTCCACGATCCGAGTATGTGGAGTTTCGATCGGGCCGCGACCGTCAATAGGGTTGCCCAAAGCGTCCACCACCCGTCCGAGCAACGCTTCGCCAGTGGGGACTTGTACAATCTTTTTTGTTCTTTTAATGGTGTCGCCTTCTTTAATATGTCGGTCTTCTCCAAAGATAACCACACCCACATAGGATTCTTCCAGATTAAGGGCCATTCCCTTAATCCCGTTAGAAAACTCCACCAATTCACCCGCCATCACGTGTTCAAGCCCAAACACTCTGGCCACACCGTCACCGACAGAGATCACTGTGCCTGTTTCGCTGACTTCGATCTTTTTGTTGTATTGATTGATTTGCTCTCGGAGAACGCGGCTGATTTCATCGGCTCGGATCTGTGTCGTTTCCATTAATTTAATCTCCCTGTCATGCTTTTAATTTAAATATTTAATAATTTATCGCCCAATTGTGTGAGGTGGGTTTCAAGACTGTCGTCGAAGGTCCACCCACCGATTTCAACTCTTACTCCACCCATTACTTTTTCATCAATCATGGGCTCAAGGAAAATTTTTCTCTTCAAAATCTGACCGATTTTCTGTTCATAATCCGCTTTCACAGAATCAGATAGGCGCGCAGAAGATTTAATTTTACCCCGGGTAACGCCTTCTTCTTCATCCAATAATTCTTGGCTGGCCCTTACAATGTCTTCTAAGATCGTCATCCTTGATTTATCAACAAGCAGATACAAGAATCCCTTAACATCATCATCGAAACGTGTGCCCTGGAAGAGCTTATCAAGGGACTTACGCTTGTTTTCCTGGGTGACTGCCGTATTGGCGAAAAAGGATAAAAAATCAGCGCCCGCTACAACTTCAGCAACCGAGCGAAGCTGAGTTTGGTACTCCTTTATTTTACCTTTTTGATGACCAAGCTGATGAAGGGCCTTTGCATAACGTTTGGCAAGTTCAACCTGGCTCACAAGCGCACTCCTTCGATCTCTTTACTGAATTGTTATTGCAGCCTTTGTTGATCGCCCGCCCCTACATCTTTTTTAAGAAGTTCTCGTGCCATTCGAAGTGACTCACGCACGACTTGGGCATGAAGGGCGCGCTGGGCACTGACCACCTCGGCGCGCGCAACGGCCTGCGCTTCTTGCTTGATCTTTTCTGCAGACTGACGGCCCTCCTGGATAATTTGTACTCGAAGATCTGTGGCTTCTGCTCGCGCTCGCTCGATACTTTCACTGGATGTTCTTTCAAGAAGCTCTAAGCGATTTTTAATGTCGGCTAGTTTTTGTTCGGCTTCACGCTGTATGCTTTTTGATTTCTCAGAGGCGGCTAAAAAGTCCTGATTTCTTTGCTTAAAAGCGTCCTTAATTTTGCCGCCAGCAAAGTAGGCAACACCAGCAAAAATTATAATAAGATTGGCCGCTTGCCAGTATACGACGGTGGGAATTCCTTCCTGATGTCCGCCGCCTGAAGCCGCCATTGCCTGTAAAGATGTCAGAAAAAGTAGAATAACAGTATTCCGCATTTTATTTTCCCAATAGTTTTTGAGTCATAGCGATCACGATCTGGGGAGTCTCTTTTTTAAGCGCATCCTCTGCCGCACCAACTGCATCCTTAATTTTCTTGCGGTTTTCATTGAGATAATTTTCAGACTCTGTTCGCGCCGCTAAAATAGCTTTTTCATGTTCTTTTTGAGCCTCTGCGCGGGCCGCTTTGTAAACATCCTGGATTGAACTATGAACCTCTCGGGCCTTTTTCTCATACTCGGCGTAAAGCTCAACAGAGTGTTTGTCCATTACAAGGGCATCGTCTTCTGACCCTTTAGTTTGCTTTTCTCGCTCGGCTACGGCTTTGGCGTAGGGACCAAATACATAAATAGATAGAAAAGAAATAATGGCAATGAAGACTACAAATTGAATGAAAAAAGTCGAATTGACTCCTAATTGCTGCAGCATAGGCTCCCTCGGAGCATCGGAAGTAACACTCTAGTGAAAGTGGGGTCAAGTCGTAATTGCTATAAGGGTGAATTGGTTATTATTTGGGCATATGGGAGGCGCCCTCAAACACGACACCTTCTTCTATTTTTAAGCTGGGGCTTGTGACGGTTCCTTTAAAAACTGCTGGTGGCTGCATGACAACTCGGGTTCTGGCAAATAGGTTTCCTTCTACATATCCGCTCATATATATAGTATCGGCTTCTATCTGGGCTACAACTCGGGCCGAATCATTTATAATGAGTGTATCCTGCGTAAAGATTTCTCCCTTAAATTCACCGCCAATTTGGACTGTCCCCTCAAAAGTCAGGCGCCCCTCAAAAGAGGCGCCTCTATCTAGTAAGGCTGTAACTTGAGATTGCAGGCTTGTTTCGCTCAATTATTGGCTCCATCTCTGATTTTCTCGACAATTTCTGTCAACTCATCATCGGAATAGAAATAAATGCTCATTTTTCCTCTGGAGTTATTATAGTCGATTGTCACTTTCGTGCCCAATGTCTTCTGCATTTCCTCTGAAAGTCCAGCTATCAGCCTTTCTGTGATGTTGGCCTCAGCCATTTTGGATGAATTCGGCTCTGGAGCCTTCGTAGTCTGCTTGATGACGGCCTCTAATTTTCGAACTGAAATTTGTTGTTGAACCACCTGGTTTGCTAATTTTTTCTGTAATAAGGGGTCAGATACCCCCAGTAGGACTTTGGCGTGACCCGAGCCAATTTGTCCTTGTTGTACTAATTCACGAACTTCCGGGATTAGTTTGAGAAGCCGAAGAGAGTTGGTTACGGTGACCCGCTCTTTTCCGACCCGCTCTGAAACTTGCTCCTGGGTCAAGCCAAACTCAGTAATGAGCTTTTGATATCCTTCCGCTTCTTCAATGGGATTTAAGTCTTGTCTTTGCAGGTTTTCAATTAAAGACAGCTCTAAAGTTTTCTGGTTGCTGAAGTTTTTAATAATAACAGGCACTTCATGCAAGCCGGCGAGCTGCGCAGCTCTCCATCGTCGCTCTCCGGCGACGATTTCAAGCTGCCCTGCCGTGTTGTTGCGAACTACAATTGGTTGCAAGATCCCATGTTCCCGAATCGATCGGGACAGCTCTTCGAGCGGTTCCTTTTCGAAAGTTTTGCGCGGTTGATATTGCCCGCTTTTTAGCTTTTCAATGCTAACGGTCCAGATTTTGTCGCCGGCTGATGTCGGGGGCTCTGAAGACTTTAGAACTTGTGGGTGAGCCGTTGCTTTTGCCGAATTGTTGGCTGAGCCCGAAGGTTGAGGGCCTACTTGCTGAGTAGAAGATGCGTCTGTTTTAGGCTTGGACGCCTCCTCAGCCGAACCTAGAAGAGAGCCTAGTCCGCGCCCAAGTCCTTTTCTTTTGTTTGGTGATTCATTTATTAATTCAGACATTTATATCTCCAGAATAATTTTCTTGTTTTTTGTCAGCGCTTCGCATTATGACCTCGTGAGCCAGATCCAGATAGGTGGCCGCACCAATCGATTTAGAATCATAATCTAAAATAGAAACTCCATGACTAGGCGCCTCTGAAAGCCGAACATTTCTAGGAATAATTGAGTTAAAGACTTTGTCACCAAAATGTGATTGAATCTCATTTACCACGTCATGACTTAAGTTATTTCGTTTATCGAACATTGTAAGGACAATTCCCTCAATGTGGAGGTGCGGATTGAGGCTTTTCTTAACTAGACCTGCTGTATTTAGAAGCTGGCTCAGTCCTTCTAATGCATAGTATTCGCATTGTAATGGAACTAAAAACGAATCTGCCGCCGACAATGCATTGAGTGTCAGTAAGCCTAAAGAAGGGGGACAGTCTATTAATATATAGTC
Source organism: uncultured Pseudobdellovibrionaceae bacterium (assembly GCA_964515195.1). GTDB lineage: Bacteria > Bdellovibrionota > Bdellovibrionia > Bdellovibrionales > Bdellovibrionaceae. The sequence goes on from CAZETK010000002.1 coordinate 101,092, forward strand.
GAACCGATCCTTTACTTTTTCGATGGCCTCTTTCAGACGGTATTCTCTTCTTGGAAAATCAACCAATTCGATTTCAGCGCCCACAAGGTCAGGATTGGCCGTCGAGACCATTAAATTTCCATTTCCCACTGGCACTATGACCTCTTCCAGTGTCCTTTCTCCTATTAGAACATGGTAACTATTAGACTCTTGGGTATCATATCTTTTAATTCCCAGCCCACTAGAGGCATTCCCTTGGGGGTCCATATCAATTAAGAGTACTTTTTTATCTAGTTTCGCCAGCGCTGAGCTTAAATTAACTGACGTTGTTGTTTTACCGACTCCGCCCTTTTGGTTTGCAACACAAATGACTTTTCCCATGATGTAATCTCCTGCAATATTCAATTGATCCGGTATTTATTCTATGCAGGCAAGCAATATTGTATTTTTGATGCTTTAATTCATACAGAATTATGCCGATGTTCCACGTGGAACATGGTTTTGCGTGGATTTTTCCTTATTTTCGTGAGCTTTTTCTTTTTCGCCTGCAATAAGGCTGATCCTACGGCTTATACAAGAGACCCTGTTCTATCGGACTATAAGTCTCAATTGGCCGCAGCAACCAGCGAAGCTGAATCCCTTAAAAAGGAATTGATAGCCACGGATAAAGAAATCCACGAAGCTCCACCCCAAACAGCTCTTATTAACCTCAATAAAAAGAAGCTCCAAGAAATCAAAAATAGGCTGGCAAAATTGGAGCAACAAATCCGATACTGGAATATCCGTATCGAGTCTCGGGCCCGCGAAGCTCAAAAAGAATATCTGCAAGCCCACTCCGAGAATAAGGAGTGGCCCAATCGACAAGAGCTCGAGTCCTATTTCACTGAAAAGCGCCTACGCCAAGCCAAAATTAAATGGGATCATAAAGACCGACTTGAGCAGCACAAAAAGAGTAATCAAGATAGTCAAAAAAAGAAGTCAATGGCCCATTGAGTAACCAACGCCTCAATGTTCCACGTGGAACACTCAAGCAATTTTATCTGTTTTAACCACGGCAAACCGTACTTCTCCCACAGGAAGTCGATATTCCTTGACCAGGGCCGGGGCCCAGACGGAACAGAGCTGGGTAGGAATTTCACCTACCTCCATACTCCAATTTTCCGACTTCATATGGTACAGTACACCGCCTTTGGGTATGCACTTACGAGCCATGAGAATGGCCTTGGATATGTTGGCTACTCCACGAGTAATCGCAATATTCACTGAGTTATCGGGGAGCGCCTCAACATTGGTCGACTCTATCGTCATATTACTCAAACCCATATTGTCGACGCACCGCTTTATGTATTCGTTTTTCTTGGAGTCCTGATGGACACTAACAAATTGAACCTCAGGAAACAAAACGGCGCCAACCAGGGATGGAAAGCCTGTTCCCAAGCCAAGATCAAAAATACGAGTTGGGTTACTAAGGTCCGACATAATCGCACGCAATGCTAAGATGGAGTCGGCAAAGTGAATCGCATCAGCAAAGGGAACTGTTTTCAACGAAACAATTGCCGTAGATCGGCTTGTCGCAACCAACTCCTTATTGATGGCCGAGAGTTTTTCTAAGATATCCTGGGAAAGGTCAGGAAACCAAGCTTCAAGTCTCCAATTGCTTTTCGTTGCCGATGGCGTTGCTTCGCTCAAGATGCATCTCCTTAGGGACGTGACGACCTTTCAAATGTATCATGATGGCTTGTATGGCAGAAGGATTTACTCCGCTGATACGACGAGCTTGGCCCAAAGTACGAGGACGGATACGAGAAAGCTTATCGCATTCTTCTTTACTCAAGCCCCTAACTCCTTGGTAGTCGAGTTGATCTGAAAGTATAAGCTCTTCAAAACGTTTGGACTGTTCGATTAGGTCTAGCTGGCGCTTAACATATCCTGAATACTTAACATTGATTTCGACAGCCTCGCAAACCAGAGGATCAAGATCCAGATCAAATCCCAGTTCAACCATTAGCTGCGGACTCACATCCGTCCTCCGCAAAAACTCCTCCAGTGTTAACGATTTACTCAACTTAACAAGTCCTCGAACAGTCAATTTTTCCTGGGTTTCTTGTGTGGGGTAAATTTTATTTTGTTTAAGATAATCTATCATGCTTTTGCGCCGTAAACTGAGGTTGAAAAGCTTATCTAATTGCTCGCCTTTTAAAGCCCCAAGAGAAGCGGCCATTTCAGCCAAACGATCTACCGCATTATCCTCACGCAGAACTAATCTATGCTCCGCCCTGGAAGTAAACATCCGATATGGTTCTCGAGTTCCCTTTGTGACAAGATCATCGATAAGAACTCCGATGTACGCCTGGTCGCGACCTAAAATGAACTCGGGGCGATCCATAATCATATGGGCCGCATTTACTCCTGCTACAAATCCCTGTACGGCGGCTTCCTCATAGCCACTCGTGCCATTGATCTGCCCTGCCAAAAATAAGTGATCAATCGTGCGTGTTTTTAGCGTGTGCCAAATTTGAGTGGGCTCAATAAAATCATATTCGACTGCGTAACCCGGCCGTGCGATCACAACTTGTTCTAACCCTGGAATCGTCCGCAAAAACTCGTCCTGAACTTCCGCTGGGAGGCTCGTTGAAATGCCCTGCAAATAAATGAGGTCAGTATCAAGCCCTTCTGGCTCAAGAAATGTCTGATGAGAGTCGCGATCAGCAAAGCGCATAATTTTATCTTCAATACTCGGGCAGTAGCGCGGGCCAACGCCTTCAATAACACCACAATACATTGGAGACTTATCCAAATTCGCTCTTATTATATCATGGGTCTTTTCAGTCGTGCGAGACAAGAAACAAGGCACTTGGGGAAGCTCAAGTTGATCGGATGATCGAACAGAAAACGGAAAAAAATCTACGTCTCCATATTGCACATCAGTTTTTGACCAATCGATACTGTGCTTTAGTAATCGAGGAGGCGTACCTGTCTTTAAGCGTTTCACACTAAAGCCGAATTCCCTTAGCTGATCAGATAGTCCTACGGATGCCTTGTCACCAACTCGCCCGCCAGCTTCTTGAATCAGGCCGATATGCATGA
>CAZETK010000003.1:0-35328 GCA_964515195.1 uncultured Pseudobdellovibrionaceae bacterium
TCCCAGGGGGCTATTCAGTCCCCTAGTGTATCATTCTGGGATGAGTGAGGACACTCATACGCACAGTTCTTTTTTCTTAACGATAAACTCATAGCAATTGCCGGATTCATGCTCGTAAACAAACTCGAATTGCAGCTTTTCAAGAATCTCCCGGATTTCCTTTTTGGCATAGGGACGATATAAAATTCCCTTCTTAATTCCCCATCGATTGATTCTCTTGGCGATTCGATCCAGCAGGCCATTTCCTTTCGGGGGAGTCAGAACGTTAGCGGCAAATGTACCGCCCGTCTTAAGAACGCGGTGAACTTCTTCAAAAGCAGCCTGGACATCGGGAAAGCAATGAACAGCATTGGCGATATTGACTGTGTCAAAAGTTTCACTCTCGTAGGCTAACTTGGTTGCATCACCCACTTCCAGCTCAACTTGTGATTCATTTCGAAATCGGTAGAGGGCTCCTTCTAACATTTTGGGAGCATAATCAAATCCCGTGATTTTAGAAGTCGGACGCCGTCGAAGCTTTCTCCATTTGAGGACTAGCTCAAATAAAGTACCAGTTCCAATCGCAGACTCCAAATGCCGTGGTCCCATATTTCGAGAAAATAATCTGATTTGTGCTGGCAGCGTGCTTCGATAGGCAAAAGTCAGAATGAAAAACCCACGAACATCGTACCACCAAGGCGTTGAAGAATAGGCTTTTTCGATCTTGTCCAGCTTTGCCTCATGAGTGACTTCTGACTTGGGAATTGTATCAGGATCAGCCGTATGTATGTGGTTCAATCCTTCTCTCTCAATATCGTTTTGATTGTCCATATTTCCCCCTTATGAAGCCAGTTTAGAGGGACGCTGCATGAACTTGAAATCTTATATGTTTCCCGCTTTTAAGGGATATCTTAGAATTATCAGGAACTTAGATAGAGTGTTTCACCGTGATACTCTCAATCGAAATAGGTGAAACTCAATTGAGGGCATTCTCCAAAAGGATTTTCTCTTTGCCAAAAATAGCAGACAACACGGGTTTTTTCTCCACGTTTGACTTGAAAGACTGTGAGATCCGCATTCTCGACAATTTGATGAAGACCTCGGCCAGCTCCACCTTTTCCCATTCTTTCATTGATCTCGCCGGCTTTTCCAATATAGCAGGATTCAAGGTAATCCAATAAGGTCTCGCGGGTCAGCCCTCCAAAAGGATCCGTTACGGAAATAGCTACAATATTATTTTTTGTTCCATACTCGAGAATGGAGTATTGTTCTGGTGTTAGCAAAACGTCTTCTTTACGGGACAGATGATTATAAAGACTTTTTCCTTGAGCATCCACAGGGGCATCATAGATTGCATTCATTAACATCTCTTCTGCCACTTGATAGCAACGATCTGTAATTGTAGCCCTAACTTTTAAAGCATTTAAATTAGTTACCATTTGGTCTTTTAGATCATGTCGTTCTTTGGCAGTCTTAATCAAAACAGTCGGGACACCCTGCGGATCCTGCAAAAGCACGTCGAGCGATTCAAATCTTTGATGAGCAATGTCCTTAAGGAGTTCTGCTAGAAGTGGCCAAGAGGGTTTTGCAAAAAGACCGTCTGCTAGAATCGAATTATAGCCTTCCGCATTACGTAGATCGGGTAGTTTTTGATCTATGGGAGCATGAAAGACCAAAACCTTTTGAGGTGAAAAGCCACTTTGCTGGCTTTCATATTTCAGAGTTAATCCATAACCTTTCATGAACTCACAGAATTCATCCCAAGGTTCTGGCCGATTTCCCACGATCGTGAGTTCCGAATTTGAGCTGGAAGTCATATAGTGTTAAGTATCCCGAAATCCCTGACCCAAAGTCATCTCGTCAAGAGTCTAGTTTCTAAGGCGGAGAATGTTAGGCCCCGCCTATTCCACTACTCTATTTATGATGGACTCAATTATCTATTTTTTTTGGATCAGCCTGACGACTACCCTTGTTTTAGTCTGGTTATTCCATAGAGCACGAGTTCAAGATTATCCGGCCCAGCAAATTCTTAATCTGACCGGCGGTCTTTTAGTGATCATTCCCCTCGCCGCGCGAGGACTCCATGTTATTTACGAAGAACCCCAGTACTATACTGAAAACCCTTGGCGTATTCTAGAGTTTTGGAATGGCGGCTTTGTATATTATGGCGGACTGATTGGGGGACTTCTATGGGCTTTTATCTACTTTAGTTCTAAACAACGCAAAATTGGTTTCTGGCAGACCGCTGATATGATGGCCCTGCCCCTTTGTTTGGGAACGGGATTAGGGCGCATCGCCTGTTTCATCGAGGGATGCTGTCATGGTCGCGAATTCCATGGATTTTGGAATATAGATCACCTCCATCCGACCCAGCTTTATCTGCTAGCGTGGGAGCTTATACTATTGAGCTTATTGGTGTTCCTTGAAAGCGGGAAATTTTCCGCCAAGGTTCAAAGGCTGTTTCAAGTTCCTGGTGAGTTGTTTTTATTTTGGATGAGTGCAAGCGCTTTAGGTCGATTTACAATTGAAAACTATCGCGGCGATTATCGAGGAGAATCTTTAGCGGGTCTTTCCATCTCACAATGGATCGCCCTGGCTCTTCTTTTATCCAGCCTTTTAGCAAGTTATTGGCTTTTTCGAAAATGGCCCCATCAACGGCTGGCACATCCTTAGATTGCACCCTCGTCTCACAATGAAACATAGGTCATTTCGAGATCGCCAGCCTAAAATGGCAGTCTGTTTACCTTCTAGACAGCTAAAGGCCGTTCAGAGGACTTTCAGAACACTACCCCCTTGGCACATTCCATGTATTGATATTCCAGTGAGGGATAACCCTCGAAAGGAAGATGGTTATGGAAATCAAAAAGTGGATGCAATACGGACAGAGTCTATTAGTCGTCGGGATTGCCCTTGCTTTAGTTGCTTGCGGCAGCAGTAAGAATTCCTCTTCTTCCCAGATCCTTAACCCTGGGGCTGGAATTTACGGTCCCAATCCAAATGGTTACTATGGAAATATGTACTGGCAATCCAGTACTGCTGGCTACTTGGGCGACAACTTCGCCTGGAAAAATGTCACTATCACCGATGGGTCTAGCTTCCAGAACTTCCTCAAGAAGGTGCAAAGCGTATGTGATCAAGCTTATAGCAATGGCGGCATCTACAGCTGTACCAATTGGGCCAATGCGTACTTTCGCATTGTCTATCAGGCTAGCTCAACATCACCCGCCAACTCGCGGATCATGTTTATGACCTATCCTCAGCAAAATGCGAACTACTGGTACGGTTATCAATTGCCTTCAATGGAACAGTTTTTCATGGGGCTGATTGGGTTTCCAATTCCCCAACCTCACGGAGCGATTCGAAACCCTATCGCTTTGGATATGACAGTTTCCATGATCAATCAGAATCAAGGTTTCGAAGCACGCGCTCAAGGAGCTCTTGATACACTGGCCAATACCAGCTTGATTCAGTTCCAAGTTGTTCAAGGTAAAGTTCTCGATCAAAAGATCGAATTTCGATTATCTTTTGAGGGACGACCTTTCGCATCAGGCTCACTCCTTCGTTGCACTCACTCTTCTTGCCAGTAATATTCTAAAATTATGAAATGCCGAAAAGTAAAATGCCCGCAATGCGGGCGTTTGACCGAATACTCGCCTGAAAATAAATATCGCCCTTTCTGCTGTGAGCGGTGTCAACTTTTAGATCTAGGCGCCTGGGCTGATGAATCTTATCGCGTTCCTACCGATTATCATGCTGACTTCCCGCATCCCGAAAAAGATGACAATCACAACTAAACTGAATTTTTCTTGACGAATTTGTGAAAAAGTCTTCAGATTTGTCCCTGTCAAAGGATGATAAACCCTTAATTTACTCAAAAAGGAGTCAACATGAATAAAGCACAGTTAATTGAGAAGATTGCATCTGAAGCAAAAGTTTCTAAAGCACAAGCGGAAACTCTTTTGGATTGCGCTCTTAATAACATCAAAAGAGCCGTAAAAAAGGGTGACGATGTTAAGTTGGTAGGTTTCGGTACTTTTACAAAAGCAAAGCGCAAAGCCCGCACTGGTCGCAACCCTCAAACTGGTAAGGCGATCAAAATTCCCGCCGCTTGGACTCCTAAATTCCGCGCCGGCGCTGAATTCAAAAACATGGTCAAGTAATTTACGAACCGTATCAATTGACGCTTTTCATTTTCAAAAGCCACTCTCGAGTGGCTTTTGGCTTTTTACACCGGCATGGATAATACATTGGACCTTTCCACGTCCTTCAGTAATATAAGTCCATGGCTCAATTTCAAAATAAAATTAAAAGAATAGCTGTTTACACCAGCGGCGGGGATGCGCCAGGAATGAACGCTTGTTTACGGGCTGTGGTGCGAACAGCATTGGCACGAGGCCTGGAGGTGTGGGCTATAGAACGCGGTTATTGGGGGTTCATGGAAAACTTCATGTTTCCCCTCGACGCACGAGCTGTAGCCAACATCCTACAGCGAGGTGGAACGATTCTAAAAACGGGACGAGCCCCTGAATTTCAAAAGGCTGAAAACCGAGTTCGCGCCTTTCAGAACCTACAAGCCAATCAAATTGATGCGGCTGTCTGCATTGGGGGCGACGGATCTTTCCGCGGAGCCATGTCCCTATGGAGAGAATTTAATTTTCCTGTTGTTGGAGCCCCTGGCACTATCGACAATGATTTGTTTGGGACTGATTTAACAATTGGTTTTGATACGGCCGTTAATACCGCTTTGGATGCTATTGATAAAATTCGTGATACCGCCAACAGCCATGACCGTTTGTTTATAGTGGAAGTTATGGGCCGAAATTCAGGCCACATTGCGGCCCACGTCGGATTAGCCTGCGGAGCCGAAGAGGTGTTCACGCCCGAAATCAATACCACTGTGGATAAGGCTGTTGAAAAAATCCTCGAATCACAAAAGAAGGGTAAAAAATCAAGCATCATAATCAGCGCTGAAGGCCAAAAGCCAGGGCGGGCCTATGACTTAGGCGACTCCATTCGCAAAAAGACCGGACTTGATGCTAAAGTTGTAGTCCTAGGGCACGTTCAGCGAGGCGGAAGTCCCACGGCGAAAGACCGAATTATCGCGGCTCAGATAGGATCAGCGGCTGTTGATTTCCTGCTTCAAGGTCAGTGTGATATTATGACTGGGATTTCGAAAAATGAAATCGTGTCAGTTCCGTTCGAATTGGCCACCCAGCGAGACCAAAAGAGTTCGCTGGATTTTGTTAAACTCTCGAATCTCCTTGCCATTTGAGGTATTTTTCGAGAAGTTTTTCTTTTAAGGAGATCCTATGAGAACGCTTTTATCGCTGGCCTTATCTGGTCTGATTTTCTGTTCATTTTTAGGCTGCACAAATAAAACGGATGAAATTCTTGTCGGAGAATTTGGCTCCTTAACAGGAAATGATGCCACGTTCGGTCAATCCACCAACAAGGGCATTCGAATGGCCTTTGATGAAGTGAACTCAGCCGGCGGGATTAAAGGAAAAAAAATCAAACTTATCACTTACGACAACCAGGGTAAGCCCGATGAGGCCGCCGCTGTCGTCAAGCGCCTTATCACGCAGGATAAGGTGTTAGCAATTCTGGGTGAAGTCGCCTCTCAAAGATCCCTAGCCGCCGCCCCGATTGCGCAGCAGTACAAGGTCCCTATGATCACACCCTCTTCTACCAATCCGAAAGTCACTCAAGTTGGTGATTATGTATTTCGAATATGCTTTATAGATCCCTTTCAAGGGGCTGTAATGGCCAAATTTATGAGGGAAAATCTTAAACTAAAATCCGTAGCCATATTAAGAGACGTGAAAAATGAATACTCTGTGGGCTTAGCAGACGTGTTCTCAAAATCCGTTCAAGAGCGTGGTGGCGAGGTCCTTCTTGATGTGAGCTATCAAGCGGGTGATATCGACTTTAAGTCTCAACTGACCCAGATTAAATCAAAAAACCCGGACGCAATCTTTCTTCCCGGCTACTATACAGAGGTGGGTTTAATCACCAGCCAAGCCCGTCAGTTGGGCATTAAGTCTGTGTTCTTGGGTGGGGACGGCTGGGAATCCAATTCCTTGACCGAGATCGCAAAAGAAGCCGCTAACGGAAGCTACTTTTCGAATCATTATTCGACCGATAGCACTGAGCCGCTCACACAAGAGTTTATTCAAAAATATAAAGCGAAATACAATGAGTTACCTGACTCTATGGCAGCCCTCGGTTATGATGCTGCCAAAATTTTAGCAGACGCGATTGGGCGAGCCTCTTCTCTCACCCCTGAAGCTGTCAGGGACGAAATCGCTAAGACCAAGGAGTTTCCTGGCGTCACGGGAAAAATTACGTTGGATTCTGAACGAAATGCCGTCAAAAGCGCCGTTATCGTTCAAGTAAATGGCCCTGAAAGAAAATTCGTCACCAGCATGACGCCTTAAAGATTTAAGAATGCAAGATTTATTACAACATCTGATAAACGGATTAAGTCTAGGCAGTATCTACGCGTTGATCGCCCTAGGCTACACCATGGTTTACGGTGTCCTGCAACTGATTAACTTTGCCCATGCTGATATCTATATGGTCGGAGCCTTCGCGGCCTACTATGTTTCGCGCTGGATGGGCCTGGAGGCCCAGCCCGGTCTTTACTCCCTGGCCATGGCCTTATTGGCTTCGATGGCCACCTGCGCGGCGCTGGGGGTTTTAATTGAAAGATTGGCCTATCGTCCCCTTCGCGGATCTCCTAAACTCAATATCCTGATCACAGCCATCGGTGTAAGTTTATTATTGGAGTTTACGGGCCAACTGTTTTTTGGCGCCAATCCCAAGGTGTTTCCCCGGCTGATCGAAGACGCCACGTTAATCGAAAATAAGTTTCTAGTTCTTAAAAGTTTAGACATTACGATCTTTGCTGTTACGTTAGGCGCCTTGCTGGCACTTCGCTACTTGATTTTCAAAACCAAGCTGGGCAAATCCATGCGTGCTATTTCTCACAGCATGACGACAGCAAGTCTTCTGGGAATCAACGTCAATACGGTTGTTGTTTTCACCTTTATCGTGGGAAGCGCGCTGGCCGGTGTTGGAAGCGTGCTTGTCGGATTGAAATACCCTAAAATTGAGCCTCTTATGGGCGTCATGATTGGATTAAAAGCCTTCGTGGCCGCAGTTTTGGGCGGCATCGGCAATATGTCGGGGGCTGTGATTGGAGCCATGATCATGGGCCTTTCCGAGGAATTTGTAGTGGGATATTTATCGTCCACCCTTCGTGATGCTCTGGCCTTTGGATTGCTGATTGGAATCTTAATATGGAAACCCTCGGGGCTGTTAGGTAAAAATGCCATTGAAAAAGTATGAAATCTTTTAAAGTTCCAATTCTCTTTTACCTAGGCTTATTGGTTTTAGGAATCCTATTTCAATTTGCATTTAACGGTTATCTGCAAATTTTAATTCTGCAAATTTTGATGTATTCCATCGCCGCCATGAGCTTGAATCTGGTCAATGGCTTCACAGGACAATTTTCATTGGGCCATGCGGGATTCATGGCGGTCGGGGCTTATACAAGTGCTTATTTAAGCCAGCTTTTCCCCGGCTTTTTGGAAAGCACTCACCTTTTAGGGTTTTTTCTATTTTCATTTTTAGGTGGACTTATGGCGGCACTATTTGGATATGCCGTTGGGCTCCCCTCTTTAAGACTAAAAGGGGATTATCTGGCCATTGTGACTTTAGGGTTTGGTGAAATTCTACGGGTAGTTCTTCTAAATATCGAAGCCCTGGGCGGGGCTCGTGGGATTTCAGGCATTGTCCCCTATCCAGAACTCGCCTTCTTAGATCGATTCTGGGTGAGTTTTGCCTACGCTTCCTTTTGGTTTATGGTCTGTTTGGTTTTTCTTTGGCGCCTGACTCGAGGCCGGTTTGGTCGTCAGTTCTTAAGTGTTCGAGAAGACGAGGTGGCGGCCGTAAGCTTGGGTCTGAATACGACCAGCATTAAAGTCAGGTCGTTTGTGATCGCTTCTTTTTTCGCCGGCATTTCAGGCTCTATTTATGCCCACTTGATCAGTATTATTTCACCAACAGTGTTTGGTTTCATGATGAGTGTCAATATTGTCGTGATGGTTGTATTGGGAGGAATGGGAAGCTTTTCTGGTTCTATCATAGCAGCTGCTTTTATGACGCTGATGCCAGAGGTTCTACGCTCTGTTCAGTCCATCACAGGCGTTGATCTGCGAATGATCATATTCGCCTTAAGCTTAGTCCTTATTATGATCTTTAGACCTTCGGGTTTATTAGGCTCGAAAGAAATTACGGATATCTATGAAAAGCTAAAGATCCGAAGGGAGAAAAAGGTTTGAGTTTACTGAAGGCCCAGTCCCTTTCCATTCAATTCGGCGGAGTGAAAGCTGTCGATAATGTGACTTTAGAAATTCCCAAAGGCTCGCTTTATGGACTTATCGGGCCCAATGGGGCCGGGAAGACCACCCTCTTTAATCTTCTAACAGGCGTCTACCGCCCCACTAGTGGTCAGCTCTATTTTGACGGAAAGGACATCAGCAGACTCGCTCCGCATAAGCGCAGTTTAATCGGCATGCGACGGACTTTTCAAAATATTCGCCTGTTCAAGGACCTCACCGTTATGGAAAATGCACTGATCGCTTATGATCAGAAACTTTCCTACAGCTATTGGGACGCTTTTATTTTAACTCCTAAATTAGCCACTCAAGAAAGGGAAGCTCGCAACAAGGCGATGGAACTTCTCGAAATTTTTGATCTCGCACGCTATGTAAGCGAAAAAGCCTCTAACCTTTCTTATGGTTCACAACGAAAGCTGGAAATTATCCGCACCCTCATGTCCGATCCTAAATTGATTCTTTTGGATGAACCGGCAGCAGGGATGAATCATTCTGAAACCCACAACTTGATGACTTTGATCCGACAAATTCGTGACCAGTTTGATCTTACGGTTTTACTCATCGAGCATGATATGAAGCTTGTTATGGGCCTTTGTGATCATATTGCCGTCCTGGATCACGGAATCAAAATTGCGGAAGGCACTCCTCAAGAAGTTAGCCAAAATCAAAAAGTCATTGAGGCCTATCTGGGAACCAAGGCGGACGCATGAAGCAATCTCTATTGAAAGTTGAAAACTTCAAAGTGTTCTATGATTCCATTGAAGCCGTTAAAGGGATCAACTTCGATATCATGACGGGAGAGATCGTATCTTTGATTGGAACTAACGGAGCTGGGAAATCCTCTACGCTTAAAGGGCTTTCCGGAGTTGTTTCAAGCAAGGGAAGCATTAAACTTCTTGGAAAAAATATCGCTTCTCTTTCACCCCATCAGCGTGTTCTTTTAGGGTTGATTCACTGCCCAGAGGGCCGTGGTCTTTTTCCCAACATGAGCGTGGAAGAAAACCTAGAGATCGGCACCTTCTTTCGAACTGATAAATCTAATTTACATCGCGACTACGAAATCTGCTTCCAACTGTTTCCACGCGTAAAAGAGCGACTTTATCAATCGGCGGGCACTCTTTCCGGCGGCGAGCAGCAAATGGTCGCTATTTGCAGAGCTATTCTTTCTCAACCGAAGCTTCTGTTGTTAGACGAGCCATCACTAGGTTTGGCACCTCTGGTAGTGTCCCAGATTTTTTCTGTGATTAAAACTTTAAATGAGCAAGGGACGACCATTCTGCTGGTCGAACAAAATGCCAGACAGGCACTGAAGATTTCTCACCGCGCTTATGTTTTGGAAACCGGTGAAATTATTCAAACCGGCACAGGCGCCGAACTCCTAGCTAACGACAAAATCCAAAAAAGCTACTTGGGAATTTAAAACCAAAATTTCGAGCGAGCTGTTTAATCAACGGCTCGCCCGGGTCATTGGGTACTATCAAAAACAATTAGGATCAAGGCTCCCCTACGACTTGGTCTTCGTAGAGGAGCTATTTACATTATAATTATCTCTTAAGTTGGATCACTTCATTGAGAAGTTCGTCAGTCGTCGTAATGGTCTTGGCATTCGCCTGGAATGATCGCTGGTTCTGAATCATATTTACGAACTCGGTCGCCAGATCCACAGTAGACCTTTCAAGAGATTTCGCATAGATAGAGCCACGCCCTGCGGCCTTCGGAGCTCCCATAGCAGGGACACCTGAATCGCGTGATTCACGCAACCGGTTATTACCCACTTTGAACATGGCTTCTGGATTTTCGAACTTGGCAATCGCGATTTGGGCTAAGTCCTGAGCTTGACCATTGGAGTAAACAGCCGTCAACATACCTTCGTCATTGAAGGACAAACCCGTAATAGTACCTGCTGCTGCACCATCTTGATGCCAACTGATCAGATCAGAAGACTTACCGTATTGTTTAGTTCCATCCAGACCTTTTCCGCCCTCGTCGATAGCATCACCAAATGAGAATTTCACTTGCTGATTTTGAAGGGCACCGCCCGCGAAATTGAATTCAGAGTCCGTTACTTCCTGGCTTTTGAGTTTTCCATCAACCGTAAACTCTAAGCGACCTGCTACGACTTGAGACATTTCGCCTTCCTCACCACCAGTCACAGATTTTCCATCGGCAAGACCCTTAAATTCCCACACCCGATCCGCAACTTTATTAAAGAACATACTAACAAGTTGTTTGTTTCCTTGAGAGTCATACATCTCAATACCTGTGGAGTAGTGGGATGTTGCATAAGGATCTTTAGGATCAAACTTCTTAGCGGTATCAACGCGTGAGTCTAAATTCAAATCCAATTTAATTTCTTGGGTGGCTTTTGCGGGAACCAAGGCTCGAGGGAATTTAATATCGCCGATTTTATTAACGACAACTCCCTTTTCATCAGTTGTAAAACCTTGCACGCGCTGCTTGTCTTTTGTGACAAGATAACCTTCACGGTCGAAGTAGAAAGCACCATCACGAGTGAAAGTCTCGCCATCACTTCCTTTTACCTTGAAATAGCCATCACCGGAAATAGCGAGGTCTGTAACACGCTCGGTAGCGTCCACATTACCCTGCACTAGGATTGGGTTAACAGCCCCGATCTTAACACCTCGTCCGATCTGGTTACCACCCAGAATACCTTTTAGGTTTTTAGCAATGATATCTTGAAACTCCGCACGGCTCGCTTTAAAGCCTGTGGTATTCGCATTGGCGATGTTATCACCGATAACCTGCAATGCTTCACCTTGTGCAGTTAAGCCGGATACACCGGTATACAGAGAAGAAAGAACACCCATATGACCTCCATGTCATGGGATAAGGTGACCAAACCCTATCCTTGTTAAAGACAACATTCATGTTGCCTGTTTTTGGAGGGCCCCCTCAAAGAGGACCAGCCCTACATTATTTAAATCTTTACATCACAATCGTTGAGTCAATGTTAGTAAAAACGTTTTCTTTCAAAGCCGTTTTATCCATCACCGTCACAACGGTTTTATTTTTCACGCTCACGATCAAAGCCGAGTCGTTCATCAGAACCAAGGTGTCCCTTGATCCCTTTGCCGCCGCTTTGGTAACCGCTTCATTTAAGCGCGTTACATCTTGAGGCGTGAAACTGATTCCTCGCGTGCGCATTCTCTCTAACGCGTGATTAGAGAACTTTACATCAGCCGCCGGATTCAGGTTCGCCGGTGTCGCCGAAGTCAGGGCACCCGACTTTAGGGAATCATTCAAAGCCCCTGGTTGTTTAAGAGACTTTTCAAGAGCCTCCTTAAACGACGGGCCTGTGGATTCGATCCCCTTCTTATCCTGAGGTTGTAGTCCACCTCCGGACTTGATCGTCCCTGTCTGCGTTGGAGACACCAGGCTCTCAAAGGTTTTCAAGCTTTTGAGATCCATTAGTTACTAGTCTCCTTCGTCAACTTCTCCATCATCTCTCGAGACATTCCCACCGTCTCCATCATGTTTTGCGCTACATTGATGGGGGCGTCGGGAGCGCCTTCGACTTCGGAAGAAGTCTCAGTCGTCACACCTTGCTTGCTACCAGTTTCCTTGACCGCACCTTCTTTTTTCAAGTTGGACTCGACCACATTATTCACATTCTGGTCGTTCTTCATAAGGCTTGGGTCCTGAATTTTTTTGATATCTCGCAGGCGGACGGATTGGTTGCCCACTGTCAAAATAGGTCCTTCATTGGTATAATTCACTCCTGTGATCAGACCCTCAAAGTCTGTTTTGACTTCCAGCTTAACTCCATTGGTACTTGTGGCTTCCGCAAAAAATTGATAGTTCCCGGCAGGGGCAACTTGCCCTTTATCATTCACACCATTCCATGAAAATTTATTTTCTCCATCTTTTAAATTTTGCAAAGAAATCGTTCGAATGGTTTCGCCGGTATCGTTGTTGCGTATACGAAGTTCTAACTTTTCAGCGGGCATAGCCAAGTTGAAATTGAAATCGTGATTTTTATCACCTTTCGTCCGAATAATTTTAGAGCTGTCACCGGCTACTGCTTTACCAATGAAGTTCAATGCCTGGAACTGCTCTAATGGCTTCTGCCCGTTTTTCATCTCGGTCAAAGTGTTATTCATATTTTGCATTTGCTCGAGACTTGAAAAGTTCGCCAACTGCGCCGCCATCTCATGAGACTTAAGCGGATTTGTGGGATCTTGGTTTTTGATTTGTGCGAGCATCAATTTGAAGAAAGCATCTTTATCCAGCTTATCACTTCCCACGGTGCGCATCTTTTTGCTGGGATCTGTAAAATTCGGATCGACAATTTTGTTCAACATGTCGCCGACATTTTCGGCTCCCAGTTTTTTCAATTCTTCTGTGGAAAGCTGAGAGGGGGCATTACCTTTATCAGGTTGAGCTTCGATATTCCCAAAAGCTTTGGTCATTCGATTGTTACCGATAACTGACATACACCCTCCTTGGCGTTATGCGACTAAATTCAAACTGCGCCCACTTTTACCTGTACGGCGAGCCGTTCTTGATCCACCAGACTCCTGAATTCCCGGCAACTCCTGTCGCCGGATACCCGTTCGGATGCTCTGGGCATCAAAATAATTCTCACGAGCCTGCCTGTTTCCGAAGTTCTCGTTGAATTGCTGCCAAAATTGCCGTGTTCCTTCTCGCTGTTGTTGCTCGAAGAAATTCTGCATTTGGTTCTGCAAATCATTTTGAGCTCCATGGGATGAAGAGGCTTGCGCCACAACATCCACTCGTACATGATCCATCGACAGCTGGTGAGCGGCCAGTGACTGTTTTAAGTCCTGTAAAGATGATTCTATCATCTTCTTGGCCTCTTGCGATTCGGTATTCATGAACAACTGGACCTTTCCATCCAAAACTTGCAGTTTCATCTGAATTGACCCTAGACCTTCAGGTGTCATTTGGACATTGACCTCTCCACCACCTTTTTTGATTAAGGACTGCGCCTGACTCAAAATCTGCTGGACGTTTTCGGTCTTCTGTTGCTCCGAGATAAAACCGACTTGGGTTGGCTTATTCGCCGCCGTATCCACTAATGGAAAGAACTCAACTTGCGATCCTAATGACGAAAGATCCCCTAACTGTAAACTCTTAAGGTCCACCGTCTGGGGTTCTTGTATCTTTTTAGGCTCAACAGCGGAGGCCCTTTCTGAAGCCTGAAGTTCCCTATCAGTTTCTTCCAAAGCATTCATGAACGCCTTAGTTAGAGACGGCTGGACTTCGGGTTGAAAAGCGGCGAGCTTGTCTTCCTGTCCAGACGAATCCTGCCTCAATTGAGGGTGCTCAGACTTTGAAGATAGCGGTATGAACTCCACACTTTGTAAATTCAGATCCTCAACTAGAGGAAGCCCCTCTTCTGTCTGCTCACCATCAGTCTTTAGGGATTTTTGCAACTGCGTCATTAAAGATTCCGTCGAGTCCGAAATCTTGAAAGGTGTAATTGCCAGATCCCCGGCTGGCAAAGCCTCTTGTCCAGACGAGACCTCAATGTTTCTGCGAAGAGTCTCCCAAGAAGCCTGCGAAGTATCCTCATCGGGATTTGACTCTTGATTAAGCGTCAAGTCCTGATAAGCCCCCTTCATCCAGAACCTATCGTTTAAATCCTGAATTTGCTTTCCGAGAAATTCCTTCTTCTCTCCGGATAGTTGCAAGCGTTCTGCCATTAATTGGCTTAATAGATTATCGGTGGATTTGGGTAAATCCGCCCTCACCTCAATCTGCCGCAATTGATCCAGCAAACCTTTGTACAGCTGCTTGGCTTTACCTTGCTCTTGGGGAGCCAGGTTCAGCTCGGAAATGACAGCATCCACCGTTTCTTCTGGTGGCTTTTCCAGATCTTGTACCTTGAGAAGAGCCATTGCTTCCACCATCTGCTGTGGTGGTATTCCGAATTCACCCTCGAATGAGTCCATGAATTTTCGGATCGTTCTCTGTCTCTGAGCACTCACCTGGCTGTTTTGCCTTGAGTCCCTCACTACGGGCTGACTCTTGGATTCCGTATCGGCCTTTTTCGGTTCAGAGTCTTGAGCCTTGCCGGCATTTGACTCGGATCTTACCGCCTTGGGCTTTTCCTGAGGAGACTCTGTCTTTGTAGACGGAGGTCTTTCAGGCTCGGCTGTCTTGCGCGTAGAACCTTGAACCTTTTCGGATTTCTGAGCTTGAGTCTTGTCACTCTTGTTTCCTGTCTTGGATTCAAGAAGATTATCAAACTCATCTCCCGTGCCTTTGGATTCCCGTTCCTTAGAATCTAGCACCGGTTTATTCAGTGGTGGACTCGATCCAACGAGTCCTGATATCAATTGACCCTCCTTTCGTTAGGGTTGAGGAGCCGTGTTGGCCTCCTGATCAAAATCTTTGTCCTCCCCTTTTTCGTCTCGGTCTGAAGATGACGAGGCTGGAGAGCGTTGATAGCCTGCATACTTTTCCGTAAAGGCCTGAGCCTTGTCGGGTTTCATCAAATTGAGGATGTCAGCCGCGTTCTTTTTTTTCATCCGGCCTAATATTTGAACCGCTAGATCCTCATCTAAAGTTTCAAAAATTTTCGCTGCCTGGGGAGGTTTCATATTGGAATAGAATTGAACCAATGTTTCGATTCTCTCCTCGTCGGCCTTAACACGCTCTTGTAGGACATTTGAAATGGATGAGCGCATTTTTTCGAGCTCTGATATTTTTTTCTTCAATTCGTCCTTTTGCTGTGAAAGCTCGCTTTCCATACGATTCAGCTCTTGCTCACGAGCGTCCAATTCCTTTTTTCGCTCCACGAGTTTCATTAAATGATTGAGCTCATCTCCTGTCGGCTCCGCCATTACAGGTTTCGTAGCCTCTTGTGGTGCGGCCTTTGCCGACGTCGCTTTGGCGTCACTGGCGGTGGCAGTTGAAAACAAACTAATTTCAATTTTATTAACATAGTTGATGAGCTGATCATAATGACTGTAGCCTTGAAAAGCCGCCGCCAACCCCACGACACAAAAGAAAAGGGCACCATAAGGGAAAGTGACTTTCTTTTTGGCTTTCTTTTTAAACTTCAACTGCTGCTGAGGTTTACGAACTGGCTGAGCTGCAGGTTTTCCCGCAGCTGCCTCTTTCGCCTTTTTGAAAAATTGTTCGTAACCTTGACTCATATACTGTTTGTTTTCTTACTTTCTTCGAATCTCATGCTGACAATATCGTCGATTTCCTTTTGCTCCCGCCGCGACATTTCAGCCTGAAAATCCGCTTTTCTTTTGTCCTTCAGTCTTTCTAATATTTTCTTATCCATTGCTTTTTGTCGCAATACTTCACGTTTCGCCTCGACCAATTTTTCCAATTCTTCGAGCTTTTCCGTCATCTGATCTATTCGTATGTCCTGCAAAACCATGAAGTCTTGTATTTGATTCACACTGTCCAGGACCTGACCTCCGGTCTGGCTTACAAGATCGTAACTTCTGCGCAAAGCCTGCTTTTTCACGTCAATCATATTCTCGATTTCACTCAGCACGCGGTTGTAGTTGCTAAGAGCTTCTTGAAATTCTCGTTGCGCAAGATTCTCTAGAATCTTTCTGTGCTGAAGAACTTTTTCAAGGTTGAATCTGAACTTCATGATTATGCGCCCGCCAGTACTTCTTGCATCATACGTATGGTTTTATTGTAACTTGTAGGATCTTCCACCGACTGTCGAAGGAAGTGATTAACGCCTTCGATGTACTTAAGAGCACGATCAATTCGAGGATTACTTCCCGCTTTATAGGCTCCGATGTCCACGAGATCCTCAGCCTCTTTGTAAACAGCCAAGATTTCACGCATCTTCTGTGCGAGCTTCACTTGCTCCGAGGACGCCACGCTCTTCATCACACGGCTAGCGCTTTGTAAGACATCAATCGCAGGATAATGGGCTCTATGGGCTAAGTTCCGCGACAACACAATATGGCCATCTACAATTGATCGAACGGCATCCCCCACGGGGTCATTCGTATCGTCCGCTTCAACAAGAGTCGTATACAGTCCGGTGATGCTCCCCTCACCTTCATATGAACCCGCACGTTCCAAAAGTTTAGGAAGGGTCGAAAACACACTGGGTGTGTAACCTTTTGAAGAAGGAGGCTCGCCAATGCTTAAACCGATCTCCCTTTGAGCCATGGCAAAACGAGTTACTGAGTCCATCATCAGAAGAACACGCTTACCTTGCGCACAAAAGTGTTCTGCTATGGCGGTTGCGACATAGGCCCCTCTCATCCGCAGTAAAGGGCTCTGATCGCTAGTTACGCATACCACGACAGATCTTTTGATCCCTTCAGGACCTAAATCATTTTCGATGAACTCACGGACTTCGCGCCCACGCTCACCAATCATGGCAATAACGTTTACGTCGGCTTCTGTATTGCGGGCCATCATCCCCAGCAGCACGGATTTACCGACACCGGATCCTGCCATGATTGAAACACGTTGCCCTTGACCCACTGTCAATAATCCATTGATGGCTCGGATCCCTAAGTCTAAAGGTTCTCGGATCGGTTTTCTTTGAAGGGGATTTCTTACCTCCCGGTACAAAGGAGACTCGACAAGGCTTTCTACATCTCCCAGTCCATCTATGGGATGGCCGAGTCCGTCAATGGTTCGTCCCAAAAGCTCATCAGACACTCTGACCGTGGCGATTGAACGGCTAAGAAGTATACGCGACCCTAAAGCCACCCCCCTCATCTCACCTAATGACATCATCAAGACATTTTTGTCCTGAAATCCCACCACCTCGGCCATAAAGGACTTTTCTTGCCCTTGGGGGAATAGCTCAACAAGTGATCCTAGAGAGGCGCCCGGAAGATAACCCTTAATTAATAAACCTTTAACTTCAGTTACTTTGCCGCTATCACGGGAAAGATGAACTAAATCTAGTAGTCTTTCATATTTTTGAAAGTCGATGTCAAATGCCACCTTAGCCCACCAGTTTCGGTTTTACTCTTGGCATATTTTCTTCAAGATTCTTCCAAAGTTGCTGAATGCGCTGCTCAAGGCTTGCATCGACTTCGCCATAATTCGTCTCCACAATGCAACCCCCAGGGGTCATATCATCATTGGCGACAAGCTTTACATGATCTAAGAAGTCCAGCTCGACCTTCTGTTGCGCTTTTAGATTTTCAAGAAATTCTATTTGTCGGCTGGAAACATGGACTGTTACGCTCTCTTCTCCTTGTGCGAGGCTTACTGCTTGTTTAATGATGTCGACGATAGGCGCGTGGTCATATTCTAAGTGTGATTGCGCCAATTTGGACGCCATATGAAACAGCAACTGAACCATGTGCGCCTCGTTATGGTTCAAAATTTCCTTTTTAATATTTGAAATGGACTGAATTGTCTGGCTCAACTCTGCTAGATTCTGTTCAATGTGTCGGGCCGATTCTTCAAAGGCTTTTTTTCGTCCTTCATCAAGACCTAAATTAAATCCTTCTTGATAAGCATTCTCCTGGATTTCTTTCAATTTTTCCAGAGCCCTGTCTTCAATTCGTTTTTCATCGGACTGAAGCTCTAACTCTTCCACCCCAGTCTGCTTTCGAATGACATCACTCATGCGGAAATCTGAACCAATACTTTTGGCCTTCAGATAGTCAAGCGCCTGGGACGGAATACCAAGCTCGAACTTACTGGGTTTATATTCCAGTACCTGCGTGTCGGCCTCTTCTCGTTTAAGAACCGCTTTAGACCATGGCATCTTCTGAACCGCCTCTTGCAATCAAAATCTTTCCTTCAGCCTCTAAACGCCGAGCCGCATTGACAATTTCTTGCTGGGCCGATTCCACATCGGACAAACGAGACGGCCCCATATTTGACAAATCTTCCCTCAGCATTTCAGCGGCACGCTGAGAAAGGTTCTTAAATACTTTATTCTTAATGTCTTCACTGGCTGTCTTGAGAGCCAGAAGAAGTTTATCATTTGCAACTTCTTTAAGCAGCGCTTGAATACCGCGATCGTCGATTTTAATAATGTCGTCAAAGACGAACATCAATTTGCGAATCTCTTCCGCCAACAGAGGATCTTTTTCCTCGAGTCGGGACATGATGGACGTTTCTGTATTCTTATCCATAACGTTCAGCATTTCTGCAACTGGCTGAACCACACCCAGTGTTCCTTGCTCAACGCTGGCTGTGTTAGACAATTGATTTTTTAACACTTTGTCAATTTCTGCTATCAGTTCGGGATCGACGTGCTCCAGGTTAGCCATACGAAGAACGACCTCCGCCTGTAAAGCTTCAGGTAACCGTTTTAGCACCTCACCTTTTTTCTCGGGCTCAAGGTGTGACAGAATAACGGCAACAGTTTGCGGATGCTCACTGACCAAGAATGTTGCCAATGATTTGGCATCGACCATCTCTAATGATTCCAAAGAACGGGATGAACCTGAAGCGATATTCAATCCCCCTAAAATGCCTCGCGCCCGATCTTCCCCTAAGGCATCAACAATCATATCTTTGCTTGAGACAGTTTCCGAAAATATATAATCTTCAGCTTCAGAGATCATTTCGTAGTATTCTTCTAATACCCGTTTTGTGACGTGAATGGGAACAACACGATACTTGTTCATCACGCTGATAAGCTTTCGGATGTCACCGTCATCCATGTGCTTAAGAAGAATCTTGATGGCGTCCTTCCCAAGGTAATTGATCAGGATAGCGGCTTTATCAAAACCCTTCAGGGATTCAAACTCGATATTATCGGCCTTATAAATTTTAATCGCCATACAGCCTTAGCCATCCTTTCGTACTAGCCACATACCAAAAGCGTTGGCCGCTTTTTCTTCATCTTTGGTCATAATGCCCAGGATCCGATCTTTAAGCAGTTCACTTTCAGCCTTTTCAGGATCAATGGATTCTTGTAAAACAGGAAGTGCCGCGCTCATTCCGGGCAAAGTACTGTCCACAGACTGAAGCTCTTCCAATTCCTCAATCGTTCGAGGCAACATTTCGTCCACGGTATCCTGAAAACTATCCGTAATCCATTGCATGAATGGTCGCACGACTATAAAGAAGAAAAGCGCCAATGAGAAACCTAACAGCGCCCACTTGAACAACGCATGAATGAGTTTTCTTCTCTCAAGATTGGTCAACAAACGCTCAGCTTCGGAAAAATCTTCCGGTTGAAACTGAATATTTTCGATTTTGACAGCGTCACCTCTGGCGGCATTAAACCCAATCGCGTTTTTAACTAGAGTTTCGTACTTCGCAAGTTCTTCAGCCGATCGTGGAACCCACTTAGTTTCAGTTGTTCCATCTTCCTTGGTGATTGTTTCCATGGCTCCATCAACAACGACTGCGACACTTAAGCGCTCTAGATTGCCAGCCGCTTCACGGATGTTCTTCACAACTTTCGGGACTTCGAAATTGGTGGTGCGAATCTCTTTCCGAACATCTTGACGGAACCCAACTTGCTCTCCACCTTCGGCTCCCGGAAGATTGGCTCGAGCTCCAGGCACCCCGGTAGGCGCCAATCGGGAACCGTCCAAAGACTCTTCCTCGCTCTGTTGGCTTCGAATGGCGGTTCGATCTGGGGCTATCGACTCTTCCACGGCGGAAATCACCCGGTGCTGAAGGGTGGCATCTACTTTCGCTACAACTTTCGAATGTCCTACCGCCTTACTCAGGATAGACTCGATCCGTCCTTCCATGTCAGATTCAATTTTTTGCTTTAGATCCAGTAATTCGTCCGTCCCAGCTGTGACTCCATTACTTTCACGGGTAAGAACTTTGCCTCGTTCGTCCAGCACCGCGACGCTATCAGGATTGAGGTTTTCAACGGCATTAGCCACTAAATAACGAATTCCCCGGACCTGATCAGCTGTCAGCTCTTTTCCATGATGAAGCTCAAGCACGACAGAAGCGGTTGTTTTCCCACCTTCTTCAAGAAATGTTTTTTTATTAGGAATCGCTAAAATTACTTTGGACTGCTTGACGGCTGTTAAGGTGTTAATAGCCCTCATTAACTCCCCTTGAAGGGCGCGTTGGTGATTGATTTTTTGGGCGTAAGAGTTGATACCAAAATCCTGCTTATCAAAAAGCTCAAGCCCAATATTCCCCATTCGGGAAGAGCCAATCTCAGACATCAAGGTCATCTGAGTGGAATGCAAAAGATCCTTGGGAACAGCGATTGTCTTACCGTCGTCCTTAAGGCTGTAAGGAATATTTTTTTCATTGAGCTTGGCGATAATGGCAGCCACTTGATCATTGGGAATGTTCGTCAATAACGGCGAATAGTCTCGTCCTGACGCCATCATCAACATCGTCACCACTGCCACAACGGCAATGGCCGATACTGTCAATACCGAAAGACGCTTAGTGGGACCTAAGTTCTTAAAGAATTCACGAAACTGTAATACCAGACCGCCAAAAATCTTTTCCACTTAGACTCCTCAGACCTGCATCCGCATAATTTCGTTGTAGGCATCTATAACTTTATTTCGAACTTGGACCATCACTCGCATCGCAATGTCGGCCTTCTCGGCGGCAATCATCACATCCGCAACGTTGTCCGTCTTTCCAACTGCGAGCTCCTGTGCTTTTTTGTTGGCGGTCTGCTGAAGTTCATTCACTTCATTGATGGCATTTTTGAGTGTATCCGCGAAGGAGGTTTCTTGAGATGGAGAAAGGCCTGAATTCTGTTTGCGAGAAATCTCACCCTGCTGGGATTCACCGATTCGCAGACTTCCTGTCTCTAAAAATCGGTTCGAATTTTTTATCGTAAAACCTTCCATGGTCTCACCTCATGAGTCGAAAAACTTAAAGTTCTTCTTAAGATATTATAGCGTCAAAATTCGTTCACTTCCAAAATCCGGTTTTTAATCCGTTCTAACGTCCTATTTCGAGAGCGCTCAAAGCCATGTCCTTAGAGGCTTGGAGGGCCGAGACGTTGGCCTCGTAAGCTCGCGTGGCCTGTATCATATTGGTCATTTCCTCCATTGTATTAATGTTGGGATAGGCCACATAGCCCTCTGCATTCGCATCTGGGTGATTGGGCTCGTACTTTAGAATTGGAGCGCGCCGATCCGAAATAACATCCACGACCTGTACCCTTTGCATATTGCCCTTTGGGTCCGTCGAGGAAAAAATTTCCCCAAAGTTGCGGGCGTCCGGCATCGCTTCGAAAACCACGTCTTTGCGGCGATACGGACCACCTTCTGGAGTTCGAGTCGTGTTAATATTGGCCAAGTTCGATGAAATTGTATTCAAACGCATTCTTTGCGCTGCCATTCCTGAACTCGATATCCTCATTCCTGTGATAAAATCAGCCACGATTTAACTCCTTATCGTCCGTCGGAGGCCGCATATTTTAAGGCCGCAAGCTTTTTATTGATAAGCTGGAGAGCTGCTTTGTACATAATGGCGTTTTCTGACAACGCGGCCATTTCTTTTTCGAGATTTACCGTATTGCCATCGTTGTTTCGCACTCCGTCTGGATCATCATAGATATCAGGTTTCACTCGGGCTGAGTGGCCGCCGACAGTCATGTGATCGCCATGAGTGACACTTTGTGCTCTCATTCCGTCCAAATCTAAAGCCCTTTCCAACGCCCGCTCAAAGTCCAACTTCTGGGCCTGGTAACCAGGAGTTTCCGCGTTTGCGATGTTGGATGATGCGATATTCTGTCTAAGTTGTCGCATTGTCAGCGACGTGTGCAGCCCATTGAGTGTTTTATCAAATATACTCATAATGGCCCTCCTGCCTGTATTCCTTCAACTTATTGCGAAGTGTTCGAATGCTGATTCCCAATAGGCGCGCAGCTTGGGATTTATTTGACGCTGTTAGCTTTAAAGTTTGAAGAATCAGCTTCTTTTCCATCTCGGCCAGAGTCAACCCGGCTTGGATTTCGCCAACAGTGGGGGAAGTATTGGGAAGCGATAGGGAGTCTGATTTGATAATCTCTTCTCCTAATTCCACAGCTTTTTCCAGTACGTTGATAAATTCATTCCATTCGCCACTCCAATTTGCAGTCTTCAACTTCAGAATGGCTGGCTCTGAAAGCTTCGGTGTTTTACGGCCCGCTATTAAGCTATGAACATCCAACCAAAATTCCGCAGCCAACGGGATGTCTTCAAGACATTGAATTAATTTTGGAAGAACCATGGTCTTGGCACTTAATCGTTGATAAATATCCTGACGTAATAGCCCTTTGTTAAGACGACTGTGGAGTTCCAGACTGGCTGTGGAGATCAAACTTTTCTCGAGAAGAGTCGATGACTTTAGAAAAGCCGCTAATGAAAACTGCGTGGCCTCGCTCCATTTTTCGATGTCTTCCAGAATAATATGAGCAGCCGCTGAATCCATAAGCATCGAGGCCCATTGCGCTATTTCTTTCGGTGCCTCGGCAGCTTCAATGACGAGGAAACGACCACGAGCCTTCGCTAAACAAGCGGCCCAACTGCTTTTTCCAGACCCAGAATGGCCCAGAAAGAGAACGGGAGCCGAGCTTGTCACCAAAGAGTTCACTTCGGCTTGGGCTGTCTTTAACACTGGAGAGCAGAAGGGATGGGTTAAAAAGTTCATCGTTAATTTGTTCCTCCATCGCGACTCATGGCAGGGATTCTATTCATGTACCGTTTGTATTCGTCTCGCCACTTCATACTGCTCATTTGCTCTTGAGCTAATTGGCTCCAGAAATCTGACTGCGCTCCCTTGAAGCCAGTCCACGCTACTTCCGCCTTTTTTATAAGACCTTTACGGAAATATATTTCGCCCAGCTTGTAACGAATGGATGCGACAGAGCGAGTGTCTTCATAAATCTCTAAAAGGCGATTGGCCGCCATCAAAGACTCATCATCGTTTTTAAGAGACTCGGCCAATTCCATGCGGCGCTCCAGTGACCTGAAATGGATGTCATCCTTTGTGACTTTCACATCCTTATAAATCTCATCGATCTTTTTTAAGGACTTTAAAGCTTCTTCATTTTGCCCGGTCTTCATTTCAATTTCGGCCAATTTAAAATACGGGGCCTCAAGCTTCTCAGGCTCGCCCTTCCAAGTGCGCAACAGCTCCATTACAAAACGTCGAGCAGAATCCCACTGTTCTTTCTCTGCCAGCAGTCCGGCAGTCAGGATGACTCGTTCAATTTGTTCATCCTGGTTTAAATTTTCAACCTTTTTAATATTCTTGAGAGATTCATAGGCATCTGAATGCTTCTTCTGGAAGATCTGAACTTTAGCCATTCTTAAATATAACGACTCTTTACTTGGAAGATCCTGAACAACGCGAGCTTCTTTCTCGCGAGCCGTACCCTCAATAGAATGTAAAAGGTTTAGAGCCTCACGGTAATAGCGCTCGGATTCTGCGGGAACTCCCGCAACTTCAAAAGCCTTTCCCAAATAGTATCGGGTATCCAAACGATTGGAGTTCTTCAACCAAACATCTGAATATTTTTTATGAAGTTTGAAGAGCTCAATGAAGTTCTTCTTATCCGCCAATTCTTTTAATTTATAATTGATGTTTGAAACGATCCGCCGTTTTAAGTGATCCGCATCGGGCATGGTTGGATTTTTCTGATGGTGGCTGATCAATAAATTAATAGCGTTATCAAAATCGCCTCGTTCACTGTAACCTTCGGATATGAGGACGGTGGCAAGACGGTCCGCTCCATCAAGATCGGTCTTTTTAGAAAGGTTTAAAATTTCTGCTGTCGCTAACTCTACTTCTTTTGGCTTCATCCCTTTCATCCGCGCGGCTGTCATACGAATCCGGGCAATAAGGGCCTTTGGACTGTCACCGTAGCGGAAATAGGTTTCCAAATAAGCACCCATAACTTTTGGCTTATCAGCACCCAAAATTTCAAGCGTCTCTCCAATACGAGTTAAAGCAAAAGGCACATGCTCGTCTGATGGAAATTTCTTTATAAATTCACGATAACTTTCTAAGGCCTTTTTATAGTTTCCTGTCCAAAATTCGGCTTCAGCCAAATTATAAAAGGAATTGGGAAAGTCTAAAGAAGCATCAGGATACTGTGTTTGAGACTGCCGGTAATCGGCAATAGCCTTCGAGTATTCCTTAGAAAGCACATTAAGATCGCCCAGATGGTAGGAAGCTTCGTGACGGACTTCATTATGGAGGCTTTTTTTCTCAAGGTTTCGAAGTGCTTCCTGTGCTTCAGTGTAACGCTTGAGATGCATGTAGCTCAGGCCCACGCCCAGACGTGCTAAATCCTTTGAAAGAGAATCTTCAGTCCCGTACCTTTCCGTCTCGATGTGCTGATTGAAGGCCCGTAGTGAATTAATGAAGTCATTTTTCTCAAAAAGCCGAATTCCTACCATGAGTGATATTCGTTCAGCCATAGGACTTTTGGGATGATTCATCAAAGCTTGTCGGTAGGCCTGAATCGCCCTGTCAAAATCCCGTCCGCTCTGACTTCCTTCATAAAGCCGCCAGCGCACGTCCGCCTTCATAAAATCAATAATTTCTTTGTATTCGGAGCGCGGATATTTCCCATTAAACCATGCGGCGGTTTGCAGAAATACACGATTACGCTTTTTATCGAATAACCTTTGAAGAAGGCGCATTTCTTTATTTTCATCCGTGGTCTTAGGATGCACATGATAAACCGTTCCAGCAGCAAGAACTTCGCTCCACTTTCGAGGTGGTCTCAAGAGCCAAGGAAAATGAATATAAAGCCGATCACGACTCTTGATAATAGAATCTTCTTTAATTTCGTAATCTCGAATAGCAAAACGTTCAAAATCGGGATCAGCGCCATCGAATAATCCGAATGGGTTGAGAGGCTCAGCCGAGACTTTGCCACCCTCGATTTTAATAGCGGAAGCGTCGCTCGCCACAGTTCTCTTTCCTGAGGAAGGTTTCAAATCTTTGTCGCTAGAGGTTTTCTTCTGTGGTACCGGTCTTGCTTTTTGCATTTCGGGGTTAACATAAAAATCAACGATGAGGCGTGATGGCTCATCTGTTAGATAGTCAAAGTGCTCGATGTGAGCTCCATCAACATTAAAGATGATGAGATCTCGGCCCACGACTTTGTCCTTCTGGACTTCAATCGAGGTGACTAGTGAATTTTTAAACTCCTTCAGGCGAGTGGCGCTTGCCGTGTCCAAAGAATCCAGTTCTAACAGGATCTTCCGATCTTTGCGGTTAACTCCGTATTTCCAATTACTTCTTCCCGTCAACTCTAGATGGACGGTGTCGTTCTGAAAATTGATGGTGGCAGTAACAGGATTTTCTGACGTCTGGGCCCAGACTAAACCCCCTGAAAACATCAGAACTATGAAACCCAAGACTTGGACCAAAGTTGACTCCCCTAAAATCTTCTCTCACTTCCAGACTAAGCATTTCTGATGCCACGTCTTAAAACAGAATAAATTAAATCTCTCGGCAAAAAACAGCACGCCCACTGACTGGACCGACAAACTTATGACTCGCACCAAGGTCGAGGATAGAAAGTCAATATTATGCTATTTAACCCTTTTGAATGACTTCAAATTTTCCGAATAGTAAGGATATGCGGAACCACTTCGTATGGGCGCTTTGCGGCCTTTTATTATCATCTTGCGTCTCCATTAAACTTCCGTTCGAGTCCAGTTCGAAGGCGGAAAAGACAGCTTTCAACCCTCCAACTGCGCCCTTCGTTTCTTTTGTTTCGGATACCGCCGACAGGGCATGGATCAGCCAAAACACCGGGAATACACTTTCATTTTTAAGCGAATGCAAATCCAACTTGGAAGAACCACGGGCTATAGCTCTTGACGCCGTCAAAGCCATCGAAAATCCGCAGATTCAAAAACAAGGTCCCACTGAAGTGCGAGGTCGTAAATCCTATGAGGTTGTCGCCACTGGTAAAGTCAGTGAAACGCCAGTCAAATTGATAATAACTGTCATCAACGAGGGTTCCTGCAACTACACATTGAGTTACGGCGGTGTTGAAAGGGAGTTTGCAACAGAGCTTTCAATTTTTGAAAACTTTAAGCAAGGGTTCTTTAAGCCATGAGTCAATCAGCTGTTGAGTCTCTAACAGAAAAATTTGAAGAAGCTTTGCTGTTTCTGGGAGGCGTTCATCAGCTGTCGAAAAAAATCCTCAAAGAAACATTCAAAGGTAAGATCTACTGGAAGCTCATCATCGAACAGATTTTCACAGTGGGCTGGCGATCACTTCCCTTGGTTTCGATAACAGCTATTAGCACTGGCATGGTCATGGCGCTTCAGTTCGGTCTTGGCCTGGAAAAATTTGGTGGTAAGCTTTATGTTCCCAAGCTCGTCGCCATTACCATTCTTCGAGAAATGGGACCGGTATTTACAGCGATTATGATTGCGGCCCGCGTAGGTGCCGGAATCGCCAGTGAAATCGGTTCGATGAAAGTTACCCAACAAATTGATGCGATTCGGGCCTTGGGAACGTCTCCGATTAAAGTCATTGTCATTCCTAGAGTTCTGGCTTGTCTGATCACTCTGCCTCTTTTAGTGGCCATGGCCAATATGATTGGTAACTTGGGAAGCTTGATCGTGGGCATAACAGAACTGAAGTTGAACTCCCAATTCTACTATCAAAAAATCGTTACGACTGTGGGGTTCTACGATTACACATCCGGTATGTTTAAAACATTCTTTTTTGCCCTCTTTATAGCCGTGCCGTCATGTTATTTTGGAATGAATGTGACTGCCGGGACCAAGGAGGTCGGCGCTGCCACTACACGCGCTGTTGTCATTTCATCGATCTTGATATTGGTCGGAGACTACTTTTTAACTAAATTATTTTGGATATTCGAAAAATGGGGATGATAGAAGTCAAAAATTTTAAAAAATCCTACGGCTCAAAACGGGTCCATGAAGACGTGAGCTTCTTTGTCCGTGAAGGTGAATGCGTGGGACTTATTGGAGGCTCAGGGGTTGGAAAATCCGTCATCCTTCGAAGTTTGATCGGTCTTGAGAGACCTGATAGCGGTACTATCATTATCGATAATGTTAATGTCACAGAGCTCAGTGAAGAAAGCCTGATTGATATCAGAAAAAAAGTAGCCTACGTTTTTCAAGGAGGCGCTCTTTTTGACTCGATGACGGTCTATGAGAACCTAGCTTACCCCTTACGTGAACACACCCGGCTGTCAGAACCTGAAATTTCAAAACAAATTCTTAATACGCTTGACGAGTTGGGGCTTAAAGGAAGCGAAGAAATTCTTCCCGCCCAATTATCCGGGGGGATGCAAAAACGGGTTGGGTTGGCGCGTGCCCTTATGCTCAACCCGGCTGTCATCCTTTATGATGAGCCCACGGCCGGACTTGACCCTTTCAACACAAAAAAAATTCAAGAGCACATTTTGACTCTTAAAAACAAGGGAGTTACTTCCATCTTGGTAACCCACGATATGCCAACTGCCTTGGCCGTTTGTGACAAGATGGTTTACCTTCTCAATGGGCATGTGGCCGCTTCCATACTATGCTCAGAGCTCTACACTCATCCGAATGACAGCATTTTGAAATTCATTGAAGGAGAAGTGGCCTGATGGACAATCAAAAACAAATTCTGAAAAGCGGAATCTTCGTTCTGATTGGTATCATCGTAATCGCGACCACCATTATTATTCTAGGGGGCAATAGCCCTCTATTTCACAGTACAGTTAAAGCAATTGTGAAATTTGATGAGGTGCAAGGGTTAGGTCCAGGAGCCGTTGTCTCATTGGCGGGTCTTCCCGTCGGTAATGTCAGCGACATTCAATTTGATGGAAAAAGAAATCAAGTGATCGTAGAGCTGGAGCTTCGCAAAACCGCATTTGACAAACTCACTCAAGGAACCCAAGCCGAAGTGAGAACCCAAGGAGCTCTGGGAGACAAATACATCTACATCGTCGCTGGCGATCCCGACAGCGCCCCGTTGGAAGAGGGCGTAGAAATTCCAGCTAAAAAATCTTTGGATATTCTTTCTGTCATCAGCGAGAAGGGCAAAGAGGCAGAGCGGATTTTTGAAATAATCAACGAAACCTATGCTCTTTTGAAATCCATCAATGAAGGAGGTCAGGTTCAGACAATCCTCTCTAACCTGAATACCGCCAGTTCTTCCTTTAAGGGTTTAGCCGATAAGGGAGAATCTTCTATGGCGAAGCTTGACCGAGTTATGGAAAAAATTGAGCGGGGAGAGGGTACCTTGGGGGCTTTGATTTCAGATCCCAGCATCCACGATCAGATTAAAACCATGCTAGGTGGATCCCAACGAAAAACCCATGTGAAGTCCATGCTGCGAAAATCGGTTGAATCCAACGAAAACGGGAAATAAACTTTTCAAATTTTTCACCTGCACGGTTTTTGGCCGTAAAGCTCATGAAGCAGTTGGATCATCTGTAAGGCCAATTCACGAGGCTTATACTTACCGCCGACAATGGGATATTTTTCTAAGGCTAGTGAAACAAGTCCATGCATAGTGGTCCAACAAATTAGGGCGATGATTTCTGCATCATAGTTTTTCAGATAGCCTTCATCTTGGACTTGCTTTATGCACTCATGAATGATTTCAAAACAGCGCTGAGCCTCAGGAACACGAATTCCCGCTCCTTCGGCGACCGCCCCAAACATAGCACGGAAATAGCCGATATTTTCCATACAGAAATCGAAGTACAGGATTCCGATCCTTTGAAGTTTATCGAAACCATCCTGCCCCTTCGTCTGGGCTGAATCCATGGCTCGACTCAATTGATCGAAGCCCCTACGCTTAAGCTCTAGAACCACTGACTCTTTATCGGAAAAATAATGGTAAGGAGCTTGGTGAGTGACTTTCAGTTTTTTGGCCACTTCGCGAAGGCTTAATCCTTGGAGTCCATTTGCACCCAAAATTGCCGCCGCCTCAGTAAGTATTTGATTTTTCAGATTTTGCTTAGGACTCTCGTGTTTAACCATAGCTTATTTTGGGACAAAGACTTGACAGTGTCAAGTCTTGACCTGACACTGTCAAGTATGAGGCAATTAGTACCTTTAGCCTTTCAACTCACTTCCACCGTAGCCCCCGAACTTTCGGCTCGCCTGGCCTGTGAACTTTTTCTTCGCCCTCGCCGCCTCCCCCTCAACAAGCGCGAATCTGCGATGATGAAGGCCTCTCAGACCGAGACGCTTCAATCCGGGCGCAAGGTTTATTTTTGGGGCGACAATCAGAATCAACCTTTGATTGGATTGATTCATGGTTGGGAATCTCGTGGTACCGCATTCCATCGCTGGATTCCGTTGTTTTTAGAAAGTGGGTTTCGAGTCATGGGTTGGGATGGCCCCGCCCATGGCTTCTCACCTGGGCGACGAACAAGTGCGCCTGATTTTGCCAAAGCCTTTGTCGAAGATTTAAATGAACTCAATTTGCCCTTGTATGGTGTCGTTGGGCATTCCCTGGGGGGTGTTGTGGTGGGACTTTTAAATCGCCACATCACCCTCCCTCCAAAATCTGTAATTATTGCGGCTCCATCCCGCCTCGAAGGGGTTTTTGATCGGTATTACAACCACATTCGACTCTCCACACCCGCACGCCGGCGATTCGAAAATATTTTACAAAGCAAAACGGGTCTTAATATGGAAGAAGCCAGTCTCATCAGAAGCAATATTAGCACCGAAAGTCAGGTGCTGGTTATCCATGATATTCACGATCGTGAAGTTCCCTTTTCGGATTTCCAGGAATTGCAAAATCATTGGAAGTCCGCAAGATTCGTCGCCACCCACGGACTAGGACACCGCCGAATTTTACGAGATATCAGCATCGGCCACGAAATCGTGGACTTTTTTTCTGACAAGAAAAGTTAACCTTAAAATGTTATTTTTTACGGCTCATTTTTGAAACGAAAATATGGGCTTGGCTTTTTGTTTTATCATCCCGGGGAACATTCTTACGGTCTAAAGTAAAACGGATATCCCTCACATTGAGCTGCGGATAGGCTTTTTGGACGGCTTGAAGGATGTTATCCTTCAAAAACTGCATCTGCTGAAGAACCGTAGAGTGAGGCACCCAGATTATCAGATTTCCCCATTGCATCCCCACCGGCTCACAAGATTTTGCCAATGTAGAACCTACAACCTCTTCCCAGCGCGACCACATTTTCCAACGGATGAATTGCTCTGACAGCGGCGACTTGCCATTTTCAAAGAGGTTCTGTAGGACTTCAGTTCCCGATTTGAATTTAGCTTTATAATCCATTTCCGACATATCCAAGGAGTAACAAGAGATGAGCGAGTTTTCCACAGAAAAGATCACAGTTGTCGGCGCCGGTCTAGCGGGCAGCGAATGTGCCTGGCAATTGGCACAACGGGGTCATCATGTGGAACTTATTGAAATGAGGGGACTAGTCCAAACTCCCGCTCACAAGACCGATGGATTTGCCGAGCTTGTCTGCTCGAATTCTTTTGGAAGTCTGACACCGGTCAGTGCTCCTGGAGAGCTAAAATGGGAGGCGGAAAGACTGGACTCTTTGATTCTTGCTTGCGCTCAAAAGTCAGCTGTTCCAGCGGGCCAGGCACTGGGGGTCGACCGGGAGCGATTCTCACAGATGGTGACTGAAAGAATTCATAATCATCCGCGAATTCAAGTGATCCGCAAAGTAATTCGTAGCCTCGAAGAAGTTCCCCGTCCCGCCGTGATTGCGACAGGCCCCCTGACAGAAGAAAGTTTAGCTACTTCTCTGCAAAACCACTTTGATGGCGATTTTCTTTATTTTTTTGATGCCATCGCTCCCATAATCGATACGGACTCTATCAATATGGAAATCGCGTGGAAGGCTGACCGATATGACAAGGGCACGCCGGACTATATCAACTGTCCGCTAAACAAGAATCAATATAATGCTTTAATTGAAGAAATTGAAAAGGCCCGCAAGATAGAACCTAAACACTTCGAAACCACGCCTTTCTTTGAGGGCTGTATGCCGATTGAAGTCATGGTCGAGCGCGGCCCCCAAACTCTTCGCTTCGGCCCGATGAAACCGGTAGGATTAACCGACCCCAAGACTGGACGATACCCCTTTGCCGCGGTTCAACTGCGCCAGGACAATAAAGAGGGTACTGCTTATAACATGGTGGGCTTTCAAACCCGTATGGCTTACGGGGAACAAGTGCGCATCTTTCGCATGATCCCCGGCCTCGAGAATGCCGAATTCCTAAAACTGGGAAGTATTCATAGAAATTTATTTATCAACTCACCGAAACTTTTAAACAGAGATCTGTCTTCCAAAAAAGATCCTGACTTGTTCTTCGCCGGACAAATCACCGGCGTTGAGGGTTATTTTGAATCAACTTGCATGGGACTGCTGGTGGGAAAATTCCTCCACGAAAAACTAAAGCATGAATCGATCCAGTACCCCCCACGAGAGTCCGCTCTAGGGTCGCTCCTGGAAGCGATCACAGATCCAACTCGAGCCGAGCATTTTCAGCCAACAAATATCAACTTTGGCCTATTTCCCCCTCTTACCAATCCCCCACGAGATAAAAGTGAAAAAAAACGCCAACAAATCGAACGAGCCCAAAACTCATGGCTCAAATAGGTGCCAGGCCGTGTTTCCTGATACGTTGGGCTATTTTGAATTATAGAGCGGCGTATCGGGAAACACGGCCTGGCACCTAAAAAAATTGCATTTTGGTGGGTTTGCGTCTTGAATCCCTCTCTCGATCGAAGTAGACCTCTCGAAACTTTATGACATTGTGGAACAGATCGAATTTAACTTCAGTCGGTTTACCCCTGCTTCTTGTATTTCTGCTCTCAGCCACTTCAGGGTTTGAACCACTCCCATTTCATGAGGCTCGCGCATTAAAACGAGCCCAGAATCTTCAGCCGATTGAGGTTCTGATTTTGGAAAGCCCTTTGACCCAAATCCGGGGACAGGCTGGTTCTGTTTGGGGCCTGGATGCCGACCGGCTTTACGAGTTTTCTAGACACACGGGACTTCAACTTAAAACCGCCACATATAAAAACATAGAAGATCTAAAAAGTGCCTACCAAAAAGGGAAAGGCCAAATTGTCATCTCCCGTGAGCCCCTGAAGTTATTAGGGGCGCAGCCGGGCCCCCTTTTTGAGGAAATTCGTAAGGGTCTTTTCTGTCATAAAAAAATCACAGCCACTCAGCTTGAAGAGCTTGCCTCACTTCGCATCCTAAAAGCCAAATGGCCCATGAAAAAAGAGATCAATCGTTTGCTAAGTCAAAAGGCAGACTGTTTTTATTCTGAGCTGAAGGAAGGGCTTTTTGCCACTCAACCCTATTTGCAAATTCAAAAGGTGGGGGAAGTTAGCACTCCTGAGCATCACACTTGGTGGGTTCGCAACAAGCATGAAGATCTCTATGTTCTACTGATGTCCTGGTACCGAAAGGATTCTCGAAGCGGGGATATGTCGGCCTTGGAGTACCGGCACAATATCTCCCTCAAAACTTTACGCGATTCCGACATTCGAAGATTTTACCAGCGGGCAGCGACGATTCTACCCGAGTACTTACCAGCTTTCCAAGAAGTTGCCGCAGAAGTTCGACTGCCGTGGACGCTGGCAGCCGCAGTCGCCTATCAAGAATCCCAGTGGAATCCCTTTGCTGTTAGCTACACAGGCGTGCGTGGCTTTATGCAGCTAACTCTGCAAACAGCCTCACACATGAACGTAACTGATCGTGATGACCCTTTTGAAAGCATCTGGGGGGGCACCCGCTACCTTCGCCACCTATGGGAAGAGTGGCGAGAAGTCCAAGACCCCAAAGATCGTATTCTGTTAACATTAGCATCCTACAATATTGGAATCGGTCATATGTTCGATGCTATGGAGCTAGCAAAACAACAGGGCACGAATCCCTACAAATGGCAAAACCTAGAAAAGATTCTACCCCAATTAGAAAACGAAAAAGTTTATAAAAGGCTAACCTACGGAAAAGCCCGAGGCCGCGAAACCGTAGACTTCGTAACCCGCACATACTCATTCTTCCAACTCCTAAGCCTCCGTCGCTAAGTCTCACATAGAGCACGCGATTCGATTGGGGGACTTCTGAGCTATTCGACGGTGACAGACTTAGCAAGGTTACGGGGCTGATCTACATCATAGCCCAAATGCGAGGCTAAATGATAGGCCATCAGTTGCAAGGGCACCACTGCCAACAAGGGGTTGATAATCCAATGAGATTTGGGAAGCGAAAGGTAATACTCACTTTTGTTGCGAAGTTTGTCATCTTCCCCGGTTCCCAACGAGATAATCTCGCCACCGCGGGCTTTGGCTTCTTCTAAATTAGAAACTGTTTTCTCATACCATTGATCCTCGGGACAAAGCATTACAATGGCCATCCGTTGGTCAATGAGAGCAAGAGGCCCATGTTTCATTTCTCCGGCGGCATAACCTTCGGCATGAAGATAGGCGAGCTCTTTCAACTTAAGCGCGCCCTCGAGTGCAATGGGATAACAAAGACCTCGCCCCATATAAAGAAACCCACGGTACTCTTGCAGCTTACAGGCCGCTTCGGTGAAGTACTTGTCATAATTCAGTACCACTTCGATTTGAGAAGGTGCCGCCAAGAGGGCTCGAACCATTTCATGTTCATCATTTTGAGTCAGATGCCCTCGCTCTTTTGACCACGCCAACGCTATGCAGATCATCACGGTAAGCGTAGAGGTAAAGGCTTTTGTGCTGGCCACCCCGATTTCCGGCCCGCTTTGCATATAGAGCTTTGCAAAGGCCTCACGGTCGATCGTGGAGTTCTTTACGTTGCATAGACTAAGAGTTTTCAGCCCTCTCTCCTTAGCCAACCTTAAAGCGGCTAAAGTATCCGCCGTCTCACCGCTCTGGGAGATAGTCATAAACAGTGTCTCTTTATCGAGGACAGGGTGACGGTAGCGAAACTCGCTGGCGATATCCACATCCACGGGAATTTTGGCCATTTGTTCGATCAGATATTTTCCAACAAGGGCGGCATAGTAACTTGTTCCGCAAGCAACTATAAATAGGCGTTTGGTGGACCTCATCAACTCAGACAGTTCTGAATTTGAAAGTCCTTCCACTTTCAAATTCACTTCATGATTATCCGCCAATAGGTGTGGCGCCATCGCTGCCGCCACAGCTCGTGGCTGTTCGTAAATTTCTTTTAACATGAAATGAGCAAAGCCCTGTTTTTCCACCATTTCAGGGCTCCAGTGGATTTCCACTACCTTTTTATCAAGGACTTCGCCAGCGGAAGTAAACACCTCCACCTTTTCACCACGAACACGGACAATTTCTCGATCTTCCAGGTAAATGAATCTTTTGGTGTAAGCGAGTAGGGCTTGCACATCACTGGCTACAAAAGATTGTCCTTCCCCGATCCCAGCCACCAAAGGAGGGCCGTCTTTAAAAGCCACCAATTCTTGAGGATTCTGATCCCAAATCACGACAATGGAAAATGCGCCCCGCAAACGTGGTAACACTTGTTTGACCGCCTCAAAAAGATCGCCAGTCACCCGCACTTCACGCGCTACCAAGTGAGCCACCAATTCAGAGTCTGTATCAGATAATATTTTAGATCCCGCTTTAAGAAGCTCTTCCCGGATATCTTGATAGTTTTCGATAATTCCATTGTGAACCAGGCTGATCCCGTCGACCTGATGGGGATGAGCATTTCTTTCAGTGGGAGCGCCATGGGTAGCCCAGCGAGTATGACCAATCCCTAAATGCCCGTTGAAGCTTTCACTCTTTAACTTCTCGGCTAAGGCTGAAAGCTTTCCAGAAGCGCGCACACTTTTAGCCTTCCCATCATGGAGAATCGCAACGCCGGCGCTATCGTATCCACGATATTCCAGCTTTTTGAGGCCTTGCAAAATAACGTCTTTAGGATCTAAAGGACCAAGGTATCCTACTATTCCGCACATAAATTATTCCTTCTTGGCGTCAGAGGCCTTTACTTCTTTATCGGATTCGGTTTCTCGACTTTTAGGAGTGTAATTTTCAATGTTCACCTGTCGACCACGGGCCACGGCCAAAGCCCGTGCCGGGACGGGTTTCGTGATCGTAGACCCAGCT
>CAZETK010000003.1:35347-92314 GCA_964515195.1 uncultured Pseudobdellovibrionaceae bacterium
AACATCACTTCCGACAAAAACTTTATTTCCCACTTTGGTTTTATATTTTTTACGGTCGGCCGCGTAGTTAACGGTGATAACGCCACAACCGATATTGCACTCTTCACCAATTTCCGCATCTCCCAGATAAGCCAGGTGGGCCGCCTTAGATTTTTTGCCGATCACAGATTTTTTCACTTCAACGAAATTCCCAATATGCACCTCTTCATGCAAAACCGTTTCTGGTCGCAAGCGCGCGTAGGGACCCACGGAACAATTGGAGTGAATTTCTGTTTTTTCAATATAAGAGCCTTGGCGGATTTGAACGCTTTGCCCGACTATGGAATCTGAAATAAAGACTTGTGGTTCAAGAACGCTGAACGACCCGATTTCACTTCGCCCCCTGATAAACACATTCGGATAAAGAACTGATCCAGCCCCCACTTTCGCCGCCGCCTCGACATAAACCGAATCGGGATCCAGGATAAGAACTCCCTCATCCATCATATCTTCAGCCTTCTTGCGAAAGGCTTGACGTGTGGCAAAGGCGAGCTCTGCTTGTGTATTCACTCCATGTGCAACTCGGGAGTTGGTTTCCAACGCCTGGACAGAAAAGCCTTTCCCTTGCGCCAGAGTCACCAGGTCAGTCAGATAGTATTCACCTTTAGAGTTTTCATTTTTGATTTCCGGTAGCAGCTCTTTTAAAACTTGAGCCTTCATCATATAAAAGCCCGTGTTGATTTCTGTGATCTTTAAAGTCTCGGCTGAAGCATCTCGCGCTTCCACAATGGCTTTCAGAACACCCTTTTGACGAATGATTCGTCCCATTTCGGCCGGCTTTTCCACAAGGGCCGTCACGACAGCCAAGTCGGCCCGTAACTCACGAAAACTTTCTGCAATGATTTTAAGATCAGCTGGCTCAACCAAAGGGTGATCCCCATTCATGATCAAGACTTCGCCTTCTAGATCGTCAATCTGAGCGCACTTCACGGCATGCGCCGTCCCCAATTGGTCTGTCTGTTCAAAGCATTGGGCTCCCGTGCTTTCGACGACTTTTCGAACCAGATTTTGTCCGTGACCGACAACTAAACGAACTTCTGTAGCTCCTGCGCCTTGGGCCGCCTGAATACTTCTCAGAATCATGGGCTGACCCGCCACTGGGTGCAGAACCTTCGGAAGTGGAGACTTCATGCGAGTTCCTTTACCCGCCGCCAGGATTATGGCTGTCAGAGGGGGATTCTGATGTTTTGAGGTTTGAGTCATTCGTCTCCTCGCTTTTCTTTCTTCTAAAAATCAGTTTGAATGAAACAATGCAAGGAAAAACTCTACCACTAGATAAGGCCTGGATCGAGTGCAATCCGCATTGGGGAAAAACCGCAACAGGCCAAACAGTGAGTCTGTTTCAAAATGTCCACAGAAAGGATCAGCGCCCCTACCTTTTTGTCGGCGGAGTCCATGGCGACGAGCCTGAAGGCGTCCGGCTGGCTGAAGAGTTTTGGATGTGGCTCAAAAGCCACTCCACACCTGAAGATCATCCCTGGGTCCTGATTCCTTGCCTGAATGTCGACGGTTATCAAAAAAACCAAAGAACTAATTCCAATGGGGTAGATCTTAATCGTAATTTTCCGTCCCCTGACTGGACAGCATCCCCGCAAAAAGATCGATACTATTCGGGACCAACCGCTGGCAGCGAACAGGAAGTCCAAGCCCTGGCAAGATTGATCACGCAGACAAAACCAAAAGTGATTTTTCATTTTCACTCTTGGAAACCCTGTGTTGTTTACACCGGCTCACCTGGCCGCCCTTATGCGGAAATCCTGACTCGCGGCAACGATTATGTGGCGCGAGAAGATATCGGCTACCCTACGCCTGGAAGCTTGGGGCAATACGGTTGGTTAGTTCATCAGATTCCCGTGGTTTGTTTGGAAGAACAGGAGCATGGCGATCTCAGCCAGGTGTGGCCGCACTTTCATCAGGGATTAATCGCTCTAATTCAGAATAAAGGATCACATGATTAAAGCCATCGCCTTTGACCTGGATGACACTCTTATCGCCACCTCGGAGGTTTTGGTTCCCATCGCCTCTAAAGCCGCTTTTACCGCCATGAGCTCAAAAGGCGTAGAGGTCAGTTTTGAAATTTTCGATCAAGAGCGCCGGCAGATGGCGCTTTCAAAAAGCCATCAGCTTATTTTCCGTGAGCTGGCCAAGAAGTATGGCCGACCTTTTAACGAAGATCAGGTGACTGCCGGGATTAAGGCATTTTACAACCCTCCACTACCTTCCCGGTTAGAACTGATGCCGGGGGCTGAAGAAAATCTGAAATACTTAAAGGAAAAATATAAACTATTCCTGGTCACAACCGGAGCCATCGAAACGCAAAGGGAGAAGGCCGCTCGGTCCGGTATATCTCATTATTTTCAAAAAATGTTTTTTTTAAACAGTTTTAAAAAGGAAAGAAAGCGCCTGGCCTTTGAAGAAATTCTGCAAACCGAGAAGCTTTTGCCGGAGCAGTTATTATCCGTTGGCAATCGCCTTCCATTGGAAATCCACGATGCTAAACAGCTCGGATGTTTTACCTGCTATTTTAAATATGGCGAGCACATCGGCGAAGTCGCTCAAAATTCCTTCGAAGATCCTGATTACACAATCACCCGGCACCAGGAGTTAATCAAAGTATGTCAATTGTAGACTCTCGCTTGCTTTTGATCGGCCCCTGGAAGCCCGAAGTGGTGGACCGATGGGGCGCGCTCCAGATTCCGCAGAGTGAAGCTTTGACGGAAGAATTTCGCAAGCAGCGTTTCGAAATTATTGCATTACCCCTGGAAGAGGTTAAAAAAGGCCAATTTCTAGATTTTTATGGAGACTGGATCCGGCTAAATCCATTCCTGCAAATCATTCCGATATGTCCTAATGATGTCCAAATTGAAACGCTTCATCAGCTGAGAGTTCAATATCGATTCGAAGCCTTTTTGGACTCCTTTCAAGACCCAAAATTGGATCCTCTTTTTATTGAGGTCCTGGCCAAGTCTCAGGCGCTTCAGCAGCAACAGCAATTATCGGTCTTGCAGTCGGAACAAGTTCTTAAGTTGGAAACTCTGCAAAACGAACTGGAGTCACGGGTTGAAAAACGCGCTCGCTACCTTAGCGAGATGCGACGCAGGCTTTTCGTGGCCCATGAGCGTGTGGAGGCTTTTCAAAGATTCTTAGTGCAACTTCCTTCCGCCCGAAACCTTCATGATCTGGAACAACGGATGAACGAAGCACTTTCACGACTATTGAATCTTCAGTGGATCAAGATTGTCCTCAAGCCTGATGATGATATTTATCTGCATGAGCTCCGTGCAAAGATCGATTATGAAATTCATCGTCTTTTTATTTATGACCGCAATCAGAAACGGGGCTCCATTTTTTTAATGGCATCCGAGCCCCGTGCTTTCTCAAAAGATGAAAATGAATTTTTGCAACAAGTGGCTGAAGCCGTCTCTTTGTGCTTAGATGCAATTCAAGAGCTTGAAAAGTTAAGCTCTATTAAGGAACAATGGGAAAAAACCTTCGAAGCCCTGTCGGATCCGCTTCTCCTTATTGATTCACAATACAACGTTATCCAATCCAACCGACTGACCGCTGGACAGGGACCTGGAAAAAAGTGCTACCAACTTCTTTTTGACCGCGACCAACCCTGCACCGGCTGTCAGCTTGGATCTGTCTTTCAGATACAAGATATGAATCGCACTTGGGAAGTCCGAGGCCAAAAAATAGACGGACCGGTCTTGCTCTATGCTCATTTTTATCGAGACATAACTGACAATCTTGAAATTCAGCGACGTTTGCTCGAGACCTCTCGGTTGGTGGAAATGGGAACTATCAGCAGCTCTCTGGCGCACGAGTTGAATAATCCGCTAGCTGGCCTCTTAACGTTTACCCAGATGTTAAAAATGGATCTTCAACCAGAAAACCCTATACGTCCTGACGTAGAAGAAATTGAGAGCGCTGTTTTAAAATGCCGGGACATTGTTCAAAATCTTCTACTGTATGCCCGTGATCCCGGGCTGGACAGGCTTGAAAGTGTGGATCTGGTCGAGCTAATGCAACGATTCTTGAAGATATTGGAAATCCCCACCCGCCTGAAAGGTTTAAAAATTAAGCCGCTCCTGAGTGACAAACCCATCGTCTGTCAAACGCGCCAGACATGGCTTCTGAGTGTGTGGAAAAGTTTAGCCCTATGGGCCCTAGAGGCTCTTGAAGCGTCCCGCGAAAAAGACCCCCAAGCCCGTAATGAGATCATTGTTTCTCTCTCTGAGAATGCGAACGAGATCCAATGGAATTTAGAAGTTGATGCTGACCTGACCGATCAGCAAAGCCCCCTTCCCCTTATCGCAAGCTTTGAAAAAATTCTATCTGAGTTGCACTGCACCCTTCTTATTGAACGCGTCCATAGTCGGGGATCACGGGCAAAAATTTCCCTTCCCCGAGACTCCCGTCCGGCACGAAAGCCTTAGTCAGAGCGGAATTTTTGACAGTCATGTCAAAATCTCACTAAAATAAAAAGTATAGAACCCACCATGGAAGGAAGGTTCATGAAAAGCAGCCGTATTCTGATTGTTGAGGATGAGTCCAGCCTAAGAACTGCGCTCTTCAGAATTCTTGATCGCAAAGGCTACAGTGTTATCACGGCCAACCGAATCGAAGAAGCTAAAGTGGTCATTCAAGGTGACAGTCAAATTGATCTAGCCTTAATCGATCTCAACTTACCCGATGGCGACGGTT
Source organism: uncultured Pseudobdellovibrionaceae bacterium (assembly GCA_964515195.1). Taxonomy (GTDB): domain Bacteria; phylum Bdellovibrionota; class Bdellovibrionia; order Bdellovibrionales; family Bdellovibrionaceae. The sequence goes on from CAZETK010000003.1 coordinate 40,094, forward strand.
TGGAATTCATGGACACCCTTAAAAAACAACATTCCAATTGCGAAGTTATCATACTAACGGGACATGGAAGCATTGAGTCCGCGGTTTCCGCCACTCAAAAGGGAGCCTTTCATTTCGTCACAAAGCCTTTCGGCATTGAAGAACTGATGAGTCTCGTCGAAAAGGCTATGGCTCATAAAAAACTGGCGCAAGAAAACCAACAATTGAAATCCGCATTAAAAACAAAGCATAAGTTTGATCAGATCGTCGGAACCTCTGAAGAAATTCGCCATGTCTTAGATCTCGTCGAAAGGGTGGCTGACACTGACTCAACGATTTTAGTCACGGGTGAATCGGGAACAGGTAAAGAACTCATCGCACGCGCCATTCATTTTAGCTCTTCTCGCTCAGCCGGTCCTTTCATTCCAATCAATTGCGGCGCTATTCCTTCAGAACTTCTTGAAAGCGAGCTCTTTGGCCATGTCAAAGGGGCCTTTACGGGAGCCATCTCCAACCGTGTTGGTCGCTTCGAAATGGCTGACGGCGGAACATTGTTCTTAGATGAAATTGGCGACCTTGAACCCGCGCTGCAAGTGAAGATCTTACGCGCCCTCCAAGAAAGATGTTTTGAGCCGGTCGGTAGCACAAAAACCGTGCACGTTAATGTCAGAGTCATTACGGCCACGAATATTGATCTTGAAAAAGCGGTTCAACTGGGGCGCTTCCGCGAAGATCTTTATTACCGCTTGAATGTTATCCCGATTCAAATTCCCGCACTCCGAGAGAGAAAATCGGACATTCCTCTTCTGCTCAGTCACTTTATGGAGCTCTATGGACGCGCGAAGGGACGAAATCTAACAGGGTTTTCGCACGATGCCCTGGATTGCCTGACTCACTATCCTTGGCCCGGCAATATTCGCGAGCTAGAGAACCTTGTTGAACGCTTGACGATTCTAAAAGGCCAAGGCCAAGTCGAGGTTATCGATCTTCCCCTGAAATATCGAGCTCAGGCGACAGTAAGTATGGGGGCCACAACAGCCCTCGATATTCCAGAGGACGGAATGGACTTTAATTCAGCTGTTGACGCCTATGAAAATTCTCTGATCTTGAAGGCCCTTGAAAAAACTGGTTGGAATCGCAATCAAGCTGCCGCCTTGCTGCGTTTGAATCGCACGACTCTGGTTGAAAAGATTAAAAAGAAAGGCCTTCGCCCGCCTCAAGGAGAACTTGAAGGAATTCTCTAGAATCCGGCAATTCCACTTTCCTGAAAGCCGAAACCAAGATAAGTTAAGGTCCCATGAAAGCCGTGTGGACCGTAATAGCGGTCGTTTTTTTTGCAAGCCTTTTTGCCGCTACAGGATGCCTGGAGTACAAAAAATCCGCCTTCGATACACAGACCACGTTATCACGTAACTGGAATGATCGCTTTGCCCTTCCTCCTTATGATTTAGCCGGTGGCGATGTGGTGCGCTTCGCGCTTTTTACAGATTCTCATCAAAACTACCATGACTTAAATAACACCATTAGAAGGATCAACGCTTCAACTGCGGATTTTGCTGTGAATTTGGGAGACTTCACCGATGTGGGAACGCGGGACGAGTACGAGATTTTTCATTATTACTTGCGCGATCTCCAAATTCCCAGTTGGGTCCTTCCGGGAAATCACGATCTTGCCACTCTACGAGAGAAATTGTTTACCCGTGTTTTTGGGGCAGATAATTATTCTATTACAACAACCTACGCTAAGTTTATTTTTTGGAATAACAATCTTCTGGAGCTGACAGATCGCCTCACCCCACTGGCCTGGCTCAACCAGGAGGTCACTAGTGCTAGTTCAACAGAGCCAGTTTTTATTTTTCAACACCAAGATCCCTTGAACTCATTAACGTTTACAGATGCTGAGCGCACACAAATTTCGAATATTCTGGGCTCACACCCTCAAGTGCTGATTTTCCATGGGCATCTTCACAGTTTCGATCATGATCAAGTCAATGGCGCGCAAGTATTTCAAATCAACCGGATAGAAGGAGAAAAGTGGGCCTACGTGGAATTCGACAGCTCGAATATCCGCGTTTTTTACTGCACCAAAAACCAATGCGATAAAATCTATGAGACTGCTAATATTTATCCTTTTTCCACTTCTCAGCCTCGCTAACTGGCAGATGGGAGCGGGGTCTGGCGCCTACTTGGGAGCCTTCCAGCTTCAGACACAATGGGCTTCACCCACCCATCGTCATCATATCTATCTTTCTTACGGATACACTCATGATGAAATTGTAAAAGACATTCATCAATACTCTTGGGCCTATCAATGGTCGCCTCGGCGTCTTGCCTTTGCTCATCATGTTTGGGATCCGCTTTTAATCGGTCCGTTCATAACCTACACCGACAATGATCATTATTATTTTAAATCACCCAAGAAGTATGACAATGAGCACTACTACGATGTCAATAGTCTGCGCTGGGGACTACGCTTCAGCTCTCAAATCACAGCCCTTCATTGGGGATCGCGTCCCCTGCATCTTTCCTTGGATGGAAGCCTCTTGGAAAAAGGCCTATTTACTTACTTCAATAATCCACAAGAGCTGGATATTTTTAAATATTTCTGGAGCCTGGGCTTCTCGATTCGAATGGCATTTTGAACCATTCACGGCGACTTTGATTTTGCCATTAAAGACAAACACTCGAACATCACATCCACTCCCACGAGAGAGGTGATATCCGACTGGTCATAGGGAGGACATATTTCGACGACGTCCGCTCCCACCAGGTTGTTGATTTTCAATCCACGCAAAATCCGCTGAGCCTCGTAGGTTGTCAGCCCTCCCGGTACAGGGGTACCTGTACCGGGCGCGAAGGCGGGATCAAGTCCATCCACATCAAAGCTGATGTAAGTGATTCCTTCTTCAAAAGTGGGAAGTGAGGCCACAAACTCATTCAAATTTTTTTCCCGCACATCATCGATCGTGATCACACGGATGCCGTGATCTTTAATAAATTGCAGATCATCACGGCCTGCTAGCGGACCGCGAATTCCAATTTGCACCATCTTTTTGGGATTGACCAAACCTTCGGTCACCGCGTGACGGGCAAAAGCTCCATGGTGATACTCCAAATCCCACGCTGCGGGATAAGTGTCTAAATGCGCATCGAAATGGATCAAATTTAAAGGTTGTTTATAATGCTTATGTAAAGCACGCAGCACCGGCAACGTCGTAGAATGGTCTCCTCCCACAGCCACAAACTTTTTACCAGACTGCAAAACTTCTGAAACAAAACTTTCAATTTTTTTATAAGTGGCCAGCACGTCCAGAGGCACAACAGAACAATCTCCCACGTCCGCGACCTTGAGCTTTTCAAAAATCGAAAGATCACGGGACCAATGGTAACCGCGCCCTAAGGATGACATCTCCCGCACTCGAGTTGGGGCAAAGCGGGCACCTGGCCGGTAAGAGACACCACCATCGAAAGGAATTCCCAATAGAGCCACATCAAAGCTCTCTTTGAGGTCAACCCACGGAAGGCGAAAAAAAGTTTTGATTTGGGAAAATCGAGGAAATTCCCGACCACTTAAAGGTTTATATTCCGGCTTGTTTTCCATAGTTCTCTCAATTACAAAATAAACGTGAAAAGACAAGGATCAAAAAATAGCTTTACGAGTCAGGCTCAATCATCCCTCATTGCTTGGTATAATGACAATCATCGCGATCTTCCGTGGCGTTGCACAACTGATCCCTATCTCATCTGGATATCAGAGGTCATGTTACAACAGACGACCGTAACGGCCGTGTTACCCTATTATGAAAGATTTTTGCGACTCTTCCCGACCCTTGAGAGCCTTGCGAACGCTCCTGAAAATCGCGTTCTCGAGGCCTGGTCGGGATTGGGCTATTACTCACGCGCCCGTAATCTTCACAGAGCCGCTCAAGCCTTGGTCGCCAATAAAGGTTTCCCGCAAACTGTGGATAAACTTCTAGAATACCCTGGTTTCGGTCCTTACACAGCTCGTGCTGTGGCCACATTCGCTTTCGGGGCTCCCGTGGGAGTTGTAGATGGAAATGTTATCCGCCTGCTGAGTCGATTTTATGGACTTGAAGTGCAACATTGGTTACCCAAGGGGCGCCACCTTCTTCAGGAAAAAGCGGACGAACTCGCTCAGACTCCTCAAGCCTCGACTCTTAATCAAGCTTTGATTGAATTGGGGGCCACTCTCTGCACGCCTCAGAATCCAAGCTGCCTTCTGTGTCCGTGGCTGTCCCAATGTCAAGCACATCGAAGCGATAGGATTGACAAGCTACCCTTGAGAAGGCCCAAGGCCAAAATGGAAACCTGGCTCTGGAAGCCTCAGATCCACTTTCAAAACGGAAAAATCGGCTTTGTTCAAAATGATCATCTTCCCTTCTTAAAAGGCCAATGGATTCTTCCCGGACTTTCGATGAAAATCGACAAGAAACCGAAGCAATATGATGTCAAACATGGTATCACTAAATTTGATATTTACATTCAATTGGAGAAATCCCAGCAGCCTCAAGGAAAGATGAAGTGGGTCCCATTAAAAGATATCAAAAAAATCAGTCCCACCAGCATGATTCAAAAAGTCCTGAAACAAGGTCTGCCAGATATTTTTTCTTCTTAGCCGCCTTGGGGCTTCTCATTGGGGTTTCCGGATGCTCTCAAAAAGGTAAGCCTGGAACCTCCACAACCACCGCTCTCCTTCATAAACCCACCTTGGCTTTTTTCGGTGACTGCTCACACGTCAGCACTCGGTTGGATGAAATATGGATTTTGCTCTGCCGAAAAGAAAGCCACCCTTCCCGTGAAGAACTCTATGAGTTTTCGAAACTTTTCAAGACTTTCAAACGTCTGACCTATCAAGATGGCGTGATCAACAGCCTGGCTGTAAGAGATTTTGAAAATATTTATTATGCTTCTACTTACGACCAATCCAAGGAACAATTTGTCCAAGTCATCAAAGGCCAAGAACCCGGCTCGAACATTTATCTAAAAAAGCGAGATTCTCGAGATTTTCAGCGCATCACTTCCGATCCCGGCTATGTACAGGACCTTTATTGGTCTCCTGGCACACAGAAGCTCTACTATGTTCACTCTCAGCATGGAACCTACCAATTGATGTCGTTAGACAAGAAACACCACTTGCATACACTTCATAGCAGTAAAACATCCCAGATTCTTTCACCGATAACCCTTCCGCCCAGTGACCATCCCTACTGGATAGAATTTTCGACATCTCAAAAAAAGTATTGGCTGTACACCAAAGTTAAAAAAAAGACTACACCACTCTTAACTTCGACCGCTCGAATCCTGATGATACGGCCTGATTTGAGGGGAGAAAGTCTTTTTATCGGCTTCTCAACAGGGCTTGGCGGCGAAATTTGGAAATACAATCCAACGACTTTTTGTTGGCAGTTGCAACTCAGAACACAAACTCGATGGAACGCCTTTGAGCTGATCAATGATAACGAAGTCTTTTTGTCTATGGATAATGGCGGCGGAGCCCAGCTTCAGAATTTAGTCAAATCTGAAAACACCTGTGAGCCTTCACCTCCAGCCCTGGGAGTGGAGTCTATCAAATGATGCATCAACTGATGATCCTGATGATCCTAAGCTTTTCATCAGCCTTTTCGGCACCACTTCCACTGACTGGGTCGAGCGCCTATTTAAATCCCAAAAAAAACTACTTTCTTCATCCGTTCAAAATCCGATTAGATCTCGAGAACACGCCCTACTCGCTGAGTCTCTCTAAAAACAATGATGAAAACTGGACGGTGATCCGTGATGATAAAAGCTTTCTTATCACTTTACGTTTAAAACAGTTTAAAAACGACGAAAGCTATGAAAAGTCGCTTAAGTCTTGGATTCGCGAGTACCAAAGGGCTGGATTTCAATTGCTAAATCAACAAATGGGCGAAAGACGTCCTGGACAAGGGTGGATTCATCTCAAAGACTCCAAAGATCAATTCCTGCTTCAGTACTTTCGCTACCACAACAAATTGATGGTCTACTTCAACTGCGTCGGTAAAAAAGAAGATCTGGCGGAACTTCAACGAAGCTGTCGGGAACTCAACTCTCGGCTGAGCTTTATAACATTGTAATTATTATAATTCCTGAGCGATTTCCAGCGCTTACTGCTTTGCAATTTTTTCCTGTAAAGCGTGAATAGGTCGTTTTGCCAAAAGTTAGACAGCCATCCCATCCGAAAATGATCTCTTGGTTTTTTGATACAGGCATAGGCTTTGTATTAACGAAACAACACAGAACGTTTTTGGAGGACGCGATGAAGTTGGGAACATTGCTATCAGCTTTTGGAGTTGTACTTTTTACATATCACGCAGATGCGGCTCAAATGAGTTCGTACTGCTACGCACCCCTTTCGGATCTCTCTAAGATCGAGGGCAAGAATATCGAAAAAAGAATGCCAATCGCATCCGTTTCTAAAATGGTAACAGCCTACTGGGCCGTCAAAGATCGTGGTGCACAATACCGATTTCAAACGCTTATGTATATCACTCCGGTCGGAGAGGATATTTACGATCTTCATATGCAGGGCTCACGCGATCCCTATTTTGGGGCCGAACAACTTCATCATGTAATCTCTAACCTCAACGAAAAGGGAATCAAAAAAATCCGCAAGTTCACTTACGACGAAAATTTCAAGTTTGTCTGGTTTATCGATGATGAAGAGAGCAATACGCGCCTAGCCTACGGTTTTTATGACAATTATGATCCAAGGCCTAACCGGGTTTATCAAGAGTTGCAAAAATATAATTCATTTTTACAAGGCTACGATGAGACACGAGATAAAGCCCAAAAAAGAAATATCAAGCTTTTAGAAAACATCGAATTTACTGTCGAGACGTTCGAATACTTGCCCGCTAAGGAATTTGTGGCCCCCAGTCAGCACACCAAGATTTTCTCAGTTAATTCCGTTCCCCTTCAAACCCTGCTGAAAGAAATGAATCGCAACTCTAATAATCATGCCGCCAATCAGATCTTTGAGCACATGGGATCGGCTTCAAAATTCTCTTCATTTATTGAAAATGCTCTTGGTCTCAAGAGTCAGGATATTGTCATGTTAAACGGATCCGGTGATCGCGTGAACACAGCCCAAGGTCCTCGCTACAATGAATCCTCTTGTTTGGGCATGCTAAAGATCTTAGCTGATCTCCACACTACTCTTTCGGAGCAGAACAGTTCGCTGAGTCAAATCGCGACTGTTATTGGAACAGATCCAGGTTCAGCCACCAATCTTTATAGTAATGACACGTTGTTTGACGGAGTTATCGCAAAGACGGGTACCGTGAATCCAGCCGTCACTTTAGCGGGATTAATCTCCACGCAGAATGGCCCCTATTTATTTATGTATAACGTTGATCCGCAAAGGGCTTTTTCTCATGGTAGGCAGATCATTCGCCAAGAATTAAGCGAGCTGATGCGAGATCTAGGTGGCAAGGTCCGCTTGAAAGGCCGTGGTTTTACCTTTGTCAGTTTCGACAATAAGTCTTTCTCGGAAGTTATACCTGTTAATGCTGGAGCCATGCCATGAAGATACTCCTCCTTTTTATTTCCTGGGCGCTCGCTCAAGGGACATTTGACTCCAAGTTGATAACAGCCATTAACGAAGAGTCCGTTGCCACCGTGAAGAAATTGGCTCAAGACCCACAAGAGCTGAAGAAGAAAGACAGCTCTGGTCACGATCCTCTCTATCACGCTGTCAGCCTCAACAATCCGCGAATTGTGGAGATTCTTCTTAAGTCCGGCGCTTCCACTTCAGAGCGATATGGAGAAACAGGCGAATCCATCTTGTTTGAGGCTACACGCTTAGGCTCACCCAAAGTTGTGACCCTGCTGCTTGAAAAGAACCCTGAACTTCTAACTGTTAAAAACCAGAAGCAAGAGACACCTTTGTTTGAAGCCATTCGCGCCAATCAATCGGCCGTAGCTCAAATTTATCTCAAAAGAGGACTTAGCTTGAGTGATAAAAACGTAGAGGGCAAATCCCCCAAAAGCTTCTTAGATCCGACCAATGAAAAAATGGCAAAGCTTCTGAAGCAACACAAAAAGTAATGACAGGGACCGGTTTGATATACGCACCCTAGACAAAGAATAGCTCGGGATCTGTCCCCATCGCTCCATCGACATCATTTTACTAAATTTAAGAAAGGCTCTAACGGAAGAGTTTTTTAAAGAATCCCGCGACTTTGTCTTTAAGGCCTGCGCTTTGGCCAACTGCAGGCGTCTTGTGGCGGGCAGTTCCTTTTTTCCCTTGTGGTCCACTTTTATTACGAGCAGGTCCGTTTCGATAAGACTTACTTGAAGAGGTTTGCATTTCAGAGCGCTTGTCTCGAGACTGAGAGCGACCCTCCGCGCCTCGACGATCGTGCCGACGCCCTCCTTGTCGGAATCCTTCTGCCTTCGCCTCTCCGGACCGAGCATCTGGCTGCCGGGCTTCTCCACTGGGTCGCCCACTTCTAGAGCTGGCCTCTTGAGATCCCGTCCCTCTCTCGTAACGACGGCCCTGCCCCCTTCGACCACTTTCGTGGCGACCACCTTCGTGGCGACCACCTTCGTGGCGACCACCCTCACGGCGGCTGCCGCCTCCTCGGCCCGGTCTTCTTTCACTTCGCTGGGTGGATTCTCCACCTTTTAGAAAACCAAAGGTTTTGTTGAAGCGAACCTCAAAAGGGAACGGTTTGAATTCTTTAATAATCTGATCGTCTTCCAGGTAGCCGACATCCACTTTTTGTTGAAGATAGTTTTCAATTCTTTGAAGAGATTCAATATCGCGATCACTGACCAAGCTAAACGCCTGACCTTCTTGCCCAGCCCGTCCCGTGCGTCCAATCCGGTGAACGTAAGACTCACAATCCTGAGGCAATTCAAAGTTCACCACCATATCAACGCCTTTGATATCCAAACCACGTGCGGCCACGTCTGTAGCCACCAGGATATTCCACTTGTTATCATCAGCCTTAAAAAGCTCCATCACTTTATTACGTTGATGTTGAGATAAGAGGCTCGAAATAGGGACGGCATGAAAATCATTATCAATCAAAAACTGTGCGATCTTTTCAACGTTATTTTTGAAATTTGTAAAAACAATAGCTTGTTTAGGGGCATGAAGTTTAATCAGCGACAAAAGTATTTGCGGCTTTTCGTCTTGCCCGACGTGGAAAAGCACGTCCTTCACGTTTTCAGCCTTCGTGGCGTCTTTTGAGATGTTAATTTCTACCGGGTTGGAACCGAACTGATAAACAGTGGTCATGACATCCAGATTCATAGTCGCACTGAACACGCTAAGCTGTCGCTGGTTCGGAATTCTTTGCAGAAGGTATTTCATGTCATCTTTGAAGCCCATATCAAACATACGATCAGCTTCATCAAAAACTAAGGCCTTAACTTGCTTAAGATCAACGACATTGTCTTTATAAAGATCGATTAACCGGCCTGGAGTTGCCACCACGAAGTCCACACCATTGCGAAAGGCCTCTTTTTGCTTCTCGTAACCGGTTCCGCCATAGACGCTGATTCCAGTCAGCCCAGCAGCCCGCCCTAGCTTCACAATATTTTCATAAACCTGCTCTGCCAGCTCTCGGGTTGGAACTAAAACAAGAACAAAATGCCCCGCCTTCCAGGAGTCAAAGGCTCGCGCTTCTAACCCCTCAGAAATTTCTTTGGTGCGGAGAATTCTTTCCATCAAAGGCACGACAAAAGCAGCCGTTTTGCCTGTCCCCGTTTGGGCCAGACCAGAAACATCCTGCCCTGATAGAATGATGGGGATGGCTTCTGCCTGGATAGGCGTCATCTCCTGGAAACCTAAAGATTCAAGACCATTCATTAAAAGAGGATGTAGATTAAGTTCGGTAAATTTCATGAACGCTCCATACCTACTCACGCCGTGTCCAAATGTCAAAAGCCGCCAACAAAATTCTTCAAAGCCTTAGTGAACTCTTCGGGCTTTTCCGAATGAACCCAATGGCCCGCGCCCGCAATCTCGACACCTTGAATCATTTTATTGGTTTGAAGAACCTTTTGAAAGGTTTCCGAGGAAAGCTCTTGGGAGTTTTCACCACGTATCCAAAGGGTGGGAACTTTAAGGTTTTGAATTTCCGACCACCGCTCCTGAACTCGGCCAGCATGAACAGACTCCAAAATTCCTTCTTTGTAGAAGCGCCAATCCCAAAGGCCTTCTTCAGTTTCAACGAGATTGGCGTGAAGGAAGGCCCCAATGGCCCGCACGGATTCTTTGGTCCTTACCTTAGAGGCAAATTCATTCTGAAAAAAGTCTCGGGCCTCTACGCGGGTCTTAAACGGAGTGGGAACAGCTCCCAATAATCTATGAAAAAACTGGGCCGAGCTTTCACTGGATTCGGGGCCAATATCTTCTATGACCAGCTTCTCGACTCGTTCCGGATAGCGGTCTGTAAAAACCAAAGCATTTCGCCCCCCCATAGAGTGACCCACGAGTATAAAGCGATCCCATCCTAACTCTTCTGTTAGGGCCTTCAAGTCGTTAGCGTAATCTTCGGGCGCATAACCAGTCTGAGGCTTAAATGATCGTCCGTGGCCACGTTGATCGTAGCAAAGGCACTGTTCTGTCGAATCCAACTGGGATGTGATTTTTTTCCAATTGTTCAAAAACCCCATCAGTCCATGAAGAAAAACCCAACGACGACCGCCAGTTACACCCGAAATATGATAATGAATTCGATTCAATATAGTCATGACAGGACTATAAATTACCAGGAGGTGCTTCACAAGCAACCCCTTCCTATACTATAAAGCCATTAGAGCTAATTAAGTTACCCCCTTCGATCAAAGAATCGGGATGGCCAAAAACCCTAAACGACGAGCAAGAATGCGACTGACAAAAAAATGCGGCTAAAAGAAGAATTGATCGATCCCTATGCGCTTAAGATTGTGCAATCACTACGAAAAAAAGGACACCAAGCCTTTTTAGTGGGCGGCTGCGTAAGGGACCTTCTTGCCGGCGAACAACCTAAGGATTTTGACATTGCCACCAACGCTCTTCCCGATGTAGCCCGTAGGTGTATTCCAAACAGTTATGTTATTGGAAAACGTTTCAAACTTGTCCTTGTTAAACGTGGGCCCCAGCAATTTGAAGTGGCCACTTTCCGTCGAAATGCCACACCCGAAGAACTGGAAGACGAGCACAATCCCATTTCAGGCGACAACTATTTTGGAAGCGTCGAAGAAGACGCCATTCGCCGAGATTTCACCATCAATGCCCTATTCTACGATCCCTTAGATCACCGCATGGTCGATTATGTTAAGGGACTGACTGACATTGAATCACGAGTGGTCCGCATGATCGGGGACCCCATTGCGCGGTTAGAAGAAGACCCCATTCGAATTCTTCGCGCCATACGCCTGGCCCATAAACTACAGTTCCGATTGGACGAAAACTTAAGGGAAGGCATTCTTAAGACCCATACCTCTCTAGAAAAATCAGCACTTCCTCGTAAGCGTGAAGAGTACATAAAAATTCTGAAGCTATCCGAACCTCACCGGGCCTGGTTGGAATTGAAAGACTTAGGCGTTTTACAAACGACCCTGCCATTCTTCCACGACTTTTTAGACTCCTCCGATCGTGCCGAAGTCTTTATTGAATACTTAAAACAGATCCATCTCATGGTGAGTCCCGAAAAACACCCGATCGAGTTGTTTGGTGCCTTTTTGTTTGCCATTCTCCGCTCTCAATTTCCGGAAAGCCCGATTAATGTAGAATCCTTAGAAAGCAATCCGAACTGGGATCACTTCTTACGAAATCAACTAGGAGTCTTTAAGCAAGAGATCAGCGATTTCTACCGAACACTTTCCATGCTGGATCACCTCGAAAAGATCGAGTCCTTCAAACGCAAGGGGCCCAGACGTCAACGGGCCATTACCCAAAACCCCTTCTTTGCCATGGCTTTAAGATGGGCTTACGTTGATAATCGCATCCCTTTTAGTGACTTGCTCTTTTGGGCCGAACAACTTCAGTCTCCATCTGATTATTGAACAAGAAGTTTATCGACCCGAACCAACACTTCATTTCTTCGCAAGAAAGGAATCGTTAAAGGCCCGTCGTATTCAGCACACCGGAACGAGGAGACAACGCGAAATTCCCGATTCTGGCTCAACCAATCCTGAAGTTCTCGAGTCTTACTTTCAAACTTATCAAGATCATTGTGACCCCCATACCGAAGCGTGGCCATAAAACGAGGAGATTCTCGGTGAAGATAAATGGCGGTGTCTTCGGGGCGAGGAGCGGTTGTCAGCGTTAGGTGGCGAGGAAGAACAAATGAAATAGTCCATCCGGCCTCACTCCGCTCGCGAAGCACGGGGTAGATCATCGAAAGCTCTTCTCGTTCCTGAGACCTAGCGTCCCAGGTCTTCATTTCCTGTTGAGAAGAGTTTTGTCCGTAAATGTAACCTGACAGACGGCGAAGGCCTTCCTCCATAGCGAGATCGTATTCTTGATTGAGCGTGATAGATGCCAATGTCAAAGAGTCATATTTACGAACTTCAAAGTCCCCATCTGACTTTAAAAGGTCGTAGATAGGCTCTTCCCCTAACCGAATCCCTAATAGCCCCGGCAAACTTTTTAATCTTTCCATAAACGGAACTGGTAGATGATCATTCTTCGAATAGGATTGTGGCTGCTCCATGCTAGGCTCCTTCATAACAAAACTGGCCGTCATCAACTCAAATTTCTTATAAGGTCCAAGTGCAAATCAGACGCCAGATACGTGGGCAAATAACTATGAAAAACCGCAGCCTCGGAGAAAGCCTTGCGCCTGTCAAATCACAGTGGTGGCGGGAGTCCGTATGAAGAAATGAAAACGTCCTCAACTCTGAGCGGCGTTTTACAACTAAAACAACTGATAAAAGTTATTCAACAGGAGAAATTTGCTTATAAAATCTCTTCGATGGCTTGGGCGATGGACTCTCCATCCAGACCATGTTTTTTATAGAGGTCGATGGCATTATAGGCGCTCTGTCCAAAAACGCCCTTAACCCCTAGGCTTTTTGCTTTCACTTTCACGCCCTTGCCCACCAATGTCGAGATCAGAATTTGACCGAAGCCTCCCATAATCTGATGATCTTCAACTGTTAAAAGACGGCCTTGAGTCTGATTCAATAACTTTTTGTAGAACTCAATATCAATGTCATTAAGGCAGCTGGCATTGACCAGGATATATCCTTGATTTTGCTTAGTTAGAATTTCGCACGCCTTTAAAGCTTCTGGTAACAAACTTCCGGCAACCACGATCAGGGTTGGATTATCGCCACTTCCCTCTTTTATGATCTGCGGTTTGTACAAAGAATAATTTTTCACCCCATAGGACTTGGGAAAATTCTCACGCCCTAAGAAGAAAACATGGGAGTTTCCCGGTTTTCCCTGTTTGCGTTGCTCTGCAACTTCTTCGAAGGCCTGCATGACCAAATTTTCTGCTTCTTCACTACAGGTCAGGGCATGAACTTTTACATGGGGAATGCTTGAGGACATGGCCACATAACTCAAGGCCTGGTGGCTGGCCCCGTCGGCCGCATCCTGAAAGCCAGTATGAGAATAAACCGCCACGACAGGCGCCTCGCTTAAAGAGGCCATCGTCATTGGCAAGGCTCCTTTGGTCACACCGAATTGAGCAAAGGTATCGACGACAGGAAGAAAGCCCACTTTGGAAAGGCCAGCGGCCGTGCTCACCATATTGCTTTCCGCAACACCGACATCCACAGTTCGATCCGGGAACTTTTTTTGGAAGTCTGCGACCCCTGTAGAGCCGCCCAAATCGGAAGTCACGGAAACAACGGGCAGTCCTTTTTCGGCGGCCTTTATCAGGGCAGATGAAATACCTTTCTGGATTTTTTCACCGCCTCCTGCCGAAGAGGGCTTTCGGCTTTCAATATCTTGGAGTTCAACAACCCATTCTCTAAAAAGCTCCGGAACTTCTTTCCCTTTATAAATCTCTTCCACAAAAGCTGGTAAATCTTGGGCCGATTTCAGGGGGAAACCATGTCCACCTGAAGCGCTCTCTTCCGCTTTCTTGATGCCAAAACCCTTGATGGTCTTAGCATGAATGACGATTGGTTTTTCGGGGTGGTCCTTTGCGGCGTTCAAGGAATCACTGATCATTTGCACACAGGCTTGCAAATCATGCCCATTTTCTAAACGTCGATACTCCCAACCAAGAGCTGACAAACTTTCGAATGTAGGGCCCATGGAAAAGCTATCACTGTCGATACGACCCGAAAGCTTCGTGTTGTTGTCTGAAATGATCAGAACATAGGGACCCACTTTTCCTTTTGCGGCCAAACCTGGAATGGCGGCAAAGGCTTCTTTCGCTTCACCTTCCATACTGGCCCCGTCACTGACCACACAAACTGTGGTGCGCATCTTTCCACTGAGTTTTTCGGCGACAGCGACACCCTGAGATTGAGGAAAGGCCGACCCCAAAGGGCCATTACTCAAAAACACACCTTCTGGAAAACAATGAACCTCTCCGTGCCCCGTCAGTCCTGATTCTAATGAACGAAACCCCTTAAGCTTTTCAAAGTTAAGCCCGGCCATTTCATAATTAGCTTTCAAGGCGTAGAGCCCATTTTCCGCATGACCGACGTCATTGATGATATGAAATAACTCATACCATTCCTTGTTTTGTTTTTGGGCTTTTTGGAAAACCAAAGCGTGAAGCGCCGACATCAATTCGGCCAAAGCGGAAGGGCCACCAAAGTGGCAGGCGGCTCCGCCTATCACCGCATGCATATTCATGACAGCTAACAGGGCTCGTGTGGCTGTCGGGTCGGCCACTTTCAAGTCTCCGTCAGAAGTTTTTACTGTCAAATGAAAGTGAGGGTCACGGTTGGGGTTTCCAGCTAATTTTTGAGGTGCGGATAATACATTTATCATGCCCGCATCCTATCCATAAAATTTCCGCGACACAATTGGCGACATTCAGGAGCCGCAACACCGCGTTGACTGTCGAAATGAAGACAATCGTCTTGTTTTTCTGTTAAGAATGGATCATGGCATTGTCACCGGCCCAACTCCGCAACCTACCCAAAATTGACCTGCATCGGCACCTCGACTGTTGTATGCGATGGAGCACAATTTTTGAACTGGCCCGCATTCACGGCCTGGCACCTTTTCCGATTCGTGATGATTTTTTGATTACCAATCAGATGAAAGACTTGGAGAGTGTCCTCAGCAAATTTCTGAAAACGCAAAAACTTCTTTGTTCTGAAGAAATTCTCACACGGTTAGCCTTTGAGGCTTGCGAAGACGCTTTTAATGATAATGTTTTAATGGTCGAGTTCCGCTATTCTCCTGGCTTTATTGCCGAAGGTCACCCCCATCTGACTTATGAAAAAATTCACAGCGCCCTTGTGAAGGGCCTCAAGAGGGGTGAGGATCAATTCGGAATCGCCATCGGATTAATCGGAATCCTGCAAAGGGTTAAATCCTTTCAAGAAGCCGAAAAAGCCCTTCAGTTTTTTATCGATCATAAGTCCGATTATGTTGGGATTGATTTGGCTGATAACGAACTCGGTTTTGAGCCCAAACCCTTCGCCCCTTTATTCCAGCGAGCCCGCCAAGAAGGTCTTCATATCACGGTCCACTCGGGCGAGTCTCCCCATGATCTGGCTGGACAGTGGGTTTTAGACGCTATCAACATACTTGGCGCTGAGCGAATTGGACATGGAGTGCAAAGTATTCATAACCCCAAGGTTATCGAGGCACTCAAAGATAAAAACATTCCCTTGGAAGTCTGCCCCTTAAGCAATTGGCTGACACAAGCCTTCACGCATTTTGAAGACCACCCTCTTCGAAAACTGTATAACCTGGGCGTGCCAGTGACTTTGAATTCAGATGATCCCGGGATCTTTGCCTCGACCCTCACGGATGATTACGTCTTGGCACATCAATTTCACGGTTTTGGAATCGAAGAGTTTACGTTCTCGAACCGCACCGCTTTTCAACACAGCTTTATACCTGAAACAAAAAAATCAAAATGGGAGAAGTTGTTCCTATGATCAAAGATTTCTATCCACCGATTGACGCCTTTCAAACCGGCCACTTGAATGTTTCTGAGTTGCACGAAATCTATTATGAGCAATCGGGTAACCCAAAGGGGACGCCCGTAGTTTTTCTTCACGGTGGTCCAGGGGGTGGAACTGATGCTGACCATCGCCGCTATTTTGATCCTCATTTTTATCGAATCATCCTTTTTGATCAGCGTGGTTGCGGCAAATCAAAACCCAATGCCGAACTTCATGAAAACACCACTTGGGACCTTGTTGCCGATATTGAAAAACTCCGCACCCATCTTAATATTGATAAGTGGCTTGTCTTTGGCGGAAGCTGGGGTTCTACCCTAGCCCTCACCTACGCGATCACTCACCCTGATCGCGTGAAGGGCTTGGTTCTCAGGGGAATTTTTCTGTGCCGCCCCGAAGAGCTGAAGTGGTTTTACCAACAGGGTGCTTCGTGGATTTTCCCCGACGTTTGGGAAAAATATTGGAATTACATCCCCGAAGCAGAGCGCACCGATATGATGAAGGCCTACTATAAACGTCTGACACACGAAGACTCATCGGTTCGACTCGAGGCGGCGAAAAATTGGAGTAAATGGGAGGCCGCCACGTCGCGTTTGTTTGTGGATCCTAAGATGATTGACTCTTTTGACGAGCCTGAAAGGGCCTTGGCCTTTGCTCGAATCGAGTGTCATTACTTTATGAATAACGCCTTCTTCCCAACAGAAAATTATCTTCTCGAGAATGCGCATAAGCTTGCGAATATTCCAGGAATTATTGTCCAAGGTCGATATGATGTTGTTTGTCCCGTCAAGAGCGCATGGGATCTTCACCGCGCATGGCCCCAGGCCGAGATTCAAATCATTTCCGACGCGGGACATAGCGCCTCAGAACCCGGTATCCGCGCGGCGTTGATCGCTGCGACCGAAAAGATGCAGCACTTGTAAATTTTGCAGAGGCCCACTATAAGCGCACTTTATTGGTTCCAAAAAAAGTTACTGGTTGTAGGTTGGAACCACTTCATAGTTTATTGGCGACCGGGCATCAGCTTCCTAAAGCGCTTATAAGGCGACTGACAGAAGAGATCGAGTAAAAAATGCCGAGGTCACCAGGGGGTAGAATGAAAAAAATTGCAACAAGTTCCATAGCGGCACTTCTTCTTGTCTTCGCTTCGGCATGTGCCCCACAGGGCCAATCCGATCTTGGTTTAGAAGACGATAACTCTTCCATTATCGGTGGAACCACTGTTATTCCCGGTTCTCCCGTCTCTAAACAAGTTTTTATGATCTATATGCAGACCGTTCATGGAGGCGGAGGTGTTTGTACAGCCACCATGATCTCTCCTAACATTGGTCTTACAGCCGCTCACTGCGTAGATCAGATTTCAGGTGCCCTTGCCATTTTTGATATTGCCGCTATTGATCGCTTAATGAAGTCAGGTCTCAAAGCTGTCAAAAACGATCCACGCATCATCCCGGTTACTCGAGTTCACGTTCATCCATCCTGGACAGGCTCTATCAGCCGTGGAAACAACGGCGACATTGCCGTCTTTAAGTTGGCCCGTAACAAGCCCGCAAATGTTGAAGTCACACAAATTCATACTGATGGATTACAGCTTGGACAAACTTTAGTGGCCACTGGTTACGGTGTGAATTCCGGCTCACTTAGTATTGGCTCCGGTCTCTTGCGCGAAACACGAGTGAAAGTTATAAATCCAAACTTAAGTGCCACTGAGTTTTCAGTGGATCAGCGACGGGCTATGGGTGTTTGCTCAGGCGACTCTGGCGGCCCCTCGTTCGCAATAAGCCCATTTGGTCGCTTGAAACAAGTGGGTATCGTAAGCTATGGGCAAGAAGGTTGTGAGAACACGGGCGTTTATACCCATGTGGCTCCTTACAGCCAGTGGATTTTGTCGGCCATGAGAGCCATGCTATAATAAAAAACTCTCAATCGCTGTTAAACAAAGCTGAGATTGATCAAAAGGGGCGCGGTGAGCAGCCCCTTTTATTTTGCGAAAAGAGCATCCAAACTCTTCGTATAGGGCGACGTACTTGGAATCTTTCTCACCAAGGATGATTTTAATTTTATCGGGCCACTGAAGGATAAGTTCACGAAAATTTTCTTGCCAGCCTAGTGACCAGTTTTCCAGGCACAGAGCCAGGATTTCACGATCAAAATCTTCTTCCTTCCGAATAGTTTCTTTCCCACCTTGAAAAACTCCTTGAGCGTTCCAACTTGCTTGAAGCTTTGACCAATCCCAAGTGCGAAAGTGTTGGGCTTTCTGTTGATCTTGATCTAATCGTTGTTTTCGATCTTCTTTATTCACCAAGCCTGGATGGGACGAAATCAAGATCAGTTTTTCAAAATAATGAGGATCAGCCTGAAACGCCTGCAGTAGCAGCCGTCCACCTTGTGAGTAACCCACAGCCCGCAAGGGTACTGCCACATTGTGTCTTTTGATCCATTGATCAAACCGCTCTCCCCACCAAGATAACGGCTTGTCGGGCGCTAAAAGCTCATCTTGCGTGTACTCAACACTTTTAATATCAATGGCAGGACTGTTCATCGAGTGAAAGTCTTGAGTTCGCCCCCAGAATCCATGAAAAAAATAAACCTGGGGCTTCATTTCACTCATTATTCAAAAGCGTCCCATTCATCCCAAAAGGCGTCAGATTGTTTTTCATCAGGCGTGATCTCAATCAGTTGCCGATCACTTAAGGCGGGGGCGCTTGGAACCTCAGACCACTGGGCGTAATCCCAATTCCAAAACCGAGCCAAATGCTCAAAGCTAAGGTTATGGCGGTTCGTATAGATCTCTTTTTTGAACATCCGGTGGAAAATCATGCCGCCTTTATTGTTAATCACCACGACTCGATATTTGGTATTCGGAACTTGATCGGCTATCCACATGGCGGTCATGTCATAAAGCGCCGTTAAGTCTCCGACAATACACCAATTGTCAGTCGTTGGACGGGCCCATCCTAAGAAAGTGGAAATCTGCCCATCAATTCCGTTAGCTCCTCGGTTGGCCACAACACGAAGCGGAGCATTTTCAAAATCGGCCGCCAGATCCCATTCCCGTACGGGAAGACTATTTCCCAAATAGACGCTGCCACAACTGGTTAATTTTGAAAGAGCGTTGACCAGAGCCACCTCACTTCGCGGATACTTTTCAAAAAGCTCTAACTTTTTGCGATAATACTTTTGATCCAAGTTCCAAAATTCATCGTCTAACTGACGAGTGTAATGAAGATCTATCCGTCCCAAATCCGCCAGATCGACATAATGAAGGACGTCACGACTTAGACCTGTGAAGTGATTGTAACCCAAAGATAAAACCGGTAGCTCTTTATGTTTATCTTCGAGGTCACGCCAAAATCTTATGGTTGGTACGCCACCGATTCGAATTATGGAATCGCAAGCATGCAGATCGAAGATACGGGGAAGGGTTTTTTCACCGGCCTTTAAGGTTATTCCCGAAAGATCTCCTAAACCGCGCAGGTTGGATATCCCCTCAACATAGGCAGGGGCCTTAAGCTTGGTCACAAACTGTAAAACCGCTGGGCGAGCTTTTTCAGGCAGCGTGCTTAAAATAACCAGAGGCTTATGAACAGCAATGAAATTTTGGATTTCATCTTTCATGTCCATTGGAAATGATTCAGGAAATTTCATCCGAAACGTCTTATCGGGGACTTCGACGTGGGGGACTTCATCATCAATCAAAGGTTCATTGAAACTTACATTGATATGAATGGGTTTCTTCCAGCTTAACCCCTTAAGGGAAATATGTTTGTTTTCCTCGTCCAAGTCGAATCCCACTTCAATGTAATACGAAAAAATTCCGACCTGTTCGATGGATTGGGGGGCACCGGTCCCACGAAAACGCCTGGGGCGGTCTGAGGTGATCAACATTAAAGGAAGGGAAGAGTAGGTGCCCTCGATCGCGGCGGGAAGCATTTCTGCGGCGGCTGTACCAGAGGTTGTAATAACCGCAACAGGTCTTTGTGTATTGGCAATTCTCCCTAAGGCAAAGAAGGCCGCAGACCGTTCGTCAAAAAAATGGAAGGCTTTCAAATGGGAATTCTTTTCAAAAAACTGCATGAAGGGAGAGTTACGAGCCCCTGCGCATAGACAAAACTCTTGGACTCCTGAACCTAATAGTTCCGTTACAACTTTTGCAGCTAGTTGAATATTACTCATGCGTTTCCAATTCCTTAGACTCCCAATGATTTTTTGGTGGAATCCATCTTAGCCAATATCTCTTGCCATTCCAACTCTTCAAGACTTTCTTCGACAACGCCCCCACCCGCGACAAGTTTGGTTCCCTGAGAATTCCATTGGATTTGTCGAAGACTTACTAGGGCTAGGCACTCACCCGGCTTATCCAATGGAAAAACCATGGGGGCTCCGAAGTAGTCTCGTTGGTCTTGCAGAGGTAAAGATTCAAGCTCACGCCATCTTTCATGGGGGAAAACCCCGAGTGCGGATGTGGGATGAAAAGCCTGAACCAAAGCTTCATTGCTGACATTTTCAAAGAGCTGAACGGTGAACTCCGTCAACAGATGATAAAGGAACGGCAATTCCAGAATCTTGGTTTCGCTAACTTGAACTTCACCGAATTGCTGCCACTTCTTACGAAGCTCGTTCACAACAAATTGATGTTCTTTAAGGTTCTTTGAATCCGCCAACAAAGTGCAAGATTCAGATTTGGGTTGGGTACCCGCCAAGGCCATGGATTTCACAATACGATCTTGACGATAATAAAGAATTTCAGGCGTGGCCCCGATCACTCCCTCACCAGGCTTCCAAAAACCAAAAGGAATCAGCGCATCGGGAACATCACTCAATTGCGCTAAGAGACTTTTCAAAGTGGTGCTGGTGGGAGTCGCGGGATTTGTCGCAAACACCACTGGGACACCTTTTTCCCATATTCCTTCCTGAATTCTTTGTTTCGTTTGAAAGAAAGCCTGTGAATAATCTTCCCGAAAGGGTCCACTCCAAGAGCCTAAACCAGAAAGCTTCTCAGATTTAAAAAGATTTTGCCATTCCTCGCCACTCCAACAGCTGTGGCCTTGGATCGCAAGAAAGGAAGACTTGGAATCAAAAAATTTCTGATAAAATATCGAATTTACTTCACTTTGCGAAAATTCGGCGGTCTGATGACTGACTTCGTACAAATGCCATCGCCCCTCCCACCTGACAAAGGCCCCCTGTCTTAAAAAAATTGAGGAATCATAGGTGTTTATGTTAGTCTGCTTTTCCACAAAAGGGGCCTCACAAATAAAGGTGGAGCTTCTTAAGTAGTATGATTATGGAAATGAAGCAAATGCTGAACGAAATCTCTGGCGTAACGGGCGCCCCACTCGCTACACGCGCTGTTAAAGTGGGAGATATGACTATTGGTGGACCTGAATTCACAGTGATCGCAGGTCCCTGCTCAATTGAAAGCCATGAGCATCTATTAGAGACGGCCCAAGCCGTTAAACAACGAGGTGCCAGTCTCTTACGGGGTGGGATCTGGAAATTACGGACTTCTGCGGACTCCTTTCAAGGACTAGGCCGCGACTCCTTTCATTTTATCAAAGACGTTCTCCAAAAAACGGGTCTTAGACTTGTGAGCGAAATCACAGATCCCCGACAGATCGAAGAGGTCTATGATTTTGTGGATATGTTCCAAATCTGCTCCCGCAAGATGCACAATTACTCACTGCTGAAGGAAGTGGGACGGACGCAAAAGCCGGTTCTTCTGAAAAGAGGCTTTGCCGCCTTGATAGACGAGTGGATCAAGGCCACGGAGTACATTCGACAGGGCGGAAATGAAAACATTATTTTGTGTGAGCGAGGCATTCGCACCTTTGAGACCGCCACACGCAACACTCTTGATATCAATGCCGTTATCTACGTAAAGGCCCGCACCCATCTTCCTGTACTCGTCGACCCGTCACACGGCGTCGGACTGCGCGAGCTTGTCCCGCAACTGACTTACGCTTCGGCAGCGGCTGGAGCCGACGGGGATATTATTGAGGTTCATCCCCATCCGCACAAGGCGATGTCAGATGGAAGACAAACCTTGAACTTCCAGGATTTTGAAAAAACCATGCAGCAGTTAGAGAAAATTTTGGACGCTATCGGAAGACCTCTTCAGAAAAAATTGTCATGACATATCAAGGCCCCAATCCTGAAACCATAAGAAGCATGTTTCAAAAAGTGGCGCCGGCTTACGATCGTGCGAATAATGTTCTGTCGGCCGGCATTCATCATCTATGGCGTCGCAAGTTGGTCAAGCTGGCCCAAGTTGAAAAGGGCATGACTGTGTTGGACTGTGCGACCGGCACTGGGGACCTGGCCATCGAATTCAAAAAAGCGGTGGGCCCTGAAGGGCACGTGATCGGAACTGACTTTTGCGCCGATATGCTGACAACAGCCCCCCATAAAGCTCAATCTCAGAATCTTCAAATTGATTATCAAACAGCCGATGTGATGAACCTTCCATTCGAATCTGCCACTTTTGATCGTGTCAGCATTTCTTTTGGTATTCGAAATGTCCAAGATCCGCAAAAAGCCATCCACGAAATGGCTCGTGTGACCAAGCCGGGCGGCCAGGTTCTGATTCTGGAATTCGGCCAAATGAAAACCCCCTTGGTGCGGGATCTCTATGGATATTACTCTCAGAAAGTTTTACCTGTTTTGGGAGTCTGGGTTTCGGGACAAAAAGAGGCCTATCAGTATTTGCAGAAATCTTCGGCCCAATTTCCCTCGGGGGAACACTTTCTAAAGTGGATGGATGAATCGGGTCAGTTTCAACAAACTCGATTCATACCCGTTAGCTTCGGCATTGCTTATATCTATCAAGGCATCGTAACCGTTTAGTCTCGATCGCCTTAAAATTAGGGATCTATCTAATTCACTTTGATCTTAAGCTTGTAAGTTCCTTTTGATGTGCACTGGGATTCTGATGTCTGGGTTACACAGTTTTGTTTGCCGCAGCTCATGGCCAGAATGGAATTTTCTTTGTTGAGCTCTCGAAATTCAGTCTTCCAATCATTGCAGGCATTTTTCCAGTTCTTACGGGCTTCCGTCAGCAATAGCGCCGAGTCTCCCTCAATCGTGGCTTCCCCCTCAGTCACTTCGTAAAGAGGAGTGCCTGGTCGCTGCCCTTTGCGAATCTCGATGGTGGTGTCGTCCTGGGCATTTACATCGTCGACCTTGACTCCCACATTCTGTGCCAAAGCATTCGTCATCAACATCGGTAACACCATAAAACACATAAGTATTAACTTCACGATCTCCTCCTGGGTTGTGGAACCTCATTACGCCTATTCGCACCCATCCTCTCCCTGAAGCCATCGGTTAATCAAGGACTTTAGACAAGACCCAAGAGCTTGACCTAGAAGTAAGTTATGGTATTTTTCGCAAACTATGAGGTTGCCCAAGATAGCCGCTCTTGTTAACCAAGTCTTTCTTGTTGCCCTGCTAGGTGGAGCGCAAACGGCCGGGGCTCTGACTTTCGTTGACGATTACCTGGACGGTCCTGAGACTTGCAAACGCTACACTTCTTCATCCAAAGAGTATCCGTTTTTTATTCAAGTTCCGATTGATTATGAAGCTCGCCCTCCACAAGCGGAAACTCCTCTTTACGCCTGGACTCGCGAACCCTTTGAGGCCTCTAGGCCGACAGTGATTTTTGTTTCTGGAGGACCTGGCGATACGGCACACGATACCCGACTGCAGCTTCCTGGATGGAACATCGTATTTTTTGATCAGCGCGGAAACTCGTGCTCGAAGCCCATGACACAAGCTTTACATCGTTCGCGGTCTTTTTACAGCTCCATGAATACGGTTCGTGATATCGAAGAAATTCGCAAGCACTTAGGGATCGACAAGATCAGCCTCTATGCTGTTTCTTACGGGACTGTGGTGGCCCATATGTATGGCCACTTTTTTGCGGCTCACACACGGGCGGTGGTTCTTGAAGGCACTGTTTACCGTAGCGATAAGTCGTTATTTGATCCCGATTGGCGCCGCTATCTTCTTCAAACTTATTTTGACAACTTGCCAAGCGCGACTCAAGAACGGATTCTAGAACTCTCAAACCGCCAAGACCTAGCTAAAAATTGGTTTTCGGCTGTGGGCCTGATGATGCTGTATCTGGATGATTTTGAAACGTCCTTTAATAATTTTCTAGAGATCATTCTTTGGGATGATGCAGTCGCAGAGTCAACACTCCCCCTTTTTGTTCGAAGAGATTACCAGGAAAGTGAATTCGGGGCCAATGAGGTCATGATGGGCATGATCGGTTGCCAGGAAATGAGCATGAACACGGCGGGTTTAAGTCTGTATTCTGTGTTTATCGGGCGAACATTGGTTTCGGACGGGATCAACTCTTTGCAACGGCTTCTGTGCCGCGATCTTGGTTTTCAGCCGGACGAAGTAAATCGCACCTATGATGCCAGCCAGTTTCCCACTTTTGTTCCCACCACTTATTTTCAAGGCGCAAAAGATGGCGCCACTGTCTTTCCCAATGCCGTTGATCATTTTGAAAAAGCACGCAAGGGCTTCGGTCAGATCTTGATCATGACTACCGGAGGACATAGCCCCATTCATGGCCCGCTAGCTTCGGGCTACGGAGAGCGTGATCATCTGGTGATCTACCAACGTCTTCTCGCCCAAGCTCTCGCGGGTGAAGCCTTGGACATCACAGAATTAAGTTCTATTCGCAGCCTTGAACTCTGGAGTTCAGATTAATTAAGACATATCAAAGCCTAAAATCCATGACGCTCATCCAGGGCCGCCGCTGATAAGGTTCCAGAAACCGGGAAAAGCCTGTTCGGTTACCTGGGAATTTAAAACCCGCAAACGATACCCCATGGATCTGGCCACTGCCGCCGCAAAAGCCATTTCGGGATCTTGCTCGGGATCAAAAACAAAAAATTGATGATGGTGAAAGGGGACTCCCTCCATTTCAAGGCTTGAAGGAAGAAGGCGGTGGGAAACGCGCATATGCCCAAACAAGATCGATAAAAGCTCTAACCGTTTTTGCGGAAAGTCGGGCCCAAGCCTCAGACAGCTTTTCCCTTGGGCTTTACTGAGCAAAACACCTAAAACTGGGATCAAGTCTGGCGCTTGGGTCAGATCAGCCTCCAAAGGACAAATCTCGGAGGCTCTTTCCACAACCAAGTCTGAATTTTCAAACCGTAAAGGGATCTTCATTTTCTGGAAAAGTTTTATGAAGGGAGTCTGCTCCTTTGCTGGCTTCTGATCCTTGGGAAAGTGGTGAATTCGGCAAAGGCCTCGCGCCGCCGCCAAAGATGAAACGATGAAAGCTCGATGTTCATTTCCAAGGACCTGAAAGTCAGATTCGTACTTAAATGTTTTCATAAAATTCTTTTAAAATTTTTTGCTGGCGGCGATACTCTTTTAAAATATCCTCCACTTTCATAGTTTGAATGATGACCTGTCCTGGCCTTTTGATAAAAAGGCAGCGAACACCATCGCTTTTAACTTTTTTATCCCGCATCACATACTTACGAACCTCTGCCACACTCATTCCGAAAAGTTTTTCATCCATTCGCTTGTGAAACTGTCGATCCCAAATAAAACTCCAAGGAACTTCATCCATCATTTGAAACGAACGTCGAGCACTGAAATGCCCCTCGTGAACACTCCAGGCCAGGTCAAATAGAAGCCCATGAAAAACGGCCAGCCCATGGGGAAGTCCAAAGCGAGCTTCCCATACGTGACCCATCGTGTGGCCTAAGTTCAGGAGATAACGATGTCCTGTCTTTTCAAGTGGGTCCTTACGAACAACTTTGTATTTCACGTCTACAAAAGCGGCCATGTCTTTCCAGCGGGGCAGCCCATTAACCCAGTCCCACTTACCAAGCCTTTCCAGCAGATCTCCGCCCCCGATCAAAGCTGTTTTCAAAAACTCACCAGCCGCTTCAAACAGTCTTTCCGGAGGCTGAACCTCCAACACCTCTTGAACAATCCAAACTTTTTGAGGTGTATGAAAAGTCCCCACTTGATTTTTAAATCCACCGACGTTCAGAGCTGTTTTTCCTCCATGAGCCGAGTCAAGAGCGGAAAGCCATGTCGAAGGAATTTGAAAAACTGGCACGCCCCGCTTGAGGATGGAAGCCACAAAGCCGCCAAAGTCACCCACGGTTCCGCCCCCCAGCACATACACTTCGTGAACGCTGGTTTTTAAATTTAGAATTCGCTTCAGATGAAGGGGTAAGGACTCAATTTGTTTAAGGCCCTCTCCGCCACGAACTCCATAGCGAAAAGGAAATTTGCGAATCCACTGATTGATTTTGGGATTTCGCGCTAAAATCTGATCATAGATCAAAAGGGAATAGGTTTTATTCTTTACCTGGGGAAGGCTCTTGCGGATTTCGTAGGCTTTCAATCTAAACTCCAATCAATGGGGGTTTGACCTGTCGATTTTAGGTAGGCGTTAATTTTAGAGAATGGATGACTCCCAAAAAAGCCGCGGTGGGCGGATAAGGGTGAAGGGTGCGGCGTCTCTAATACAAAATGCTTTTCGCGATTGATAAAGGCTCCCTTCTTTTGCGCATAAGCCCCCCATAATAGAAAAGCCACATGCTCTTTTTCTTGGTTCAACAAATCAATAATTCGATCGGTGAATTTTTCCCAGCCTTTACCCTGATGAGAGGCGGCCTTCCCCCCCTCGACTGTCAGAACGGCATTTAAAAGTAAAACGCCTTGCTTCGCCCACTTATCGAGGTGGCCTGAGTGTGGACGCTTTATGCCCAAGTCACTTTCTAATTCTTTGAAGATATTCTGCAAAGACGGCGGGAATCGCACACCGTCTTTAACTGAAAAGGAAAGACCATGAGCCTGATTCGGACCATGGTAGGGGTCCTGACCCAAAATCACGACCTTTACCTTTTCAAATGGCGTGAGATTCAAAGCTGTGAAATATTCACTGCCTTTAGGATAAATAATTTTATTTTTATTTTTTTCCTCACGTAAAAATGTTTTCAGATTTTGCATGTACTCTTTACGGAATTCTGGTTCTAAACGTGACTTCCAAGATTCTTCAAGTTTAATGTTGGCCATGTCTCAACTTCATCCATGTCTATTTAGGTCGAGGTACTCGATTTGAGTCGGAATCTCGATCTCATTTTGATTCAGCGATCTGTCATAATACACCGATTACTAGCCTTAGCAGGACTTTAATAGGTATACAAATTTCTTTTCCCAGCCAGAAGGTATCTTGCCAAGCAATTAAAACGACTCATTGTTATACTAGAAGTAAGTTAAATGACCCTGTTAGGAAGGAGGCGGTATGTCTAATCTTGTAAATCCAAATCTCGCCCATGTCCTTGATGAAAATCCAGAGGTTCGCTCGTACATTTACCAGCAGATCGTCGATTTTGAGCCCTATGTGACACCACAAACTATTGTGGCGGTGATGGCAAAAGACCCCATGAAGCTAAAGCTTCAACTTGAGACAGAAGGCAAAGAAATCAGTAAGAAACAACTGGCGAAGATGTATCGTATAGCCATTGTTTTACGAGAAGACGGAACAAAAATAACAGAAGAAGGTCTTCATACCGATCTTTTTGAAGCTATTAAAATGGCTAAAAGCAAGCTCATCAAAAAACTGGAAGCGATTCAAGATCATGTGATCAGCTATCAAGATCGCGTTGAGCAAATCAATCAAGCACTTTCCAACCCTCATATTCACTAAGTCGTCATCTTAGTGATCAACCCCCGTTAAGACTGAAGCGGCCTGTTGAGGCATGGATGCTTGTGAGGGCTTCAGTTCGTATTTCGCCAACTGCCCTAATACATCTTGGAGCCTGTCAAAAGTCGAAAAATTAGACGGCAGCGTTGATCTTAACTCTGTCGTTAAAACGGGAACATTCCTTTCGGCCCAGAGGTAACGCCCCATGCTTCCCGGAAAGTGTCCTAAAGACCTCCAGGGAAGATAACCATAGGACGGTGGATTGACCCGGGGGCCGTCAAAATCAAGAACTCCTAATGGCGTATGGATGGATACAACAAATTCTGGTTTGAAGTCTTCGATGTGCTTTAAGGCACATTGGGTCTCGGGCTCACCGCCCGCAGTTGAGCCTGGAAACCGACGAGGATTGGAGGCTGTTCGAATGCGCCAGAACTTCTGCGCATCATCTGTCCAATCCTTTGTGGGAAAGTTACGGTTTAAATCGACGGCATTGGCATTGACCCGAGTTTTAGCGTGATGGCCGTCGGGGTTCAAAACGGGAACAATCCGCCAATGATTACGCGGATTGATTTCATTTAATCTTTCCATCCAATAGCGAACTAATGTACCAGCTCCCTCTTCGTCACCGTGAATAAGGCTGAAAACTAAAATCCGCTTCTTGGCCTTATCATAACCAGGGCGCTCATAATGGACGATGGGAGTGCCCTTAACGCTTTGACAGCCGGGAAGTATCTGTGTTTGCAGGCAGACTTTTTTAAGCTTTTCTGAATTGACAGGGCCCTTCATATTTTTAAGGAGGTCTACGCAAGTTTCAGTATGAGTCACCGTCTCTTGCGGTTTCGCATCTTCTGTCGCCCATACGGAAATGCTGAATAATATAAAAACCAGTGTTTTCATCTAATACATTCTCTCATGAAGTTTTGAAACACTCTACAGCAATTGCATACCATTTTGATAATTTTGAATTTTCGACTGAAGTCTAGAGGGGGGCCTTCGATAGAATGAAAGTTATATGGTTTGGCCAGTTCCAAACCTTAAGTAGGCGCAGGAGGAAATAAATGGATCGTCGTGGGGCTACTAGTTTTGTGATTTTGCTTGTCTTAAATCCGATAGTCATTCTGTTTTTTCAAAACTGTTCTTTAATGCCCACTGAGACTCCTCAATCCTCCCTCCAGGCAAGCCGCCAGATAAGCAGTTCCGCTTCAGTCGAGCCGGAAAATCTTTGCCGATTGGTTTCGGTCAGTCAGAGCTGCGCTGAATAACAGAATTTAAAAAAATTGAAATAAGTTGAAATAAGTTGAAATAGCCTTGACCCAACCCTGGGTGTAAATTATATGTAAATAATGAAGAAAACGCCCTTCCCGAAAAATCAAATGGCAAAAACTGGTTCATCCTCTAAAGCCTCTTCGGCTTTAGAGGTGAGCCCGTTAACAACCAATGAGCAGAACATTCTTAGCTATATCGAGGCCGAGATTATACGCACAGGCATCTCTCCTTCTTATCAGGAAATCTGTCAACATTTCGGGTTTGCCTCCTATAACTCGGTTCAAAACTACGTCAAACAGCTTTCCAAAAAGGGGTACCTTAAGGTTCACCCTCATCAAAAACGGGGTTTGGAAGTTATCAAGAGCGCGACCGCCTTTCAAAACAAGGTTCTTAAACAAGTAACTAAAAATGCGACGACCGGATCCCCAAAGGAAGAACTCCTCCAGACTCCTATGGGGATCCGGCCAATTCCTTTGCTGGGTCTTGTTGCGGCCGGTGCTCCTATCGAGCATTTAACCGAAAACGAGTCTCTAGCTGTTCCCCCTCTTTTAATGAAGGATCCTGATCAAACTTACGCCCTTTGTGTCAATGGCAACTCCATGATTGAAGAAGGAATTCATGATGGGGATTGGATCGTGGTCCATAAAAAAGAGACGGCTAAAAATGGAGACTTGGTGGTGGCCACTATCCAAGGACCAGCCGGGCCTGAGGCCACAGTAAAACGTATTTATTTTCACCCTCGCAACAAGGCGGGTGAGCGTGTCGAGCTACGCCCTTCTAATGAAGACATGAAGTCTCAATGGTTTTCTGACTCAGAAGTCAGCATTCGGGGACACGTCACTGGCCTCTTGCGACGATTCTAAAATTCTACTGATATCTTGTTTTTGAAGCGACTCAGATTGAGTCGCTTTGGCGATGTGATTCTTTTTCTGAAGTTAGGACTCGTGTGATTTGCCCTCATGTCGATAAGACATTATGGGGCACGGAATCGGCATCACTCTTTTATTTATTTTGATCTTTTTCAGTGGATGCCAATCAAGAGGTCCGGTTGACGGCACCTCTCTTCCCCCTCCTTCGCCAGAGCGCACATTAGAAGATCTTCTCAGTGGCTGGGATGAGTATATCGCTAGTCTGCAAAATCGAAATGTGGCCTCTGAAGAAAATTGGCAGGAACAGCTCCAGACCCTATGTTCAGAACAAGAGAATCTATGCCGCCCCTTCGGGCGAAATCAAAAACGCCAAAAACGTCAACGCCAGTCAAATTCATACTTAAAGGAAATTCCCCGACATCTGAAAGATAAAAATTTCGAAGCCCTTTCAAGCTATAGTATCTCGCAGGGACTCAAGTTTTTTTCACGCCAAAAGAAGGTCGGGCTAATCCAGTATACCAACACCCTTCTTCAAGATAATTCCGCAACCTGTCTGACACTTGGCCTCAAACATGCCCTAGCTTCTACGCTGGAAGATTTTTTGCCTGAAGAGGATGCAAGGGCCAGCGCACTTCTTCTATATGAAGCTAATAGCCGTTGCGATCTATCAGCACGCGCGACAGCTCTGTCTTCGTATCGCGCGGCTATGCTTCGTTTACTAGATAGAAACTGTGCGCAAGCCTTACCTCTGCTCGAAAAGGTCTCCTCGTCTCACGAAGATTCCTTAAAGCCACGTTCACTCTACTGGACTTGGAAGTGCCAAGGCGACTCCAAAACTCCTCAAAATATCGTAAGCCAACTTCCATATTTTTCTTACCACCGATTATTAGTCGAGCAAATGGCTCAGCTTAGCGTCCAGGACCCTCTGTTTGAAGTGCAAAACACCCCTGTGCGGAAAGAAACTCTTCGAAATCCTTCGCTCAATAAAATAACAGCCTTAGCGGAACATTTATTCTCCCAAGATCAAACCCGCGCCGCCCGTATTGTACTAGAGCATGTGAACGTCGAAGCTCTTCAGAAAACCGAACCTGAGTATCAAGTGTACTGGGCCTACCTTCTTCACAAAGCCCGAGCCGGTGTCCGAAAGTTTCAGATTCTTTCGAGCCTTGTAAACAATTACCCGGCGCTCCGATCTGGAACCGTTAAGGGTATGTTATTTCCAACGTGGTATTTCGATTACGTTTCTAATCACTCAGAAAAGGTTGACCCGTGGCTTGTTTTGTCTTTAATCCGCCAAGAGAGTGCCTTCGACCCCTCAGCTCAAAGTCCAGTCGGGGCACTGGGCTTAATGCAGCTGATGCCACGAACCGCCCGCATTGTGGCCCGTGTTCCCAAGCGCAAACTCCGTGATCCTGAACCTAATGTCAAAGTAGGCATTAAGTTTCTTGAAAGACTAATTGATCGATATGACGGTCAGGTTCACCTAGCCCTAGCTGCCTATAACGCTGGGCCCGGAAAGGTCGATGAGTGGGCCAAACGCTATCCGACTGATGATATCCTGCTGTTCGTCGATACAATCCCCTACCGCGAAACGCGTGAATATGTAGCCTTTATTTTACGCAACTACCACTACTACCTTTCCCTGAATAAAACGACATCAATCCCATTAAAAGTGAAATCAAAAACTGATTCCTTTGAAGTCGCCAACTAAAAATTTCATTCTAGGAAGACTGAGGCCTGAGTAACAAAGAAGGACTGGAATTAAGATTTTGGCCAGAAAAGTGTTCTTGGATTTTTGCGAATTCGTTGGAAAATCGCCCTATAAATCAAATCACGTTGAGGGGCTTGGATACGACGCGCCCGAACGGCCAGGATGAAGGCCAAGTAAAACGACACCAGCAGATTGAAAACGGCCATAGAGCCAATTCCTAAAACAGCACTCCAAAACGGCCAGCTACTAAACGTCTCGAGAGGAAGTGACGTCATCGCGGCGGCCAAAGCGCCGGAAGATAAGGTCACATGTCGAATATCCAGTTGAATTCCTAAAAATTGTAATATTCCTGGCGTCATTCCCAGCAAGAATCCCAATGAAATATTAGCGGCCAATCCCACAATATTTCTTTTCAAAAACAAAGCTACGGCTCGCGCCTTAGCTTCACCCAGCACAAACACAACACGCCGGTTATTGGCAATGGCTGGACTTAGTCGATGATAAGCGAACCAATTATCCGTCCAACCCGCAAAGACACTGGAGGCCCAAAGCAGCACTCCCGTAAACATAGCATAAAAGGGCGTCGGGCCTAATACAGAGAAGTCCTCCAGCACATGCATCGCCGTATTTTTTGATAAGGACTCCTGCCCCGTTAATAACTCAACTAGCAAGCAAACCACAATCGTGAGAGGAATAACGCCAATAATATTTCCTAAAACCGCCGCCACTTGGGAACGAATCAAATTAATAATTTCATCGATCAAGGATTCCATTGCTTTAGGATCTTCAATTTCATGCATTTTTGAAGCGAGGGCCGGCGCCGTCATAGCCGATTGCTTCGTGGCCAGACTGAAATGGAAAAAATGAATGGCCAAGAAACTGATGGCATAATTCAATCCACTTAAGAAACCGGCATGAAACACCGGCAACTGGAGTGAGTAAACCATAAATTTAATGAGCGTGGTAAATGTCGTAATGAACCCCCCGCCCAAGGCCTTCTTGATATTGGCCAGATACTCCTTTTTTGTGCGGGTGATGTAGTGTTCACCAGTTTCAGCCGTTCTTTCAGTGATTTTACGGGATAATAATGAGAAGCTATCGCTCATCAACGACAAGACACTTTTTCTTTCAAAATTTTCAGTGATTAAAGTTTCAATAAAATTTTCCAGAGTCACCGGGTCCAGATGTTTTTGCATAAGAATCAGATTCAGACTTCTGATTCGGTTTAAAAGATTTTCGAGTTTTTCGATCTGGAACACAATTTGGACGCTGACACCAAACTCATCCAAATGTTGTTGGACCTCCGCAAGCGTCGAGAAACAAGCCTCCAGTTTTTTTTCAATTTGCGAACCTAAAACTGCTTTTAATTCGAAGTCACCTTCTGCAACGTATTTCTCAATTAACTTAGTCAGTTGGTAGAACGAGATTTTCTTAAAATCCTTTTCTTCAATCCTTTGACGAATTTGAGAACTCAGCCCAAGACCCTGGACCTGAATAGCTAGAAGCAACAGGGCCTTTTCTGCATCTTCTTTTAAACTGTTCCATTCCCCTTCTTCTGCGGAATATTCATAACGGAATAGCTCTTCAATTCGGGTAAATGTTTTCATATCAACCTGCCGGATCCATTGAAGATCCGTTTGGCTGTGAAAATTCTGACCGAATAAATAGGCTAAATCGTTATCGCGAGGAGCCACAGGTAGAATTTTTCTTTGAATCCTGTCGACCAACTCACCCCCAAATGAGGTTTGCGACGACAAACCTGTCTCCATAAACAAATCCAAGGCATGGGTGTCCCGAATCAACGATCTTAGAGCTTTAGCAACGTTCTTTTTCCAGGTCGAATTACGGTCCAGAACATTTAGAAGATACTTAACCCGTGCAGCTTGGGGAACTCCGGATTTAAAATCCTCGTGTTTGATCAATCCCTCATGGCGAATCCACTCTAACAAGTCGAAAAACCAAGATGTACGGGCACTTAAGTGGGCGTTAGGCTTAGGAACACTGGCCAAAAGCTGGTCAAGATCCTTTCGGGCTTTGAAAGATAATTTAATTCTCGACCAGAGGCTTGTTGCCATTGATAAACGTCCCACGTTTCAAATTGAATCTAGCGGTTTTTCAACTCATTTATTTTCTCTTAGTTGTGAAATATTGCAAGCAGTTTACCTCATTCAATATGTAAGAATGACTGTACATAATTCTAACAGTTTCAAAATATCCATTGTTTCTTTAGACTCCATCCAAAGGCAGGAAATGATGGCTTTCGTTCGTACAATTTTCACATTTTTCTTTTTAGCGGCAACCCTTACAGGATGTGGTCGTCAATCCTCGAAAAATCGATCTAACCCTGGCTTTAATGCCCAAAGCTGCCAAGGCTCGACTCAAAGCGATTTTGCGACTCTGTTTGAGTACGCAAACTCTCAAGCTGGCCAATTGGCGAATGCCTCACGGGACCAGATTTATCAAATCCAAACCGTGTGCGCACGCTTCCTCCATAACGGGAGCAACCCCGCCTGTCGTCCAACTCATCCTGTCTCATCAGGGTCATTTGATTCGGATTATCAAAAAGTTGTTCGCTACTGCAAAGAAGTCGACAAATATGTTCAAAACTTGAATAAAACTAATCCTTATCATTCAGGATCCATCGACCCATTTGATAATCCTAGCGTTAAAGAGCTTAACCGCTACAACCGAGTTAAGTTGACCTTCAAGAAGAATGTCCGAAATGACGATCCTGAATTTGGAAACAAGTTGGCGCAATGCTATGTTGATTTTGACTCTCGTGATGTTCACGAAATTATCAGGGGTGAAAAAGCCACTGTCATCAATGTCAGTGTTAAGAGGTATACGACTTATGATTTCATGTATGATATTACGGCCTATCTTGATGCTCGCACAAAACTAATTTCTATTTTCTGCTCTTCTCACACCCGCAGCTTGCCCCTTAAGGACCTCCAAACAGCCCTGGATTCTATTATAGACGTCGGCATTCAGTAGAAAACCAAAAAGAACCCGCGCTATTGGCAGATCGAATGTCACTAAACATCGTCTTGATTCAAAGACGGGCTTGCCACCCGACCTGATAAGGACTTGATGTTTGGCATACATGGCTGAGTTGCGCCTGTATTAAATCACGTCCACTTGGAGGGCTTTGAATTACCACTCTGATTTCTTAAACTGAGGCCAAAAAAGGAGTGGCCATGTTGCGCGTTCATCATCTCAATTGCGGAACCATGTGCCCCTTGGGTGGTCGGTACATAGATGGTTTCAGCAAGGGTGTTTCCTCTAACTTAGTCTGTCACTGCCTGTTGATTGAGTCCGATCAGGGTTTGATACTCGTTGATACCGGTTTCGGACTAGAAGATATTCGTCATCCTAAGAAACGGCTAAGTTTATTTTTTAGAGGCCTAGACAGAGTTAAACTTGAAGAGGAAAAAACAGCCCTCCGCCAAATCGAAAAACTGGGATTTAAGTCTTCCGATGTCAGGCACATTGTGCTGACTCATTTAGACAGTGACCACGCCGGTGGACTAACGGATTTTCCACATGCACACATCCATCTGATGCGAGATGAACTTATAGAGGCCCGCCGCCCACGCTCATTAACAGATCGGATGCGGTACTCGCCGGAACAGTGGAGTCATATTCAAAACTGGAATATCTATCAACCTAAAGGCGAAGCCTGGTTTGGCTTCGAAAGTGTTCGATCCCTGAAGGGTCTTCCGCCTGAAATATTGTTGGTCCCCTTAGTAGGTCACACCTGGGGCCATACCGGCGTGGCTATTCAAACACAAAATGAGTGGTTATTTCACGCCGGTGATGCTTATTTCTATCGAGGCGAAATGAACCCTCGACAATATCATTGCACGCCTGGATTACGCTTTTACCAGGCAATGCTCGAAGTGAATAGGCCCCTTCGGCTTTGGAATCAGAAACGCCTTAGAACTCTGGTGCAGCAGCATCGCCGAGAGGTCAAAGTCTTCTCGGCTCATGATGCCGTCGAGTTGGATTTTTTCCAGAAAAATGAACAAAAAGCTCTCATCTACCAGCACCGGCTTCAGCCCACTCGAGAGTCCCCTCGGCCACCAGCACCTGCTCCCGAGGGATTCATCTAACGGGACTTATCAAGATAAGGCAGAGGTCCCTTCGATAATAACCAAATGACGCTCGACCTGTAATACGGGAGACGTGAGAGGTACAATTCGAACTTTAAGATTTTTGAATTTCTTCTGGGCAAAAGATATTTCCTCGTCAATCTTTTCCCGTCGAGCTTTTAGAAGAAAGTATCGACCCCCCTGAAGGTAATAATTTCGGCTGAGTTCCAGTATCACATCCAAGGGTTTAAAAGCCCGGGCTGTAATCAGTTCAATATCTTCCAGCTGAGGTGGAATTTCTCCGTGCAGTTTCAAGTTAGGGGCAAGCTTTTTACACTTATCTAAAAATTCGCGCTTCCTGACACTCTTTTCAAAAAGATGAAAGGTGGTTTTCGGAAATTGCAAAGCGTAGATCACCGCCGGAAGTCCACCGCCCGACCCAAAATCAGCGACAGCGTGCAAGGATTTCGGAAAGTGAGAAAGCGGAAGAAGGCTGTCGATAATGTGATTGTCGATCAGCTCTTCCCAGGTCATTTTACGGCTGAACAAGTTCAGATCCACATTCTCTGTCCACAGAAGCTCAGCATAACTCTTGAGTCGCGGTATGGCCTCTTCACGAAAACCAAGCTGTAAAATGATGGGAACTCTCGATTGTAGATTCATAACCTCTATATACGAGTCCCTAAATTTTCTTGCAACGGACTTCCAGTTTCTTCGAAAGATTTACCTTTACTCTCTCTCAAATCCCGCCTTGACCGCATTTGAGGGATATGCGTTTATAGGGCATGCAAATCAGGCCGCTTGAGCTTCAAGACCTACCCAAGATCAAAGAATTTGCGGATCAGACTATCGGGCTTAATTACTTTTCACTTGATGAGTTGAAGGGTTGTTATCAAAAGTCCATCTCGCAAAATGTAATGTGTTCGTTTGTATTGACCGAGGGTTCTGAGGTGCATGGGATGCGATTGGCTTATCCTCCTGGTGCTTGGAGTAAAGGCAAGGGGAGTGGCTTAAGCCCTGATCAATGGAAGATTCCGCTGGAAAAAGTGGGCTATTTTCAAAGTCTTTTCATTTCTGAAAAAGCTCGAGGGCAAGGATGGGGTCCCAAGCTTTCTGAGGCTTCCATTCAGTGTTTTAAAAAATTGGGAGCGGAAGCTATCGTAACCCATGCCTGGAAGGAGTCTCCACAAAATTCCTCCATCCGCTAC
Source organism: uncultured Pseudobdellovibrionaceae bacterium (assembly GCA_964515195.1). GTDB lineage: Bacteria > Bdellovibrionota > Bdellovibrionia > Bdellovibrionales > Bdellovibrionaceae. The sequence goes on from CAZETK010000003.1 coordinate 76,987, forward strand.
CTGACTAAGTTTGGATTTGAGGCTGTGGCCACTTACCCGCTCTACTGGATCGATGTAGACTATGAGTGTGCCCTCGATGGAAAGCCTTGCCGCTGCACCGCCGTTGAAATGATCAAGTATATCTAAGGCGAAAGAGCCCTTTTTTACCCCACAAAATAGGGCGACGGCCTATTTTGTCTAGTCGGTTAGTGAGGATCTTCAAATAAGAACGCTTGTCTTGGGACTCGATTTTGCACAGGCAGCGGGGGGTTATTTACATCCCGGGAGGCATCCATGATTTTTTTAGTAATCGGATCAATATTGTTATCAGGGCTCTTTTCTAATGCGGGGATCGACAAAGCTCTAAATGCTAAACATCATGATAATACAATCGTCGTTACGGGCACGGGTGTTGTAAATGCCCGACCCGACATTGCGATTATCCACCTGTCTGTGATCAGTCGCGATGAAAACGCGCAGCAAGCCCAGGCTGAAAATGCCCAGCGTACAAGTCAACTCGTCACCACTCTTAAAAACACCTTCAACTTACCCGACACTGCGATACAAACCACAAGCTATACAGTTTCGCCTGAGTATAAAAAAACACAGCCACCCACTTTGCTCGGGTATGTGGTTCGCCACTCGCTTTCGGTTAGAATAGAAGCAATCGACACTTTAGGGATGCTTGTGGATACAGCTGTTCAAGCAGGTGCGGACTCTATTGATTTCATACAGTATGAACTTTCAAATCCCGAACCTTACCAGACCCAGGCACTGCAAATGGCTATGAGCCAAGCCCGAGCAAAAGCTCAAGCCATTGCGGAATCTTTCGGTCAAAACGTTATACGAGTTATACATGTTTCTCAAGGGCAGTTCTTCTACGAAGGTGTTGAGCAGGAAGCCCAGCAGGATGGCGATACGGAAATTCTGCCAGGATTTATCCGCATCACGGCAGTATTGAATGTAGAGTTCCTATTTTAGCTTGTGGATTCTCAAATAGACCACTCGAGTGGAAGATCACGTTTACTTTCGAGACAAACTCAGTATGATTTAAATTATGAAAAAATTAATAGCCTTTTTCTCCGTCATTTTTCTTTTCCATTGTCCTTCTCTCTATGCTGCCGTTTCTCCCTTAGCCGTGGGAATCGTCAATCCTGTTCAATTCCCACCGGATGACTATGACGTCATGGGGGCGCGGGTCAGTCTTTTATGGGGGAAACATCGCGCATTCACGGGAGTGGACATCGGTTTGATCGGGAATTTCAGTACTCAAAGATATATTGGGGCTGCCGTCTCGGGCGTCTTTAACAAAACTGAAAATGTCACCACTATTACTGGCTTTCAGCTAGCCGGGATCACCAATATCAATAAACAAAAAACCAGTGTGTACGGAGTCCAGGCTGCATTGGGATGGAACAATAACTCGGCTGAATCCAAAGTCGTGGGCTTGCAATTGGCTTCTGCCAACTTAAGTTCACACACCACCGTCTATGGAGCCCAAGTTGGCATCTACAACGAAGCGCGTGAAGTGTATGGGCTTCAGATAGGTCTGATCAATAGGACCCAAAACCTTCACGGCCTGCAAATCGGCTTGCTGAATTTTCATCAGCAAGGCTTTTTTGTCGTTTCTCCGATTTTAAATATTGGATTTTAGCTTGGCTTAAGGGGCGTGTGCGGCTCGTCTCCTGCGGCTTCGGGCTGGTAAATCACCTCAACGACTTTGATTTCCTTAGTCTTACCATTAGGGAAGGTCCAATCAATTGTCTGGCCGACTCTTAACCCGATCAAGGCGGCTCCAACGGGAGTCATAACCGAGATCTTATTTTCGTCCACGCTGGCCTCGTGAGGGAATACCAAGGTCACCACTGACTCTTTACCAGTTTCTAGATCAACAAATTTTATTTTGGAATTCATAGAGACCACATCCGCTGGCAAGCTGCCGACAGGGACTATAGAGGCACGACTTAGCTCTTCTTCTAACATTTCTGAAATGGCGGAATTGGAATGTCTGACCAAGCCTAAAAGTTTTTGGTAATCCATTTCTGTCATGATCAGGTTAGTGTTTTCTTCCATTTCAAAACTCCTTCTTTTTGATTCGAGTGGGATCTTAGCTTTCGTTTAAATTTTTTATTCAATATTGATTAAGATTTTGTCGTTTGTGGTCGGCGGTTGAAGTTTCTTATATACCTCAGCCGCCTCGAGAAATGAGTTTCAAGCCGGACCCACGCTGGAGGCGGTCCAAATTCAAGTTATAATGAAACTGAATACACTGAAACTTCATAAGTCTGATTATACCACGTCTTCTGGCAAACTCAAACTTTCCCAATATGTACTCTTACATGGGGGGCCATGGAGCTGAGCGCCACTACCTTGGCACACGGGTTGATTTAATACCTTAACTCGATTCTAATCGCCTCTTAGGTTCGAAAGGAGAACTCATGCCAAGGTATTTTGCCCTAGTAACTGCCGCTTTTGCCGTATTATTGACATTTGTATCCTGCTTCCGTGACCAGCGGACCTCTCCAGTGGGTGCAGCCTTTACTTCTGAAAAAATCGCCGTGGACAATACGGACCTGGACAAATTACCCCGCGAAAATCTTGCCTTGGTGGCCCCCCCAATGGCACCTCCCCCCATTAAACGGCGCTCTCCAGCCCGTGTTAATATTGAGTTGGAAGTTGTTGAGGCCGTAGGACGATTGTCTAGCGGCGTTGAATATACCTTTTGGACATTCGGGGGAACTGTTCCCGGTCCCATGTTAAGGATTCGCGAAGGCGATTATGTGGATTTTACATTGGCCAATCATCCTTCAAATAAGCTTCCCCATAATATCGACCTCCACGCCGTGACCGGCCAAGGCGGTGGCGCGGAAGGATCCTTCACGGCTCCCGGGCATAAATCCACATTTTCGTTTCGGGCTCTCAATCCAGGTCTCTACATTTACCACTGTGCAACCGCCCCGGTTGGCATGCACGTGGCCAACGGTATGTACGGGTTGATTCTTGTTGAACCCGCAGAAGGTCTTCCCGAGGTTGATAAAGAATATTATGTGGTCCAAGGAGAATTCTATACCACTGGTCGATATGGTCAGCGTGGTCTTCAAGCTTTTGAAATGGATAAGGCCATTGCGGAAAACCCTGACTATGTGGTTTTTAATGGTGCCGTTGACGCCCTTATCGGGGATAAGGCCCTCAAAGCCAGTGTGGGCGAAAAGGTCCGACTTTTCATTGGAAATGGCGGCCCCAATTTGATTTCTTCTTTCCATATCATTGGAGAAATTTTTGACCACGTCTATGGTGAGGGTGGCTTGTTGCGGAACCAATCAAACGTCCAAACCACTGTCGTTCCTGCCGGCGGAGCCGCCATGGTGGAATTTCGTGTTGATGTCCCCGGGAACTTTATCTTGGTGGACCACTCCCTATTTCGCGCCTTCAATAAAGGGGCATTGGGAATGTTAGCTGTGCAGGGTGATGAAAATCACCGCATTTACACAGGCAAAACCGTAGACGCGATTTACTTGCCGGAAGGTCAAGCTCTGCGACCTATTTCCATGGAACATAAAGATGCCGCCGAACCCGCCAACTTTGAAGAAAGGATGACGGCGGGCGAAATTGTCTATAAAGCGAACTGCGCAGCCTGCCACCAAGTCAATGGCCAAGGTGTGCCGAATGCATTCCCGCCTATCGCCAACTCGGATTACTTAATGGCTGACAAAGCGCGCGCCATTCGAGTTGTGAAGTTTGGCCTTCAAGGTCCCATCACTGTTAATGGTGAAAAATACGATAGCGTTATGCCAGGGCTAGGACTATCTGACTCTGACATCGCCAGCGTCGTCACTTATATTCGTAATAGCTTTGGCAACAAGGGTGGCGATGTCACCGTTGAGGAAGTCGAGCGAATTAAAAAATAAGGTTTTATAAAACGTGAATTATCCAAGAAAAAGTCTTAGCGAAGCAATCAATCTTATTCCCGGCGCCTCCCGTATTTTCGTTCACGGTGGCGCAGCCGTCCCGCACATCCTGATTGGTGAAATCCTACAGCAATCCGATCGTCTTAAAGGGTCGACACTGATTCACCTTCATACAGAGGGTCGCGCAGCCTACGCCGAGCCCGCCTATAAAGACTTCTTTCGTGTGATCAATCTTTTTGTCGGACATAACGTACGACCTTATGTCGATTATGACCGGATTGATTATCTGCCCTGTTTTTTATCGGAAATTCCGGGCTTGTTCCGAACTAAACGCTGCCCCCTGGATGTGGCCTTGCTTCATATTTCACCGCCAGATCGTTTTGGCTATAGCAGTTTGGGTGTCAGTGTGGATGTCGCGAAAGCCGCAGCAGAATCAGCGGATATCTTAATCGCCCAGGTTAATCCCCGCATGCCTCGAATCCAGGGAGACGGTTTAGTCCATATCGATATGTTTGATGCGTTGGTGGATGTGGATGAGCCCTTACCAGAAGCCCGCATCCCCCATCCAAGCGATACAGAAAAGGCTATTGCAAGACATATCGCTGAACTCATTGAAGACGGCTCTACATTACAAATGGGCATCGGCTCTATCCCAGACGCGGTCACTCGCCAGCTTGTTGATCGTAAGAACCTAGGCATTCACACTGAGATGTGGTCAGATGGCACTTTGGCCTTGATCCAATCCGGAGTTGTGACCAATGCCAATAAAAAAAATCACCGCGGTAAAAGCTTATCGGGATTTTTGGTGGGCAGCCAAAAGCTTTATGAATTCGTAAATGATAATCCTTCCATTCTTCAAATGGAAATGGACCGGGTTAACAACCCCACGTTGATTGCTCAAAATCCGAAAGTTGTGGCGATCAACTCGGCTGTAGAAATCGACCTCACTGGCCAGATTTGCGCCGATTCGGTGGGCCACAGAATTATTTCCGGCGTTGGGGGACAGATGGACTTCATGAGAGGTGCTGCCTTGTCTGAGGGCGGTAAACCCATTATCGCCATTTCCAGTCGCACGAAGAAGGGCCGCTCGAAGATTGTCTCGACCCTCCAACCCGGTGCCGGTGTGGTCACCACCCGCGCTCACGTTCATTATGTAGTCACGGAGTATGGTATCGCTCACCTGTACGGAAAGACTATCCGCGAACGCGCGAAGGCTCTGATCAGCGTGTCCCATCCTGAAGTCCAAGAGTCTCTCGAGCGCGAATTTTTTACCGTTTTTTCTAAGAACTTGTCTTAGCACTCTTCATCAGCACGACAGAAGAGAAGTAACTCTTATACAAGTTGTCAGAGACTAGCGAGATAGGCTCTTTATAATTTTCTTCATTTCGATCAACGTAATTGGGATCAGTGCTAGTGGAATAATAATGAAGAAATCTGTCATCACCAGGGGTTGCAGCCCAAACACATCCTGAGCGAGCGGAATATAGTAAAGACTCAACTGCAATGCGGCCGTACCGGCTACAATGGCGAGTAACCATAGATTGCTAAAAGCACCGACTTGCCAGAATGTTCTAGTTCGAGACCGCGCCCCGAACGAACGGAAAAGCTGACTAAAAACGAGGGTGCTGAAAATCAAACTCCGGCTATAAATCTCATCATGTTCGTGAAGCCAATACCAAAATAGAGTCAATGAAATGACCGCTTCTAACAAACCGGTTCCAACTATTTGTATCCACTCGGGCTTACCTATGATAGGTTCAGAAACCTTACGTGGTGGCCGCTCCATAACACCGGGAGAAACTGGATCTGCTATCAGGGTTAATGCCGGAAATGCGTCTGTAACCAGGTTGATCCAAAGCAGATGCGCCGCCAGAAGCGGAAGGGGCAAACCTAAAAGGATCGCACCCGCGACTAAAAGAATTTCACCCAAATTCCCGATAAGCAAATAAATTACAGCCTTTCTGATATTTTGAAACAGATTGCGTCCTTCGCGCACAGCCGCCACAATTGTCGCAAAATTATCATCGGCCAAAATAAGATCAGCCGCTTGTCGCGTCACTTCGGTTCCCGTTTTTCCCATCGCGATACCTATATGGGCCTCCCGGAGCGCGGGGGCATCGTTGACTCCGTCTCCCGTCATTGCAACCACTGCACCTTGAGCTTTCCAATGTCGTATCAGATTGAGCTTATCCTCTGGAGTAGCCCTAGCATACACGCGAGTATCAATATCATCTTGCTCTGCCACCAACTTAAGTTCCTTAGCAATGGCAATGGCCGTCTGGGGATGATCGCCCGTAATCATGATCGGAATGATTCCTGCCTTCTTAGCTTCTTCTATAGCCTGCATGGCCTCGGTCCGTGGAGGATCCGCAATCGCAATTAAGCCGACAAGACTGATATCGTTCTCTTGGGCTTGATGTGCGACCCCTACGGCTATAACACGAAGCCCGCGTGAAGACATATCCGACGCCGCCTTCAAGGTTCTTTCGATCTTTTGAGGATCGTCAGAGCTTAGAGGAGCCAGGGCCTCGATAGCTCCCTTTACATAATTAACTCCGTCGCTTCTATAAATGGACATTCGTTTACGGTCAGGGTCAAACGGCTCGACAGACACGCGCGGGTTTTGATCTTCCAAGTTCTCCTTATGAAGGCCTCGCTCCGCTGCGGAAATTAAGATCGCAATTTCCGTGGGGTCACCCATGCCGGAGTCCGCATCATCAGCCAGCTCCGCATCACAGCAAGCCGTTGCCGCATACAGAAGAGCATCGTGATCTTCTCCCCATAGTTCACGAACACGCATATTCCCTGTTGTAAGCGTACCAGTCTTATCCGTACAAATGACTGAAACACTTCCCAAGGTTTCCACACTGGGAAGCTTTCGCACCAATGCATTCCGGCCCGCCATTCTTTGAACGCCTAAGGCAAGAGCCACTGTTACAATCGCGGGCAGACCCTCAGGAACAGCAGCCACGGCAAGTGAAAGGGAGAATATCATAACCTCGATCCATGACATTCCTCTCGCAAAGCTAAGAATGGCGATTAAAACAACGACTAATATGCAAATAATAAGCAACGAGCGACCGACGATGGCCAGTTGTCGCTGCAGAGGAGTCGTTTCGGTCTGTGCTGTGGAAATCAAGTGGGCGATATGACCTAGTTCTGTGGGCATTCCTGTGGCGGTCACGCGGGTCGTTGCCGTCCCCGTTGTAACGGAGGTCCCCATAAAAACAGAGCTTGTTCTTTCAGCGAAATTTTGATTACTTTCTTTTCGACCGACCTCTTTTAAAACGGGAAGGCTTTCCCCTGTTATGGCCGCTTCATTTACTTGCAAGCGGGCCGCCGCAAGAATTTCCGCATCCGCCCCAATCACATCACCTGCTTCTAACAAAAGAATATCGCCCGGCACAAGATCGTGGGCAGAAATGACGGTTTGACGTCCATCACGAATCACTTTAGCCCGGGGGGAAGTCATCTCCTGAAGAGCGGCGATGGCGTTCTCTGCGCGGTATTCTTGAAAGAATCCAATAGCCGCATTTAAAAGAACAATAATCCCGATCGCAGCCGCTTCAAGATTTTCACCCAAAAGCCACGAAATAATGCACGCAAAGATCAGAATTAGGACCAAAGGACTTTTAAATTGTTCAACAAAAAGAAACCAGACTGGCCGAGTCTTTTCTTTTTGAATTTGATTTCGGCCAAACTGTATCAGGAGGTCTGAAGCTTGCTGAGAACTTAGACCTTGATAAAATTTTTGAACTACTGTCTTAGAATCAAGCACCTTTTGAGCTCCGTTTAATCACGCCATGTTCTCTAACCTAGCACAAGCATATCGGTGGGTGAAGAAAACACGTAATCCAAAAATTAATAAGTGGAAACTGATTTTTGACAAGCCCAAAAAGCTAATGCCCCCGATAAAACGGAGGCATTAGTAATTACGATAGAAATTTGATTCAATTAATTACTTTAACTTTTTATTGCCTTTACCGTTGTTTCCACCGCCTCCTGAGTCGGTTGTGTCTTTGATTTTACCTTTACCATTTCCACCGCCTTTAGTTTTTGTTGTTGTGCTGACCGTTACTGAAACGGAGCTGAGGGCAGAAACGTTAGTGGCATTATCAACCGCTTGAACACTGTAGGTGTAAGTGCCTGCAGCTACTCCACTGTGAGTAAACGATGTGGATGTGGTCGTTCCTAATCGAACACCATTTTGAAAAACAACGTAATGGGCGACTCCAGATAACGAGTCGGACGCAGCCGACCAAGTTAAAGTGACTTTATCCTTCGAGATACTCGAAGCCAAATTCGTGACTGCTGTGGGAGCGACGTTATCAATATAATAAGTAAACGCTGCTGAAACGGCTGTATGCGTTGGAGTTCTTCCGTCTGTATCTTCAGCTTTTAAACTCATGCTAAAGGTTCCACTGGAATTTGAGCTTGAAAGAGTCAAAGTTCCAGAAGTAGAAGCGCCCGCATCTAAAGTCACATTGGCTTTTGAAAGGACACTGGTCACGCCTGCTGCTGAAGAGGCTGACAATGTGAAAGTTGTAGCGGGGCAGTTAGCATTATCATTGTTGGTTAAAGTCCAAGACAGGCTAGAAGCATCTCCTGTTCGTCCCCCTATTTTAGTATTACTAAGTGTTAAAGAGGGCTGACCTACTCCGCAGACAGCGTTTACGGTAAAATTCATCGATGTCAGATCTGTGGACTTATCTAAAGCCGTGATAGAAATTCCATTGGCAGCATCGGTGAAGGTCTCACCAGGGGCCAACGATTTCACGAACATGGTGCGTCCTGATCCGGTTGATGATGCCTTATGAATAGAAAGTCCACGCAGGTATGTTGTCGAAAGTCCCTTATCATAGCCGTACGGCGCTCTCATTGAGATAAAATAATATTGATTCGTATCTGTCTTTGCTAGCCTGAAAATCTGAGGGCTCTTCGCCACTGTTGGATCTAAGCCCAAAGCTGATATAGAGTGAGTCCCTGCTGTAGCGTTCGCAATCTGTTTTGGAAACGCACTGAAAACGCCCATCTGGTACATATGAGGGGCATTTAAATAGCGAGTAACTGCGTAACCCATAGGGCATGAGTAGTCACCGTATTCTGAATCAATCGTTCCATCATTGTTTGTATCTGTAGAAGCGTGGTGCATGCCGAGATTATGTCCCAGCTCATGAGCAAAAACTCCCATACCGCCAGCGCGCACCCACGCACGTGGACCGCTGAGGTTAGCAATTCCACCCCAACTGCAACCTGTCGCACTCGGAAGGACAAAAAGAAAGTGTTTATACTTTGTCAGATCAACACCTAAAGATTTAGCTTGTTGCTCCGCTAAACTTCCCCATGTAGTATAGGAGCAATTTCCAGAGGCTTGAGCATCAATTTTAACACTATAAATGTCCAGATTTCCATCTCGGTCAGGGTCACCATCAAATGTGACTTTTCCGGCTGTAGAATCCAAATATAAATGAGCTACCGAAGCTGTTGAGCCGAACATATACTTGGCAACAGTATCTTTGGAAAGGTAGGGACTGCCGTCATTCATTGTAACTAATAAAGTTAAGACTGAACGGTTATCCGTTGTATAAAGGCGATTCACTGTCGTCATATCGGACGTAACAGTTGACCCGATATCAACCACTAATTCCATGTCACCAGAGGCAGACTCTTCACCTTCTACTTCAACCTCAAGGCCGTTTTTGAACCAGTCAGGAGCATGCTTTCCACGAAATTTTACTTTTAAGTACTTCTGAGACTGTTTTTCTTTGATCATATAGTGCATTTCACTTTTATGACCATGAAGATCATCAGCCACGGCAACGAAAGCTTCCCCACGAACACGCTTTTTGGGACCCGCGTCAGCCACGTTGATCGTAACCCCAAAGACTGTCAAAAGCATAATCAGTATTTTCACGGTTCCCCCCAACTGAGTTGAATATGAGAGTAAATAGCAAAAGCGAAACCAATTTCGGTAATTAGCTTATCTAATAGGTGTTGGCGTTGACGGCTTCATTATTTCACAATGCTACAAAATTGGTTGTCGAACTTTTAATTTGGCTAAAAGATCGACGGGCTCTGGCACGCATGATGCTTAATCAAAGAATGATTTTAAATTGCTTTAGTTCAAATTCTCTAAAGGGAAAAAACGAAAGTTAATGGGCGCGAACAGCACTGTATCAAATTGAGATGGATTTCTCACTTATTCAGCAGGAGGTAAACTATGCTTGTCAAAGATTGTATGTCCACGGATGTGGAAATTGCGGACCCCAGAATGTCCCTTCAACTAGCAGCCCGTATGATGACGCGAGGAGATTTTGGAGCCTTGCCAGTGGGAGAAAATGATCGCCTAATAGGCATCATTACAGACCGCGATATTACCACCCGAGCCGTTGCCGAGGGCAAAGACCCAAAGCAAACTAAGGTTCGAGAAGTCATGTCAGATAAAGTTCTGTACTGCTACGAGGATGAGTCCACGGAGGATGTCGCCAGAAACATGGGTGACAACCAAGTTCGGCGTTTACCCGTTTTAAATCGACAAAAGCGCCTAGTCGGAATTGTCTCATTGGGAGACATCTCTGAACCAAAATCAGATCCCGTACATGCCAAGGAAGCCTTATCACGGATCTCACGACACGAACACCATGAGCCTCAAGGCCCTGGCGCTTTCACGTAAGGGGGCTTTACAGCAGGTAAAAAGTACTCTTGAAACCACTAGCTGGCCGCTTCAGCTACTTGTTCAAGGGTACCTGGCCATCTAAGGCTCTGACAAAAGTCCAGGCATTTAAATAAAAACCAAATAGTTTCCGAAAGGATCTATATCAGAGAATTCTTTAATCGTTTTTGAAATGCCAGGATAACTATGATTCTATCATTCTTGTTATTTTTTAATTTATCTGCCGTCGCGGGCTTAAAGTGCGAAAATCCCGCACCCACCCTTCAAAAAAATATCAGTGAGATATGCGATCAAGTGAATGCCGAGGCTAATATCCACTGCAACCAGAGCAAGGCCAAGTCTGAAAAACAAGAGTTTCCCAAAGTTTCTTATGGGATCTTCAGTGCCATGGGAACTATGAACAAGCTTTATAAAGATATCAGCCTGGCGCAAGAGAAATTTTTAAGCTCTGAGGCAGATTGCCCAGAAGGCTGCGCGCAAAAATCAGCTTCTATTGTGGAAATCGAAACTCAGCCAACAGAGTGGGAAGAGTCCTCGGAATGCTCAAAGAAAAAATTTGAAACCATTGTTGTGGGAGATAAATCTCTTTTAGACAGACACAGCGTCAGCCAATCAACCTCAACAGGACATCTTCTTAAAAGTTTCAAACTCCCGGCACCATTGGAAACTTGCGTTTCCCAAGCGAAAGAATACGCGCAAGAGGTTGTGATGGCGAAAAATAAATTCGGGGAAGAGCTTGAAGCCCAAGAATGTCCTTCCCCTTGTACCTATTCCTCCGTTATTCAGATGACAACTCATAGAGAAGTCAATGACGGCTGTCATGTGGATGTCGCTCTGTTAATTAGATGCGGCCCTCCTCGTAAAAGTGCAAAGTGGTCAACACAGGCACGGGTTACCAAATCCTATCGATGCGAGGTCACACGATGAATCGATTCATTCTATTATTCCTGATGACTCCCCTCTTGGCCTGGTCAACCCCTTTTCAATGTCAGGATTCTGATGGGGGTCACAATATTTTTAAAGCGGGAAAAGTTGTTTACTCCTTGGGAGGAGAACACTGCCTTCAAGACGATTGCTTTAATCAACTGATTAAGGAACACGACCGTTGCAAAAGCGAAAGCGAGGTCCTGGAGTTTTCTTGTGGTGCGGATCAACTGATCGAAAAAGTTGAGCGTTGCCCTGATAAATGCGTCAAAGGACGATGTTTAAAGTAACAAGCGTTTAAAACGAAAGCGCCCCAAAGGGGCGCTTTTAATTTTTCCGAAGAATGTTGAATTCAGGCCATCGTTTATTTCGGGGGACCCCTTTCGGTTCGATTGTAAATTTCCAAAATATGCAGTCTTCGGTTATGTCTCACCACACGTCCTCCTATTTGACGGCATCTGAGTTTCGAACCTCGTTAACAAGTTCCCCTATTATTTTTGACCAGGGATTCTTGCGACGCCATACCTAGACTTTCGGCGAGCTTGGCAAAAAACTTTAGTTTTTAGTCGAACTTTTAATGAGCATCCAATCTCAGTATGAAACAGAAACCGGATTGGATCTCGAGCCAAAGCGCCTTTATTTCGGCACCAGAGCGGCTTTCTTATTGCGAATATCCAACCTAGATAGAAACACTATTTTTATGGTGTTTTTATCCCTTAATGTTGAAATATGGAATAAAATGCCATAGAATGAGAGCTAGGGATTGAGTTGGTCAGTTAATCTTAAAAAGAAGGTTGTTAAAGGGTTTAAGCGACTTCCGGTCAATGTACAAGAGGACTTGCTAGCATTAATAGCCGATCTTGAGGACACTGGTCCTGTTCGTGGTGACTGGCCCAACTACTCTAAGTTGACAGATGGAAGTCATCATTGCCATTTAAATTATAGCTATGTGGTTGTCTGGGCTGAAGGGGATAAAAAGTTAAAGATCATAGAGGTGACTTATGTCGGGAGCCGCAAAGATGCGCCATACTGAAATCACAATTAAGCAAGGAAAAGTAACGATGACGTTCAAACTGCCACTTGAAGCTGGCCGCGGGCTTGTAAAATTCTTGCATGGTTTGCACACAAGGGTTGGAAGCCCCGATGACAAAGATTTTGTTCCAGCCTCAGAAATTTTTCCTGATCTTAACAACCCCGCAAAGCGTGTTGGGATTATTTTTCGTGGCATTCGATCAAAGAACAATCTGACTCAAACTGAGGTTGCGGAGCGGCTTGGTATCGATCAGTCAGACGTTTCTAAAATTGAAAAAGGGAAGCGCTCGATCGGAAAAGCGTTAGCAAAAAAAATCGAACAGGAATTTGGTATTGATTATCGCCGCCTTCTGTAAGGATCGGTCAAAGCTCCACATTATCTATTTTGAAAAAAGGAGCTAACTCGGGCGCATCACTTCCTCAGCTGGATAAAAACAGATGAGTCATGACGGGGGGCCACTCCTAATTGGCCATGGCGGCCCCAGCCCGCGCCGAAGACCTTTCCATCAGGGCTAAGAAAATAAGTCGTGTGACTTACCGATGTTGTTACCGAAGCCGCGGTCGTCCCAGTGCTGGCAAGACTACTTGCCAATACCGGAGTATTTTGATTGGTTGTCGAGCCATTCGCAAGCTGCCCGTTGGGCCCATATCCCGTGCAATAAATAACCGAGTCAGTGGTACGCGCACAAGTATGGGCTTCGCTGGTGGACATACTTGTAAAAACCTTCGATCCCGTCACGTTTGTAGTTAGAAATTTTGTGGGTGTCGTTCTGCCTGTATTATCCCCGACGCCGAGGCGCCCATCACTATTGTATCCAAAACAATAAATGTCACCATCGCTCATAAGAGCGCAGGTCTGAAGGCGTCCTCCTCTTATTGAGCTGAAAATCTTACTGCCTGTAATACTAGCTGTTAGCACTTTTGCCGGCTTATTGGTTGTACCTCCACCAGTGCCCAACTGTCCGTTGTTATTCCAACCCCAACAGTAGGCATCTTCATCTGCCATAATCGCACAAGTATGAAACCAACCGGCTGAAATTTTTTTAGCATTCTTATCGCCAGTAATTGTGGAAGTATCAATTGCAGTCAAAACCAAATTATCTGTTGAAGTCCCATCACCAAGCTGCCCATCGGCATTCCACCCCGTGCAATATATCTGCTGATCTTCCATCAAGGCACAGGTGTGCTGATAGCCCAATGCTAAATCAATGATGTTTTTGTTGCCAGGGATGTGCGCGGTTGGCATGAGCGTTGGCTTCCAGTAGGTATTATCCGTTGTATTAGTACCCATCGCTCCGTAAATATTAGCTCCCCAGCAATACATCTTTTTATCGTTTGTTAAGCCGCAAGCGTGGTAAGCCCCAGCCGCAACTTTGGTAAAAGTTTTTGTGCCAGTCATTAAGCTTTTATCAACCTTAACAGGACCGTAGAAAGTCGGAGAGCTTCCCATCTGCCCAGCCGTTCCATCGCCCCAGCACTTTACGCTGCCATCATTGCTTAAAGCACATGAAGTTCCCAATCCTAAGGATAATTTTGTCACATTGGCAATGTTGGTGATCCCGGTATTAGTACTGACTACGGGGCGAAGCTGCTCAGTGGTCCCGCCATCACCTAATTGTGAGTAACTATTGAGTCCCCAACAGTAGATGACATGATCGGTGGTGATCCCACAGGTAAACTGTTCTCCCGCCTGAATTTCACGAAATGTTTTAGCACCACTAATTGTGGACGTGTCAACGGCAACTGGAACTAAACTATCTGCTGTGTCGTTATTGCCAAGAGCACCGTTGGTTCCTTTACCCCAGCAATAAGCGACACCGGCCTGCGTGATGCCACAAGTGTGACGCAAACCAAGCGTTAGCTTGGTGAACTTGACGAATCCCGCTATGCCTGAAGTGTCCGGAGAAACAGGAGAAAGCGCATCCGCCGTCGAGTTGTTCCCAAGACGACCATTGGCTCCAGGTCCCCAACAAAATGTCCTCTCATCGACAGTGCGTGCGCAAGAGTGATAGCCCCCCGAAATGATTTCAGTGAACCTTGAGTCTCCGGTGATTCCACTTACGTCCACAGCCTGCGGAGTCACGTATTTTGTCGTGTTACCAGTGCCTAAATATCCAGCTGTATTAGTACCCCAGCAATAAGCTTTGCCATTGCTATTGAGACCACAACTAAAATTAGTATATCCTACGGTCGCCTGCACAAACGTACGCTCACCTGCCGGAAGAGCTGAAACATCAACTGGATAGGGTTCCATTCGTGTTGTTGTCGTGCCCTCACCCAACTGATTGCCAGCATTGTAGCCCCAACAGTACAGCTTATTGTCCGTCGAGACCCCACATGTATGAAACAGCTTTTGCTTAAGATCCAAGAAAGTCTTAGCCCCCGTCATCCCCGTGGTCACGACGGGCCTGGGAATCGGCGTTGTAGAACCTGCGCCGAAACCATTACTGGAAGAATCGTCATAACCCCAACAATAAGCGGCTCCTCCTTGTTGAAGGGCGCAAGCACTGTAGAAGGCCACAGTAAGATCCGTTACAACCTTACTGCCGGAAAAAAGTCCCATATTCAGCGATTCACCCGTCGTGGCAACGCCGCTGTCACCATCGCCCAAAGTTCCCCACGAGCGATCTCCCCAACAATAGATATCACCTTTTATTGTAACAGCACAGCCAAACATCCGCCCACCTTCAACTTGGGTGAAAGTTTCAGGTTTGGACTTTAAGAATCAAAATGGGAAATATTGAGAAAACGAAACCTTTGAAAAACCCAGGATGATTATAAAAAATAAACAATAGTTTATTCGTTTCATCAT
>CAZETK010000004.1:0-91438 GCA_964515195.1 uncultured Pseudobdellovibrionaceae bacterium
AAAAGTGTAAACTATGTCTCCGGTATAAAATGTAAACTATGTGTCAGGAAGGACAAGGTGGCATCGACCACTTGGTAGCGTTCGGTTTCCTTGAGCTTCGATTGGTCTTTGTTTTTGTTTTCCTTTTGAACCTCTTTTTTCCCGATGTACGTGAGATTCGTCAAAATCCTGTGGACGCTCTTTTTGTCGAACGGTTTGCCGCCTTTTACTTCTCCGAGTCGATTTCTGAATGTTTTATTCTTTAATCCCGTGGCATTGAGTTCGCGAGCGGTGGTCTGAACACTACTGCCTTTCAGAAATGTGTTGAAGACGCGGCTAACAATGGCAGCTTCGCTTTCATTCACGATAAGGCGGGCTTTGTTGCTTGGATCGATATCGTAACCCAAAATCTGCTGTCCGCCGTTCCAAAGGCCACGTAGAGCGCGTGCGTGGAAGTTATTGCGTGTTCTTTCACTTGTCAGTTCTCGTTCAAATTGGGCCAGTGCCATCAATATGATGATGAAAACCCGGCCAGCGGGGCTTGTGGTGTCGAAGTCATATTGCGGACAAATAAAGTCGGCCTTGAGCGAATTGACTTGTTCCATGAACCGCAGGAAGTCCGTAACCGAGCGGCTCAGGCGCGAGAGTTCGGTGACCATGATCGTATCGATAACCCCGGATCGAAGGTCCGCCGCCATTTTTTGAAATTCAGGGCGATTGGTGTCTTTGCCCGAGCGACCCTCCTCAACATAAACCTTGGCAATTTCTCCCCACTTTTGCGGAGAGTGTTCGTTTCTTCGCTGGACTTCGAGTTCCAAACGCTGCTTTTGGGATTTTAAGCTGCCCTCGGCTTCGCGTGCCTGCCTTTCGGTAGACACGCGAAGATAAATTCCTACTTTTCTAACTTGCATCATTTTTCACCTCGTCATTTTCTGTTGCAGCTTTTGTCCAAACTCTCTGCCGGTTCTTTCGTCGATTTCGGCCATACCCGAGTTCATTAAGGGCGCGGAGATAGATTTGTATAATAGGATCGAATTGCTCTTTTGAGTCGTGGCCAGCAATGAATTGAACTGGAATTGCATGGAGATCGATCTTTTCGGATCGTCCCATTGAATTCCTCCCATGACAATTTTGATTTCGTTATTCATTTAATTCCTTGTTTGCTTGATTGCGCTGCTTTGGCGACTCGTTCAGATTGCGAAGTAGGCGCTCGGCCTCTTCGTCCGGAATCCCTTGCTTACGAGCCTTTTTGATTCGTTTAATTAAATTCTCCATGTGTGCAACGTGGTCAAAGTATTCGCGCTGTACCTTTTCAATGGCTCGCTGAAAGGGGGCGCCGTCTTGTGAGGTCACGAACCACGATAATAGTTGGTGTTTCGTAATCCGGCCCCCCGTGAAGTCCTTATTAACCTCACCAAGCATCCGATTCAGCGCGTTGTCCGCCTCGTAAGAGATTGTCACCTTGGCAATTTCATTCTTATTCATACCTATCTCCGGTTCTTCTTCGGAGTACCTTGAATATACCCCTGTAAAAAGTTACAGTCCATATAAAAAATGTCAGGATGGCTTTAATGGCACTCAATACATAGAATTGCAGCATGGCGAAATTGATACTGGCAGAGGTCTTGAAAAAGAAGGGCCTATCAAAGCGGCAGTTTGCGAAACGGATCGGCAAGGATTATTCCGCCGTGTTTCGCTATTTCCGCGAAGGCTACGACCCAAAGCTATCGACTCTTGAAGATTGGGCAAAGGCCTTGAACTGCCGGGTCAGGGATTTGGTGGAGGAATAATGGCGTCGAAAGAAATATGGTCCGCCATTAAGGCAGGCTTCTGGAGTCCGCCCGGAAAGGTTATGACGGTTCTTGTCTCGAACGTAGGAATGTCCATTCTATCGAGTCAGCTTTATGATGAAGCGAAGAAAATCGACCCGGCTGGTAGTTTTGCCTGGGCCAACTTATTGAGGGCTGAGTCCTTCAAATGGTTTTTAGTTGGCGTCTTGGCTTTGGCTGTTTTCTTAGTGCTGCTTTATAAAAATGAATTCAGTCTTTCACAAGAAATTGCTGGCCAGCGTGAGCTGAGAGACTACGTAAGAAAACACAACTTAGAGGCTTATGCTAAAAAGGTAGAGATATTAATATCCAATGCCCGGACAAAAGAGGAACTCGTCTCCCTTGAGGAGTTGATGCGATGAAAATTCTATTTTCTAAACAAGCGGTGGCAAAACTTGAAGAGCTGCATCCTGACGAAAAGAACCTTTTGCTGAAAAGGCTTGAAAAGGTGGCTCATCAAAGATTTCCGCGAATCGCGGCTATGCTTAGTGATGTTGTCAAAGTGGGAGAGGATGTCTTTTCATTTCGTCAGGATGACTTGCAAATATTCTTTACCCTAAAAACAGATCCAAATTCGGAAAAGAACCTTGTCGTTCTTGATATAACCAGGAAATTTGTCCCTCAATTGGGATGACTCCTGCTGAAATACCGAGCGGCCAAATCTGTAAGCCGTGACGGATTCGACCTGCCAAAAGGAGCGGGGCCAAGTCTGGCCCCGCATCGGTTATCGCACGATTTTTTGAACAGGTTCTTCGAGGCGATCAGCATGACCTGGCCGGTTGTATTCCTGCCGCATGTTGCTGCGACAAGAAATTTCAAACGGTGATGAGAGCGCCTGGCTTACAAAAAGTCCCGCCGCGTAGATCATCCCGATGACCGGGATTACCCATGCCACCGCTCTTAGGATTTCCGCCGTTGCCTCGTTGATCTCGTTCCGTCTGTTTTCGTTTTCGTATTTCATTCCCTCTTCCTCTTCTGTCTTTTGATTTGTTGTATATATTCATTGAATTTTCATTTTTCCGCTCCCGCCCGTGTTTTGGTTGGACACCAGTTCCTGACCACTTTCCATCGTAGAGGGGGAGTGGTCAGGAACGATCAGGGGGACAGTCAAGGCGCGGGCGGGAGCGGAAGGTTTTGTGATTTCATGAACTTGACGCTAATTTAAAATTCGCTGCACTGAAATTGAAGTGTCACCCCCACTGACACGCGAGGTTTGCTTCTTAGGTGTCATTTCTTGCTTAAGCTCGCCTCAATTTCGCGGATTGTGAATCGGTTTTCTTCGCCGGACCACGGAGCATCGTTCTTCAATGTTCGGAGCGCATCCAAGGTAGTGAAATAGATTCCATTGCTCCGCTGGGAGAGTTTGACAGTGGCGTTCTTCGCTCTTACTTCATCTACCTCCCGCCGAATGAGTTGAAGCAGCCGTTCGTTTTTGCAGAGAAAAAAGACGATTTCAAACTGACGCGAGATTAGTACGGCCTTCAGGATTTTTTCGTAACGAGCCTTTGCCTTTTGCGAAAGTTCTACCTCTAAGCCAATCCGCAGAGCACCTCGCTTTGTCGTCAATTTAAAAATTGCGTCGGGAACTTTCCAATCCCGATCGCCGCCTGACGGAGCACTATTCCAGCGTCGCCCAAGATCAGCACGGAGTTCAGCTTCTGTCACAAAATCACTTACAGCTTGAGATCCACAGAGAATGCGGCGAGCCTCATTGACGATGCGGTCATGATCGTATTGCGAACGAAAGGCCGGCCTTGATTTCAAAGTGACTTCTGGGATCAGGAGCCTTTTGTTAGCAAAGAGCAATCCCTTTTTGGTTAACCTGTAACCCAAATGAACATTGGAGTCGCCCAACAAGGGCTCGATGAGCCCGTAGTTTTTTAATCGCCGAATCGTCCGAGGCAGATTGTACGACGGTGTGATTCCATTGATAGATGCGAAAAGATCCGCTTGTTTGCCAAACCTGTTTAAGGCCAGATACCGGACAATTTCCATGTCAATTGCACAGAGTGATGGTAGCGCGGATCTAAGAGCGCCGCTGTTGTTGAACATTCTCAGTTACTCCAATGTGCCGGTTCAAGGATGACATATTCGAAATGCGCCGGAATAAAAATGTTTCCTTTGATTTGGTCATCCACGAATCTGACCTCCACTTTGGGTGGAATCAGATTTGGTGGTTGCCCATCAGAGCTTGCCTTGGCAGCTCTGGAAATCCCCTCGCTCTTTCCTTTTTCATAAGCAGCTGATTGCTTGGCTTCTGCGTTTTCATGGAGCAAGTATCCAGCAGCTCCACCGAGGACAGCCCCAGCGGCTGCTCCAATGTAGGCATTCTTGATTCGTCCTTGACCCTTTGGGCCTGGGTCGACGAGGGCTCCGATGCCCGCTCCGGCAGCGGCCCCACTTCCTACTCCGAATAGAACGGATTTCGTTCCGGTCGCGCATCCTGCGAGTGTCAAGCCAATGAAAATAGAAATTAGAAATTTGATCTTTGATCCCATTATTTCCTCCTGCAACCGATGCGGCTTAGTTTAGTACCACTCGGTTGACTTCGGTTTTGTCGTGTCGTCCTGGAGGATTCAGTAGGGTTTTCTGGTCGATATTCCCCTTGGGGATACAAGGCAAATGCTTGGCGTTTTTATCAGGAAGCGGCGTGAATCTAACTCTTCTGGTCTTTACGCCTTCAAAGTAAGGGATAGAAACAAGGGCTTCACCAGTTCTTAACTCAGACTTGATGACGTTTGGATGAAAGAGGTATTCCTCCACAGCCCTTACGGAAAGTTCTCCTGTCTTAGTAGAGCCAAGAATTCCGCGTGAAACACGTTCAGTTTCTTTCGATGAGGTCGTGGTACCGAATGAATTTGCAAAGAACTCCGCCGTTTCTGGATCGTTATTCCGCATGACGATCTTAATGTTCGTATTCGTAGTCACGACGTTTCGAAAAGCAGGGCTTACCTTATCGAGATCACCAAGGGCCTGATGCGAAAACACCATGCCGACATTTGCTGACCGAGATTTGTTGAGCAGAGCCTCGAATCCTTCGTAGATATAATCTTGAAAGTCGTCGAGATATACTGAGATGAAGCTCGCATTCTTTCCGCCTTCGTTATGTCGCTTCGCCACGGCATTTTGTAGGCACTGCAAGACCAGCTTGCCAGTCGAAGCGCCTAAAAATTGGTAGTACATTGTTGGAAGCTGAAAGTAACAAATCCATTTGTGCTTTAGAGCAAGGCTCAGGTCGATATGGGGTTGAGGCGTGTTGAACAGCGGCGAAATCTCGTCTGCGCAAAAGTGACTGAGTTTCGTTACCAGGCCGCTTGACCTCTCGTCGCGGTCCTTTGCCGAGAGATTATTGAATGCGGTGAGGTTGGCCTTCAGTGGTTCGTTGCGACTGGCCTCAATCCATCTTTCCAAGGCGTCTTTGTTGGTTAGCAAGAGGTTTATGTGAAAAAAGGTGGGAACGATGTTTTGATCCTTAATGATGGCGATTACGTCGCGAAAAATTCGAAACTGAACACTCTCAAAATACTCATTATCGAATTGAAAGCTTGAAAAGACTCTTTCAGTTACTTCTTGAACAGAGCCTACAGCCAGGGGATTGAATGAGCAGGACTCTTCTGGATTCGACAATGAAAATAAGCGAAAGTCGCTGGCGCGGTCAGCATCAACGGCATAGGCATAGATTTTATCGAGAAAAGATTTATCCGCTTTACCGTCAATGATAATAAGTCCACCGCCGTTTTGAATGTCCTGTATGGCCCATGGAAGAATGACGGACTCGGATTTCCCGCAACTGGTGGTGCCGATCACTTGAGTGTGCCTGGTGCGCAAATCGGTTGTGAGGTGAAGCGCTTCTTGGGAACTGCTATGCCCAAGAAATATTGCTCCATCATTCTTTCTGACAGCGGCAGTCACTTCTTCGAGGTGACGATTCCAGCGAATGCATATTCGATAAATCACGAACAAGAATCCCGTACCACAGGCGATCCAGAGGTGCCTGGTCGATTCCGGAGAGTTCCAGTAGCGGGTTATAAATTCCAATACGCGCATGGTGTAGCGGAACACAAAGAGTGAAACAGGTATTCCGATGAATGCAAAGATGAGGGCGAGGTCGCCCCGCTCCAATGGTTTTTTATTCATAAGCTCATTCCCTTCTCAAGGAATACAAGAAAGGGCGTTCCGGGTTCGACCGTGACATAGGGGGTGACGTTTTTCATTTCTTCGGCTTGGGTTTTTGCATGTTCCGAGGCTGACTCAGAGAGACCGTTCAGTGCCGCATTTTTTAGATTCCCAGGTTCAAAGGGAGCGCCATTTCCTTGCTCACGGTCCTTAAAGCCATCAGCAAATCCTGAGATAAAATGTCCAAGGAAGCGTCCTGATTCTCGCTTGAAAATCTGGGAGTGGTATTCGCCCGCAATGCCACTAGAGCCATCCGGCATTACTGCCACGGCAGAAAATGGCTGTTCCGTACCATTTTCAAATACCAGAGTGTGGAATGCCACCTGAACTCTCTCTGATCCGTATTCGGTTTGTGCGTTACCAAGTGCCTTAGTGCCTACCGGTATGGCAAATCCTAGTTGAGACGAAACCTCCGAGGTGATAATCGCCACGACGGGGCCTCGGCTATCAGAAGTGACAATACGGTTAGCAAGTCGCGCCGGAATTGTGGTTCCAGAGGGAAGGCCCACGCCGATGCTATTTCCTTGGGGCTTGACGACCTGGCTGGCGGTGAGTTGCCGACCAGCACCAACACGACCGCCAAGCGAATGCCCAGAGACATTCGACAAATAAAAATTTCCGTCTCCGGAGTATGTGGCTGAGGATTGGCTCATTCCTTGAGAAACGCTGGTATTGCTGTCCACCGTGGTTGCCGCAGGAGGGGTTTCTGGCTCTCCGTTTCCAGTGAAGAGAACGGCGATGAGGGTAATAGCACCGATCCCGAGGAGCCAATTTCTGATCTTAGTAGTATCAAGGCGGCGATATTTCCCGACCGGAGCGTCTCTGGTTAAAAAATATTCGTCCACTTTTGGTAATTTCATTTTTTCTCCCTCAAATTGATGGCGCCGAAATTTGAATTCCTCCCTTGATGGACTCCGTTTTGAATTGGAGTGTGCTCTTGTATCCACGGCGCAGGTGCTCGCGCTTAACATGAATCATTCCAAAAAGTCGCTGGCCCTTGTCCAAAGAAAGGCGTTCGATATAGATATTTTCAATAGGTAGCGAGCGCCCGGATTGAAGAACTGCAAAGTCTCCTGGTTGAAAACCAATCTTTTTGTCCTTGGATGAAAGTTCAAAGGAGTAAATCATTGGCGTATTGATCTTGGTACTTGCCACAGAAATCAATCGTAGCGTAATCCCGCCAGCCGTCCGCGAGACGCCGACCCGTTTCGGGACAATTCCCCCTGATGCCTCAGTCATCACAGCGGCTTTTCTTTTTACTCGTAAAATATAGTCTGGCTCGAATCCTCGGCCAGAACTAATCCTAAAATTGAATTTTCCGTACTCCGTCATCACGAAGAGGTTTGTTGAAACGCCAGACATCAGAGGCTTGATGGCAATTGAGTTTCCAACATATTCCACCTTGAACGAGTCCTGGTCGCCCACAATGGCTTGAACCGGCCTTGTATCGAATTGCAACAGGGTCGAGTAACCCACCGAGACGCGGACTTGTGCCACCTCAGATTCGTCAATTGAGATGGTTTTTACGTTCTTAGCGAGTGCGGTGAATGAGGTCAGCAAGGAGATTATAATTGCTATTGTGAAGGTTTGTTTCTTCATACGTTAATCCTTTCCGTTTTCGACCAATTGTTCAGACGTAATGTAGACGCCTTCAGGATTTTGTTCTGTTCGTTCGCCCAGACGGATTTTTAGATTGAAAGTAAGAGTGCTTACCGCTTTGAACCCATCGACAGTAAGAATTCTTTCCCCGGAAACTGCGGACGTTCCCTTTTGAAGATCCACGTCGACCTGGCGCAGATAAAACCTCTGAGCTATTCGTTTTTCAGCGGCGATCTTAACCTGGTTGGCATTTGCCTGAATAAATGCCTTGCGGAAAGAGCTATCAACGAACCGCGATGCCGTTCCAATGGATGTTTGTATGGTTGCGGATTCCCAATTGTGGCGCATCTCAAGGTATGCGCTGACAACTCGCTTGGCTTCACGTTCAAGATATTCCTTCGGGGGAGGATCAGATCGAAGAATTCCAGAGTCGATGGAAGAGACCGCAAAGACAGGTGGATCGCGGAGAGCTAGGACTGTAAGAGAAACTGTTAGAATTAAGTTTGCTAGACAGAAAACTAAAAGAAGATATTTTAGAATTTCATTTTGTGCGACTTCATTGCCCCAAACCTCGAACCACTTCTGACGTGCTTTTTGAATCATTTTTGACCTCTATTTTGTTCTTTATTCATTCCCTTGATTTCGCGCTGGAAGGATCTGTTCTGCATCCGTGTATAAATGGATCGCTGCATGTTTCCGGCAAATCCTTTGGTATCTCCAATGACCGCGCGGCCCACTTTCATTAGGGCTCCGGCTTTTGTCGGGGCTGCAAGCATTGCGGCAGCGGTGATCGGTCCGAGTGTATCGGCAAATGCGGTAAATCCACTTCCCACAAGAGATTTAACGACAAGAGGGGTGCATAACATTGAAATCGCGATGACGAAGTTGAGTACGATCACGGTTAGATAATTTCCGGACGTTGCATAGGCGTTGCCAAATGGGAGTGCGGCCAGCATTGCTGAAAGCACTGCCCAAACAACTTTCCAACTCGCAATCTCGATCATTGACTTGAATAAATTCAGAGTGATTTTTGGTGAGAAAATATGAAAAAGAAGAAGGATCGGCGCCATCAGCGAAAGAAACACCCAGCTAAAGTGATACACGGCCACCATAATGTAGCGTGCTATATAAAGAATGATGTAAGAGAGAAATGAAAGCGTTGCCACGATCAGATCGTTGAATCCTAGAACCAACGACATCGGTGATGCAGTATAGGATTTTGCTTTATCTCCTGCCATCTGCATGAACATATTCAGGCTTTGCATATCTGAAATTTTGTCGGCAAGGCCGGTAGTAATAAAAAGAATGACATCAGTGATTTCCTGAAAACCAGCCAAGAGCAGAGTCGAGATAAATGCTCGCTTAACAGCTTCAATGAAATCCGGTCCGCCCGTCGGCGTTTTAAGCCAAGTAATGGCAAGTGAGACGCAGAAAAAAATGGGAAGCATTAAGTAGTAGATATTTCTTAGCTCTGAGTGGAGCTTGTGGGCCAATTCGCCCAGGAGTTCAAAATTTTCCATAAATCTACCTCGATATCGACGGTAAGTTGAAATTGGATCTCAAGTTTCCAAACGCATCTGACACGCCTTCGTATTGCATGCGGAATTGCTCGGAATCGAGTTTTCCTCGGCGGTTTTGCAGGGCGAGTTGCTCGCTTTGCAGTTTTAGAATGGCGGCATTAGTGCGCAGGATTTGGTTGAGTACATGGATCATCATGCCCATGGATTGAACAGTGACTTTTGCTGCACCAGCGGGATTGACCATGTGAGCGTAGTCTTTGATACGCTCGGCCTCTGGATCGAGCCGGTCAGCGTACTTAAAGGCTTCATTGTGTAAGTTGATTGCTTCCGCGACACTTCGATCCGTCATGAGCTGCATTTTTCCTTCTGGTGTGTTGGGAATCCGTCCATAGAGTTCCTCAACTTTAGCAAGCACAAGATCCAAATTATCCAAGTCGGAAAGGACTCCCGGTCTTAGCGTCTGGTTTGCGGTTCTCATTACATTCAAGGCTTCACGAAGCCCACGGTTGATGTCACGAAGCAGGTTGAGCGTGTCTCGTCCATTTCCAAGGATGTTCTGGAGCTGAGTTAACTGCTGAATCGCGGTCTGGAGAATTTGCGCTAGATACACAAGATCACCACCCCAGAAATCAGCCCGCGCGGACCTTGCCGTGGTCAGGGAAACTACAAGGAACGGAATTATAAATAATCGCTTCCATTTCTTCATATTGGCCCTTTCGTTTTCAGGTAATGGGCATATCCGAACGGGTATTTTTCAGCGAATTCAGCAATGATCTGCTTGAGGGTTAGCTGGGGATTTTCCTTTCGGGCCTCCTCAATTTTGGCGTTGTCGGTTGAATCACTCGTTGCAAGCCAGTATTCGATAGGTGTTGGCGCAATTCGAATCACCGTGCGGTTTTCGTTGTAGATGAGAAATGCCTCAGAAAAAGCTCCCTTCTGTTGTCTCAAAGAGCCGATTAAAGCCATCTCTTGGTCATTCAATTTTAGAATTTTCCGAATTGGCTCCAAATCACCTCGTTGCAGAAGGATAAATTTATTCGCGGTGTTGGCAAGCAGCGCGCCACCAATGGGACTGGCAACGATTTCATCTAGCCCCTGGGTAATAAAAGTGATGCCCGATCCAGTTTTTCGGAGAGTCCGCACGCAGTATTCCATGAACGAACTGGATGCCTGGCTTTTGAGCAGTTCCCAGCACTCATCCATCAAGATCTGTTTTCGGCGGCTTTGGCTTGCTCCTTTTGCTTCAACCTTTCCAAGAATAAAGTCTGTAATGATAAGGATCATCACCGATTGCAGGTCTGGATAGGCTGATAGACCCTTCAAATCAAAGACGACGACATCGCTATTCAGATCAAGTCCGCTGGTTCTGTCCAGCATTCGCCCATAGGGTCGCTCTCCCGTCCAAGGGAAAAGCATTTTTGCAAATGATTTTAGTTCTTGTTCAGGGCTTTCACTGAGTAGCTTGGAAAAATCTGAAAGAGTTGGCGTTCTTTGAGTCCGTTCGTAAACTTGAATAAGAGACTCCTCCAAGAGACTTTTCTGAAGTTTCGGAAGTCGGTCGCCGTCTTGATCCACGAGAATGGTTTCCAGCATCGCCAGCAAGAATTTTAGTTTTTGTGGTGATGGTTTTGTTTCTCCTTCGGGAAGAAGCAAAGGATTGATTCCGGGGACTTCATTCTCGTCCTTGGGTGGACTGATTTCAACGTACTGGCCGCCAAGGAACTCGCAGATTTTCCGATAAGAGCCACCGATGTCGATGATATAAACCATCGGGTTCTGGGTCATGTACTGGAGCAAGACGAGATTATTGAGAAAGCTCTTTCCGGCACCGCTAGAACCTGTCACGAGAGAGTTATAGTTTGGAAGGCGACTTTCAAAGGGATCATAGGCCACAAGACCACCAGCCCGATTTCTAAAGAGGCATACAGGAGAAATGCCATCCCCGGTGAAATCCTGATAGACAGGCAAGAAGTCTGAAAGATTATCTGTTTTGATCCGTTTGGGACGCAGCATTATAGTTGTTCCGCAGGGAAGCAATGTCTTCCAAGCCGGAAGTGAGGAAACAGTTTCAACAATGCCCTCGGCGCCGTTGAGTTCCCTGAACTTTGCAAGAACAGCTCGAGTTTTCAGTTCTAGTTCATCCTGTGTTTCCGCTCGTAGCAAAATTGCAATTTGCGTATAGAGAATCTTCTGCCCTGTATTGATAATTTCACGCAAGAGTTCTTCGGTGGCGTTAAGCTGCGCTTCGCTTTCCAAATCCGTGGCGCGGCCTCCATGCGACATCGACATGGAGTGAGCCATGCGCCGCTTTGTCTGGAGTTGACTGAGTTCTTTCGATTGAGTCGGAACCTGAATATGGCAGTGCAAGGAATAGTGAAAGGGAAGGTCTAAGAGCTTCACTATGAGCGCAGAATGCGTCAACTCCGGCAGAGTTTTAAGGGACAATACCCGATGGTGAATGCCATCAAGCAGGAACGAGTCATAATCGACAAGCAGATCAGAAAATACAAGCTGCTCCCTCGGGCTTGGAAGTGACAACTCGGGGGCAATGTTTAGTTCTTCCCCAGTGAACTCTTGATTCCGATGCGAGCTAGCAATCTGAGGTGATGGGATCACGCGGGATCGCTTGGGATTCAAGAAACGGTAAATGACCTCTTTGGTGTCATCCTCGGTCATCTCATGGCAATCCACTCCAGTGACGATCAAGCTTTGGATCAGTGCAAGTTTGGTTTGCTGTATGGCATGCAAGCGTTTTTCAAATTCATCCTTGCTCAAGGAATGAAAGTGAGACGGTGGCCGAAGGAATCTCTTAAATATCCCGAGGCCGTCTGCTTGGGTTAAGGTATCGGGGCGCAGGTACAAAAATAGATAAAGATCAGATTTAACAAGTTCGAGATTCTCCAGAGCTTCCTGAAGGCCTCTTTGCCGAGAATCAGCAACCCAGCCAATATCTGTCAACCTATTTGCAAACCGTCCGTGTTGGTCAATAGTTTTACGGCAATCTGAATTCACATCCACAACAAAAGAGACTTCGGTGTTATCGGGAAGACTATTCAGGAAAGATCGAATGTCTTGGTTCAACTGGTTCACGGATTCAGTATCCAGTGTCTCGATGGCTCGTCCACGCAAGCGCATGGGAGCCACAAGTGTACCATCTGACAGAACAACTATCCCTTCCACAAAATCCCAATATGGAAGTTCCCGAGCCAGGGAATGCTCCCGCCGAAATTCCGAAAGCTCAGACAGGCTCCGAGGTTTAGTTAGCTTCATTCGCAGCTCCATTCTTTTTTAAAAGCGGTTGGTACTCAGTATCGGCAGAGGCAGCAGAGTAGATGGCAGGATTCATTTTGAATTGCAGGAGATGCTGAAGATAATTTTCAGGTTTTCCCTTCTTTACAAAATGAAGCACCCAGGCCAACAGCAGAGTCCCGCACCAAACGACGGGGAACTTCAGGCGTGTGGGTCCGAAAAATAGGTTGCTCACGGATAGATATAAGAAAATGAGCAAGAGATCGGCCAGCTCAAAACCAAAGAGTCTAAGCCGGTTGTCGAGAGCACGCGGAACCTTCGTCACCAATAAAGACATTGTCACCTCCAAAACTGAGGAGAGGGCGAGTTCCCTCTCCTCATGGGAATTTATCGAACGGAAGAGCTGATGAAATCGACAATGCCTTGAGCGCCGAATCCCAGAATACAGCCGATGACCGCATAGATGATGTGCTGGCGTGCATTCGGGTTGCCCGTGATGAAGCTGAATCCGGCAAACAGCAGTCCCATTGTCGCAAGCACTGGCAGCACCACGTTCGAGAGTTTCATCTTGACCGTCATCAGGGAGGACTCAAAGCTTGCAAAGCTGGGCTCCGCCACTAAGAGGCCCATGAAAATCATGAGCCCCAGAACGAAGAAAAATTGTCTTTTATTTTTCATACACGTTTCCTTTTAGGCGGCTTCGGCATTGGCGGATGTGGAATCCACCGCTGGAAGCACTGATTTTTTGGTGGGAATGGTGTTGAGATAGATGTCGTCAGCGCCAAGAATGTCCCAAGAGAGTTTCAGTAGATCGCGGTTCTCTCCATCCATAAGCTTTGCTTCACCTACGTTGTTCCAGAAATATTTTCGTCCCTCCTTGAATGACTCCTCCCTTGTGAGAATCACAAAGTCGTATTTGTCCAAGTGAGTCCGTTCGGGAAGCATGTAGAATAGGTCCTTAAGCAGCGTTTTTAGGTAGATGGTATAAGTGTGCGAGCCCTCGGTAATGAGGGCGTGACCAACAGATTTCACTTTTTGAATTCGTCCTTTTACATCGGGCACGCCTTTAAAAATATCGAAGCGAAAAATTGTTCGTTCAGAGCTTTCCTTGATTTGTTCCATTGTTTTGGCAACAAGTGTCCCTGCCTTTTCCATGAAAGACCTCCAGTGCGTTTAGGGTTAGTTATTTGGTTTTGTTTTTAAGCGGCCATTGAGCAGAACTGGTTCAGTAAAAATGATTCTTCACGGGCATGGGTCAATTGGATGATCCTTACCCGAAGGTGGTTGACGGCTCCATCGAGCATCATGTCAGTGGAGTTCCAGGATTGGCCGATGTAGCGGGCAATTTCCTGGATTGTCATGTTATCCCAAAAGCGCAGATACACGATCAGGCGCTGCTTTGGGCTCAGGTAGGCTAAGGCCTCCTTGAGCAGTTCGAAATTTTCTTGATTCAGGTTTTCCGGCTTTTTGAATTTGGATCGTCTCATGATGCCGCTCCATGTTTGGTGTATTCGCGATCTCTAGGGGGCGCGGGTCTACGAAACTCCAGTCGTTCCCATTCTTCCAACGAGTCTTTGGGTTGTTTGAAAAGCATGGCGTAGAGCCGTCGCAGCCAGTTTGAAATCAATTTTGGTTTCACTTCCACCTCCGGTAAGTTCGAGAACTTCAGCGTTCTCATGATGGGGTGTATTTCACGGAGCAGGCCAAGTGTGCCGAGATGACGTAAGTATTCGAGATAAAATGAGAAATTAAATTCGAGTGAAATAGCGCTGGCGAAAAAGTCTGAGTTTTTGTTTGTGTGTGCGAACGGAAGAGAGCGAGAAATTATAAATTACAAACACTTAGCTGCGTTTTGAATTCAGAACGCAATTTGGATTTACGAACGGGTCTCTTCTATTCCGAGGAGGGTCTTCAATTGATCCAGCGAAGGTATATCAAGTGAGCAGCCGCCGCTATTTTCTCCAGTTTTGGAACCGAATATGATTTTATCGCCATCGAGAACCGTTGGTGAAGCATATCCCTTGAGTGGATCGGCGACGGGAACGTCGTCCTGGTTCACTTCCTCGAAGGGAACACCAATTTCCGCCAACATCTTACGCGCCCTTTCAGCATTCGGGCACCCTCCAAAATAGATCAGTTTCAACATCCGAGGATTCCCTTTTACATGAGCACCATAATCGCCATGGCGATCATAAGTGTATTTTCAATGATGGTCACTTTCGTAAGCGGTAGTTTAAAAACTGTGCCTAGGCACGCACACTGGAATTGACGTTTTTCTATTAGCGCCCTCGCTACTCCATAAGTCGTGACCGATAAAAATGAAATCACCAGTATAGATACGAGCTGCACTGAAAGCGCCAATAAAAAAGCGACACCAGAGGACAGCTCCAAAAATGGATAAACATAGCCATATCCGCGCAGCCTCTTTGCAATAGGGTCGTAAGTTGCAAATCCTTCTGCGAATTTTGGTAAATCCAGCAGTTTGAAATAGGAAAGGGCCACTAAAACGATTCCCATGAATTCGTACATCCACTGATCAAATCCAAGATCACCTCTCGCCACATGGAGAGCAGGAATGCCGGCGCTCAGTAGAAAAAGGAGTATGAGCGGCCAATACACCGCCACGGTATTAAGAAGGCTTTTCTCTTGTGACGCTATAGTGGTCGGAGGGAGGATTTCGTATTTTTTCAATGGGGAGAGTATTTGGTCGATTGCCTCTCGATCAAATTGCCTTGGTGAACTGAAGCGGATGTTGGGAGCTTTCAGGCTGACGGTAGCGTCAAAGACGTCGTCCTGATTTGACAGTACGTCAGATATTTTCTGGACGCAGCTTCCGCAGCTCATGCCACTCACATTGAATTCAAATGTTTTCACTTAATCCTCCTTGCCAGTCCGGGTTTTAAGTCGGTGATTTACGTCACCTCAATCCAAGTATGCATGCCGCCCATTTCATGGGCAGCGTGGCTCACTCCACCGCCGGGAATTGGATTTCGATGCATGTCGTTCATCGTGTGGTGCATGAAGTGACAATGGAGAAGCCACTTGCCTTTCCTGCCCGCCGTGAAGTCCATGACGCGAACTTCGGCGCTGCTGATATCGGTTGTGTTAGCTAAAATCTGCTGATGTGGGGGCAAGAAACCAGCTCCCCAATCACTGATCCGGAAACTATGGCCGTGTAAATGAATAGGATGAGTGAGCATACTTAGATTTGCTACACGTATGCGAACCCGCTCTCCGGACTTCGCCCGCATTGGGATGATATCTGGCGCAGGTTTTCCATTCATGGTGAAGTAGTTGAACTCCGTCATTTCCATGGTATCGGGGATCGGGCTTCCTGGGTGGATCATCCAAGTTTGCAGGAAATAGGCGTAGTCGCGATCGACAGTCTGGTGAGGCTGAGGGTTTCGGGGATGAATGATGAAAAATCCGCTCATACCAAGCCCTACTTGTTTGGCTCCCATGAAATGAGGATGATAAAAATAGGTTCCATGCTGTTCTAACGTGAATTCATAGACGAATGATTGGCCCGGCTGAATCGGCTCTTGCGAAAATCCCGTAACGCCATCCATTTCAATGGGAACATGAAGGCCGTGCCAGTGCACCGTAGTTGGCTCTGGCAATTGGTTTTCCACGATGATTCGGACATGATCCCCTTCGACCGCTTCAATCGTTGGGCCGATGATTGATCCATTATATCCCCAGCCGTTGATGGGGCGCCTTTTCATCCCGTGGGGATCGCTCATGTCCTGGAAGAAAGTTGTAACGGGCTGTGCGGTAAGTCTAAACACCTTTGTATTGCCGTCCATTTCATACGGCAGGGTCGAGATGCCAGGAGTAACTACCGGCAAGTAGCCCGAAGAGGCTCGGGTTTCGTAGTTTGACAAATTGTTCTCCATTAGACCAAGGGCCGATGCTGCAACAGACGATTTGGCTCTGGCCACTGACGACGCGAAGATCGGAAGAGATGCCAAACCAAGTGCCGATAAAAACGAACGACGATCGAGATTTAGTTTAATCATTTTGTCACCTCCCGTTCAAAGCGTTCATAAATATAAGAGTTAGCCACAACGCCAAATATCGGGCTCGGAGGAAAGAAGAGATGTGCGGCGTCAGTATCGATGTATCCACTACCGGATGTGGAAGCATCGTCTTTTGAAATCAGCCAACCGATTCTTCCTGTATAAGGATCAAATGTACCCTTTTCAATATCGCGAATCGGAGTGGTTCCCACCGCGGCCTGGTAAGAGCCAGAAAATCGAATCAAATGATCCGTTAGATAGTTTGGCTGCGCTGGAAAAATAAATCGAATCCACTGGGAGATCTGGCTGCGCGGGATAGTTCGTTTGAATTCTCCTGCAAACGAGGGAAGCACTTTAGCTTCTTTAGGAAGAGCCGGTAGCGCCCCCTTAACAAGCTGAACTGTTCCGACTTTTCCAAACTCGTGGGAATACCATACTCCTCGCACATAACCCTTTTTCCACTCGACTATCGAAAAGAACGAGTCCGCGTCGGGACCAGAAAGTGTAAACCCTGGACGAATATAAAATGAGCGTGGCTCATACCTCTGTGTAACAATGGATTCTGATCCGGCACCGCCCAAATATATGGATGCCGTCGAACTAATCATCATCTGGTTGGGATTATGAGGATTGTCCGTTGAAGAATAGGGGAAGACATCGAGCCGAACGGGAAAGTAGACATCGGTTGTCTCATTATGAACGTATCCAAAGAATGATCCTCTTAGGGCTGTCGAAAGGGCTTCGTTGAGAGGAGGTGCCGGAGGCGGCAAATCTTGATTCTGCTCTTCCGTAGGAAATAGGTTATATCGTCTCGTGAAAAACCGAGCCTCTTGGGCGACGTCTTGCTTCTTTGTAAATTTGCAAGTGAGTAACTCACGGAAAGTGCGAATGCGGCAGGTAATCTCACCAGACTTAACCCGGCACTCTTCCGATGACTGCTCTCCCTGTAGATTCAGTTTTCCAAGGTAGAAGTTATAAGATCCTCTCTTAAAATGGAACTTCGTACACCAGCGATCGGATGGTAGGTCGCCACAGAAACTGTCATTTTTAAATGCAAGCCTCGCAGTAATTCCATAGTGGCGCTCAAGACCACTGCCTCTGGATTCGGACTCATTGGCCTGAAGACCACGAACCGTCTGAACCTGTAGAGCTGCTCCGTTTCCATTGCAATCGCCTTCATATTGGCCGTCTAAAAGCGGAATAAATGGGGAAGCATTAACTTCAGGTTGAATTGACGGCACGGAGTCCTCATCGTCTCCCGGCTCATCCGACTCTTCAAGGAGTTCGACCGTGCCCGTTGTTGCAGAAGTTCAGACAAACACTTGGCCAACAATTTTTGCTCGCCCACCTTGCTGATAGATCTTTGTGGTCATGAGAAGGTCACGATCACGCTCATCAAACGTGAGATTTCCATTATCAAAATCATACTTCAGGTCTTTGAATGTCTCCGTGATGTACTCATGACTATTGTAACCACCAAGACCCAGGCGGACGCTTGCAACGAGACGCGGGAAATTCCTTAAATCGTCCGGTGATTCAAGAAAAAACTCTGCTAAGACGGCGATTTTCTCATTTCGCCCATCAAGCGCAATCCATCCGACGTAGCGGCCTGGTTTTAATTCTCCGCGACTATTGCCAGTTCCTTCATGATTGTGGGGCGGCTGAGCAATGGCTAGAGTCGATATGGCAAACGCCAAGTATAATCCAAGCAGTCGAATCATTCTTTCCATAAAGACCCCCAAAAACGGCTTTCTTCAAAAACGTCTCACTAAATCGACGAGTTCCTCAACCTTGGCCATTGCCTTAGTGTGACTATTGGACGCCATGGCATCTGAAACGCAATGTGTGAGATGGGATTCAAGAACAGCGATCTCAATACTTTTTAATGCCGAAGCTGCGGCCCTAGTCTGCGTTAAAATATCGGCACAATAGCGGCGATCCTCTATCATCCTCTTAACGCCTTCAAGTTGCCCGATGACTCGGTTCAGTTTCTTGATGTGCTGCGTGTAGCAGGGATGATTTTGAACGGATTTTTTTGTCATTAAACTCATTCCTTTGGTTAAATCCGGCGTGAACGTAGCGTTTTTTGGGGAGTTTGTCCAGATATACCCATAGGGGGTATTCTTAACGCGATTGCTATTGCGATTATGGGCAGCTCCAGGCCTCACTCAACATACCCCACACGGGTATATTGACTTTCCGGTCCATGAGCGATAGTTAAATTAAGGTTTTATAGAAATCTAGCTCAATTGAGCTTCAACTTCGGGGGGCGTTCTTATGAAAAAATATCTGTTCAGCTCGATTCTTGGTCTTTCTCTGTTAGCGTTCGGCACCTCTGCTATGGCTGCATTTTCGATCGACGAGTTGCAGGCGGCGGCTGCCTCCGCTCTTGACGATTTTAAGCAGAATAATCCAAGCCATATTCCCCATTTTACAGGTTACAAGGCTTGGAATTCAGGGGAAGACTCAAAGGTAAAAATCTATGTATCCCATGACGGCATGAATATGGAGTTTAACTATCTTTGCATGAAACACGATACTTCGATTGCTTGTCACGCGCAGTAGAGGCCACCTGTATTAGGGACGACTTAGGGGAACTAAAATGAGGCTTTTCTTTTCAGCTTTTCCGTTGATTATCATAATTTCCACCTGTGCGGCCTTTGCGTCGGCAAGTGGAACCGCAAAGGAGATTGAAAAGAACATTCCACCGGGAAAAGTTCACGAAGAGTGCATGGAGCTTGGTGCCCCAAGGAAGCTCAACTATTCGTTCAAATCTAAAAGTCCCCTGAACTTCAATATCCATTACCATGCGGGCAAAGACGTTTTCTATCCGGTCAAGCGAGATGAAGTGGCGGGCATTCGGGAAGAATTTAGACCAACCAGTAAGCAGGAGTACTGCCTGATGTGGTCAAATTCCGAAAAAGTGCCGGTCCATTTGTCCTACACATATACGGTGGAGTAGTTTTTCCCCTCTTGGAGGACGCTTACGGATTAAAAGATTTTTTACAAGGCTGTCACAGCATTGAGGCTTGCTTCGTAATAATTCATGCGGAGCAGGCCTTTCGCTTTTAGAAAGAAGGAGTGATGAAATCTAGTCAAAAATTCGCCTTACTCGTTTTGTTTTTCTTCATTTTCTCTTCTACGACCTTTGCCCACAAGAACCATCACGCCACTCAAACGACGCAGGTGCCAGCGAAGCGCCCGAATGATCAACTCTCGCAGATCAATGAGCTTTACAAAGACAAAGTAAAGCCAATTTTTCAAAAGAAGTGCTTCGACTGCCACAGTCAGAACACACAATACCCTTGGTACTACAAAATTCCCGGCGCCAGACAGCTTATTGATGGTGATATCGAGGAGGCTAAACAGCACTTGGATTTTTCAAATGACTTCCCTTTTGGGGGGCATGGGGTTCCATCCGAAGACCTAGAGGCGATCGGCGATGTCGCCAAGGAAAATTCCATGCCGCCATTTCGCTATTGGATTTTGCACCGGGAATCCAGCCTAACAAACGAAGAAAGACGAATCATTTTGGAATGGGTGGACAAGTCTCAGACTTTCCTTAAAGAGAAAAATAAATGACCTGTCACAAACCTTCAATTCGATTCGTATTGGTATTTGAAGACACCCTCAGGGACTTCAGGCAGGAATCGCTACTATGAAAATACCTTTAATAGGCTTTTTTTTATTTACCACCACGGCATTTGCCGCTTTCGCCGATCCGTTAACTCCTTTGGATGTTCTAAAAAACGTGTATGCAAACAATCCTGAACTCGCAAGTTCTCAAGCCCGCGCCAAGGCCGAAGACGCAGCCATCTCCTCAAAATACTCTCTGAGTAACCCCCGAGTTGGTCTCATGCGTGAAACCAACATGACTGCCGAGCAAAGAGCCATGGGCGACATGCAATCATGGACACTGTCCCAGGAGATCATGTTCCCTACAAAATATTTTTCCATGGGTTCCATGCAAAGCTCAAAGGCTGAGGCCGTAAAAGAGGAGTTTCTCGATAAAAAACTGGAAATCAGACAAAAAGCTCTTTCTCTTTATTATGACTACTATTCCGCTAAGAAAATTTCCTCTCTGCTCGAAGCGCAGCGGGAAACGCTTCGTGAAATTGCGAGAATTGTCGAATCGAGGCGTGCCACTGGAGCCGTACCTCAGCAAGACGAAATGAAGGCTCATGTGGAGCAGACAAAAATAGAGAACGAAATCCTTTTGCAGTCGCAAGAGCTTGTGGCCCAACGCTCTTCCCTCAACGCACTTCTCAATCGTGACCCCGAAAGCGAGCTGGATCTACCGAAAGATGATTTAAAGACACCTAGAATCACTATTTCTATCGATAAAATCAAAGAACTCGCTCTGCAAAATTCCAAGATGATCTCAGCACAGAAGGCTTGGCTTTCAGAGGCGGAAACGAATAGAAGCCTCGCAAAGCAAAGCTATCTTCCGGACTTCATGCTGAACTATCGAAAGCCTTTTGGTGCCAATGCTCCGGATAATGCCTATTCATTCGGCGTGGAAATGACAATTCCGCTTTGGTTTTTTTCAAAGCAAACCAGCGAAGTCTCCCAGGCTTCCGCAAAGGCAATGGAAGTCGAAAAACGCCTGGAGCTAACAAAGCGCCAGGTGGAATCGGATACGAGAAATTTAGGCACGAAAGCGGAAACCCTCGCCAAACTTTTAAAGATTTATGAAACGGCATTGATCCCTCAATCCACGAGTGCATTGAATTCGTCACGAGCCGCATACAGTGCCGGACGCGTGGGGTTTCAGGAGCTTTTGGATGCCGAACGCTCCCTATATTCCGTTCGGATTGATTACTACAGGAATCTAGCTCGTTTTGTGGATGCACTGACGGCTTTAGAGAGAACCGTTGGTGCTTCGATAAGCGATCTTCCGGTGGAAGGGGATAAACTATGAAAAATAATTTCAAGCTCATTTTTTCTGTAATTTTCATGACTGTTCTCGGCGCAGGGGTTTCTTCTTGTACGAAAAAAGAAAGCGCTGACAATAAGTCCGAGATTGTCCACCAGCACGAAGGTCAAAAGGAAGTGTGGACCTGTCCCATGCACCCACAGGTCAGAAAGGATGGTCCTGGAAAATGTCCGATTTGCTCAATGGATTTGGTCAAGGTTGATGCCCTCGGTAGTAGTGCTACCGATCAGTCGCAGGCGCATGTTCCTGAGGGGCACGCCGCATTCACGCTTTCAAATAATCGCATTCAAATGATTGGCGTGAAATATGGTGTCGTGGAAAAAAAAGCACTCTTTAAGTCAGTCGAGGCAGCAGGACGCGTGGCGTTCGATCCCGAACTTTATACGGCACAAAATGAATATGTCGAGGCTATCAGGCAGTTGGAGCGAGTAAAAGACGCACCCATTGCCGATGTGAAACATTCGGCAGTCAGAATGGTTGAGTCCGCTAAACTTCGCCTGAAAATTTTAGGTCTCTCCGATCAGCAGATTACAAAACTTCGCTCTTCAGGCGGTGCGACCACTGGTTCAAATCTCCTTATCACGTCGCCGGGTGAAAATGTTTGGATCTATGCGGAAGTTTTTGAGATGGATCTCTCAAGCGTTGAGTCCGGTCAGCAGGTGAAAATTTCCGGCGGCGCGCTTGAGTCAAAAGAACTCTTTGGTAAAGTGGCTTCCGTTGATCGAGTCATTAACCCGACAACTAGAACCGCTAAAGTCCGTATTCTTGTTCCCAACGCTAAAGCCCTGCTTCGTCCGGAAGCATTTGTGAATGTTACCATTTTATCCCCACTTGGTGAGCAAGTCGTCGTCCCTTTTGATGCCGTGCTCGATTCGGGCAAAGAAGCCTGGGCATTTGTGGTAAAAAACGACGGCCATTTTGAACCGCGGACCGTTGTTATCAAACACTATGCGGGTGACGAATTGGCAATAGGCTCAGGCCTTGAGCCTGGTGAGAAGATTGTTACCAGCGCCAATTTCCTTGTGGACTCAGAGTCTCGGCTAAAAGGTGTTCTTTCTTCCCAGGCAGGTGCCCAGGACCAGGGCGATGGGGCGAGTGAGAAGCCAAAAGTCCCCGAGTGTCCAAAGGGCCAAGAGTGGCATGAGCAAATGAAGCATTGTATGTCGAAAGTCGGCGGGTAGTTCTATGATTGAGAAAATTATAGAGTTCTCTGCCAGGAATAGATACTTCGTTTTCATGCTCACGGCGGTGGCATCCGTCGCCGCATGGTTTTCCCTGCAAGCAATCCCCGTTGACGCCATTCCCGATCTTTCTGAAACCCAGGTTATTATTTATTCAAAGTGGGACAGGTCGCCGGACATTATCGAGGATCAGGTCACCTATCCGATTATCAGCGCCATGCTCGGTGCTCCGAAGGTCAAAGACATCCGTGGATTTTCCGACTTTGGCTTTTCTTATGTTTACGTGATCTTTGAAGATGGCACTGATCCCTATTGGGCTAGATCGCGAACACTTGAATATTTGTCGAAAATCACGCCCCAGCTCCCCCAAGGAGTGAACACTGAGCTTGGCCCTGACGCTACTGGAGTCGGCTGGATTTTTCAGTACGCGCTTGTCGATAAGACGGGAAAGCGTTCGCTTGCTGACCTGCGCTCTTACCAGGATTGGTTCTTGCGCTATGTTCTGCAAACGGTGCCTGGCGTGGCTGAGGTTCCCGCCATAGGAGGCTTTCAAAAACAATATCAAGTGAAGGTGAATCCGAATGCACTCCTAGCCTACAATATCCCTCTCGCAAAAGTTACCGAGGCGATTAAATCCGGAAACAATGATGTTGGAGCCCGACTTCTTGAGGTTTCCGGCACCGAGTACATGATTCGTGGCCGAGGTTATATCAAGAACCGGCAAGACATCGGAAATATCGTTGTCGGTTACGAGGGCGGAACTCCGATTTATGTGAAAAACGTAGCTAAGGTCACAGTCGGGCCGGATATCCGCCGTGGGATTGCCGATCTTGACGGTCAGGGTGATGCCGTCGGTGGAATCGTGGTTATGCGTTACGGCGAAAATGCCACCAAAGTCATTGATGCCGTTAAAAAGAAAATTGAAGACACTAAAGCATCCTTCCCCGAGGGACTCGACCTCGTTGTTACCTATGACAGATCCGACCTGATTCGTAGGGCGGTCAGTACCTTAACTCACGAACTCATTATTGAAATGATTATCGTGAGCTTAGTGATTTTGATTTTCTTGATGCACATTCCAAGCGCCATGATTCCCATCATGACACTACCTTTGGCGGTACTCATTAGCTTTATTCCCATGCATCTCATGGGGATTTCATCCAACATTATGAGCCTTGGCGGCATCGCTATCGCAATTGGCGCCATGGTGGATGCGGCTATTGTGGTTGTGGAAAATGCCCACAAACATATCGAAGAGTGGGAGAAGAGCGGGAAAAAGGAAGATGTCAAAGAAGTCGTGATTCAGGCCATTAAGGAGGTGGGTCCCGCGAGCTTCTACTCTCTCCTCGTAATTGCCGTGTCTTTTGTTCCGATTTTTGCTTTGGAAGCACAAGAAGGAAAGCTCTTTAAGCCCCTTGCTTATACAAAAAACCTTTCCATGATTGTCGCAGCGATTTTGAGTATCACCCTTGATCCGGCGCTAAGAGTCGCCTTTACGACTTTTTCCATTCGACATTTTAAACCGGCATGGCTCTCGCGAATTAGGAATGCTGTGCTTGTCGGGAAAACCTATTCTGAGGAAGAGCATCCAATTAGTAGAGTTTTCTTTAAATACTATGGCCCGATCGTTGATTGGGCCGTGGAAAAGCGCTGGAAGGTTGTCGCTGGCGCCGTTGTGCTCCTGCTTGCCACAGTGCCAGTATTTTTCAAACTCGGCTCTGAGTTCATGCCGCCTCTTAACGAAGGCACCATTCTCTACATGCCCACCACGATGCCAGGAATTTCCGTAGCCTCTGCGCAGGATCTTCTACAAAGGCAAGATCAAATTTTAAAGTCTTTTCCAGAGGTGGAGCGAGTTTTTGGCAAAGCGGGAAGGGCTGATACCCCCACTGATCCGGCGCCATTTTCCATGATGGAGACTACCGTAATTTTGAAGCCACAAACCGAGTGGCGGGAAATGGATCGCTGGTATTCATTTTTGCCAAGATTCATGCAGTGGCCGTTCACACTGATTTGGCCAAGATTTATGAGTTGGGAAGAGTTAGTCGCCGAAATGGATTCCAAAACGAAATTTCCCGGCACAACGAATGCCTGGACTATGCCGATCCGTAACCGTATCGACATGCTGACTACGGGGATTCGTACTCCCGTTGGTATTAAAGTATTAGGAGCCGATCTTAAGCAAGTCGAAAAGATCGGGATAGAGCTTGAAAAGATTCTACCGGAGGTTCAAGGAACCAGGAGCGTCTTTGCCGAGCGCATTGCTGGCGGATATTTTTTAGATTTCAAATTCAACCGGGAAAAGCTTGCGCGCTACGGAATCAGTATCGACCAGGCCCAAGAGGCTCTGATGGCCTCAGTTGGCGGCGATCCGATTACCAAAACTGTTGAAGGAAGAGAGCGCTACACTGTAAACGTTCGATACTCTAACGACTTTCGCTCCAATATTGATTCTCTTAAAAGAGTCTTGATCCCGACACCCCAGGGTGCACAGATTCCCATGGGCCAAGTGGCCGAAATCGCCATGGTGCAAGGGCCGGCAATGATTCGAAACGAAAACGGCCTGCTTTCAAGCTATGTCTACATCGACATCGCCGATCGAGATATCGGCAGCTATGTTCGTGATGCCAAAAAAATCGTAAATCAAAATCTAAAACTTCCGGGAGGTGTGGCTCTCTCCTGGAGCGGACAATACGAAAACATGATTCGCGTGAAGGAAAAGCTGAAAGTGATTGTTCCCATCACGCTGTTTATTATTATATTGCTTCTTTTTGCCAACACTCGCTCGTGGATTAAGACTTCGATTATTCTTTTGGCGGTTCCTTTTTCCGCCATTGGTGCCATTTGGTTCCTGTATCTTCTTGATTACAACATGAGTATTGCCGTTTGGGTGGGACTGATTGCCTTACTTGGCGTGGATGCGGAGACTGGCATCTTCATGCTGCTGTACCTGGACATCGCCTATGAGAAAGCGAAAAAAGAAGGTCGTATTCGGAGCTTTACCGATATCAAAGAAGCCATTCACTATGGAGCCGTTAAAAGAGTGCGTCCGAAAGTAATGACCGTCGCAACGCTCGTATTAGCACTTCTTCCGATTATGTGGGCCAGCACGGCCAATGCCGGGGCAGATGTGATGAAGCGGATCGCGGCTCCAATGCTTGGAGGGATTATTAGCTCCTTCCTCATGGAACTGGTGGTTTACCCTGCGATTTTCGCTATTTGGAAGTCAAGGGAGTTAAAGAAAAAAGAGTCTCGGGCTGTCACAGATCTAGTCTGAGATTCGTATTACTAATTAGGAGGCCTTTTATGCGAACTCTAGCATTACACATTGCCACAATTATCGGATCACTAGCGCTTTCACCAATGAGCCACGCCAAGGAGATTTCTGTGAAGGAATTGGTGCCCGGCTATATCGCCATCCAAGAGGCACTGACCGCCGATGATTTTTCCTTGGCCCAGGCGAAGGCCAAGGAGCTTGAGAAGCAGACGAAAGATGCAAAGGGCAAAGAGCTGAAAGCACTCAGTGCATCCTTGAGTTCATTTCAAAAGGCAAAATCTATATCTGACGTGAGAAAGGAGTTTAAAAAACTCTCTACACCTTTTGTGAAGTGGATGGAATCGAGCAAAGACTCAAACTTTGAAGTCGTTTACTGCCCCATGGCAGGAGCCAAATGGGTGCAAAAGAAGGGTGAGGTCTCAAATCCCTATTTTGGCAAAGAGATGCTTCACTGTGGTGAAAAGGCATCGTAAACTAGCGGTGTATGCGTGATGGAAAGCTATCTGAAAAAACCGATGTTGAACTCATGCTCCTCTACCAGGAGGGCGACGAACGGGCTTTGGAAGAGCTTTATCGACGGTTTAGCGGCAGGATTTACGCTTACCTTAGAAAGCGCCTTTCCGATAAAGACTGGGCTGATGATGTGTTTCAACAGGTATTCACAAAACTTCACCAGACAAGACATCAATACAACCCGGCTTATCGTTTTGACCAATGGATCTTCGTTATGACAAAGACGGTATTGCTCGATTTTTGGAAAACGACGGATGTAAAGACCAAGCGGTATTTTTCTCAATCTATCGAGAGTATTGCAAGCGTTGATATGCCGGTTTCTCAACCTATGGTGGAATGCCCTGAGTTGATTCCAGAGCCAGTTTTGGCAGGTTTATCGCCAGATCAACGCTCCGCCATTGAATTAAGATTTATCGACGAACTTTCTTATCAGGAGATGGCGAGTAAGCTTGGCCGAACGGAGGAGAGCGTCAGGCAACTTGTCAGCCGCGCTATTCGTAAAGTGCGAAACCAAATCAAGGTTTCAGGAGGTAAATCATGACCTCGAAATTTTTAGAAGAAACCAATAACGATTTTCAGGATTTTATGGAGGCGGAGTCGATAAATCCCCCCCGAGAGCTGCAAGATAAAATATTTACGCGCGTCCACCGCGACCTCAATCCCAATGCCTGGTTTATTTTTTCAAAACTGTCGTTGATACATCTTACTGTAGGGCTGGTAACGCTCAGTCTTTGTCCGCAGTTCGGAGTTAGAATTTTCGGTGAAGGACTCGGTGTCATGCGCTTCTTCCTTCCTTTCGGTACCTATGGATGCATCTCTCTTTGCGGAGCTTTTTTTGTGGGCGCATCTCTATTTGCATCTAGCATTTTTCTTCGACCCGAAGAGATTCGAGTTCTGAGAGGTCATCGCCTGTTGCAAATTTCGGCACTTACACTTCTTTCGCTTGGCGCTTTCATTATGTTGGATGCTGAAATTTTGGTTGGCTTCGCGCTTGCATGGATAGTTGGCTCAATCCTTGGTGGAATCGCGATGCTTGAGCTGGGACGATACGTAAGATTCAATTTGCAACACTTGGGAAACCAATAGGACTGTCATGGACAAGAATTACTGGGACAACATCTACAAAAGTAAGTCTGAAACAGACGTAAGCTGCTTTCAGAGCAGAGATGGAATGGGCGCCGGGACAAAGTGTCACAGTGGCGGGACATTTCTGGTGACCGAAGGGAGAAATGGATGAGTATAGATCAAAGCCATCACGAGCATCATCACGGCGCG
Source organism: uncultured Pseudobdellovibrionaceae bacterium (assembly GCA_964515195.1). Classification (GTDB taxonomy): domain Bacteria; phylum Bdellovibrionota; class Bdellovibrionia; order Bdellovibrionales; family Bdellovibrionaceae. The sequence goes on from CAZETK010000004.1 coordinate 27,554, forward strand.
TCTAAGGATTCAGGGCGGCAGCCCATGACGGCTCCGATGAAACAAATGTCACAACGCCATAAGGGACATCATGATCACCACGCCCATATGGTGAAAGATTTTCGCAAGCGGTTTTGGATCTCGTTGGTTTTAACAATTCCGATTCTTGCGCTCTCTCCAATGATTCAAGATTTTCTTGGCATTGATGAGGGGTTTAGGTTTCCTGGGCATCACTATGTCCTGTGGGCCTTGTCCTCTGTCGTCTTTTTCTATGGCGGCTATCCCTTTTTAAAAGGAATTGTCGAGGAGCTGAAAAGCCTTAAACCGGGAATGATGACTCTGATAGCTGTCGCTATTAGCACGGCCTATCTTTACTCCTCCGCAGTTGTTTTCGGTCTTCCTGGCATGGGATTTTTCTGGGAGCTTGCCACTCTAATCGACATCATGCTGCTCGGCCATTGGATTGAGATGAAGTCGGTGATGGGTGCTTCAAGGGCTTTAGAGGAGTTGGCGAAATTGATGCCGTCTACCGCCCATAAACTCAATAGCAGTGGACAAATTGAGGATATCCCGATCGAAGCTCTCGTCTCCGGAGACCGTATCTTGATTCGTCCTGGTGAAAAAATTCCTGCTGACGGCTTAGTAATAGAAGGTTTGTCGGCGGTAGATGAATCCATGCTTACGGGTGAATCAAAGCCGGTTTCAAAACAAGGTGGTGCCAAAGTTATTGGCGGCGCCGTGAATGGCGAAGGTTCTCTTACCGTGGAGGTCAAAAAGACCGGAAAAGAATCCTATCTCAATCAAGTCATTGAACTTGTACGCCAGGCTCAGGAAAGTAAATCGAAAACTCAGGACCTTGCAAATCGTGCCGCCGTTATTTTAACTTTCGTCGCCATCGTTGGCGGTAGTTTAACTTTGGCAGCATGGCTGTCTCTCTTCGATCAAAACTTCGCATATGCGATTGAACGAGCCGTAACAGTTATGGTTATTGCTTGTCCCCATGCTTTGGGCTTGGCCGTACCTCTTGTTGTTGCAGTATCAACGGCGATTGCCGCGACCAATGGACTACTAATCCGTGATCGCGCTGCCTTTGAGCGATCTCGAAATATCGATGCAATAATTTTTGATAAGACTGGCACCCTGACACAAGGAAAATTTGGCGTCACGGATACGCTCACCTTTGATCCAAATATCAGTAAGGAAGATGTTCTCGCATTTGCTGCTGCGGTAGAAACCCATTCCGAACATCCGATCGCCAAGGGAATTGTTGCCTCCAGTTCGACTAAAAAATCTGTTTCTGGCTTTAGAGCAATTCCAGGCAAAGGAGCGCAAGGTGATGTCGAAGGAAAAAATGTGGCCGTCGTCAGCCCTGGATACCTCAGAGAAAACAAAATTCAGATTCCAAGTGGACAGTCCGAAATAGAAAAACTCTCTTCCCAGGGCAAAACTGTAATCTATGTTCTCTTTGATGAAAAGCTCGTGGGCGCAGTGGCTCTCGCCGATATCATCAGGCCTGAGTCAAAAGAGGCAATCTCTCGACTACAGTCCCAAGGCATCAAATGCATGATGCTTACTGGGGATAATAAGCTCGTAGCGAAATGGGTGGCCGACGAAATTGGCCTTGATGAGTACTTTGCTGAAGTATTACCGCACCAAAAAGCTGAAAAAATAAAAGAGGTGCAATCTCGTGGACTCATTGTCGCCATGACTGGCGACGGGGTCAACGATGCCCCAGCTCTCGCTCAGTCTGATGTTGGGATTGCCGTTGGGGCTGGAACGGATGTGGCCATTGAAACTGCTGATATCATCCTTGTAAGAAGTAACCCGAAAGATGTTGCAGCCATCATCGGCCTTGCGAAAGCCACGTATAGCAAAATGATTCAAAATCTTTGGTGGGCCACGGGGTATAACGTCGTGGCCATTCCCCTGGCAGCGGGAGTTCTTTATAAATCAGGCATAATTCTAAGCCCGGCCATCGGTGCAGTCTTTATGTCTCTCAGCACGGTGATCGTGGCCATTAATGCAAAAGCTTTAAAACTGAAATGAGGTAAGTACCATGGAAGCACATGAACATCATCAACCGGCCACCACAAACAACGAACATTGGCTCAAGCGACACCGCTGGCTAACATACGCAGCTCTCGGAATTCTTGGATATTTTTCGTTCATAGAGCACAGGGAACATATTTGGCCGCTTCTTCCCTGGCTAATTCTTCTGGCATGCCCGTTTATGCATATGTTCATGCATGGCGGCCATAAGCACGGCGGTCATTCACACGATAAGAACGAGGAGAAAAAGCAATGAATCATACGGAATCGTCATCAGCATACGGGCTTTGGGGCCTCGTTATCATCAACTCACTGATTTTTCTCTTCTTCGCCTTCAGCTTTTTTAAGCCGCAGACAAAGAGAGACTGGAAGACCTTGGGATCATTCTCGGCTTTTATCGTAGCCCTTATGGCCGAAATGTATGGCTTTCCATTGACGATTTATCTCCTTTCGGGATGGCTGATGAAAAAGTTTCCGCAAGTGGATTTTTTCACTCATGATAGTGGTCACCTGCTGCATACCATGCTTGGCTTAAAAGGTAATCCGCATTGGGACGTTCTTCACATCCTAAGCAATGTATTTATTATCGCTGGTTTCTGGCTCCTTTCTGTCTCGTGGCGAGTTCTCTACAGGGCGCAAAAGGAAAAAGCTCTGGCTGTGGCGGGCCCCTATCAGTACGTGCGTCACCCGCAATATGTCGCCTTCGTTTTAGTGATGATTGGATTCTTGTTTCAATGGCCCACCCTTGTGACTCTGGTGATGTTTCCTATTTTAGTGTGGACCTATGTGAGGCTTTCGCTGCGCGAAGAGAAGGAAGTTGAGAAAGAATTTGGTGAAATCTACAGGCGATACGCTCATGAAACGCCACGATTTTTCCCCAAGCTGGGAAAGCTCATCGGATCAAGAGAGCAGCATAGCAAGGCTTAAGAGGAAACGTGATGAATTTCGAGATGCACATCAATCGCTGTCAAATTATGGACGAGCTTCCACTGGAAGTCGTTGAACGAAAAGGCCGTGGGCATCCCGATACAATTTGTGATCTATTGGCTGAACGGATTTCCTATGATCTTGGTCACTACTATTTGAAAACGTGTGGCCGGGTTCTACACTACAACGTGGACAAGGCTCTTCTCGTCGGAGGCCGATCAAGGCCTCAGTTTGGCGGCGGAGAGATTTTAGAGCCCGCTAAGCTTTACTTGGGTGACAGGGCTATTTCTAACTTTAATGGAAAAGACCTGGGGCTCAATGATGTCGTCCAGAATTCGATTCAGTCCTGGCTGAAAGAAAATCTGCGGTTCTTGAGGATTGGAAAAACCTTAGAGTGGAAAAGTGAAATAAAACCTGGATCATCGGTTCTAAACTCCGTGGAAGAAAAAAATGTGGCTAATGATACCTCCGTTGGCGTCGGATATTGGCCGCTCAGTACCCTAGAGTCTCTGACAATTGAAATTGAAGATCTGCTTAATTCTCCTGGCTATAGAACAAAATACCCGGAGCTTGGTGAGGACACGAAGATTATGTCCATTCGCCGTGGGCGAAGTGTTGAAATTATTTTGGCATGCGCCTTCGTGGACAAATATATTTCGAGTGTTGATGGTTACGTGGAAAAAAAACGGCGAGCCCTAGAAGCGCTGAGGGCGGATCTATCTGAAAAATATAAGGATAGATTTGACCTTTCCCTAAGCCTCAATGCCCTCGACGATCCATCAAGGGGATTGGACGGCCTTTACCTTACTGTCACTGGCCTTTCTTGTGAAGGCGGTGATAGTGGACAAGTGGGAAGAGGAAATCGTGTCAGCGGTCTTATTTCTTTTATGCGGCCCCAGACCATGGAGGCCTGGGCCGGGAAAAACTTTAAAACCCACGTAGGAAAAATCTACAGCTTTGCGGCGCAAGGCCTCGCGAAAGCACTTGTTGAGAACGTTGACGAGATCAGCGAGTCAACCGTTACGTTGGTCGGAAAAATCGGCTCACCTGTTCATGAGCCGCTCTATGTCCTCTCAGATTTCAAAATCAAGAATGGAAATGAATCAAAAATTCAAGAAAAGGTGCACGCGACTCTAAAGCGGGCCATCGCCTCCAAAGATATCTTTCAGCCAGAGGCGCTGTTTCACCTTTCTCGGAAGGAGATTAGTTATGGCATTTGAAATTCAATTTTTAGGAGCTGCTGGAACCGTTACAGGCTCTAAGTATCTACTCAAGTATAATGGCAAAAAAATCCTTATCGACTGCGGACTATTTCAGGGCGTGAAGTCACTGAGACTTAAAAACTGGGATAAATTTCCCATCAATCCAGCCGAAATCGATGCGCTTGTTCTCACCCACGCCCATATCGATCATTCTGGTTATATCCCACGCCTAGTTAAAGAGGGTTTCAAAGGAAAGATTTATGCGACTTCTGCCACCAAGGATTTGTGCGGAATTCTCCTTCCCGACTCGGGACACATCATGGAAGAAGAAGCGGATTACTTGAACCGCCACAAACGAACTAAGCATACCCCGGCCTTGCCTCTCTTTACCGTTGAAGATGCTGAACAAGCTTTGCAGTACTTTGAAGCTGTTCCATACAAGGAAAAAAGGAACCTGGGCGCTGATATCAGCTTTCAGTTTCACTATGTCGGCCATATTTTAGGTGCCGCATCAGCCATCATTGAAATCGCGGGCAGAAAAATCGCCTTCACCGGAGATATTGGAAGGCAAAGCGACAAAATCTTCTATCCCCCGGAAAAACTGCCATCTATAGACTATTTAGTAACGGAGTCCACGTATGGAAACCGACTGCACAAAAAAGCAGACTCTCTGGATGATCTTTCTGACGCCATCAATGAGACCTACAAACGAAATGGCGTTGTTCTTATTCCGGCATTTGCCGTGGGCCGCGCTCAGTCGCTCATGTATGACTTGTCACTTCTGAAGGAGCAAAAGCGAATTCCTGATTTTCCCATGTACCTCAATAGCCCGATGGCCACGAACGTCAGTCAGTTATTCTGCGATTACAATAAGCTTCATAGATTGTCCGATGACGAGTGCGTGGCCACTTGCGATGTGCTGAAGTACGTCAGAAGCGTTGAGGAATCAAAGGCGCTAAACGAGCGAAAAGGTCCGATGCTTATTGTCTCCGCAAGCGGGATGCTTACAGGGGGGCGCATTCTTCATCACCTAAAAGCCTTTGCACCATTTCCACAGAACACCATTCTGTTAACGGGCTTTCAAGCGGCTGGAACTCGGGGTGAGGCTCTTGACAGAGTAGCTGAGGAAATCAAGATTCACGGGGAATATGTTCCTGTTAAAGCTCAAGTCAAAGTGCTTCACAATATGTCGGCCCACGGCGATTACAAAGAAATCATGCAATGGTTTTCAGATTCCAAGATTCAGCCAAAAAAAGTCTTTGTAACCCATGGAGAGTCTTCCGCCGCCGATGAATTCCGGCGACGCCTATCTGAAACTTTTGGGTGGCAGTGTTTTGTTCCGGCTCAAGATGAACTGGTAAGGTTGGAATAGTCATGGAAAGTCTACCAAAAAACTGCGAGAGACCCTGCGCTTGCAAAGTCAAAAGCCATGACACGCGGTTGGTCGTGCTAACAGGAGGACCTGGAGCTGGAAAAACCGCAGTTCTGGAGCTGGTACGAAAAGTTCTCTGTGAACATGTAGCCATTCTGCCCGAAGCCGCTTCGATTCTGTTTGGTGGAGGCTTCTGGCGCCTCGATTCATCAACGGGAAAGATGGCCGCACAAAGAGCCATTTTTCATGTCCAAAATGAAATGCAAAGGCTCGTTCTTGATGAGAAGAAATGGTCCATGGGTCTTTGCGATCGAGGCACATTGGACGGACTGGCCTATTGGCCAGGAAAAGAGTCAGAATACCTCGCCACGTTAAGCACGACTCTTGAGAGAGAGTTTCAGAAATATAAAGCCGTAATTCACCTGCGGTCGCCGAGCCTTGCCAAGGGATACAATTATCAAAATCCTATTCGCGTAGAATCGGCAGAATTGGCTGCAAAGATCGACGATAAAATCCATGAGATATGGAAGCGTCATCCTAACTACTCCCAAATTGAAAGTACCGATGACTTTATTCACAAGGTGCAAAGAGCCGCAACTCAAATCCAATCGTATGTCCCGGAATGTTGTAGGGAGCATCTTGAAGGGGTCGGAAAATGAAGATCGCCTTTTTCGATACCCATCAATTTGAAAAAGAGGCCTTCTTAAAGGCAGTCGAGCGAAACGGGGTTTCAATTGAATTTCTAGAAGCACGACTCAATGATAAAACCGCACGTCTCGCGGAAGGGGCCGAAGTTGTCTGCTCTTTTGTTAATGATAAGATCGATGATAGCTGCATCATGGCGCTCAAAAAAATTGGCGTCAAACTCATCGCCCTCAGGTCCGCTGGATTTAATCATGTGGATCTGGTTTCAGCGAGAAAACATGAAATTCTTGTGGTCCGCGTTCCTGGCTACTCTCCATATGCTGTAGCAGAGTACGCAGTTGGCCTACTGCTTACATTAAACAGAAAAATTCACCGAGCCGCAGCTCGGGTTAGAGAACTCAATTTTTCCCTGGATGGATTAGTTGGTTTTGATCTTCACGGGAAGACGGTCGGCGTGATCGGCACCGGAACAATCGGAAAGATATTTGTACAAATCATGGCTGCTTTTGGATGCAAAGTCCTCGTCAACGATCTCAATTTGGACGTGGACTTAGAGAGAAATCCATCCGTAACCTATGTTGACTGCCTGAACCTTTGTGCTCAATCGGATATTATCTCCCTGCACGTCCCACTGACTCCTCAAACCCATCACATTATCAATCGAGAGATGATTGAAATGATGAAAAATGGAGTTTTCATTATTAACACAGGCCGTGGCGCTCTTGTTGACGCTAAAGCCTTGATCGAAGGCCTAAAAGTTGGAAAAATTGGCGGCGCAGCGCTCGACGTTTACGAAGAAGAAGAGAATATTTTCTTTCAGGATTTGTCTAACAAGATTCTTCAAGACGACATCCTGGCAAGACTTCTCACCTTTCCAAATGTCTTAATCACTTCACATCAGGCGTTTTTGACGAAGGAAGCTTTGCAAAACATAGCCGAGACAACTTTGGAGAGCATTGAGGAGTTCAAAAGAACCGGCAATGTGGCTCCGGAAAAGGTCGTGACTCCTGAGGGGCGAGTAAGGCCCGGTGGATGATGGGACGGCTTACTTTTAAAACAATTGGCTTAGTTATTCTTGTCACCTTCTTATGGGCGCTGTGCTTTCCACTTATTGAAACCGGCCATCGTGCAGCTTCCCCATTGCTGTTTGCCGCAATTAGGTCTTTCATCGCTGGGGCGCTGCTTGTGGTACCGTTGCTTGTCTTGAGAGGGAAAGAGCTACTGAACTTTACTCTCTGGCGAGACTCCATTTTTGTCGGGTTGTCCTATACGGCATTAGGGTTTGGAGGAATGTTTCTTGCCGATGGGCGAGTCGGTCCCGGACTGGCTACCGTCCTAACGGAATCCAAGGTAATTCTCGCGGCAGTTCTGGCTTATTTTATTTTGTCGGAGCGAGTCTCTAGAAGCACTCTTGCCGGTTTATGCATTGGATTTTTGGGGATTTTAATCATCGCGTCTCCAGGCTTTTTGGGGGGATCGTCAAATGATTTATGGGGTGTTGGATACCTTCTGATGGGAGCCTCGGGAATCGCATTTGGAAACGTTTTCATTAGAAAATTCTCTCCACGAAACAATGTTTTGGCATTGACGGCGATTCAATTTTTATTGGGATCGCTGGTGCTATTTGTGGCTTCCTTTCTTTTTGAAGAATCACCCATCATTTCTTGGCATCGGGAATTCAATTGGTCTTTAGCGGCCTTGTCGATTGGCACTGCCGCCAGCGAGTCAATCTGGATTTATTTGTTAAGGCAGGTGGAACTCACAACGCTCAATACATTCTCTTTTCTGACGCCCGCATTTGGCCTAGGGATAGGAATTGGTTTCTTTGGCGAGAGGTTAGGTGCCACTGACATCCTTGGAGTCCTCACGATTGGCGTTGGACTGTTCTTTACGATTAGACATTCCGTAACGGTACCTATAAGGGGGAGACGATGAGCGACCAATACGTTTGGCTCACATGGTCTGTTCTCTTTCTTGTACCTTGGGGAATCGTCTTCGCACTTTTCCCTTATTTTCGTTCAAAAATGTGGAAGGCAAGCATTTTCACGGCGCCATTTGGCTTAACCGAACCGCTTTTTGTTCCTGAATACTGGAACCCGCCAACTCTGTTTGATTTAGCCCAAAGGACAGGATTTGACATCGAAAGTATTATCTTTTGCTTTGGAATAGGGGGTATTGGAGTTGTTCTATACGATCTTCTTACTCGCCAGAGATCGGTGGATTTCGCACAACCTAAGAGATCGTCTTCTCGACACAAGTATCATCGACTGATCCTTTTTTCGCCATTTGTCGTCTTTGCCGCACTTAGCTTCTTTCCGTGGAATCCTATATATCCGGGTATCATTGCGATGCTGTCCGGAGGAATATCCACCATCTGGTGTCGCCCTGATCTCCTAAAAAAGACATTTCTGGGTGGCGCTATTTTCGTTGTTTATTACTTCATCCTCCTGCTCGGGCTCGAGCTTCTTTCGCCCGGATACGTTACGAGATATTGGAATTTAAAAAATTTGACGGGAATTTCGCTTTGGAGATTCCCAGTTGAGGAATTTCTCTTTGCCATAGGGTTCGGCATGTATTGGTCGAGCGTCTATGAACATATTTATTGGAAACGAGTCACTAAGGAGTCATCAAATGAAACTGGATGAGCAAAACAAAAGAAAAATCAGAGTAGGCATAAACGGCTTTGGCGTTATTGGAAGGCGCGTTGCTGATGCAGTTCAAAATCAAAAAGACATGGAGCTTGTTGGGGTTGCTGACGTATCGGCAGATCTAAGGGTTCAAATGGCCCTTAACCAAGGGATCGCTCTTTATGCCGCCTCCGAGGCGGCAGGGAATGAAATGAGAAATTCTGATGTAAGAGTTTCCGGCGAAATTGAAGACCTCTTAAGGCAGGTGGATATTGTCGTGGACTGTACACCTAAACGAAAAGGCGCTGAAAATATCGCACTCTATCGCAAAAACAATATCAAATTCATCCTGCAGGGCGGAGAAAAGCATGAGGCGACAGGCCACTCCTTCGTTGCCGAATCCTCCTACGAGCAAGCCCTCGGACGGGAATCCACTAGAGTTGTGTCATGTAACACAACATCCATTGTTAGAACGCTCACGCCGCTCAAAAAGGTGGGCCTTCTCAAGTCGGCCCGAGGCGTTCTTCTTAGGCGAGCCACCGATCCTTGGAAGAGCGATCAAAAGGGCATCATGAACACTCTCGTGCCAGAGGAAAAAATTCCTAGCCACCAAGGGCCGGATGCTCAATCCGTTGATTCAGGGCTTGATGTGGTGACGATGGCGGTCATGGTTCCTGAAACATTAGGACATCTTCACTACTGGACCGTGCGCCTGGGGCGCTCCTCTTCTCGGGAAGAGGTTCTGGAAACCTTCCGTCGGTCCCTTCGCATTTCTCTTGTTCGAGCCGCAGACGGTCTAGGCAGTCTAAACACTATTAAGGAACTTATGCTCGATATTAAGAGGCCCCACGGCAATCTGTATGAGGTGGCCGTATGGGAAAACCTAGTTGAAGTTCAGGGCGATGAGCTTTTTTATGCTTACATGGTTGATAACCAGGCCATTGTGATTCCAGAAACCATCGATGCGATTAGAGCGTTAGATGGTCGTGTTCGAAGCGCGTCGCAGTCGATGCAGATGACTAACGAATCACTTGGAATCCCTGGGCCATTTGGCATGAGCCGAGAAAGAAGGTCTTTATGAAGAGCCAAACCGCCCAGCCCTTGACTCTGTGGTTTAAGGATATAACCATTCACGACGTACCTATTGTCGGCGGGAAAAACGCGTCTCTGGGCGAGATGATACGTGAACTAACTGCCAAGGGAGTCAAGATACCCGACGGCTTTGCCATCACGGCGGCTGGATATCGCCTTTTCATCGAAGCCAACCAGCTTGATAAAGTAATTCGCGAGACACTAGGTGATCTTGATACTCACGACATGAATAACCTTCGTGAACGTGGAGCAAAAGTCCGCCAAGCGCTTTTGTCAGCAACTATTCCTAAGATTTTGGAGGACCCAATTCTTGAGGGTTACCGAAAGTTAAGTCGTGGTCGTGAACGCCCTGCCGACGTTGCAGTTCGCAGTAGCGCAACCGCTGAAGATCTTCCAGATGCCAGCTTTGCCGGTCAACAGGAAACGTTTCTAAATATTCAAGGTGACACGAGCCTTCTCGATGCTTGCCGGCGTTGCTTTGCCTCGCTCTTTACAGATCGGGCGATTTCTTATCGTGTAGATAAAGGATTTGATCATTTTAAAATCGCACTTTCCATCGGAGTTCAGCACATGGTTCGCTCCGATCTTGCTTCAGCAGGTGTGATGTTTTCCATTGATACTGAGACAGGGTTCAGAAATGCGGTTCTCATCAATTCATCCTACGGCCTTGGAGAGAATGTCGTTCAGGGAAGCGTGAATCCCGACGAATTTTATGTTTTTAAGCCCACGTTGAAAGAGGGATATCGACCGATTTTGCAAAAACGGCTCGGGAATAAAGAGTTCAAGCTTATCTACGACATTGGCGGAACCAAGGGTGTAAAAAACGTTCCGGTATCGCCAGATGATCGCAATCTGTATTCCGTTTCTGACGATGACATTCTTACTTTAGCCCGCTGGACTTGCATCATCGAAGATCATTACAGTGGTAAATTGGGCCGATTCACGCCGATGGACATGGAATGGGCCAAAGACGGAGAAACCGGTGAGGTTTTCATTGTGCAGGCTAGGCCGGAGACCGTGCAATCGCAGAAAGCTCAGAATGTGCTGGAAACCTATCAGCTGGAAGATCGCGGGAAGGTACTGGTATCTGGTCGCAGCGTAGGTGACAAGATTGCAAAGGGAAAAGTGAGGATCATTAAGCACGCCAAAGACCTCTCCGGGCTACAACAAGGAGAGATTCTTGTGACGGATAAAACTGATCCTGACTGGGAGCCCGCAATGAAACGTGCTGCCGCCATCGTCACGAATCGTGGCGGGCGGACTTGCCATGCGGCGATTGTTAGCCGTGAGCTTGGTCTTCCAGCTATCGTTGGGACTATAACCGGAACGGAAGGTCTCATGACCGGGCAAGAAGTCACCGTGAGCTGTGCTGAAGGCGAAGCGGGATACGTTTATGAGGGGCTCCTCTCCTATCACGTTGATCGAGTGAACCTCGAAGACCTGCGCCGTCCGAAGACAAAGGTGATGATGAATATAGCAAATCCAGAGGAAGCCTTTAGGCTCTCTTTGATTCCAAACGACGGCGTAGGCCTTGCCAGAGAAGAATTCATCATTAGCAATTCAGTTAAAATTCATCCCATGGCTCTTGTTCATTACGATTCCACCAATGACTCATCGGTGCGTGCTGAGATCGACCGGCTCACAATTGGTTATGACGACAAACCGGCATATTTCGTTGATAAACTAGCCGAAGGTGTCGCGATGATTGCGGCGGCATTTTACCCGAACGATGTAATCGTAAGGCTCAGTGATTTTAAAACCAATGAGTATGCCAATCTCATCGGGGGGCGAAACTATGAGCCTCGTGAGGAAAATCCCATGCTCGGATTTCGTGGAGCCTCTCGCTATTATGACCCGCGATATCAGGCCGGTTTTGCTCTTGAGTGTCGAGCCATGAAGAAGGTTCGTGATGAAATGGGCCTAACGAACGTAAAGCTCATGGTTCCCTTTTGCCGGACCATTGAGGAGGCTCAAAAAGTCATAGCAGAATTCGAAAAAAACGGGCTTCGGCGCGGAGAAGGAAATCTTGAAATCTATGTGATGTGTGAGATCCCCAGTAACGTCATTCTGGCGGATCAATTCGCAGAACTCTTTGACGGGTTCTCAATCGGATCAAACGATCTCACCCAACTTATTTTAGGAGTTGATCGGGACTCCGAGATCGTTGCCCACGTGTTCGACGAACGCAATGAGGCGGTAAAACAAATGATCGCAAATGTCATCCGAGTCGCAAAGGCAAAAGGCCGAAAAATAGGAATCTGCGGACAGGCTCCAAGTGATTATCCCGAGTTCGCACAATTTCTTGTGCGAGAAGGAATCGACAGTATTTCACTCAATCCCGATGTGGTTTTACGGACCATGCTAACGATTGTGGAGGCTGAAGATGGTTAATGGAGTGGAATCCGTTATCCAATCCATTTCTGACTCCCGAGGTCACTACGATATCGACGGAGTTTCACTCTGGCACGGACGGACAATCGTGGGCTCAGGAATTTTAGAAACTAATCAAATAGGAGATCAGTCTATGGAAACTAAAGAGGCATCCAGGAGGCCTATGCGCAAACTGACAGTTCCGATCCAAGGCCTCGCCTGCGGAGGTGGTGGTTCACTTCAGCTTGAAAAACAAATTGAAAAACTGCCGGGCGTTGCAAAGGTTTACGTTAATCCGGCTACGCGAGAGGCCTATGTGGACGTATCTGACGAATTCAATCTCGATGAAATGTTAGACCTCATTAGGAAAAATGGTTTTCAGTATGAAGAACCACGATGGAACTGACGGGAGTTATGGCGACAGATAAACACAGTCGGACTTTTATTTTTGTCTGCATTTCCGCAGTTGGGTTCTTCTTTCACCTGATTTGGGAGTACATGCAGTGCTCACCACTATTCATTCACCTTAAAGTCACTCCCACGTTTTGGTCCATGATCTGCGCCACCTTTGGGGATGTTGGAATCCTGTGGGCAGCGTATCTGGTCACAGCGGCACTGAAACGCGATATCTCGTGGCCATGGAGCAGTCATGCCTTCATGTCATGGGTATCATTTGTTGCTTTTTCCGCAGGCATTGCCGAAGTCGTCGAATACTTTTCTGTTAGTCGCGAGCTTTGGACATATAGCCCGATCAATCCGACATTTAGAGGGGTATCAGTGGTCCCTCTATTCCAAATGGCGGTATTAAATCCGCTGACAATTTTAGTAACAAAAAGACTCTTAATTTTAAGAGAATCAACAACCTAACAGGAGGACCCATGAACACAAAAATGCTACCACAAATGATCGCGATGTCTTTGACAGCCATCCTATTTCTAGGAACAGGCTGCGCCACCACTAAAGCGGAAGCTCCCGCAGATGCCCAAGCCCAGAACCATGAAGAACATCATCCCGAAGGAGAAGCTGTAAAGGCGGACACCAGCCAATCCGACATGATGGGAAAAGGCGGAATGATGAACAACGGCATGATGGGTAAAATGGACATGGGTCAGATGATGGGCATGATGCAACAATGCATGGCCATGCATAAAGATGGTAATATGTGCGACCATCAAACTATGGAGAAGTGTCAAGAGAACATGGGCAAACAGCAATGCATGAACATGATGAATCAGGCAAAAAAGCAGGAAAAGTCGACCAAGAAATCGAAGTAGTCTCTACCCACACCCGCAGCAGGAGTGCCCATGGCGGAAGCGGGTGCTCGTGCTGGTAGTTCACCTTGATTGCAATCCCGGCGCACGGAAGGAATTAAAAATGAAAACACTATTTATTCTAAACGATGCTCCCTACGGGACAGAGCGGAGCTATAACGGCCTCAGACTCGCCGGGGCTTTAGCAAAACGCGAAGGCCAAGAAGTAAAGCTCTTTCTTATCGGCGACGGAGCAGCCTGCGCCAAGAAAGGCCAAAAAGTTCCTCAGGGTTACTATAACACAGAACTTATGCTGAAAAGTGTGGCTAGGCATAACTCGGAAATTGGTGTTTGTGGCACTTGCATGGATGCTCGTGGAATCACTGAGACGGAACTCGCTGAAGGCGCAAAGCGGAGCACCCTTGAACAGCTTACTGATTGGACAGTTTGGGCAGAAAAGGTCGTTACTTTCTAGAGAGAATTTTTAATGCAATCACGTTCAAGCTATACCACTTACTCTGGTGAAGGAATTAAAGTCAGCTGTGGCCGTCGAGGTCTTGGGCTGGGTGGCTCTCCAAAGAGTTTTAGCACGGTATCTTTTGGCGTGTAGTCCGGTAGAACTAGCGAAATCAAATCAGCCAACCATAGCGACATTCGCAGAGGGTCGTGCAGGAGCCGGCCCGTTTGGGCATGTGCCTGAAGTGAGAATCGGCACTCATTCATAGAACCAAGAACAGACCGATTGACTGTTTTCGCCAAAATCACGTTGCTCATTTTTTTGATTTCTTCTTGTGCTTTCTCGTGTGAAACGCCGATTCCAACCAGGAGATCAATGAGAGCCGATGGAAGCCGTTCATTAAAATTCGCGTAAGGCGCAGCCTTTAGAACAAGCGGAAGCCTTCCATTTTCGCTCAGGCAAAGGATATACTGCTGCCGATCGAGAACAAGATCGAGCGCATACCAATCTCCCAACAATGTGGATGACTGTTCGTCGGTAGGCGTAAGCTTAATCTTCATTCGCTTGGCGAGGTCGCCAGTGGGTCGAATAACTATCATTGGCTACTCGCAAAAACTAAAATATGACCGTCGAAATCTAGGCTGTATGCCGCCCAATCACCCCAATTTCGTTTCTCTAACGGACTCAGCTCTTTGGCCCCATATTTTAGGGCTCTTTCATGGTAGGACGCTGGATCTGATACGGTCAGATACAGTTCAGCACGAGGAGTGCCACGATTAAGAGCTGGGTCTGAAATGGCATCTCCTAGAAGTCGTTTTATTCCCGCTTCTGGCATCAATCCAAGGACATGGTCGTCTGAAAGCTGGAACTCGGTCATGCCCGGTACATTAAGTTTGGCTTCGATCCTTAGGACTGACGAGTAAAATGAAGTCGCAGCTTTCTGGTCTTGAACATAAAGAATCGTACCCGCTTTCATTGTGATTTCCCTTTAGACGGAACAGCCAATTCCACCTTGATGCGCTCAGGGTCTTCAAAAAACACAGCGTATGATTCCGGGCCGCCGGAATGAGGATGTTTGTCTTCGTAAAGAATACGTATGCCGCGTTCCCGAAGTTTGGCGGTCACTTCATCAACCTGCGTTATACTCGCGGCATGGAAAGCAAGATGATTCAAGCCGGGGCGACAGCGATGAAATGGAGCAGATAGATATTTCTCATCGGCTTGGACAAACACAATGTAGGTGTCGGCAAGTTTAAAGCTCACCCCGCCATTCCATTTTTGAAACTGCTTATAGCCAAGTATACCGAGAAACCAAGACCAGAATTCCTCTGTTTTCGTCAAATTTGAACAGTACAACTCGATATGATGGGGCTTGCCAGCAGATGAAAGACGCTCAGATGTTAATGTTTCCTCGTGAATCTCTTTTTCGTTGGGATCCAGAAGCTCTGACTGAAATAGAGAAAACAATTTCAGAATATTGGGGTCTGAGTCAATCCGCTGAATGTCCGCACCAGGATTGCTTCCAAAAAATCTGATGACCTCAGTTCGCATCGTCGGGTCTTTGGAGTCATATAAGAAAAGAGCATCAACTTCCGCGTGAATCCTGTAGAGCGCGAGAACATCTTCTTGGAGTTTCAGATACTCCTTCTCGGTGCCAGGGCGAATCTTGTATTTGTAAATGCGGGTCAGTGTTGAACTCATGCTATCACATTTTCCTTACCCCACCTGGATCGGCACGAAACTCATCACCGATTTGGGTAGTATCTTAACGTTCAATTTCTCACACTGTTCCTGAAGGCTGGCATCATCAAAAGCACTCGTGACCATCACTGAGAATGGATGAGTGCCGCCGAATCGTTCTAAAACAGAAATCCCGTCGCCAGTTCGCGAATTCAGATTGTAGTCTGTGAGGAGAATAGATTTATCAAGAACCTGGCGGTTTTGCACGATCCAGGACATCACGGACTCGGGCTCAAAAAAGTGCTCAATAGTGACGTTTGGCCGAACGGTTTTCAGCCGCTCTTGCCACAGGGCGTGAATGGTGGGGTCGTCGTCCACTACGATAACGGTTTTGGAGTCCCCTAGAAAAATGGCATCCGTGTACCAGGACGGCGCTTTAACTACAGGAAGAGTCACTCGAACCGAAGTTCCGAGCCCCATTTCAGATGAAACTGAAAACGATCCACCCCAGCCCTCAATCAACTTTTTGGCATAATGAACGCCAAGGCCGGTTCCTTTTGGCTTTCCAAAGGAAAAACCTCGTTCGCCAATTTTTGAAAGGACATCTCTTGGAATCCCTCGACCATGATCTGACACCTCAATGACGCCTTGAGTGCCATCAGAAAAAATTCCGATTTTGATAGACGCATCTGGCGTGGAAGCCTCAACAGCGTTGTCTATAAGATTTGATAAGCTGCGCTTCAGTTCCAGTGGATTTACAGCACAGAAAGAAGAAAATGACTGATCGGAGGGCGACAACAGTCGGATTTGTCCCGCCCGCTCCTTGTACTGAACTTGTTTCTCTTCAATCAGTGATTCTATCAAAGTATATAGCAGCGTGGCTTCTGT
The DNA here is from genome assembly GCA_964515195.1 of uncultured Pseudobdellovibrionaceae bacterium. Taxonomy (GTDB): domain Bacteria; phylum Bdellovibrionota; class Bdellovibrionia; order Bdellovibrionales; family Bdellovibrionaceae. The sequence goes on from CAZETK010000004.1 coordinate 44,092, forward strand.
TTTTGTGGTTGTTGGCTCACTGGATTCAGCTCTGTTTTTGCTTTCTTTTAGTGCAAGCCGACTCTGATCGGAAATTCCGGATGAAATTTCACGGATTCGTTGAATTGCTGTCGTAAGGAGTCGCTTGGATTCGGGAGAAATGTCAGTGATAGTATCCAAAACAGCGTTGAGGGTATTTAGTGGCGACCGAATATCATGGGCAACTCTGGCGGCGACTTCGCCAAGAAGAATTCTATTTTTGTTCTCAGCCGCAATTCTGCGGGATTCTAGACGACGAATGTTAACGAAAAGAAAAAGCAAGAAAAATAAAAATGCGGCAACAGCCGCTGTAAAGCTTCGGGTTAAAAAATCGGAGTAGGTTTTAAAGCTCAAGATTAAGTCTGGACGTTCAGGTACTCGATATAAGACCTGTCGGGAAAGAAACCCATCAGTAAAGCTCAGAATCTTTCCTTCTTGCAGGTTCTTCTCGAAGTAAGGCTGAAAGTATTCACCGAATTCAATCAGCGCACCTCGTCCAGGAGCAGAGATGTCAATTAGTTTTACCCCTTTCACAAATTGTGACGAGAGCAATACACGCTGATTTTTTGAAATGGATGTCAGAAGATTGCCCTCTTGGATGGCGACCGCCTCAGACTGAAGCCAGCTTCCTGCGATCTCTTTACCTACTGAATCAAGGTAGGTATCAAAAATAAAGTAAAGGCCACCAGTGAGAATGCAAACAGCAATCGCGAAAAGGCCGATAGCCTTCCGGGGGTCGAGGAGGTGGAGCAATTTTACAAGCATAGCCGCTCCAGTTCTCCTCCGACAAATTCAGGCTGATTTTCGAAGTGGCAACGGTGAACAGCTACAAGTTCGGAAAGAGAGTGAGGCACCGAACTGTCATGCGCTAATCTTGGAAGTTTGATAGTCCTCGATCCTCTGGCTTTTTGACGACTTCGTGCGAGAGCTGTTCCGTCTTTAGTCAGTCCAAAAAAGCGGAGCCTCCTTTCATAAAATGTCATTTCGGAATCAGGGTTGGTGTTGAGGCGCGTAATTGCCATCCCGTGTCTGAGGAGTTCAGCTATGGCTCGATAACGGATGCCCTCGAAGTCTTCTTTTTTTCCACAAGCGCCGCCAGAAATTACGCCGATAGGATTCAAAAATGCCAAATAGATGAATACGACATGCGCGCTGTCTTCCATCCAAGGGCGCACTTCAATAATCGAGTTGAGTGAGAGATGTTTCTGAAGGTCCCGAAGCAGTGATTCTCCAGATGATATGGTTTGGAAATCGACTGGCCGAATTTCGTGACCGATGGATTGATCGTCCCACCAAGAAGCCCAGACATATCGCTCTATGGCCTCGCAAAGTCCGTTCTCCCTAGCAATTCCATTGGCGTCGGGAACGACTCCTAATGGGAAGGCCGCAAAACCATCGGAACGAGTTGTTTGGCAATGAGCAAGGCCACCCATGTAGCCCTCGGAGAAAGCTTGACGCTCGATCATTTCGACTAGCCCTTTAAGGATAGCGGTCGCTGGCGTTGGATCAATTCCGCAAAAAACAGATTCATTGATGACAGATGATGGGGCGGAATCAAAAATACTCGCCATGGTTCCTGAAGAAAGCGAACTTACCTCTATATGCTTCGGCAGCCGACCACGCTCTTTTAATTTGGCGGTAAATGAAAGAAGAAACTGATCGGCCTGCTTTGCACTCATCAGTTCACCTTAAATACTTGCCAGGGGGCTGGGGATGTAATAGCGAAGGGAACATCTCCGAGCAGTTTTTTATTCTTCGCTGCAAAAAATCGACGGACATGCGTGTAGACATTAAAACGCGCCTCTTCAAAGAGGTAACGGTTTACCTTTGCGTAGTTGGAAGAAGATGAACTTAGCTGCGCAATAAGTGACTGTAGCTTTTCATCGTCCGAGACATGCTTGAGTGGCTTATGCAGGTTCGGTGTCAGCAGCATTTTCATATCGCCAGCCGGATCAAGTGCCCAGAATCCAGAGCCAGCATTGAAAAAAGCGACTTTCCCCTCTGCGAATAGGTCTGAAAATTCTTTGCGTGTGGATTTGATAACGGGACTTGATGCTTTGATGTCAAGAACCTCAAAAGTGCGCTTCAACGCTTGAAAGAAAATGGCATCTCTTTCGGGTTCAGCATATCCCCAGGGGAATGATTCCTTCGCTAGCTTGGCTTTGCAGGCTTGAACTTCGGAGGTAGATAGGGAATTTTCGGTTTCAAGGTCTTTTAAACTGAGATATCCGGGCAGAATTTTGGTAAAGACGCTACCTTCTGCGGGAGAATCTTTTGCGATTTCTTGGTAGGACGTGCGAAATATTTTAGAAAATAACTGGCGACATTTTTTATCTTTAAATGGACCCACACTCTGATTGATCTGAAGAACCGAGAAGCGAGCTGCTGGGGTGTACTTAACTGATAGTTTTCCCTCTAAATCATGTAAAATACCTGGTGCAAAGAATGATTCGTTTCCCGCAACCACGGTCGCATCATCCAGTTTCGCTAGGTCGATGACCAACTCTGCTGGGGTCTTGTATTCAAAGCTAATTTGATCTGGGGCTGATTGCTCATTGGCATCGCTTCGTTTTAAAAACTTTATCTGCTTTTGCCCCTGATCGGCGATTTTATAAAGACCACTTTCAGGAATTTTCGTGCATGTGATTTTGTTCGTTCGTGGGTCAACGCATCTTTGGGGAATGATGGAGAATAGTTCAAGACAAAATCGGAAGAGTGGATGATCTACGTCGCGCGCAAATTGGATACGGACGATGTTATCGGAAACCGTGATCCCCTTGGGGAATTTCTTAAGAGCGTCGGCTGTTTTTACCCAAGAGTCCAATCCTTCGATTGCTTCAAGGATGGGGAACTTTGGCCGTGTGTATGCCATTCGAGCGACAGCGAACGCGACATCTTCCGCCGTTATGGGAGAGCCGTCTTCATACTTAATTCCGGATTTTACTTTCCATTCGACACGTCTTTTTTCAGTGTCGTAGCGAAAGGACTCTAAAACTCGGCTGGTAAGTTGATTGTTGATTGCGGCTTCGAGAGGGGTCGCATAGATCATCCGGGCGACCGGCAAGTTGGCTGTACTGTCTGCATCGAGTGGATCAAGAGAGCTTGGCGCCGATGTTTCGGTGATGATGTAACGAAATTGCGTCGAAGCCTTAGCTTGAGATTCAGGATTCATAAATCCGACCATCACGAGAATTGAAATAGTTATGAGTTTGAATGCCATTCACACGCCGTCCTCTTACTTGCCCATTGCGGGGTAATCTTGAGTCCCGAGTCTTGCCAAGAATAGATTCACTTCACGGATATCCACGTCAGGACCGGCGACTGCCTTCAGCATCTCAATAAGCCCGACAGCGCTGGGAGCCGCAGCGTCGGCCTGGGTCATTACTTCTTCCAGTCGTTTTCGATTGATTTGATACCAGTTTTCCTGCGCAAGCGGGGCGATTATGCCGCTGTCCACGAGAACGCGAACAGCCGCGGCGTGCATTTCTACGCTCTTGATTTCGAAGGCATTGGCATTCGAATGAAGAAGCCCAATGGCGCTAAGTGCGGCTAATACGGCCCCGACATTTTTCTTAGATTGTTTGTTCATGAGTTTCTCCTGTTTTTATTCCTAGTTTCTTCATGCGACCGTAAATTGTTCCGAGTGGTGCTTTCATCCGCTGTTTTGCGGCATCACGAAGCGAACTACTTTTTGATAAATTGTTAATCAAGTAATCGCGCTCCTGTTGCTCAAGCCATGTGAGAAACTCCGGATAGGTGCGATCAAAGAGACTGAACTGCTCCCGCTCGTATTCCGCAAAAAATTTACTGCTCAAATGCTCTGGCTCTATTCGCTTCGCGGGAACGATGGTCATAAGACGTTCCAGCTCATTTTCCAGTTCGCGAATGTTTCCTTTCCAGGGGTAGCGCTCAAGGTAATGGACGGTTTTCATGAGAATCGTTTTTCCTTCACTGCCGAAAGATTTTTGGAAATGTGCGATCAGTGGACGAATGTCTTCAGGTCGAGCCCTGAGTGGTGGAACTTCGATTTTCACCACGTTCAGGCGATAGAATAGGTCCTCGCGAAACTTGCCCTGGGCGACCGCTTCTTCAAGATTTACATGGGAGGCGGCAACAACGCGGACATTTACCTTCTCGGTTCTAATGGAGCCGACGGGGTGAATTTCTCCCTCTTGGAGGAAGCGCAGGAGCTTTACTTGTAGGTCGAGCTTCATGTCTCCAATTTCATCCAGAAAAACTGTTCCGCCGTCAGCGAGCTTCAGCTTTCCAATTTTTGCGCGATTGGCTCCTGTAAAGGCGCCTTGCTCGTGACCGAAGAGATCACTCTCAAGCAAATTCTCGGGGATCGCTGCAACATTGATGGCAACGAAAGGCTTTTGCCTACGAAGAGAGTGCTTGTGGAGGGCGCGAGCAATTAACTCTTTACCCGTGCCGGACTCTCCGTGAATGACCACGTTGCTGTCCGTTGGGGCCACTTGCAGAACAAGGCTCGCCACATCTGCCATGGCCTTAGATTTTCCGACCATATCGATGGATCGAATAAGATTTTCTCGTTCGTCAGGAATCTCGGCACATTGAAATTCCTGTGCGGTTTCTTCAAATTTTTTGCAGAGCTGTCGTATGCGAGTACGGAATAGGTTTGGATCGCTGTCCTTTTCGATGAAGTCCGCGACTCCGGCGGCATAACTTCGCTTAAGTGCTTCGCGGGATAGGTCGCCTGAATTCATTACGATCTGGAGATAAGGATTCAGGGCAAGCATTTGCTTTGCGAGCGTGACCCCATCTTTTCCCGGCATTTTCAAATCGAGGAGGATCACGGCAAAGCCGTTCGGTTCCGCACGAACTCTGCGGTATGCCTCATCTGGATTGTTGGTGGTTTGAACGTCAAGATCTGATTCCGGTTCTAAAACGAGTTTGGTCGTTTCGAGTGCCATCTGCTCGTCGTCCACCACCAGGATCTTAAATGCCATCCGGCAACCTCCTGGGTTTGGGGATCAATCGTCGTGGTGCTAGAGCAACGGCTGGACCAACTGAAAATCAGCGATGAATTGTGTATTAACCCCCGGAAAATACTGGACTTAGGTATCCCGGCTTATTGGGCAATGCAACAAAATTAAGCAGTTTTTGTTTGCATTTACGAACAGGTGGTTCAGAAACTGTTTACTGAGTATTGCGTCAAGTAATTGAAATAAAAAATGAAATGGATAAACCATGAGCCCATGCAATTGTGTTTGTAATTTCGAACGGGCTCTCTCGCCTTTTAGTCCAAAATCCTAGATAAACAGATGAATATATAAAGGAATCTAGTGCAGAAATTTTTGTTCTGAATTTAGAACACTCGGAGCGTCATTTAAGAATGCGGGTTCCTCGACTGACGAATTCTTTGAGACTCCTGCTCAACGGCTCCGTAAAGCTCAAAGGGCGACACGGTATAGAGTTTGGCGAGCTTGCTAATGTTGCGTAAGGGGGTTCGGCTAAACCCCGACTCTTCGTAATGAGCGATTGTTCCTGGCCTGAAGTCGAGTGCCCGATCCGCCTCGTGAGCTTCCAATCCGGCGCGTGAGCGCCACTGCTGGAGCCAGTTCGGCGGTTCGTTAGTTAGCTCTATGTTCATAGCGGCCTCCTACTGCATACGATCATACGCACATCAACCACAAAAGACGTCGAGAATCAAGTGCATACGATCATGCGCTTGATGAGGAGGTCTCTTGGCGGTAAAAAGAGGAACGGCCCTTATTTCCCAGGCCGATAAGAAAATTTTGCGTGCCTTTGGGGAGCGGGTACGGGAACTGCGCGAGCGGAAGAAGCTAACGGTTTACGATGTGACTGGCGATGACATGCCAATCAAGTCGCGCCAGCACTGGCAGCGCATTGAGGCCGGGCAGAAGAATGTGAACCTCACAACGGTCTTTAAGGTTGCCCGGAGCCTTGAGGTACGGGCGGAAGAGCTTATGAGGGGAATTGGTTTATGCGCGAGTTGATCCGACTTCCAAGAACAATAGCCGCTGGAAGCCCGCTTCCAAAAGGGAGTCTGGTGACTTAGAAGTTGAAAGCTGTTAAACAACTTCAATATTTAAGCCTTGGAGAATAAGTGGAAGGTACCAGTAAAATAGTAACTGAAATTGTCGATAAATTTCTGGATGAGCTTTCTAGTATCGATGGAATTGATAGTGATTTTAAAAGCGGACTTTCAGGTCTACTAAAGGACGATAAAAAGGTTACGGGTCAAAAGCTAGAACAGATGATTTACGGAGAGGCAGACTCCGTGTGAAGCTGGAATCATTAACCATCCGAAGATTTAGAGGCATTAAAGACCTGACCATACCCTTTGAGGGTAAATCTTGGGTTATCCATGGAAGAAATGGTGCTGGAAAAAGCGGCGTTATCGATGCGATAGAGTTTGGGCTGTCCGGAACAATAGGTAGGCTTACTGGAGAAGGTCGAGGAGGGATAACGGTAAAGGAACATGGCCCCCACGTTGACAGTAAAGATAATCCTAAGGACGCCGAAGTTATCCTTGGTCTAAGCATTGATGACAATCAGACCTTCAAGATTGTTAGAAATTGTAGCGTGCCAGCAAAGTTCAAAATTGAACCCAATATTGAAAACGCGAAGAGCCTATCGCAAACAGGAAATGAGATCGTCTTATCTAGGCGAGAGATACTTAAGTTTATTTTAACGGAACCAGGCAAAAGATCGAAAGAGGTTCAAGCTCTTCTAAAAATCGACAAGCTTGAAGAAATAAGGTCAGCCCTTCAAACACTTGCCAATAAAGTGGAGCGAAATTTCGAGGCTGAAAAACAAGAATTCGGTCGAGTAAAGACTAAATTAAAAGAGTGGCTTGGCCTTGAAGAACTTAACAAGGAAGATGTTCTGACGGCTGTTAACAAACACCGGACCATTCTTCAGTTGACCACCTTAACCGAACTTTCAGATGAGACTCAGCTCAATGAAGGTATCAAGAAAAACGAAACCCAAGGCCAGTTTTTAAACAAAGCGGAGTTATGCAAAATAGTTAATGCGATCAAGGGTTCTATTTTTGATTCTCAGGGCGTCTTTGCGAAAGATAGTAAAAAATATTTGGAACTAATTGACAATCTTTTTGGGAAAGATAAGGAGCTAAAAAATCTGAACAGTCTTGGTTTTTATGAGTCTGGACTTAAATTAATTGCTTCGGATGAATGTCCATTTTGTGAGGAAACATGGAAACAGGATGAACTTCGAGAGATTGTAGAACAGAAGATTAAAGACCTGTCGGGCATCAGCGGAATAAAAAAGGAAATCAGCGATCAAGTTCTAAAGATGAAAGGACACTGGAGAGCTTTAAAATCAGAAATTGATTCCTACGAGGACAAAACCAACAAAGATGCGGCTCTGAAAAACGAAGACCTAAAAGAAATTAAAAATAAACTTGATACCCTGTTAAACAATCAAGCTCAAGAACACGACGCTTTTAAAAATGATATTTCAAGTATGACCTCTTGCGGTCTGTTTTTTGATAAAGAAAAGATGATCCAAAATTTTGCGGACCTTGAGAGCAAAATAAAAAGTCTTCCTGAAAAGTCTAGCGAAGAAAAATCAAAGGAATTTCTGATAATATGCCAAGAGAGGATGGATAACTATAAATCCTCAAAGCGTAAATACGAGTATCAAAATAAAAAACTGAAATTAGCACAAGAGATGCTGGAAAAGTTTAATGCGGTTTCAGAAGGATATTTGAACAACTTATACAAAGAGATCGAGCACGACTTCAGTCGTTTTTATCAGATCGTTAATCACGATGATGAGGCTGCCTTTGCAGGAAGCCTCTTGGCAGACAAGGGAGCGCTAGACTTCAAAGTTGCTTTTTATGATCGTGGGCAATTTCCGCCAGCGGCGTATCATAGTGAAGGCCACCAAGATGGAATGGGGCTTTGTCTCTATCTCGCTTTGATGAAGAAGATTCTTGGGGATAAGTTTACTTTGGCTGTCCTTGATGACGTTCTTATGTCGATTGATGAAGAGCACAAGAAAAGTTTTTGCAAACTGTTGAAGCAGGAATTTCCCAAAACCCAATTTGTAATAACGACTCACGACAAGTATTGGCAAAAGCAGTTGATTACCGAAGGCTTAATCAGTCACTCAACGGCACTTCACTTTAAAAATTGGTCGGTTGATACCGGCCCGTGTGTTTGGAATGAAAAGGACTCATGGGAGGAAATAGACGCTTTAATTAATGAAGATAACATTCCGTCAGCATCTCATACATTAAGAAGATTTCTAGAATATTTGATGGATGAAATTTCTGTCAGATTGTCGGCAAGTATTCCGAGAAGCGCTTCAGGTGACCATGATTTAGGAGAGCTTTTAATAGGGGTTACTTCTCGGTATGGTGAAATATTGAAAAAGGCTAATAAGTCTGCCCGTTCTTGGGGAAATCAAGAGCTTGTATCTGCTTTAGAAGCTGAAAAGCTCCAATTGGATGGGTGTCTGAAGAAGGTTAATAGTGAGGCTTGGGGAATGAATGCTATGGTCCATTTTAATTCGTGGGCCAATATGGAGAAAAATGCATTTAGGGAAGTTCGCAATGCCTACCTTAACCTAGTGCAACTTTTTAAATGCAGCGGATGCAATACGCTACTTCATGTGATTCCACTTAAAGGCAGTAGTGAAACCTTGAAGTGTGACTGCAATAAAAGAAACTATAACCTTAAGGCCAAGAGCTAAGATGGCGGCTACTTTTATATGCTTACGCCATTGTTTCGATATTTAGAAGGATGACGAATTTAGGAGAGAGTGTCACCACCCATGGCCCCTTAAATTCCGAGCCCACATGCGCGCAAAAGTCACCTGTTCGCGGACCTGTTTGGGATTGATGAATTCCTTGCCATCTTCTGACCAGCGGGCACGATAGTAAGACCCATTCCAAAGTTGAAGTGCTACGGGATTCCATTCACCATCTGCACCGAGAAGAAATTCCATATCTGGATCGGCAATTAGAGCGCCATTCTCTTTTCGATAGTGGGTTGCTGTAAGTTGGCGCTCAACCACAAGAGGCAGGAAATTTTGCTTTTCGATGCGATAGTGCAATTCATCAGAGCCAAGGAATCTTTCGAGTTCGCTGTGCTTGCGGAGAGTTGCGGTAATGGCATTTTTCATTTCAGAGCTGTGCTGTTTCATAGCGTTTCCTTTCGTTGATGCGGGAAACCTTTTCCCCCTTCACCAAAGGTTGTGGGGGAATGGGGCGCCGCAAGTGAGATGACGGAGGGGCGACGATTTTCGGCGGGAAGACTCAACGCGGCAGTACTACATTTCTCGAAAATGTGAGGTCTGATTTGCTTAAGTATTAGCTTGATGTTAGGAAATGAAAGAATGAAAATTTTAGTTTCGTTGTTCTTAGTTTTCGCGACATTGGCCGGTGTAATCACCGGGACCGATAGCGTTTGCATTGAGAGCCATGAAGCGCAGATTCTTGCGGTCGGAATTCATACTAATAGTAGCGACTCAGCTCCGGCTTCTGATTGCCACCATGAAGGCTCTCCCTGCCATAGTTGCCATCTCGGACATTGTGCATTTGTCCAGCCTACTGCATCGAGCGGTTTAGTTGCTCCTATTAAGAAACTTTTGCCCCCAGCATATGTGGCTACACTGCCATCAAATTATCCATCCAGCCTTTTTAGACCTCCTATCGTCTAAGTATTTTCAAAATCAATCTTAACCATTTTTCACAGCCGTTAGGAGGTTATGTGTACGCACGTTTACTTTTAATTTTTCTGCCACTTTTTTTCATTGCCTGCTCCTCTGTGGAGCGCAAACCGAATTGTGTGCAGAGTCCAGGCTCACCTGAAACCCAATGCCACCAAGATACGACGCTGAAACCCGGCGCAAGTGGAGGATATCGTGATAGGCCGTAATAAAGTGAGATCGAAGACGATTATAGGAGGGGGCATCGGCCTCCTCCTTCTAGCCATTTCAGTGCCAGGGAATGCGCAATCGAGCAAGTGCCAACCCAAAGGCTATGAAGAACTAGTGAAATGTGCGGTTGAGCAATCGTCAGAAATTCAAATTGCCGACCAGCAGCTAAAGGCCGCTGGTAATCTCGAAGGCATTGCCCGCCAGTGGATAAATCCTGAGCTTGAAGCCGAAAGCGTTCAAAAAGGTTCTGACAAGTCGGAAACGACTGCTGCCCTCCTATTTGATATTCGCCTCGGCGGTAAACGAGGGGCGGCTATCCAAGAAGCCCAAGGAGAATTTCAAAAGGCTATGGCTGGACGAGATTTGAATTTCTCACAGGCAAAACTCAATCTCATCTTAAAGCTATACCGTCTCAATCACTTAAAGCATGAAATTAAAATTGAAGAAGAGTCTGTTAGTACATTTTCAAAAGTCATTGGTCAGCATCGAGGAAAAGCTGCTCTATCTCCCGAGCAAGAAGTCTCATTATCTGTATTCAGGATGGCAACGTCAGACCATCAATTGAATCTTGTGAAGCTGCGGAGCGAGCAAGAGCAACTTCTGCAAGAGCTGTCCTCTTCTACGAATATCTCACGAGAAATCATTCTCAAAAATCTTCCAGATCATAAGGAGAATTGGCCAGAGGTTTCTATTCAAAGCAAAGTCGAATCGTCTCCGCATATACGCTTCGCAGAGGGTGAGCTGATGGCCGCGAGAGGGCAAAAAGAGAAAGCTGATGCGGATGCCTGGCCCGATCTTAAAGTAGGTCCGGCGGTCAAGATCCAAAAGGATGGCGGAGTGAGCGAAAATTATTTTGGCCTGGCTCTGTCAATACCGTTGCCAATCTTTAGCCTCAATGGCTCTGGTCGCGCTTATGGCACGCAAAAGCTGCTTGAAGCGGAAATGAGTCGTAGCCTTACCGTGCGAAAGATAGCGGGTATGCGCGAACAGTTAGTTAAAAAGTATAAAGCGACTGTTTTGACTCTTAAGGCCTCGATCACCGATAAGTCTGCTGAAGAAAAGCACGAGCGCGTTGAACGGCATTTCTTTAGAGGTCTTGTTCCTAGTTCCCTCGTGATTGAAGCCCATCGGCAGCTTATTGAGCTTGAAGAAAAGAGAAATGAATCCGAGCGGGATGCACTTGAAGCTCTCGGTTCGATACTCATTATCGACAACCAGTTTTCCGAGGTGATTTTATGAAGCGCTTACTAATTATAGTTGCTGTTTTATCCTATTTGGCGACTTTCGCCGTCAACGCTCAAAAAGATGAACATAAGCATGAAAAAGAAGCTCCTCATGCCGACCACGATGAGCATAAGGAAGACGGTCACAAACACGATGAACATGAAAGAGAAGATGAACATTCTGGGGCCGACGAACGTGGGGAGTCTCATGAACACGGAAAATCAAATGAACATGGTGAACACGAAGAAAGTGCGCAGGTAGGTCCGGACAAAGGAATTTTAGAGGCAAGCGAGTCCGAAGGATTTAAGCTTTCACCTGAAGCGGAAAAAAACTTTGAGCTTTCGCGGGTCAAAGTATCGAGTGACTCGGTCGAACTTCCCAAGAGTGCCATTGTAACGGCTGTGTCAGAAGTAAATGTTTTCCGTTATAGAAACGGATTCTATAAGCGTATCGATTTTTCGGAAGTGAATCGTTCGCAAGGTAAAATTCGTATTCGATCTAAAGACTTAAAATCTGGTGATGAAATAGTAGTTCATGGACTTGGTTTTTTGCGAATTGCAGAAATTGCCGCCTTTGGCGGCGCACCGGAAGGCCACTCACATTAAGAGGTATGTAAAATGTTGAATCAGATTATCCGAATAGCTATTTATAATCGTGGAGTGGTGCTGTTTGTAACGCTGCTGATGGCGGTGGCGGGGCTTTACAGTTTCCAGAGCCTTCCAATTGATGCGGTTCCCGACATCACAAATAACCAAGTGCAGATCAATACAGTCATTGAAGGACTCGCGCCTGAAGAAATTGAAAGAACCATTACCTTTCCGGTGGAATCTTCCATGAGGGGTATTGGTGGCGTTGAGCAAGTTCGCTCGATCACTCGCTTTGGTCTCTCTCAAGTAACTATTATTTTTAAAGATGAAGTCGACATCTATCGTGCGAGACAGCTCGTGACCGAGCGCCTTCAAGGAGTGTCTGGTGATTTGCCTGCCCAGGCACGTCCGGAGCTTGGTCCAATTTCCACTGGCCTAGGTGAGATTTATCAGTATGTGATTGATTACAAGGAGCGTGCGCAGGGCGAGGCTCGTGTGAAGCAACTCATGGAGCTAAAGTCTCTTCAGGATTGGTTTATTAAACCACGACTTCTAACCGCAGAAGGGGTTGCGGAAATTAACACGTCCGGAGGATTTGAAAAACAATTCCATGTGCAACCAGATCCCAAGAAAATGGCCTCTAATGGAATTCACTTCGACGAGATAAAAGAAGCTCTGGAAAAAGTGAATAGAAATGTTGGCGGCGGATATGTGGAGCAAACTGCCGAGCAGTTTCTTATTCAAGGAGTTGGCCTCATTAAATCAGCCAAGGAGATTGAGCGCATCCCGGTTAAAACTCTTGAATCCTTTCGAATCGTTACTATTGGCGATATTGCTAAAGTCGCTCTCGGAAAAGAGCTTAGAACTGGTGCCGCCACTTATGATGGCGATGAGGCAGTTTTAGGAACCGTGATGATGCTGCTTGGTGAAAATAGCCGCACAGTTTCGACAAGAGTTCACGAAAAAATTGAGGAGATCAAGAAGACCATTCCCAAAGATGTTGAAGTTACCACTGTCTACAATCGCTCAGACCTGGTGAATGCGACGCTTGGGACCGTCGAACATAATTTACTAATGGGTGCAGTGCTTGTAACAGTGATCCTTTTAATTTTACTTGGTAATATGCGTGCGGCACTTATTACAGCACTCACAATTCCTTTTTCTCTTTTGGCGACGTTTCTCGTGATGAAGCCTTTGGGAATTTCTGGAAATCTCATGAGTCTTGGAGCGCTCGACTTCGGAATTATCGTCGATGGTACGGTTATTGTTCTTGATAATTGCGTGCGATTTATCCATGAACGCACTAAGAAGCTTGGAAGAAGCCTTTCGGCTGAGGAGGTCAAGGAGGCTGTTTATGAGGCTACCGTTGAAATTCGTTCTGCTGCTGGTTTTGGGCAGCTCATTATTGTAATGGTTTTCCTTCCCGTATTCGCGCTTACCGGTGTTGAGGGAAAAATGTTCATTCCGATGGCCTCGACCTTTGCTATCGCGGTTCTTGCGGCCTTTATTCTCTCGTTTACGACAGCTCCCGCTTTGGCGAGCATTCTCCTTTCAGGAAAAGTGAGAGATAAGGAGCCGCGGCTGATGGGCTGGATTCGCAAAGTGTATGTCCCCGCCTTCGAGTGGGCTTATAAGCGAGCTAAGCTAACAATGGCTCTCGCTGTGGCTTCGGTCGTCCTAGGCGTTGGGCTCTTTATGACTCGTGGGGCTGAGTTTCTTCCTCAGCTTGGTGAAGGATCTTTTGCGTTTCACATGATTAGACCGGTCAATGCAAGTCTCACTCAGTCCATTGAGTTTCAAAAGAAAGCTGATGTCATTGTCGAAACATTTCCCGAGGTCGATCATGTGTTTTCGAGAATCGGCACTAGCGAAGTGGCAACTGACCCGATGGGAGTCAATGTCTCCGATACTTATATTATGCTGAAACCGCGTTCAGAGTGGTTGAAAGTGAACGGTAGTAAACGTACCTATCAGGAATTGACTGATGCTCTCTTGGAAAAATTAAATCGGGAGCTTCCCGGTCAAACGTATCTTGCGTCTCAGCCTATTCAGATGCGTTTCAATGAGCTTTTAGAGGGAACACGTGCTGATGTGGCTGTTAAAATTTTTGGCCCCGATTTGGACAAGCTAGTCGAATATGCAAAGAAAACTCAGGAAGTCATTTCCAAAGTTAACGGCGCAGGCGATGTTGAAGTTGATCTCGCGGGAACTTCTCCAGTTCTGAGAATCGAGCCGAATGAAAGCAACCTTTCGCGATATAATGCTTCGATCTCCGATGTCCTCGACTCAATTGCGATTGCTCTAGGAGGACAAGAAGCTGGTTTCCTATATGAGGCGGAAAAGAAATTTCCCATCGTAGTGAGGCTCGATAACGAAGCGCGGTCAGATATTGATACCATTCGGGCGCTTCCCGTTGGGATTGGTGCAAATACCATAGTGCCACTCAAAAATTTGGCGACTATTAGCTTCAGAGAAACCTACGGCTCTGTGAATAGAGAAAATTCGAATCGCCGAACTGCGGTTCTTATCAATCTTCGTGGGCGCGATACGGAATCCTTCGTTGAAGAGGCTCAGGAGTCTGTCGCAAGAGAAATTCAATTGCCGGATGGTTACTACTTTGAATGGGGTGGAAACTTCAAGAACCTAGAACAAGCTCGGTCACGGCTCATGATCTTGGCCCCGCTTGCTTTGATTCTGGTGCTTATGATGGTGTATGCGGCCTTCGGGAGTATTGCAGAAACGCTCCTAATTTTTGCGTGTGTACCGATGTCGCTCGTCGGTGGCGTTATTGGTCTGATACTCAATGGATTACCCTTTAGTATTTCCGCAGGAATTGGATTTATTGCTCTGTCAGGTATCGCCGTTTTGAACGGCGTGGTCCTGGTGAATGTTTTTAATCAACTGAAGGCGGAAGGGAAAACTGGAAAAGAGCTGGTCCTGCAGGGAACCCTTGTGCGGCTTCGTCCCGTGATGATGACTGCTCTCGTTGCAGTCTTTGGATTTATTCCGATGATGATTTCAACGGGAGTTGGCGCGGAAGTTCAGAAACCACTCGCATCTGTTGTAATTGGTGGAATTATCTCGTCGACGTTGCTTACGTTGATTGTTCTACCCGTAGTGTTTTCTGTTTTTGAGTCAAAAATGAAGGGGCGTATTGCCCACTAGCTGTATTGAAGGAGGAAGATGACCATCCCCCTTGTTCCTAGCCACTTATAAGCTCTAACCCGGGGCTTTGGTTGGCGCGTTTGTTGAAGATACTCGGACATCCCCGGTCCTTTTTGCTTCAGCATAGAAACAACGATGATCTCAATATGCGCTCAACGTGGCTGAGTTCGCACAATGATGTTATTGTGAATGCGGAGCTGTTTCAATTACCCAGTCAAAATACCTGGATCTGATTGTTGGTGTGGCTATCGCGGCGCTGGTGCTGAAGTCCGCCTATCATGTTTTGAAAGAATCCATTGTGGCCGTTCGTTAAAAGTATCGGTCTATGCCTCGTCAATTGCCTCTTGAACCGACGAGAGTTTCATAATGCTCAGGGCTCCTCGTGTCACGATAGCTGCGATGAGGAGGCCAATCACGAGATCAGGCCAGGACGATTTGAAAAAGTAGACAAGCGCTCCCGCAAGTAGGACCCCGATGTTTGCCAGGACATCGTTCGTGGAAAAAATCCAACTTGCTCGCATGTGAACAGCGCCCTGCCTATGTTTCATCAATAGGAGAAGGCAGGTGACGTTTGCACATAGGGCGACAAAGGACATTCCCATCATGAAGATGGAATTGGGTTCGCTCCCAAAGATGAAGCGCCTCGCAACTTCGCTAAAGGCACCGAAAGCCAAGAGAAGCTGAAACCAGCCACTCAGTCGGGCCGCTCGGTGCTGGATTAAGTGGGATCTTCCAACGGCGTAAAGGCTCATCGAATAGACGGCGGCATCAGCCAGCATATCGAGGGAGTCTGCGATAAGCCCCGTCGACTGTGCGTAAAAGCCAACTCCAATCTCAAGAATGAACATGGCAAAATTTATCGCCAGCAGTATCCATAGGATGCGGCTTTCATCGCTCGTCTGTATGGAACTTGCCACCGCAGAAGTTTCGGCTTCTTCGAGGAAGCGCGAACCAAGGTTTAATTTTTCCAGGTCCTTTGCAATATCTTCGGTTCGCTCATCGTGAATCACTGTCAAGCGGCGCACCGGAAGATCAAATTGAAGATGAGCTGACTTGTATTTTCCGAGGGCCAGGCGAATCAATTGCTCTTCGCTCGGGCAATCCATTTTAATGATTTCAAAGAGACTCTTTTTCATGCCCGCTTTTGTTGCGCCTCTCTATCCATAATTCTAGAAGGCTTGCGGCAGCGACCACCTTCCCGGAGAAGGATGCGCTTTTTAAAGCGGCGAAGATCCTTTTCAAACTGTTTGCCGGTATCTGGGTAGCCTCGAATGGCAGCGTGGATCGCCAATAAATGCCTATTTTTGACTAGCGAGTGATAGATCCATTTCCCGTCACGAGTGGAAGTCAAAACCCCCGAGGATTTGAGCACTTTTAGGTGCCGCGAGAGTTTGTATTCCGGCTCCTCAAGGCTATCGGAGAGTTCACAGAGGCACATTTCACTTTTGGCTCGGAGCATAAGAGAAACCATCCGAATCCTGTAAGGATCGGACAGGGCCTGAAAAAGCTCATGCAGCGATGAATCTATACGATGCATATTTTGATTTCTATTCTCAATTGCAGTATGGTGCAAGTGTTTTTCATCTACTTCTCATTTGGCGGGAAATTTAAACGACTGCTTGTCCATTTAGGACTCTTATGTTGGATGGTGTCTTGGTTATGAAAAAAATTATTTTTACGCTTTCAATTCTTTTTTCTTTATCTCTTGCAGCCTTGGCGAATCCGCCTGCACCCAAAAATTCCCCGGATATCGTTGTGCATCTTTTGGACTATCTTGCAAAAGACTACGGCGGTGCTGTTCAGAACGGAAAAGTAGTTAGTAAATCTGAATACGCGGAACAAGTGGAGTTCGCAGAGATCGTCGAAAAGAACGCGAACGGCGTCGAAAAACTTCACGCGAATCAAGAATTCATGTTGGGAGTAAATCGACTTCAGTCTCTGATTCGCTCAAAGGGAGCGGCGGAGGAAGTCTCGAAGCTCGCCCGAAATCTCCAGCAGGATGCCATTCGTCTTGCCGGTATCGAGGTCGCTCCCACGCATTGGCCCGATCTCGCCAAGGGTGCTTCGCTTTTTCAGGCAAATTGCGTGAGTTGCCATGGGGCAAGCGGAAGGGGCGACGGGATTGCGGGAGCGAGTCTTGATCCAAAGCCCGCAAACTTTCATGACCCAGACCTTGTTTGGAATAGCGCTCCCTATAAGTTCTATAACACCATTCGCCTTGGAGTCCCTGGAACCGGCATGGCTGCTTTTTCCCATCTTTCTGATGAGGACGTTTGGGCTCTTGCTTTTTATCTGAAATCGCTTCCATATGCAGATAGTCGTAAGGGAGAGGCCGCCGAGCTTTCATTGAAGGAAGTGGCAACTCGCACGGATGCGGAGATCGCCGAAGGGCTGGGCGGAAAAAGCGACGATGTGGTCGCCGCAATTGGCTCGCTTCGCACGGATGCAGGTGGACCGGTTAATAAAGACCCGATGCGGATCGCCGAAGAACTTTTGAATGAAAGTGTTGCGGCAGCGAAAGAAAATGACTTTGAATCCGCAGGAAGGCTCTCTCTTCGCGCTTATCTTGAGGGAATAGAACCGCTAGAACCTAAGATGAAAGCGAATCTTCCCGGTTTCGTTGAGGACATCGAATCTAGAATGAGTGCCTATCGCTCCTCTCTTGAGAAGCATGAGCCGATTGCAAAGATTGAAGCGCAAAAATCGGAAATTTTTGGGAAACTCCGGGAAGCGAAGAATCTTTTTTCTCAAAATAAAATGTCGCCAGCAGTCGCCTTTGGCGCAGCGTTTTCGATTTTCCTGCGTGAAGGATTTGAGGCGGTGCTTATCATCATTGTCCTTATCAGTATTCTAAGAGCCATGGGGCAGCCCGAAGCCATTCGATGGGTTCATGTCGGCTGGGGAGCTGCTGTGGGAGTTGGACTTATCACTTGGTTTGCCTCTGGCCTCCTGATTTCCATGAGCGGCCTGAGCCGCGAGATTATGGAGGGCGCAATCTCGATTCTTGCCGTTATGGTTCTCGTGTATGTGGGATTTTGGCTTCATCGCTACTCAGAACTGAAAAAGTGGCGCGACTTTTTAGAGGCGAAACTTAAGCATGGGCTCAACAAGGGCAGCTATTTACTCCTCGCCGTCGTGGCATTCATGGCGGTTTTTCGTGAGGCTTTCGAGGTCGTACTATTTCTTCGAGCAATTTGGATTGATCTTGAGTCCTCGGGGCAAACGATCGCGGGAACTGGCGTGCTGAGTTCTTTTATTCTGCTCATGGGACTTTCGTACTTCGCTGTCCGTGAAAGTAAGAAGCTTCCGCTTAGAAAGTTGTTTCAAGTTTGCTCCTGGACCATGATTGCGCTGGCCGTGGTATTGGCAGGAAAGGGAATTCACTCGCTCCAGGAAGCAGGAATTGTCCCAGTATCTACGCTTGCGATTCCTCTGAGAATGGACCTTGTGGGCCTTTATCCGAGCATTCAAACGCTGGCCGTCCAAGCTATAGTAATCGCGGTCTTTGGCTTTCTTTTGCTGAGTGATAAGGCTCGATCACAGGTGACCTCGTAATAAGCGGCATTGTGGCCACCTTATTACTTGTCTGACTTATCCTGATCTTCGCTGTCCATCATGCCGCCTTTCGGAACTGTGCTGTTTCATAATGACTTCCTTTCGTTGATGCGGGGGAACCTTTTCCCCTTCACCAAAGGCTGAGGGGGAAAGGTACACTGCTAGTGAGTCGGAGGAGGCGTGACGATTTTCTGGTCCTATGTAAAGAAAATCGATTAGAGCGCCGACGGAGGCGAACGCTCACATTACGAAAGGGGGCCTAACAGCAAATGAAAAGAATCTATTTTGCCATTGTCAGATCTTTGCACGCCGAGTTGTTAAAGATGCTGGGGCATCCCCAGTCCTTCTTCGTCTCGGTAAGAGCGACATGCCGAACCGTCGCGATCTGACGCCAGAGCCATTCACGTTGACCGGTCGCATGGGCCACGACGACGATGGATGCGATTATGAGGATGAATTCTTTGAGTGCTGCGAGCATTGGTTTTTCTCCTGGTTAATGGGTTGTTGGTAATTTTTGGGATTGTGGGCGAGCGCCCGTTTGACGGATTGAGGGTGCCAGGTCTTACCCTCTTTGGTTTTGAGACCTTTTGAGTTGAGGTTCTGCGCGATCATGCGGAGCGATTTTCCGCAAATGCGGAGGCGGTGCATTTCCTCTATGACCCGCTGCTCCGCGAGATGGGGAATGAGCTTTCCATTTTGCTTTTTCCACCCATAAGGCACGGACCCCGTGAGGTAGCCGGGCCGGTGCGAATCGAATTCTGTGACGCCTGAATTCTCCAAAATTTTGCGGACATACTCCCTAGATACGGAGTAGCGTTCAGCAATTTGGCTCAAGGAATTCGCTTCGTCTAAAAACAGCTTTTTGAACTGGCGTTCGAAATCGATCTGGACATTGAGAGAATGTTCAAATATATCAATAATGTAGGCTCGATGGTCGGGCTTGCGATCACCGCTGTCATCGGTGGTTTTTCTGATTTGGTCGGTCGTGTCGCTCGGGCCGCCAACTCTCTCTCTTCCCGAACCAGCGGCCAAGAGAGTGACGGTTAGAATCTGGTGAAGACCCGGAAGTGACACCCGAAAGGGACCGGGCAGAAGCAAGCGCCCCCACCCAGTACCCCAATTCCAATTTTTCAGGAAACACGCGAATCGAGCTTAGGACACACCCTAACGCATCCCTTTTTTCATTCAAATTCAGGGTTTCGAACTCTTTAAAAAACGCCTTGAGATGATTGGTTACCTGGTTGCCCGAAACCACCGAAGCCTTTAGTTCACGAATCTGCTGATAGACGTTTTCACGTTCTTCCTCATGTGCCTTCGCTTTTTCTTCGAATTCTTGGACTTGGCCAAGGATGAGCTTTGGATCGGCCCCATTTGGGAGATCGGCAAGATAGTTCAGCAGGTTCGCGGCTTTTTTTCGAAATTCCCGGACATTGTTTTCAATGCTAGCTGCCTGGGATTCAAGTTCGGGAATTCGATTGTGAACACTATCCGCCGATCCTTTCGCCAACTCCTCAGCGAGGATTGGATTGTCCTTTATTTTCCGGAGCTTTTGAAGAATTACGGCCACAAGGCGCTTTGCCTGAACTCGCTTAACAGTACAGGTCGTGGTGGCGGCATGCTGATAATAGGGAATCTCTTGGGTTCGACCATGAGCCATGGCTCCGCTCAGGCTTCCGCCGCACTCTCCACAAGAAATCATAGCAGAGAGCAAGTAGGGGTGTTCGCTGAACCCTTCTGGCTTAAACCAGTTTCGATTGCTTTCCATTTTTTCTTTCGCCGCCAAGGCAATCTCATTTGAAACAATCGCTGGCCAAACTGAATCGGTCAGCGAAACATTTCCTTCTTCGTCCTCAATTTTGCGTTTACCAAGATAAAGAGGGTTCTGGAGAACTCGCGTAATTGCGTTGTCGGTGAATCGTTGACCACCTGCCATGTGGCCATTTTTCGTTTTAAAAAGTTTATTCCTGAAGCCAGCTTTGTTCAGTGATCGAACCGTCAACTCAACACTGCCGACGCTAATATAAGTTTCATAGATTCTGCGGACAAGTGCGGCCTCGCCCTCATTTACAACTAGGTGGCCGCGCTTTTCGGGATGAAGATCATAGCCAAGGGGTGGTCGTCCGCCAGTGTAGAGGCCCCGTTGCGCCCGCGCCCTCATATTCGCGATTGTCCTTTCAACCGTAAGTTCCCTTTCAAATTGAGAGAGGGCCGCAAGGATCGTGATAAATACTCTCCCGGCGGGTGTCGTGGTATCGAAATTGAGTTGCGGGCAAATAAAGTCAGCTTCATGCTGGCGCAAAAAATCAATGAAAGAGAGAAAGTCCGAAACCGAGCGACTGATTCGCGAGAGTTCAACGACCATAACGGTGTTAATCCGTCCCGAGGCGATATCGTTGAGCAGTCGTTGAAACTCTGGGCGGTTCATATCCTTTCCCGAGCGGGCTTCATCAACATATTCTTCGACCAACTTTCCCCAGGTGCTTCCTTCGATGATATTCCGGCGTTCAACTTCAGCATTCAGCCGCTGAATTTGAGATTTCAGTGATCCCTCTTGGATCATCGCCTGGTTGCGGGTTGAAACCCTGGCGTAAAAGGCGATCCGGCGAACGCTTGTCTTCGTCTCGGACTTTCTCACTTTTTTCATGCAGCATCCTTTCGAATCAGATTTACGAGTTAAGAGGCTCTTCGCTTTTGCTGAGTAACGGTATCGAAGAATGATCTGGGCTAGTCTTTTCATTTTTTCTTCGTACTTTTCCTTGGGCAGCGGAAAGTGTATTTCCTCGATCTGAATGTTCGAGGGGTCCCACTTCAGTCGTGCCATCTAAGTCTCCAGTTTGTAATTTTGAATTTTTCTTCCTGGAGCTGAGATTGAGTTCATTGAGAGCAGCCTGTAGGTCGAAGTCAGGCTGATTGCCTCGGCGGGCTTCCTTTGCTTTCTTGACGAGATTTTCTAGGTAGGCGAATTCGTCAAAATGTTGGGAGCGCAGTTGCTCAAGTGACCTGGAAAACCAACTTTGCTCAAATCGGAGTACAATCCAGGAAAGCAGGTCGTGCTTCGTGATCCTTCCGCCTAAAAAATCTTGATTAGCCGTGTCTAACATTTTGTTCAGCATAGAGTCTGCTTCATTGGATAGGGTAACTTTGGCAATGAGTGGCTTATTCATATGCGTTTCTCCGTAATAGGGCATCTGTCTTGATAATACCCCTGTAAAAAGTTACAGTCCATATAAAATATGACAGGATGGCGTTAATGGTATTCAATACATAGAATTGCAGCATGGCGAAATTGATACTGGCAGAAGTCCTGAAAAAGAAGGGCCTATCAAAGCGGCAGTTTGCGAAACGGCTCGGGAAAGACTACCCAGCCGTGTTTCGCTATTTTCGCGAGGGATATGATCCAAAGCTGTCGACGCTGGAAGATTGGGCGAAGGCCTTGAACTGCAGGGTCAGGGATTTGGTGGAGGAGTAGTTGGATGGAACTTATTCTCGAAATAGCAAGAGAAATGGCCAACTCTTCTGGACTATGGGGGATGGTAGGTGTCTTGGTTGGGGGCGCGGTCACTCATTGGTTTCAAAAGTCCCGTGATCGTGATTCTGACATCAAAACTACGTATGCAAGCCTTCATGGCCTTAGAAGGTCGTTGAAGCAATTGTACGTTTCCAGATTTGAAGCCTTTATTTTTTCAGATGCACATGAGGCAAAGTGGCGAAATTCTAACTTTACTTCTACAGTTGATTTCAATGAGGCCACGAGATGGATGCATCGCTCAGAAGATTTGGTTTTTGAAATTTCGAAAGCGGAAGAGAGATTGGCAAGGGATTGTGGTCTTATTTTTGCGGTCTTTAAGTGCAAGGCAGATATGTCGGAAAAGGTGAAGGCGCTTCTGAACCATGAAGTACCAGCAATCTTAACTCGACCCGAAACCGGATGGACCAATCAGCAGATAGATGAATGGAAAAATACCGCAGTAGGGCAACTTAAGACGAGAACAGATGCTATATTTGGTACGCCCTACTACCTGGAACCAATCGAACCAAGACCACAAAGGAAATCATCGAAAATAAAACAAGCCCCGGCCTTCTTTTGCGTGAGATTCAGAACCTCCCATTAAAGATTCATATCAGTTGGAATACTCTTGCCAGCATCGAAGACAAGGCCAATATAGAACTGATTTTGCCCGATAAAGAAACTCAGAAGGAAATCCATAAGGCCGCTCTTAGAAGAAAGATTGAGGTCCGCATTGACCAGTAGCCATTCCTACGCCTGGTTTCGATTGGAGACGGACCATGATGCGCGGCGCATTGGGAGTGAACAGGAACTTCCGCTTTTCATGCCAGATTGGATTTATCAGACGAAACACCAATTCTATTGAATTGCCCAAAGAAGCTGGTTAAAACTCTGCATTCAGGGGGACCAAATGAAACCTGTAATGCTAATCATCATTTCGCTTATGCTTTCATCATCCGCTTTTGCTGCAGGCGATTTTAAGTGGTGCAGTGTGAAGTTTAACGCTGATGCCTATTCTTTTATGCATCTTTTTGAGCAAGGAGAGAGTTCAGCAGCGATTATAACAAAAGAATATTTTAAGGAAATTTTCGTTGGCACGGCTACTGATGCGCAATCCTTTATTGACGAAAATGCAGTCAATGCTTTTTTGATAATTTTTCACTTAAAATCTGACAGGAACCCAGATCTATTTGAAGTAACCATAGCGCAACTTGTACCAAAATCAGAAAACTCTTCAGAAATCAAAGAGTCCGATATTGCTTTCGGTTCAGCGGCTACCCTGCCGTTGCATGTGGGATTTAGGCTCAATCAAGCAGATAATGTAAACGTTCTTTGCAAGGATTAGTATGTATAAACTCTTCCATTTGGTACTAGCTGCTTTATTTTCAACTCAGGGTTTTGCTCAGCAAGAGATAATTGATTGTGAAGTTATAAAGAGTGGTCAATCGGGCTTGGAAACGGTTGAAATTTCATTGAATGAACCTCTTTTTACGAAAGTCAAAACAATCTCGGACGGCTCAGGATCACAGGTCTTCAAACGAGAGAGATTTATAACCGAAGCTTACGTTTCATCGTGGAAGATTGATCGCAAATGCGAATCCCCATGTTTGTGTACTGTCAATCAAACGACGGAAGAGTATCATTTCTCTGCTACTTGCTCAGGCGCGAGCGCCCTCTTAATGGTTGATTTACAAAAAATGCAGGGGATGTACCACGAGGAATTCAGGCCCACAAATACCACGAGAACTATTCCCTTCACTAAGTGCGTTCGGAGATCGGAATGAGAACAATACTGAAAAAGACTTTTCTTCTATTGTTGATGACATCGCCTGTCCTCGCACAGAACCGGGTGCTCCCAGGCATGTGTGATATAGGGTGGGGTTTTTCAGCGCCCCCGCCATTGAACTCGGGTAATCACTGTGATGACTGCTGCTTTGATTTAAGTGGAAATTTCCGCGCAGAGGTCCCAGCATATGGAATGGGAGAGGGGTATGTTCTTCCAATAAAATTTAATACGACGGATTACAGTTTCCCTGGAGATTACGGCACCTACAAATTCTATCAGTGGTACAATCCATTTTACGGTGAGCGTGGACGTTACGATTACCTTAATCGATTTGAAGGCTTGGGCGATGGGTTATACCCACCCAAAATGGGAAAGCCATTTAACCCTGAGGCTAATAACCCAGTCAGCGTCACGTGCGACAAGAGCGGCATTGACTTCTTTGAATACAGTAGACAAGCCGGCCGTTATTCTTATCGATTCAGAATAGCCAAGACCTCAAATCCGGACGTATTTGATTTTGTCTCGTGTGTGAATTGGGGGTGGAGCACGCCAGGAAAATTGATTCGTGTTGATAGCATTCGTTAATGGCTTAATGCTCGGGCGCATATCGTTCTATATAATCTAACAGATCTTGTCGCTTGCGAGCCTTAGCAATTGATCTGACTGAATCACCTGATAAGTCTTTAATGTCCGGGTCGGCCTTTGCCCGCAGTGCCGTTTCAAACATTTTTAGCCAGTCGAAATTACCAAAAATGAGGTTATTCAATAAACCATGAAGAAACGTACGCCCATTGTAAGTCTCCTGTGAGTTCAAATCCGCCCCCTTTTTTATAAACACGCCGAGAACATCCGTTCTTGTAGCATCATTCGCTAAAAGCAAAAAAACGATTGGTGTGGCTTTTGATCGACGAAGATCTTGGGGGTTGGGGCCCTTTATCGAAAGAGCTTGAGGGAACTGATCCGCTATATCTTCGAGCAATGCCGCATCAACTGCTGCCCAATTCTGATTGAGATAAAGATACAAATAAGATCGGTCGTCCGCTGTGAGAATTGAAAAGTCAAGACCATGCTTTCTAAACATTTCAAATAGCTTACGATTGAACCGTAGCGGCCTTTTATCCCATTCGCCGTCCAGTAAATAGTGTGCGGCTGTTAGGCCAGCACCGTTTTTCAGATTCAGATTACCTCCGGCTGACCTGGACCCCGACTTTAGTGCCACTTGCTGAGTGAGTCATTCTGCGCAAAACTCGACCAAAGGAGTGCGCAAATGAAGGCAAAAAGGTTCACGGAAGAACATATCATCAAGGTCCTAAAAAAAGCAGAGTCTGGTGTTCCAACGAAGGAACTTTGCAGGCAAGAAGGTATCACGGAACAGACCTTCTACCGGTGGAAGCGAAAGTTTGGTGGCATGGAGATCTCTGATGCCAAAAAACTTCGAGCACTCGAAGATGAGAACCGCAGACTTAAAAAACTTGTCGCCGATCAAGCTCTCGATATCCAGATTTTGAAAGATGTAAATTCAAAAAAGTGGTGAAGCCTCAGGCCAGGAAGGCCGCTGCGAACTATTCGCAAAATGAGTACCCGATCAGTCAGCGGCGTGCCTGCAGGCTTTTCCGATTATCTAGAACTGTAGACAACTATAAATCAAAGCGCAGCGATGACCCAAAGCTCGTCGAGAGACTCAAGGAACTCGCAAGCCAGCGTCGCCGATTCGGAGCTAAAAGACTGCATACACTGCTCAAACGAGAGGGGTTCAAAGTGAACTTGAAAAAGGTCAAACGTATTTACCGACAGCAAAATTTGCTTCTCAAGCAAAGAAAGAAAATCAAAATTAAATCCAGTATCAGGGTTCCGCTTGAAGTTCCAACCAAGCCCAATCAGCGCTGGTGCATGGATTTTGTTTCTGATCAGCTGGGCCCCAGTGGGAGAAGATTCCGGGTGCTAACAGTAGTTGATGTGTTCTCGATAGAAAGTATCGCATTATTTGCTGATTTCTCGATCCCAGGAGCAGCAGTCGTCAGAGCCCTGGAGCTTGCTGCTCTTGAGAGGGGGCAGTTCCCGGAGAGCATTGTCATTGATAACGGCTCTGAGTTCACTGGCAAGGTGATGGATCAATGGGCTTTTGAGAACAAGATCAGACTTGATTTCATTCGTCCGGGAAAGCCTCAGGAGAATGGATTCATCGAATCATTCAATGGGAAGTTCAGAGATGAATGCCTGAACGAACATTGGTTCCTAAGTCTTGAAGATGCTCGCAGGACTATCGAAGAATGGAGAATCGATTACAATGAAAATCGTCCGCACAGCTCCCTCGGAAATCTCACTCCGAAGGAATTTGCGGCTCAAACAACAACGCGCAGAGACTCACACTGAACGTGGCTCTAGGTTGGGGTCCAGGTCAGTTCCACCAACGATCCCAGACGTCCCAACGCTTGTTGCTATTTAGGTCGCCACAGAGAACGGTGTTGACCGCCATCTTCCCCCGATGGAGTTCAAGATACTTCCAGACCTGGCCAATATATTTGAACGTTGGCGAATTGGCTTCCTTCGTCCAAACGCCAATTAAATTAAAGGTATCGTTTACTCGAACTGGCAAAAAAAGCTGTAGGCTGTTGCACTCCCAATTAAGTAGCTCAAGTTTGGCAGATGGCTTCGCAAATATGGCAATTCCCTTATGAGGTGAGGTTCCATGCCAAACAATAGCTGGGGTAAGAAAATTAATTGGTTCCGACTAAGGTCCCGAAGTGAAGGCCTGGGGTCCAGCCCGGCCTTCACCAAGTCTTCAATCTGCCGATTAGATTGATATGGCAATTCCAGATTTTCAGACACTTATGCTTCCGGCATTAATTGAGATTTCAAAACGGTCAGTCACATCGACCAAAGAAATAATTCCAGCACTAATTGAGCAATTCAGGCTCACGCCCGAAGAGCGTGCTCAGCTGCTGCCAAGTGAGACACAAAGGGTTATCGACAACAGAGTATATTGGGCAATCGTTTATTTGGGGAAGGCAGGATTGATTTCTCGACCTGGTCGCGGCCGATATTCCATTACCGAAGTCGGCAAAAGAGTACTAAAGGACAAACCTAGTCGAATTGATATTCGATTCTTAAAACAGTTCGATAGTTTTAAAAAATTCCGAGAGATTTCTAAAGGGAGCAAAGACAACTCCGACGATGTGATTAGCGATGAAAAGCTAGCGGACGCGTCGGTAGATCCAGTTGAACAGTTAGAGGTAAGTTACATCAAACTGAAGAATGAGGTCTGTTCGCAGCTTCTAAATTACGTTCATGAGCTGACGCCGACTGATTTTGAACTCCTAGTAATCGAGCTTCTGAAGAAAATGGGTTATGGCGTTCCAGGCCTCGAGTCTGTTACACATCGGGGTGGCAGCGGGGATGGCGGAATCGACGGGGAAATCAGCGAAGACCGCCTAGGTTTAGACATGATTTACATTCAGGCCAAGAAATACACGGAGAACTCAGTCGGCCGCCCGGCCATTCAGCAGTTCGTAGGAACATTGAATGAGAGAAAGGCGCGCAAGGGAATTTTCATTACGACGTCCTCGTTCACAAAAGAGGCAATGGAGTATATCCAGCGTGTGGACGTTCGAATCGCACTTATCGATGGCAAAGAGCTTTCGAAGTTGATGTACCAATACGATATTGGCGTCACCACAGAGCGCCGATTCGAAGTGAAAACAATTGACGGCGATTATTTCGCGTCCTGAGGTCCTTAACTCATGATGAACTCCCCAGTATCGCTCAGCAATCAAACGGAGTCTCTGAAAATTGTAACTTGGAATTGCAATGGTGCATTTCGAAAAAAGATTAAAGCGGTGTGTGAATTGAAGAGCGACATTTACGTTATTCAGGAATGTGAGAATACCGACATAGCCAAGCGGGAGTATAAGGCGAGTGGCCTCAATTATGTTTGGCATGGGAGTTCACCTCATAAGGGAATTGCCATATTTACGAAGCCATCTGCCAAACTTGAGCTACTTAATTGGGAGTGCAACAGCCTACAGCTTTTTTTGCCAGTTCGAGTAAACGATACCTTTAATTTAATTGGCGTTTGGACGAAGGAAGCCAATTCGCCAACGTTCAAATATATTGGCCAGGTCTGGAAGTATCTTGAACTCCATCGGGGGAAGATGGCGGTCAACACCGTTCTCTGTGGCGACCTAAATAGCAACAAGCGTTGGGACGTCTGGGATCGTTGGTGGAACCATAGTGATGTCGTGAGGGAGTTGAGCGCGCTCGGAATGGTTAGCCTTTATCATGAATTTTTCGGAGAAGAGCAGGGTTCTGAATCAATGCCGACGTATTATCAGCATCGAAACCTAGAAAAGACTTATCACATTGACTATACCTTTTCTTCTAGGAATCTTTTTGATCCAAAGAAGCACCTAGTTGAGGTCGGAAAGTGCCAGGACTGGTTAGATTTGAGCGACCATATGCCCATTACATTCACAATTGGGTTCAATGGAAATCCAGCCCTCAGGGGAGAGTAGTTACTTTCCCAAGGCAGCAGGTAGCCCTGGGCGGCATCAGCAGCTAAATGACAATAATTCCGATTGACATTTTGTGCCCCATAGGGCACATTTAATTATGCGGATTAAGCAGCGTGCAGTTGACTACTACAGGACGCCGGGCGGAAAAGCGCCGGCCCGGGAATGGCTTTCAGCGATCAAGGATAAGCTGACTCAGGCCATTCTATACAAGAGGATTCGACAGGCAGGGCTTGGTCAGTTTGGTAAGACCAGGAATGTGGGTGATGGTGTTTGGGAGCTTAAGATCGACTACGGACCCGGTTATCGAGTGTACTATGGGATTCACGGTGACGAATTGATCTTGATCCTCGTGGCCGGGAGCAAGCGAACCCAGACAGACGACATAAAGAAAGCCCGCACATATTGGATTGAATGGAAGGAGACGAACACATGAAAACCAAAGCAATGAGAGGTTTTGAAACAGATCTGATGAATAAGCTTCGCGACCCGGAGTTCGCATCCGCCTACATCATGTCTGCGATCGTCGACAACGACATGAACTTCCTCCCGGTGGCCCTTGGCGACGTCGCCAAGGCTCACGGTGTCTCTAGACTCGCGGAGGAGACTGGCATCAATCGACGGACTCTGTACAAGGTCTTCGATAAGAAGGGGCACCCGAGCTTTGACCTGGTTACGCAAATCATGCAGAGTCTTGGGATGGAAATTCAAGTACGTCCTAAAAAAAGCAAAAGGTCGAAGGCCTCTTGATTGGTTTCGCAGAATCAACGCATCCGAGATATTGAGCGTCGCCTAGAAGCTCTCGACACCGAGAGGCGCGACCTCGTTTCTGAACTGACAAGGCTTCGAACTCAGTCAACACCGGCCGCCGAACTTCCACCGGTCATGGGTTCTCCAGTTGGAATCGAAGTTCAGACTTCTGACGACAAAGTTCGTCTTTTTCACGCACTGTTTGCAGCGCGGACCTCGGTCTACCCCAGGCTTTGGGAAAACACCTCAAAGGGAATCAAGGGCTACTCACCGGCCTGTTCAAATGAATGGGATCGTCAGGTTTGCGGGAAGCCGAAGATCAAGTGTACCGATTGTCCCAACCAGGCTTTTTTGAAACTGGATAGCGCCGCCGTGCGAGGCCACCTCCAGGGGAAACACACGATCGGAACTTATTCGATCCTTGAAGATGATTCGTGCACTTTTTTGGCGGCTGACTTCGACGGTAAAGGTTGGGGCGCGGACGCAATCGCCTACAAGACGGCTGGTCGAGAAATAGGCATTCAGATTGAAATCGAAAGGTCTCGCTCGGGTGAGGGTGCCCATGCATGGATATTTTTTTCGGAGAAAGTACCGGCACGGCTGGCCCGTCAGCTTGGAACCGTCATTATGACTCGGGCCCAGGCTTCGCGGCATACCATGAGTCTCGAATCCTATGATCGATTTTTTCCGAACCAGGACTATTTGCCGAAGGGCGGATTTGGAAATCTGATCGCGCTCCCGCTGCAGAAAGCCCCGAGGGACAATGGAAATTCCGTATTTTTGGATGAAAACCTAACCGAGATCCCAGATCAGTGGACTCACCTTAGCAGCGTGAAGCGAATCTCAGGCGATGAGCTACGTCTTCTCCTGAATCAACACATGCACCAAGAGTCTTTTTCAACGGTGCGATTTGAAGACACCGCCGTCTCCACGGCCGAACGAGCCCTTGACGCCGGAGGGAGAAAAGTTGTCGCGGGCTGCTTTCCTGGGCGAATTGATATCGAATGTAAGAACCAAATTGAGATCAAGCTAGATGGTCTTCCATCCGAAGTAGTGGCCGGCTTCAAACGAACTGCGACTTTTGCAAATCCAAAGTACTTTGAGCTCGAGCGAATGCGATTTTCGACTTGGAAAACGCCTCGCTACATCTTCTGTGGCGAGGTTCAACCTGACCGACTGATCTTACCGAGAGGCTGTTTGGATGCATGTCTGAAAATTGCGGAGAAGGCCGGCAGCCATGTTGTACTGCATAACTCTATCCTGCCATTCAAAAAAATCAAGGCATCATTCAATGGTGAGCTGTCATCGACACAAAAGAAGGCCGTTTCTTCAATGATGAAAATGGACATCGGAGTTCTAGTTGCGCCTCCTGGGGCTGGCAAGACTGTTATGGGATGTGCCCTTATTGCCAAGCGAAAGCTGCCGACGTTGATTCTTGTTCATCGAATGCCATTGCTCGAGCAATGGAGGGCCCAGATCGCAACCTTCCTTGGTGTCGACCCCAAGAAAGTCGGAATCCTTGGTAAAAACAAGAAAAAGAAAACCGGCAAGATCGACATTGGGATGCTGCAAACTCTAGCCAATTTGGAAGATGCGGCGGAGGAACTCAGCGTCTACGGTCAAATCATCATCGACGAGTGCCACCATATTCCGGCGGTGTCATTCGAGGCTACGCTCAAGAAATGCTCACCGAAGCATGTGGTTGGTTTGACGGCCACGCCCTATCGCAAAGACGGCCACCAATCAATTATTCACATGCAATGCGGACCCATTCGGCATGAAATAAAGCATGTCGATGGGCCGGCACTCGTGAAACGAGTTCTGGTCAGAGAAACTGAATTTAAGATGCCAGAGGATGCAGGTCCCCAGCCGGCGATCCATCTTGTCTGGGAGCAACTGGTCGCAGATCAATCGCGACTCGAACTTGTGGCCAATGACCTTGCGGATGCCCTCGAGAGGAATCGCTTTCCCTTGGTCATTTCGGAACGTAAGGAACACCTGGCATTGTTGTCCCAGGCGTTCGACAGAAAACTCGCCGGGCGGGATGTCAAGGCGTTCACGTTAGTCGGTGGAATGGGAAAGAAGGCTCGTGCAGCAGTATTGTCGGAAATCAATGCCACGCTTGGTTCAAAATCACGGGCCTACATTATGGCTACGGGATCATTTGTTGGCGAAGGCTTCGACCTGCCGGCTTTGGACACCTTGATCATCGCCATGCCGGTTTCTTTTAAGGGGAAGATGATCCAGTATGCGGGTCGACTCCATCGCGCTTTTGCTGGAAAAAGCGAGGCATTGATTCATGATTATCTGGACTCCTCGAGTGCACTCACTGTCTCAATGTTCCGAAGGAGAATTGCCGCATACAAGATGATGGGCTACCGAATTGAAGCTCCTGACGTTGGAAGAGCTCAGAGGATTGTACAAGGACAGGCGAGTTTGTTCGGGTGACGCTGATTTCATTTCGTCCTTTGAATTAAACGGGTGATAATTCTTGATGACTCGAAAATTTCCATTCGCTAACTTGGCGAATTAGAAATCGAACCCATAATATTCATGAGCTCCAGTATTTGGGGTTCTTATTTCAATCGACCAATCTACTTTTCCGCTTTCCATCTAATGACTTAGCCGTGTCGGTAAAGGCGGAAAGGTGAGCTATGCAGACATCCAATGACGCCTCGAAGGAGGACTAAATGCGGTCGGTGTCGCCCATTTCCCATATATGAGAGGCTAATTTGGCCGCTCAAAGGAGGATGGAAAATGTACGAAACCAACAGCCTCGATCCGAACTGGTGGCAGATGAGGCACACGTTGCGGCGCTTACAGAAAAATCGAGCCGGCAACGGGGCCAAAGCCGGCCGCCAATGTACCTCTGGCGCTTCGTGACCACTCCCCACCTACATCTAACGATGTTTAACGGTGGAGAGTGGTCACGAAGACGGTACAAAGACGGCGGGCAGGCTCTGGTGCAGGAAGGAATTCAGTTGATGGAGCAGAGCAGAGTGGGAATTGAACGAAGACAGGAAAATGATGTAAGGTGTGAGGCAGAAAAAAATTTGTTCTTTGAAAATCGAGTCGCACAAGAGTGGCTAACGACCGAGAGTGCAGCTCAGTACTTGGGAGTTTCAGAAAACGCCCTCAGGATCATGATTCACCGGGGTCAGATCCGGGTCCATAAGCTGGGGCGGCGTCTGCGGTTTCGCGCCGATGATCTTCGAGCTCTTTTCACTTTGAGAGGAGTTTGACGATGTCGATTAAGGCGTACGAACAAGACGGAAAGAAACTATTTGAGGTCTACGTTAACGGCTTTGATTCCAGTGGCCGCCGCGTTCAGCGACGAAAAGCTGCGATCGAAACCTTAAAGAAGGCCCAGGTCCTAGAGTTTGAACTTAAACGAGAGTTAGCGAAGTTACGAGAGAAATCCGTTTCCTACCGATGGGAAGAATGGATGAAAGTCTGCCTGCAAAGAATGAAAGGCAGCTTTCAGCCATCGACCATCATCAACTACGAAACGACGCTCAATAAATGGATCACGCCGCTCTGGAAAGGGCGGAAGATCCACACGATCAAGCGGGACGATGTTTACCGCGCGATATTTGAAGTCGTTGACCCGCGACTGAAGTCAAATTCACGAAAGTGCATCCTGAAATTTACGAAAAGACTGTTTCAGATTGCGCTTGAAGAAGGTTAGGTGGAGCGAAATCCCTGCCTGGGGATTCGCATCAGAGTCCCGGAAGTTGAACAAAAGGTTTTGACAACGGCAGAAGCCAACATCCTTCTTCAAGAAGCTAGGAGGCACGGACATTCGTTCTTTGAAGTCTGGGCTCTGGCGTTGATGACGGGAATGAGATCCGGAGAACTCTATGCGCTGAAATGGGTGGACGTCGATTTCGACGCTCGCATCATCTCGCTCACGAGACAATGGACCTCAAAAAATGGTTTCGGCCCCACCAAAACTCGAAAGACCAGGGTGGTACCGATTTCAGAGAGCCTGCTGAGCTTTCTCAAAGAGATGAAGCTCAAAGCAGGCGAAGCTGAATTCGTCCTCCCGCGTATCAGCGAATGGGAACGCGGCGAACAGGCGCAAGTGCTTCAAGAGTTCTGCCTGGCCATTGGTATTACGCCGGTTAAGTTTCACGATTTGAGGGCAACGTTCATTACGAACCTGCTGGCCCAAGGTGAATCTTTAGCCCGAGTGATGTCCATCGTAGGTCATGCGGAACTGCGAACCACAAACGGCTATTTAAGACGCGCAGGAGTCGACGTGAAAGGCGGAACCGACAGATTGGGATACTCGATCCCCATCGGGGTGCCGGCTCAGGTCATCCAGCTCGGTCGAAAATAAGGCCGAGGCCGGTTTGAGGGTGGCGTAGCTACGCCATGCTACTCGTAACAGTGTGATTTGAATAATTACGCGGGGTTAGGACCCAAAAAGTCCACCCCGCCAATTTCAAATCATAAAAAATTTAAAAAATGACGGAATCGCGGGAAACCCCGCGCGTTCCAAACACTTGAAAACACACGATCCTAACTCGCGGATCAGGTTCTACGGTTCTTCTTGACCGAAAAATAGGAATAAATTTACCATCACAAAATGACGGAAAATCAGGTTGATGATACATCTTATATGGATCTTCTTTTTCAAAACAAATTACCTGAAGCTTACGAAGCTTGTATGAACGCCTTGAAGACCTGCAAGCCTAGCCGGGAACGTATTCACAAAGGTATTTTATGTCATATTTTGAACTCAATGGGGCGGCATAACGAGTCTGATGTAATCTTAGAGCGTTTAGTTTTGGAGAGCCCTGATGATCATCGTCTCTTGCATAATTGGGCAGCGGTGAAGAGGATGCTAGGTCAGTACCAAAACGCACTAGAAATGTTTGAAAAGGAGAGGAGTATGATCGAAAACTCTAACGATGCCCTCTCTATTGCAACTAACGCCTACGAATTAGGTAAAACAAACCACATGTTAGAGAACCATGAAGAAGCATTGAAGTATGCCACGCTAAGCTTTTTGGTGAGTCAAAAATGTGAAGATCCAATTATGCATGGCTGTGTCTACCGTCTTTTAGGTGATCTCTACTCTTCTTATTGCAAAGAAATTGGACTTACTTTTTATGACCAAGCAAAAAGCTATTTTTCTAAGGGAATGGACCCGCGAGCAGTGACAGATATTGATCAGCGAGTGGAGTCCGTCATCAATGGGAAAGATCCAAAATTTATTTCCTGAACAAAATCACTGAATTAACGGCTCACTCTTAATCAGGATTATATAGAAAAGATGCTGCTCCGGTGGGGCCCTCTTGTGTGTCCGCTTCTGTAACAGTTTTGCGCGGCTGCAATCTATTCCTTTTCTGGACATCCTCTTTTAATACGACTATGAAAACTCCTTATTTAGGGGAGTGTCATAATTCGACTTTTAATGATCTTGATCTTGTTTTATGTGTCGCCAGTATTAGCGGCTCCTCCAGTTTACATAAATTTAAAAAGTCATTTTAAATCTTTTGTTGAAAAAGCACATAATGCGGATTTCGATACTCAATTGAAGATATGGCAAGTCGAAGTCGAATCAGCATTACCCCAGATTTATTCCGAGTTGCTTTCACAGTTACCGGATAAAACCATAGAACAAAATCGTCGTGAGAAAGCCCAGAAATGGTTTCCTTTTATGTTTGCTCATGCGGATAAAATCCTCGCTCAGTTCGATAACTTCACTCAAGCAGGATGGCCTATGGCGCAGCGTTTAGCTGCAAGGTATCCTCAAGTGGATTTTTCTAATGTAAAAGTCATCTCAATGCCATCACTTATGATGTTTAATGGCCAAGTCCGAATTATAAAAGGACAAACAGTTGCAATGTTTGGAATGGACTTCTTACAACTAGTTGATGAAAACCCTAAGCTGATTGAAGGGGCTGATTTAATAAATGATGCCTCCATCCTGGTGGCTCATGAGTTTACTCATGTACTTTATCATAGGATCGTGAAGTTTGATGAGTCAGAGTATTCGGCTTACGGTCTTTTTGGTCCTTTATGGAATGAAGGTCTAGCACAGATGCACAGCCAAATGCTTGTCCCTGGTGCCGATCTTACGACAGTGCTTATGGAGCGTAATTTAGCAGCGAAATGCACAAGAACCCAGGTTGCTCAATGGGCTGCAATGTATTTAGAAGATAGCAAGGTGACTTCTGAAGATGAACTCATGTCATACTATGGTAAGTGGTTCTTAATGAATAACTGGAAGGCTTTAGGAGTGCCACGTGCCGGTTATTGTTTAGGATACCATACTGTCTTAGTGGCGATGAGAGAACAGTCTTTCAATGAACTTTTAAGCCTGAAGCCTGATGAAGCTTATGCTGTGATTAAGAAAGCTTTGACGGAAATGGCAGATACGCAACAATATCGGAGAGAATTAAACCATTAATGAAAACCACCCAGACCTTATATGCGTAGGCGAAAGTGAATCCAAATTTCTAATCTTGGGGCCGACATAAAAAAACTAGTATCGGCCAAAGCCCTTGCCCCAGCTGTGGAATCATCATAGTTACTGGATCTTGGGCTTCACCGTGATGAATCGTCCAATATCGCCAACGATTTCAAAGCCGATTTCTTGAAACAACTCAAGAAGGTGTTTCAGCCGGTGGTCAGGGGTCCTATAGCTTCCATTGTCGATGGCGACTTTATAGGAAATGGATTTTTTACCCCCGGTAACTGGCACGATGGAGGACCTCCAGACGGTGTAGACGTCGGGACGGGTTTCCGTCGGCAATCCTTGAGGAACAAACTGGATTCGGTATTTTGTCTTTTTAAATTCAAAATTGTAACCATTGCCAAAAATACCCCTGGGTGAATACTTAAAGCTGGAACCCACTTCAATACGAAGACCTGATTCATTAAACACTGTGGAGCCCTTAAGAAAATCGGCCCACTTCTCAGCCCCATCGCGATCCAGATAGTTATAGAGAATCTTATTTTGTTCATCCACTGTCCAAGTTTTATCAACAGGTTCGATCTTCACATCAGGAGGAAGGTATTGGATTGATTCTGAATCGATCCTTCCGTTCTTAACTTTGTGAAGGGTGACGTAGTTGATCTTATTTTTAATATGAGGATCAATTGAGAAGTTCTCGACTTGGCCTTGAGATGGTATTGTAAGGTTCTTAGCATAGAGCTTTGAACCTTTGATTGAAGTGGAGTCTCCAACGTTTAGATTGCCATCTAATGTGGAATCATAAATCTCGCTTTGAGAACCGATAAAAACTTTTCCCCTGACGCTAGTGTGGCGTAATTTAGAATCTCGTCCGATTGCGATGGTGGAGACTGAGGGGGCAGAATCATTGTCAAAGTAAAAAGTGACATTTTCAATAATAGAATTCTCGTCTGCTATAATAGTGACGGGCTGTTCAAAAAAAGTGTTCTTGATCACAACTGCACTTGCAACATCGGAATCTTTTCTGAGGATCGCTCCTAGTCCCACAAGGGCGCTTTCATCAATGTGGGACATCGTATGCACACGCCCCCCGCCGTAGGGAGCCACTGTCCATTGGAAGGAATTTTCATCCACTTCCGAGTTTCGTAACTCGATTTCCTCAATGGCCATGTAGAAATTTGTTAACGCCTTTTGCTCGTCTGAGGTTAATCTACGGTATTGCCCTTTGTATTGTTCACGATAGAGTTCAAGATAGTGACTAAGACCCGTGGTGAATCGCGCTATGGCCGAATAGTTTTTGCCTCCGTACATGTCCCGTAGGGTCGTCAATCGTTCGTGAATCATTAAAAGGCTTTGGTCCTTAAGACTCATTCTTACAAAAAGAGGTTCAACCAGGAATGTTTCTTCCCCCGCTGTGCAGGCCACCTGTTCAACTCGAGCTCCGGTTGGCAGAATATAGGACTTTCTTCCCCCTGGAGCGCAGTACATTCCCAGCTCCTCTTGGTTTCGAACAGCGTATACGCGAAGCTTGCTTTTCCGAGTCGAGAGTTCCTTCATAAGCTTTGCGATATCACTCTTAAAGGTGTCTAAGTCGGGTTTTACTTCGACAGAGGGCTTATCCTTCTTCTTTCCTGAAGCCGGCTTCTTCGCGCTAAGAGATTCTAAATGGTTTTTGGAGACTTCAAGATAGCTTTTTACGGCCATTAAAATTCGGGGATTTAAAGCTCGCAGCGGTGGCATATTGTTAGGCTGCTGTCCGCTCATGTCTAAAAAAGGATCCGCCAATACAACAGAGTCATCCGGGAGAATGACGGCATCGCCTCCGCCTCCTGTGCTGGGTCCTGCGGTCAGAGCTTGCGTACTGAAAATAAGGGCTACCAATAAGCCAGTGAGCTTATGAAAAGATTGAGGCATAGGGCTCTCTCCTAACTCTAAAAGTGCGGTCCAAACTTTGTGACGAAGAGGGATGTAGCATGACGCCAATAGTTAGTAAATTAATTGTTAA
This sequence comes from uncultured Pseudobdellovibrionaceae bacterium, assembly GCA_964515195.1. Classification (GTDB taxonomy): domain Bacteria; phylum Bdellovibrionota; class Bdellovibrionia; order Bdellovibrionales; family Bdellovibrionaceae. The sequence goes on from CAZETK010000004.1 coordinate 81,519, forward strand.
TTAACTTTATCCTTTCTTTTAATCAAAAGATTTACTATCTGGGCCTGATGATTTCGATTTTTGATTATCAAGACCCTGTAGAATTTTTAAAGGCCTACGTGAATCAACTTCCCCCTCGCAAGAAAAGGGGGATTTACAATCGATTGAGTGAGGCCGCCAGTGTATTTCCCTCTTATCTAAGCCAAATTCTGTCTGGGAAAAGGCAATTTAATTTAGATCAGGCCCTGGGTGTGGGTGAGTTTTTAGAATTGAGTACGAAAGAAAAGCGCTACTTTCTTCTGCTTGTTGAAAAAACCAGGGCTGCTTCTCAGCGCCTGCAACAGGAATTACAAAAACAGATTGAAGAGACCCAAGCAGCTCATAACCGCATTTCCAGTCATGTTCAGTTCGATAACTTCGAAGTCAACGAAGAAGAACAGGCCCGATTTTATTCCTCCTGGATTTATGCGGCCATTCGTTTAGCGACCGCTCTTCCTGAGTGCCACGAAAGTCAGGCCATTGCAAAAAACCTGCATCTTCCGCAAAAAACAGTGGATCGAGCACTGAGTTTTTTGGCAAAAACAGGGCTTTGCCAAGAGGGCGAAATCGGATGGACAGTTGGCCTTAAACACACCCATCTTCATCCCGAATCCCCCCATATTATTTCCCACCATCGCAGCTGGCGTCTAAAAGCCATCGACAAATATCCCACATTGAATCTTTCCCAGGAGTTGGCCTATAGTGTGGCGGCTTGTCTTTCCAGGGAGGATGCCTTGAAGATTCGACAGATGTTGATTCAAACCATTGCGGAGCTTCGTAAGATTTCAGATCCTTCACCGTCGGAATGCCTTTATGCTTTGAATTTAGATTGGATCCAGGTCACTGATGATGGGTCAGAATCACGTGGCCGACTCTCAAGTAATTCCTAAAATTAAAGACTGGGATTTGTAAAATCTTTTATGTCACTGAGTCAGTTGGGAGAAAACAGTGTATCCGTACGCCACCATGATTTCGAACAAGGCTTGTGAAATGTATGACGGTTGGACCTAGTTTTATTCAGAAGCCTCTGCTTTCAGACTTATTTCCTTTAATTGGCCTTGCACCCACTTGGCAGCGGGAAGAATAGGAATATCGCCTATAATACTGCTGTTTATTCCCACAACGATATCTTCGCCTTCCTCATTCTGACAGTAAATCGGGCCTCCAGAGTCGCCGTGGGCAGAGGCGGTGCTAACCTTCAGGATCCCATCTTCAATTGTAGACACACTATCTTCACGGGATAAGTTTTCAGCATAAAAACCCCGAGAAAAACCTCCCGCTCTGCATTTATTGAGTCGCAAAAGATCTGATTGCAAGCCTTCCGAGAAGGCTAGCTTTGGAAATGGCTTTCCTGTATTGATCGAGTAGGTCGTAAAAACTAATGCAAAATCGTTTTGGTCTAAAAGATCAAAATTATATTTTGGGTTGGCAATAACGCGGACAATCTCCATTTGATGAAAGCTAAAATGATACAAAGCCTCTTTAGGCTGAGAGGGATCGACAGCTCGGGGACAGTACATTTTCACTTGGTCTGCGGAGTAAGGGGTGATTTTCTTAGTTTTGTAATTGTAATCTAATACACAATGAGCGGCCGTCAGGTACAAGCCTGGTATCAAAGGAAAGGTTGTGCACGATTTTACCTTGGGAATTTGTAAAAGGCAGGCCGCCGGAGGTGAGTCAGGAATCACATACTCAACTCGTTCTGCCGCCCATGACAAGGAAATGGTCAGCAGGCAAAATATGGCACTAAAAGCCTTCATAAGAAACTCCTCATTTCAAATCCAGCGACTAGGCGAGCCCTACATAAGAGACCGCCAGCCATGCTCCCTATTCTAGCAATACCGATGCCTGCGCCCGTCAATATCCATCAAAAGCCGAAATCCCCAGAAGTACGGACTTGCATTTCATACTGAGTTTGTACGAGGCAAGAAAGGGCACCCTCTCTTTTATTCGTCGAAAAGATCCTTTAGATGGAAACATGAATGGCTGATCGGGGCTCTAAAAGAGTATCGAGCGCAAAACGGTTGGACTAGCCTAGCTGATGCCGTCTAAGGGAATTCATTGAGTTGCGCATTCTTCTTAAAAATTAAGAAGAACATGTAATGGGCTTCTATGTCGAAAATGCAATCACATGCCCATCGAGGTCGGCCACGTATCCAGCGCTTTCGCCCCAGCCTCGCATTTGAAATTCCGAGAGAAGTCTGCCGCCCGCATCGAGGGCTCGTGATATGGCTGCTTGCGGGTCTTCCGTACGGAGGTAAACTTCAGCGCGAGGAACACCCTTGGCGGATTCAGGATCTTGGATCGTGTCTCCTAAGAGCTTCTTGATGCCTTGAGAGGGCATTAGACCGAGGATACAGCTTTCAGTAAGTTTGAATTCAGTCATTCCCGGGACATTCAGAGTAGGATCTTGACTCAGTAATCGCTGATAGAATTCTGTGCTGCGCGCTTGATTGCTTACGTAGAAAATAAAATGGCAAATCATACCAGCGAAATAACATGAGGAAAGGTGTTCGTCACGTCGACATGTTCACCAATTTAGCGAAGGGGAGACTCCGATATGTAGCTGATAACGCGTTGGGTGTCGCTCATTTCCGATGCAGCCACGTACGTCGAATTCGCAAGCCTGAAGCCTATGAGATTACCTTGCGGTCAACAGGCCAGGAATAAAGTGGTTTAATAACAGACTATTGAAATACCATTTTCAATGTCATTAAGACTTACTTCCGGATTTAAGAAAACAACCAGTTTCGTTCTTCCCGATAAAGAGCCCATTTTGTACAAGGCCAAGTTGTCGCTAAGGCTAAAGTCTTCATTTCATCCTCCAATATTTGGCGAATGTAGCCTTATTCAACTCAAGTTTTGGATTTATTAACAGCTTGGCGCAAAACCTTCACAAGGCTGATTCAATCTTTGTGAAGCTTCTTGCATGCTTCCCAAATCTTCTAAATCGGTAAAACCTTCTTCCTGCATGATAATCACAGCTTGCCGGGAGCGATTGCCGCTGCGACAATAAACTTTGTAGGCTCTGTTTTTATCGAGTTTTGAAATTTCTTCTATGAAGTTGGGCTTTTTAATATCAATAAGAAGGGCGTCTATGAGATGACTCTCAAGATATTCCGCTTCAGTTCGCACATCAATAATTGTGTAGTCTGCAGCGAACATGGTAGCGGGAGCTGATAATCCAATTAGAAAAAGAACTGCGAAAAATTTGGTTTTGAAACTCATCCTTCCCCCTATTTTAAACTATGTTTTCCAGCGAGGTTCATAAGATATGTATAAGGATAGTCGCTTGCAATCAGTTTGATCTGACTCCCGGAGTCATTTGAAATACAATTGATCATTTTTTGATGTATTACAGTATCCCAGCTTACAGAACAAATGCTCTTCTCTATGTGTTGGTAAACACCAAAAAAGAAATTTTAATAGATCGTAATTAATGAGAACAAGGAAATTTCCCGCAGCAAAATGATCTGATTAAGCTTCTATCATTTCAATGAACGCTCTAGAATAATCTTAAAACCCCCCTCGTCCGACAAATGAGTCCCTATAATTTCAAAGCCGAATTTCAGATTTAAAGTCAGCATCTCTTTGAAACGATTTTGAGACTTAGTTTGAATTTTGCGATAGCCTTTTCCTCGGCACCACTTGTCCAATTCATACCCAAGCTTAAATCCCACAGGCTTGCCATCAAGGAAAGCGATAGCCAGGTGAAATTGACTATGATTGTCTAGGTTCGTTTTGAACCACACTGGATCCCATTCTCCAAAGCATTCCCGGATTATGTTCGATAAAATTGAAATTACAGCATCAGAGATCTCCGTGAAAGCATGAACCACGGGTTGGATGGGCGCAAATCGTGGCATTGACTTCCCATCAACCTGAACATCTTCAAAAAACATACTATAAGGGCGAACCCACACCTTTGCGCGGGGGTTATCATAAAGACATTCGTAGACGACAACATCTTCCAATGTTTCGCTATGCTTGGCTGTCCCAATAAATTTATAGGTTTTATTTTTATAATGACGGTAAAGCTTCGACATGGTTTGCACCTGACTCTTGAGTGAAACCCTGCCTTAACTTAATTATGGCGTGGTGTCCAGTTAAGAGCCTCATTTAGATAGGGCATGGGTCTTAGCTAGCGATGCCAAGCTTATTTTTCCATAATCCACAGCCACATTCAGATCGGCCAGGACGTTCCATAGGCCCATAGAAGTGGTCAGCGACCAGACGGCCTCTATTGTTATCTGCAGGTCCTTTCTGTAAGGGAGCTTCTTACCTTCTCGCAGAGTCTTCGCAATATATTCATGAGTGAAGCGGAATGGGCCTTGGTGAAGATGCGATTGCTGATCTTGGAAGAACTCCCACATTTGCTCGAAAGGAAATTCTGATGTTGATCCGGCTCCTTTTTTCAGAACGAAAATTTCAGGCAAAAATTGCCGTGCCGTTTGCGTATCCTTTTCGATGACCGATTTTAACAGTCTGTCCAGATTATCAATTTTAAGCTTGTCAGCTCTTCCAAAATCAATAAACCCCACCTTTCCCCCAGGGCAGAAAATAAAGTTTCCCGGATTAGTGTCCGTATTCATGATACCGGCAATGAAGGCTGTTTCGGTCATGAAGGATGCCATCGTTTCCGCTGCCGCTTTTCTTTCTTCTTCCGGCGCATTTTTGAAATCTTCAATGGATTGTCCCTCTATATAGTCCATTGTTAAAATCCTATGACTGCAGAACTGCGAGTAGGCTTTCGGAATTAGAATGTTTGAGGAGCCCTTGAACATCTCATGAAAAATATCTAGATATTTCTTTTCCCTGTAGTAGTCGGCTTCCTTCAAAATAGCCTGCTGAAGGCCTTCTATGGTTGAACGCACCTCAGGGTGAAATACCGAAATGAGTTCCGCAAAAAAACCCAAGGAACTGAGATCCTTCTCCAATGACTCTTGAACATCGGGGTATTGAACTTTGACGGCAACCTTTTCGCCAGAGTGCAGTCGTGCCATGTGGACTTGCCCAATGCTGGCAGTTGCAAATGGTTTCGAAGACCATTCCGCAAAAAGTTTGGAAGGTGAACGGCCAAAATCTTCGTAGAAAATTTTAGCCACACGAGTTGGCGCCATGGGACACTGAAGGCGATGAATTTGCTCCAAAGCCTCCCGGGCCTCTTGATTCATTCCAGGGTTTAAAAATGCCATGGCCTGGACAAGCTTCATTGGTAAGCCCTTCGAACGAGAAGCGACATCAACTATACGGTTAAAAATAGAGGCTTGAAGGCTTCGCTTTACACTATGGGTGGAAAGCTCATGCCGAAACAGACTGTACAAGGATTTTTCAAGCCCATTCTGAATTCGTTTGCGATTGTCTTTACGTGCGCCACTGGCAAAAGTCAGCATCAGTCGTTTTGACCAGCTAGTGGCAAGATTCCGTACGACAGTTTCGTGGCGCTTCAAGGCCAATTCATTATCAAGGTACTCTTCATAAATTTCCAGAAGACGAAGTGCCGTTTCAGGAATCGGATTTTTGCCAGACTCCCAATATGAGAGCGCGGAGCGCGAAACTCCGAATTCAGCAGCAATTTCCGCCTGAGATAAACCAATTTTTTCACGAATTCGAATAAGACGGGAAGTCTGTTCTGCCATTATTTTACCACTCTGCTGTTTTTTCCCAACGCTCATTTTAGGAGCTTGAAAACCGGCCATGCAAGCGAACTAGACCAAAATACTGCGTGGCAATATTTTATCTTTCTATTTTCGGCGATCAGATCACCGATTTACTGGGGTTTGCTCCTATCCCACGGGCCCCATAGAATTGAAACTCAACTCAATAAAAGTGGAAGTCTTCGAATGTGGGATTTACACGTCTTCAAGGAGGAAGAATGAAAAATAAGTTGAAAGTTCTGGGCTTGCTGTCCACGGTCGCCGTAGGAAGTTTCCTGATGAACGCATGCAGCAGTGGTGGGAGTGGATCGGATGCTGCTAGTACAAACTCAACAGTGGCAGGCAAACTGACCTCGGTAACAGTGAGCTCCATGAGCGATGTCGGGGCAATGGCCGCTAAAACAATAACTCATATCATGGCCGTCAGTCCCTCAACTTCAAATGCCGAAAGATACGTTTCAGCGGTTGCCAGCGACGGAAGCTTTTCCTTGGGAATTAACTCGGGAAAACCTTATATCATCGTGTTTGTATCTCAAGACGATGTTCTTACCGGCCCTGATATGATTGCTGGTATCGTGCGAGTAGCCGCTAACGAATTAGACACTTTGCCTTTAGCACAGGCGGGAGCCGTGAATTTAGGCGATATCAGCGTAGATGGCTCAACGGGCGAGGCCACTCCATCTACAACTGTTGCAACTTTACTTGAAACCTTAGGCGTGACCTCATCAGAGGCTTCTTACATCGGTGGTATGGATGACCTTGCTCTTCGTTTGGCTAATCCTGATATCGATGGAAATGGTGTCATTGATGCGCTTGAAGGCAAAAGATTTTCTATGGACTGGCATATCCGTGCTCTAACAAAGCTAAACGGAAATGATTTGCTAACGACTGATATTAAAAACCAATTTGCAGATCCCACTAAGGTAACTTTGGAATGGATTTTAGGCTCTGCATACGCGGTTTACCCCAAGTCTTTTGATGATGTGGACTATGTGGCTAATTCCGGAGTCGATACGACATTACAAAATGGTGGCGCCTTTGCAGCTACCGGTACAGGAGTCAGTGCGACCTCAATGAGCGGCGGTACCTTCAGTGATATGCGCCAGTGGGGCCCTGACTATGATATGACTTCTCAAGAGTTGGGCGCATCAGATACTGCCGCCACTTTCAAATATACATTGGGATCTTCATCGAAGGTTTTAACTTATTCGAATGTTAGAACACGAAAGATTTCAGATTTAAATGCCGAAGGAATGGTGCTCCCATTTATCCAAATCAACACCAACGACGATGACCAGATAACCGGCATCTCATACAAATGGATGAAAAAAGAGCTGGCTGAGTGGGTCCAAGCCACCGCAACAGAAGTGGGGCTGATTGCTCAAGATGATGCGGCAACTCTGACTCTTTATACTGAAAAATCAAGTGGAGTGGAAAAAGGATTATCGTTTAAAATCCCCTCAACCTCTGCGACTGGAACAATTAATGTCGGAGGTTCTGGATTCATTAATGTAAGCGTGACCAATCCGACAAACGTTACACTCGACGATGTTTGCAGCTCAGCACTGTCTTACGATGACAAGATGGGACTCAGACTATTTGCGGGCGCTCCAATGGCCAAACTAGGTGTTACAGCCTGTAATTAATTTCTTGTCCAATAGGCCTACGTTCCCTTTAGGGGACGTAGGCCGTGATTTCTCCCCCTCCTGTTTCTCGAAATTGCTACCGAACTTTAATTTGAAACACCGAAATCAATGGCGTTTAAAATCCCAACGTCCAAGTTGGCACTACCTCGAGCATGGAACTGTTGAACTAAGATAATCTATTTTCTTGGCAGGAGTTAAGGGCCTGCCTCTATTCAAGCCTGCATCGTGGGCCCAGCTAATTATACTGATTTACTTAGCGAATCGATGCACAAAAAAGTAATAAACACTGCCGGCGCCGGAAAGTAGAAGGCCCCCCATAACTGAAATAATGGGGAGGCTAAAAGCAATGACGACACAAGAAATGCCGCCCAGAGCGGACATCCATTTGGGCCACCGCCGCTGATCACCAGGCAGCGTCCAGGCAGCTACATTGGCGATCGCGTAATATGTCAGAACAGCAAATGAACTAAATCCGATAGCTAAGCGTAAGTCAGCAAGGCTCACGACTATTGCCACAATAATACCTATAAGGAGCTCGGCCCTATGCGGAACTTTATATGTGGGGTGAACTGCGCTTAAAAATTTCGGAAGATCGCGATTAGCCGCCATGGCAAATGTCGTTCTGCTCACTCCGGCCAGAAGTGAAAGTAAAACACTAAGGGAAGCAAAGCAGGCGCCAATTCTAACAAATATTGAAAGTGAAGAAAATCGGCCCGATTCCACAGCTAGTACAAGCGGCGCTTTTGAAGTGGCCAGGATCTGGATATCAACACAAAGCATGACTGTTGTAATAACGATGAGATAAACAGCTATAGTAATTCCAAGCGCTAGTAAAATGGCTTTTGGAATATTGGTTTCAGGCTCCATGATCTCTTCTCCCAAGGTTGCAACCCTCGCATAGCCTGCAAAAGCAAAAAACATAAGACCTGCCGCCTGAAAGATTCCCAGGAGCCCCGCTGAATTCTCTGATTGCCAGAGCCTTGAAGGGGAAACTGCGCCACCCCCCAAAGCTGCCAATACAACAATCGTAAGAGAGGAAAGAACAATGATAACAAGAATCTTGGTAACGAAGGCGGTTTTCTTAACGCCCAGATAGTTGATCAGAGTTAAAAATAAAACAGAGCCAACAGCTAGCGGCCTAGCGGCTGTTGGGGCTGCGTAGTAAGCAAAGGTTAAGGCCATAGCCGTACAGCTTGCAAGCTTACCTATGACGAAGCTCCATCCAGCTAAAAAACCCCAGTAACTCCCTAAAAGCTTTCGACCATAAACATAAGTCCCACCAGATTCTGGATAAACCGCAGCCAATTGAGCCATCGTCGTAGCATTAAGGTATGCCATGCAGCCTGCAATCAAAACCCCGATAAGAAGACCACTTCCCGCGGCCTGAGCGGCAGGTCCCGCAGCCGCAAAAATTCCCGCTCCAACCATCGAGCCGAGTCCGATAATAACGGCATCTTTCATTTGAAGTCGTCTTGAAAGCCTAGAGGGATGTGTTGTCATAGTCTTCCATTTTCTATTACAGCTGCTACTGTTAATCAACCTAGCCGTACCCCTTGAAAAAGCCACAATCTCATTCTGGAACATTTCAGCTACTTTTAAAAAAAACCGATAAATCAACTATGATGCAATCTTTTATCCTTTTTAAAAAACTCACTTTTTTTCACGCCGACAATTCCCGCGGTAGTTCTCTTATTGAAGTATTAGTGGTGATTGGACTCATGGCAATTATATCCTCAGTTAGTATGTCGATGATTGCGAATCAAAATAAACAGGTTAAATCTCTCTCTGATAAACTCTTAACAAGAGAGCTAGAGTCCCAGCTTAATGTTGTGTTATCAAACAGTGATTATTGCCAGTGCCTACTTACGGGAAGGCAATTCAATACAATAGCCGGGCTTGAGGGTATCATAAGTTCGGATCAACTGACTCATATCAACTCAGGTTATTCAACGGGACCATCAGATCCAACTCCCTGCACTCCTTCAGCTACAGATTTAATTCCGCCTGTAGGATTCTCTTTACCAAGTACTACTATGACCGTTCAAGGTTTAGGTCTTAAAAACATGTCAGTTATTTCACCCGGCCGTTACGGGGCAGATATCGAAGTTTCATTCGCTAATACTGTGTTTCCGTTAAAACCCATCCAATCTCGAGTATTTTTTGCAGTTGATCTTACTGGTGGCTCTGGTCCTGAGAGCCGACCGTTCTTAAACTGTGAAAATCCAAATTCCGGCGGTTCCGGTAATCTTTCACAAAACGGTTGGTGGGTATTTCCATCTGGTCTAATGCTTCAATGGGGCCGAGATACAATTCAAGGTGATGACGGTACTCACACATTCGCACGACCTTTTCCTAATGAGTGCTTTATGACGATTATTACCTCTTACAATCGCAGCGTTCGCGGTCAAAATGGACATAATCATGTGGGCACATGCACAACCACGGATTTCACGGCAACAACTGAGTTTGGACCCAATGTGGGAGCTGGCTGGATAGCCGTCGGCTACTAGAAATAAAACAGACCATTATCTATACTGAAAAATGACCCAAAATAGTCTTTCTCCTTAAGAAATGAAACTTAGATTTATATATAATATTG
>CAZETK010000005.1:0-18257 GCA_964515195.1 uncultured Pseudobdellovibrionaceae bacterium
AAAACTTTATCAAGATCATACCGACCGGTAAATAATAATTCACAACACGACTCGCCCTCTGACAGCTGGGGGGGGGGATATTCTGGGTGGGATTCGCGTAGTGTTTTCCCAGGGACTTCATGAGAAACTTCCCTTTCAGTATGACTCACGTTTTGCTAATTTTTTACGGAAAAACCGACAACATTGGGCGGCAGAGGTGGGACGGCTGACGGCTGATTCCAAGTCCAATCCGGGGCTAAGCCTTGAGCTCATCCAGGCGGCTGGTCACATTATTTTTCAGATGCCGCAGGTTCAAAATATTTATGTTCATACATCAAGGCTTCATACCGACTCTATGGGCGCATGGGATTGGTGCCGGAAGAGCCTGTTCATGTGTGTGATGCCCTCAATTGTTTGATGACGTTCACAAGAGACGAGCTTCTTACAATGATAGTCCTGGGGGGCACCCCGCTTAAGGCGATTATTAATCCTCACTAAGAGTCGATTATCTAAAATACCCTCTGGTAATATGGAATACAGGATTCGTTCTATGATCGGGCTAACAAGGCGTTGGCGTCCAACCCTTCTGCATGAAGGGCGCGACAGAACTTGGGAAATTCTTCAACTTGCTGCCGCAATAATTTTTCCACCATGGGATCCACCGGGTAACCTTCATTGAAGCATTTATGGACTTCTCGGATGTAAACGCGGACTGGGTATTGATAAGAGTTTCGATAGGCCATTACTTGTGAGAGATGCTCTATCGGGCGCAAGGCTCCCCATACTCCTGTACTCACACCGACATAGCAAACAGGACGGCTTACAAAGGTGGCTGGGAAGTTCCAGTGATCAATAAAAGTTTTTAAAGCGCCAGGAATCCCACCATTGTATTCAGGAACAACAAAGATAAGACCTTCGCTGGACGTCAGATCATCAATGGCCTTTTTAATTTTGGGAGGAAGAGGTTGGGCTTTCCCTAAATGCTCCCCAGCTCCGATGAGCTCTAACTCAAGGTCTGCGATATCCATAAGTTGGACTTGTTCGTTTTTTTCTTCGTAAAGTCTTTGCACATAAAGAGCGACTTTTTTAGAGGCTGAATTTTTGCGATTCGTTCCGACGATAATATGCTTCATAGTACCGGGATAGAAACTCAGTCACCAGATCCTGTCAATGACTTTAAAGGCTATCTTAACGAACCACTTCAGGGGATGTTTTTAGGAAGCCTTAGCGGTTAAATTGAGTCCACATTCTCCGCAGAATTTTTGTTCAGGGACATGGGCGGCGCCACATTGAGGGCAGGCGGGGCCATCCGTTTTTTTCTTTTTGACCTCTTCTTTTTCGTCCATATCCACATAACCACGCTCATTCCATTTGTTGATTTCACGGATGAACTTCCATGACCAGGAGATGTTTTTATACTCTTTTAAGTCGAAATCGATAAAGACTTTATCAGAGATAGTCTTGCGTTTACTGAAAACGCCTTTAGTCTCTAGGCGAACAAAGTGATCAGCGGTGAGTTTGACTCCCAACTCTTCCTGAAGTCTTTCTCCAAACGCAGCATAATCCAAGGAAACGGCACCAAAGCGATCGGGCTCAAGCCCCTCGGCGCACTTCAACATAAGCTGCAAAAACTGATGAACCGAGTCGTCCACGCGTAGAAGGTCTGATTTTCCTGGTTTGTAGTAGTAGTATTGGAAAAATTCAAAAAAAGCTTCCAGGGGTTGAATATCGTAGATAAGGACTTTCATTTTTTGGTCCGGTCCTTCTGGATCTTCGGGAGGTTTGCCCATGACCCATTCGGCCAGCTTCATTTTGACGCAAATATCAATGGCGCCTTCGAGTCGTTTGATAGACTCTCCCATGATTCGTTGGGCATATTGACGAAGAAGCATCCAATCAATTTCGTAGCTGACCCCGTTATCTTGTTTTTCACCTTTGTGTTGCGTGGTAAAAAAAAGTGCGCCGAATACTCGAGGCACGGCTTCATCAGGGCAGGGAGTCGCATCCGCTTGCATCTTGGCGGATCGCACTTCTTGCAAAGTCTTATGTAAACGTTCACCAAAACTTTTGATCAAGAGTTTTAAGAATTGTGGAGCCGCTTCAATCTGCTGTTTAAAAGTTTCTAGCGGGACTTCTAATGTTTTTGTTTCCTGTGTGGCGACCGCCGCAATATTGAAAGTCGGCACTCCTGCCATCCCGGTTTCACCCAGTACGCTATTAGGGCCGCAGGTCATTATTTCAATATTTTTTTTGTTGCGCAAAAGCGTTTGCTGAACAGAACCAGATTGAATGAAAATGACGTGGGTAACCTTGTCTCCTTCTTTGTAGATGATATCTCCGCGTTTATAGGTTTTCTGAAGTGAAGACATGGGCTTAGAACCTCCCGAAATGATTTCCGTACAACCTTCAATTTATCGGTTCAACCAAACTTAATCTTAATAGAGAAATGGGAGATCAGGGCGGGTCTAAGGACCTTGGGTAAGCCTTGGATTTATATATGTAAAATATATGTAAGTCTCGCAATCATTTGAAATTATTGACAAAATTGCCATGCCTTTCTACAATGCGGGCATGTCTGATGATTACTACTTTACACCGGCTTCGCCCGAACACCAAAGGCGGGAAAAAGCTAAAGCTCGAGATTTGCGAACTTCGGCTTGGTGGAAAGGCCAGTTGGGACAAGGGACTTGTTATCATTGTCAGCAAAAGTTTGAACCGTCTCAATTGACAATGGATCATCTGATTCCTATCGCGCGTGGAGGAAAATCAGATAAAAAAAATTGTGTACCAAGTTGCAAAGAGTGCAACACGAAAAAAGGTTACAAAACTCGCGCCGAGATGGCGATGGACTCTTTAACAAAATCATCAACAGGAACAGATGAAGGAGATGACACGTTGGATTAAGGTGAAAAGTCTTGCTCCAAATCATTTTTATCCTTCTTAATGAAAAAACTATGGCACGTAATGAGATCACAAAAAGTAGTACAGCGGAATATTTTGCGAAGAATCTTCAACAAGTCGGGTTTTCATCTCCGACTAAGGCCGTTTTAACCACTGTCAAAGAAGCAGTGGATAATTCTTTAGATGCCTGTGAGGAGAGAAAAATTCTGCCTGAACTTTATGTAGAAGTGGTCAAAGTAGGAGCGGGCTCTTCTAAAAATACGGATCTTGTAAAGGTCATTGTCGAAGATAACGGTCCTGGAATTGACGAAAAGGATTTGGCTAAGGTTTACGGAGAGTATTTGGCTTCTTCTAAATTTGGTCGTGGCCAATGCTCACGTGGCCAGCAGGGTATCGGTATCAGTGCCGCGACGACTTGGGCTCAGATCACAAACGCCAAGGGTGTTAGCGTTATTTCTAAAACCAAAAATATGCGGAAGGCCGTTAAGGCCCAAGTGGATGTGGACATTAAGTCGAATATGGGACTTCTAAAAAACAAGCAGACCATTGATTGGGGAAAACCACATGGGGTGCGTGTTGAGTTTTTAATGGATGGTCGTATTCAACTGAATGGTGATGGTGGTTTAGTCACTTATATGGAAGGATCTGTCCTTTTAAATCCGCACCTGACCGTGACGTATAAGTTGGGTGATAATGAGCCCGTGGTCATCGAGCGGGTATCGGATGTTGTGCCCCAGATTCCAGATCCCACTTTGCCGCATCCCCATACGTTTAAGTTGGGTGAGTTCATCACACATGCTGGTTTGTTTGGGAAAATTGCACTTTCAAAATTTTTAAAGACAGGATTTTCACGAATTTCAGATGAGTCCATTCGGCAGTTTGTGAAGAACGGGCTGCCTAAGAATATTTTGGAAAAACCTGTCAGTAGCTTAAGCCAAGATGAGTACAAGAAGGCCTTTACGGCCATTCAGAATACGGATTTGATGGCGCCCTCAACTCGCTCTGTTTTAACAGTGGGAGAAGAAGCTCTTTCAAAGTCCATTGCTCGTTTAGGTGAGGTGGATTTCTTCGCTGTTGTAACGCGCAAGCCTCGAATTTGTGACTTTAAACCTGTTGTGGTCGAGGTGGCTTTGGCGCGATTTAAAAACCGTAATCTGGATGCCGATAGTTCTGTTCAGTTACTTCGGTTCGCGAATCGTGTTCCTTTGCAGTTTGATAAATCAGGTTGTGCGATTACCTGGGCGATCGAGTCAGTGAATTGGAAGTCTTATGGAGTTCAGCAGCCTAAGGGTGCCTTGCCCATTGGACCTTATGTCTTTGCGGTTTCGGTGGTGTCACCTTTCATTAAGTTTAAAAATGCATCGAAAGAAACCATTGATGCCTCTGAGGAATTGGTGGCTGAAATTCGATTGGCTTTGATTCAAGCCGGTCAGAAGTTATCTCGACATATTAAGAAAGAAAACAAAGAGGCAGACCTTGAAAGAAAGCTCGCTCACATCGAGCAGTTTGGTCCGATCTTGGTGGAAAAGCTTGTGACCATTGTGGGCGCCAGTGAGACCCGGAAAAAGAAAGCCGAAGAAGGGCTTCGAAAGATTTTAGGTCGTGATTCAAAGGCGGCGATGTCAGAACTGGAAGAGGCTACTGAACGATTGACAGCTCTGAAGGCAAAAGAGGCTAAAATCACAGGCGGAGATGAAGCTTCGTCTGAGCCCGTTGAAATGGAAACATCAGGTCCTAGCAGCCGTAAGCCTCAAGGGACCAAGAAGAAATAACTTTTGTTTTGAATTTGAGAAGGTGAAGAATGGCTCAACAAACTGGCGGATTGATGAAGATCCGCGATCTCAAGATTAGCATTCCTAAAGAAGCAAAAAATTTGGCTGAACGTATGCTAAAAGATTTGGAAAACTCAAAGCGTCCTTACCTCGAGGCTGTCAAGACCTCATTGGACAACTCATTTTATAATCCCAAGGTCGGTTACCTGACTCCTGGGGATAAAGTGGTGAGGACGGAGTTGAACGTTTCTTCGGTGCAGAAATTGGCTCGCGTGGTGTTTTTGTTGGAGATTCTGCTTCGCAACCTCGATATCGGCGCCGTCAACACAAAGCGTGAGATCTATTACATCTGTAAGGGTGTGATTAAAGGAAATAGCCATTATAAGCCTTTAGATTTTGAAGATCAGGGCGAATCTGATAGTATTATCGACTTTATCGGCGACATGATGCGAGTGTATCGTGAAGAGTTGAATTGTTTTGCCAACGATCGAGGTGGCCAAACTTATTCTAACCAACTAGTTGTTCAAGAAATAATGCCCGATGGAACTAAAGCGACCATTGATCTTTCGACACTAGGGACTTCTCCCTTCATGCCGAAAAACAGGCCGCAATCTTTAAAGCTAAAGGCCAAAAAGAAAATTGATTTCGCCTTGGTGATCGAGTCAGAAGGTACGGCAAACACCTTGCACACCATGGGATTTACGAAGCGAAACAACTGTATTCTGATCGGTGCCCAGGGTGTTCCCTCCAATGCGGTACGGGGCTGGTGTAAATTGATCGAAGATCAATTGGCAGTACCCATGTATTTCTTCGGAGACTTGGATGCCTACACCTTACAAAACATTTTCCGAACTTTAAAGGCGGGTTCGGCGGCTTCGTTGATTCGAAACGCTGACTTTTCAGCGCCCAATGTGAAATTCCTGGGCGTGTTGCCCGAGGACGTGAAAAAGTTCGATTTGCCGTTTTACAAGGTCAGGGATTCTGATCCCGCGGAAGCACGAGCTTTGAAAAAGGCTAAGGATGCGTTGGAAAACGATCCATTCTTCTTGGATAAAAAAAATAAAGGATTATCCGATATCCTGCGATGGCTACTTAAAGAGAAAATCCGTTGTGAGCAACAAAGTTATTTCTCTGTAGATCCCAATGACCCGATCAAGACCGAAAAATTGATCCTGGAAAAAATCAAGCGCGGTTCTTACGTCTAAAGGTTGAGATTATTTATACCAGCAGCGGGGGCGCTTTCCGATTTTTTCAGTGCACTCACTTTTGCTGGCATCCATAAGATCCATTTTTAACGGAGCTGCATCCTTACACAGGGCTCCCGCGAAGAGGGTGTCCAATCGGCATTGGCGATCGGGATAAGTATCCTGCAAAGTTGCTTCGGTTTCATGGGTATCCGGCGTCTCGAAAGCGATAGGGAATTCATAATTTAAATTCAGGAATTCTATTGCGCTGAGAGCAGCCCGCTGACAGACCAAGGCGCTTTCAGAGTCAGAACCCCAAACCTTTGAGCACTTTTCCTGTACTATGGCCGGAACCTTTTTACCCTTAAGGGCGGCGCGGTGATCTTGTCCCTTTACCATTCTCCAGAAACAGGAACGAGTGGTGTAATAATCGGACTGGCCTTCGCTTGTTATAAACAATCGGCCGTCTTCGGCGATGGGTCCGTCCCACTCTGGTGGCGCATGCCGTCTGGGACTTCCGCCAAAAAAATGCCCAAGCTCATGACAGATGATCGAACGAAAGCTATCGGGAGTGAGCCGTGGACTTTCTAATAATCCCCGAGTGATTACGACTTTGTAGGTTTCACCGTCATAATATGCACCCCCACTGGAGTGACCGACTTCTTCAACCTCGAAGACTAGTTTTTTTTCCAAGGGCGCTGTGACGGGCACGTAAAGTTGTTGAGCCTCTTGAAAAACTTCGTTTGTGAAGGGGGGAGTGATTTTAAGCTTATGAAAGTCAGTGTCTTTTGGGGCGGCCCAAACCATTGTCATTAAAAGCAATAGAAAAGTTGAAAGATTCATATGGGAATTTACAGCAATCTTAAGGCCAGGTCTTTATCTTGGCATAACCCTTGAAATGATTGGTAAAGCCGAGCAGGAGTCATTGCAATGAGTTTTCATAAATACATAATTGGCAAACTAATGATCACTTTTTCAATTATGGTCCATGGGCAAAGTCTTTATAAAACAAGCACTGATTCTCTTTGTGACGGATTCCCCCGTATCGCTGTCACCAGTATGGCTCAAACATGCCTGGGTCTGGTAGCGGACGCTGGTCTGAAGGATGAGCGTACAGGTGAAACTTTTCGTTTCCCTCGGAAAATCGTAGAGCTAACCCCGAAACGTTTTTTGGTCCTTGATATGGGAGGATGGAGTCCACCTGATCGGGGCGGGTTATGGGAATTGGATTTACAAAAGGCCACTCCGCGCCTCTGGAATCTTGTAAAAGGTCTGCAGTTGCCACATGGGCTAGCCTGGGGACCGGATGGGAATCTTTATATCGGCGAGGTTCATCGCATTGTCCGATTTTCTCGAGAATCGTTGTTGAATCGTCAAACACTTCAGGCAGAAGTTGTGGTGGACAATTTGGTGCGGACCAAGGCGCGAAATCTTCACCCGTTGATCAACTTCACGTTTGGAAAGGGCCCTCGGGATCGGGGAGATCTGTATGTCAATATTGGAGCTCCTTCTGATAATTGTGTCGAGGAAGCTCCCAACAAGTGCTCGGTTGAATCCGAGCATGGGCTGATTCGCCGTTACTTCTATCGATCAGAGGTTAACCAATGGGATCCACGGTTTGAAGTTCTGGCGACAGGTCTGCGCAACTCTATGGGTTTGGTCAGTCACCCTTCGGGTCATCTGCTTCAAGCGGAAAACTCTCGTGATTTTAAAGAGCAAAATGAACCCTATGATGAACTTAATCTGATACTTCCCGGGCGGCATTATGGTTGGCCCTATTGCTATAACTTCCAAGCTACCTCGCCCGAGTGGACAGAATCTGTCAATTGCCGTCTTGGATTTGAAAAACCTTTGGTTTTGTTGGCGCCACATGCAGCTCCACTGGATTTAATTTACTATAATGGTGATCTTTTTCCTGAATGGAAAGGGCATCTTTTGATGAGCTGGCATGGACATCAACCTACAGGCTCTCGAATTGTCGCGTATCCTACAAACGCACAGGGATTGCCTGTTGTGGAAAAAAATGTCAGTTGGTCCTATTCATTTCATGACTCCAAGCAATTGGCCAATCCCCAAGGTGGCAATTTGCAAAGCGCACCCTACATGGAAATTGTCAGTGGCTGGAAAAAAATTGACGGTGTAAGGCCCTCAGGGAGTCCAGTGGGGCTACTGGTCGCTAGCGACGGCTCTCTTTTTATTGTAGAAGATAAAAATAAAACGATCCTGCGACTATCCCGAAGCCACGGGCCAAATAGTCCTAGCGAAAATCTTGATGCAAACGACTCATCGAATGAATTGTTAAAGAAAGTCAAAGTTCATCGCGCCTTGAAGAGTCTGCAATCCGATCCTGATCTTTTAAGCGCCTATAACTGGATTAACCAGAATGTTTTTCAAACCAATTGTAACCAATGTCATGGAGGCCTTCAAGGCTCTGGCATAGAGGCATTTGAATTTATGATCAGTGAAGGTTGGATCACTCCGGCTTCGTCGGAAAGTCTTTTGCTTCAGCGGTTAAAGGGACTCAATGGCTTGCAGAAAATGCCGATGGGATCAGAACTTCCTGACAAGACAATTCAGTATATTGAAACTTGGATTCAGGCCCTTTAGGGCGGAAGACGCTTTAAGGTGGTATACTGATCGCGCTCTATCTTCGTTCCCAATGGCGGCGCCAGAGGGACCCCGAAGGCATAAACTTATTTAAAGTTTCATGAGCTTTTTCAAGTGTTATCTCGTAGGACTCAAGCCAGAGATCTTCGAACAAAGTTTTGCTGGCCCCAATTCCCAGAGAAGGAAAGCTCGAGTCTTCAAATTCGCCAAAACCGACGATTTGGAAGTGATTCCACAGGGGTTTCATGTTGCGATTGAAAAGCGATTCGAACATTTTTCCTTGTAGCTGAACGATCTCTTTTAACTGTTTCGTGCTAAGGGGAGAATCGCTGATCAAACTATCAAGAATTTCTCGTGATTCGCGAGAAAGTGACAAAACTTCTTCATGCTCAATTCGAAGACATGCTCGAAATAAATCTCTTGAAAAGTAAGTGGCACGCTGGCGAAACCATTTGCTATAGACCACCTTGCGAGTGGTGGAAAGTTCTGCTCGCAAATGCCAGAGGTCTGAAACTTTTGAGTCACCATGTTCGTCCCACTCCCATCGCATTTTTGTTCGAGGATGAAGTTCATACCATAGTGAATGAGGATCTTTTTTGTTGTCGATAGGAAAAACCAAGATGATGCCATCACGGTTGATAGCTTTGATGGCCTTCGCTTGGCTCATAGTTGGCAGGGACCTTCATTTTTTAAAAGTTCAAAATAATATTTTCGACACATTCCCGCACTATAACAAAGACGGTGGCCATGACAATGACAGAGACGGAGTGGGGATTCAGAGGGGCGTACAGCTTTATAGCCGTGATAGCGCCTGCATCATGACAGAGTTAAGAGGGCGTGAAATCCTATTGATATCAATGTTGTCGGCAATAGGGCTTATCCTGAATACAATTTTCTGTGGACTGCTACTATACTTGGTAGCGCTTGTCCGCCTTTTGCTCCCAGTTCGATCTCTGCGAAAAGCCTGTGATCGCTCGCTTATTAAGATTGCAGAATTTTGGGTGACGGGAAATAGCGCTAATTTCGATCGAACCCTGGATGTTCAATGGGACATCAAGGTGGACGCTACCCTGATGTCCGACGAAAGTTATCTGATTTGCTCTAATCATCAGTCATGGGTGGACATCATAATTCTGCAAAGGGTTTTTAATAAACGAGTTCCATTCCTGCGCTTTTTTATCAAGCAAGAGCTACGCTATGTGCCGATTTTAGGTGGAGCTTGGGCTCTATTGGACTATCCCTTTATGAAAAGATACTCAAAAGCCTATCTAGAAAAACATCCTGAGAAGCGGGGCGAAGATTTGGCCACAGCGAAAAGGGCGCTCGAGAAATTTCGTCAAAAAACCGTGTCGATTTTGAATTTCCCCGAGGGAACGCGTTTTACTTTAGAAAAACATGATCAGCAAAAGTCCCCTTATCGGCATTTGCTCCTTCCGAAGGCTGGGGGAATGGCCGCGACGCTAGAGGGGCTTTCTGGCCAAATCTCCAAGATCCTCGATGTGACCATTTTTTATCCTCAAGGACCGATCAATCTGGTGGAATTTCTAAGGGGGCGCTTGTCCCGAGTTGTCGTTCATGTCCGTGAGATTCCTGTACCCTTTTCCTTCATTGAAGGTGAGTACCAACGGAATCCGGAATTTCGAGAAAAAGTCCAGGCCTGGGTGTCCGAGTTGTGGCGTGAGAAAGATAAGCGCCTACAGAGTTTATCTTAAGAGCTGATTCTCATAACTCCGCTCAATAGAACAATAACCCCAGTATCCCAGAGCTCTGGCGCGGCTTGCCATGGGGCCTCTAGGCTCGCCAACGAAAACTAAATGAATTAAAGTACTGGCGTTTGGCATACGCGAAGAAAGGATACCCATGGCTTCTAAAATCGAGACCACTCCAGAAATGGTAGAAAAAGTTTATAAAACTACAGCGCAAAGACTTGAGGTCGTTCGTAAGCGTTTAAATCGTCCTTTGACATTGGCTGAAAAAATTCTTTTCGGTCATTTGGATAATCCGCAAGAGCAAGAGCTAGTCCGTGGGCAATCCTTCCTTCTTCTTCGACCCGATCGTGTGGCCATGCAAGACGCTACAGCTCAGATGGCGTTGTTGCAGTTCATGTTAGCGGGTAAAGATGAAGCTGCGGTTCCTTCTACGGTTCATTGTGATCACCTGATTCGAGCCCAATTTGGTAAAGAAAAAGACATGGGTACAGCCCAAAAAGAAAACGAAGAGGTTTACAACTTCCTTGCGACAGCTTCGTCCCGTTACAATATCGGTTTTTGGAAGCCCGGCGCGGGGATCATTCACCAAGTCATTTTAGAAAACTATGCTTTTCCGGGTGGTTTGATGATTGGAACAGATTCTCATACTCCCAATGCCGGTGGTCTTGGTATGTGTGCTGTCGGTGTCGGTGGAGCTGATGCCAGCGACGTTATGTCCGGACTTTCTTGGGAAGTGAAAAATCCCAAACTGATAGGCGTGCGTTTGAAAGGCAAAATGAACGGTTGGACATCCGCTAAAGATGTGATCCTGAAGCTGTGTGGAATGCTCACGGTCAAAGGCGGAACCGATAAGATCGTCGAATATTTCGGCGAAGGTGCGAATTCAATTTCTTGCACTGGTAAGGCTACAATTACAAATATGGGTGCCGAGTTGGGGGCGACATGCTCTGTGTTCCCTTACGACGACAGAATGGGATCGTATCTGAAAGCCACAGGCCGCGAGACTTTGGCGCAAATTGCGGATAAGAACACAAGTTTGTTGACCGCCGATCCTGAAGTTGAAAAAAATCCTAGCCAGTACTTTGACGAATATTACGAGATTGATCTATCCACACTCGAGCCTCACTTGGTCGGACCGCACTCTCCTGATATCGCCCGACCCATTTCAGCTATTGCCAAGGAAGCGAAAGAAAAAGGTTATCCGGTTAAGATCTCTTCAGCGTTGATCGGGTCTTGCACAAACTCTTCTTATGAAGACATCGGGCGTTCAGCTCATGTGGCAAAGCAAGCTATGAGTGTCGGCGTGAAAATGAATCAACCCTTTTTGGTGTCTCCAGGTTCGACATTGATCCAAAACACCATTCAGCGTGATGGGCAGATGGAAGTTTTCAATGCCGTCGGCGCCACTGTGTTGGCCAACGCCTGTGGTCCTTGTATCGGTCAATGGAAACGTGATGATGTGAAACATGGTGAAAAAAATACGATTATAACTTCTTTCAACCGTAACTTCCGTGGACGTAATGATGCGAACTCAGAAACCTTAGCCTTTATTGGATCACCTGAAGTGGTGATGGCCCTGGGACTTGCCGGACGATTGGATTTCAATCCCATGACGGATGAGCTGGAAGGTCCAAAAGGTAAAGTCAAATTACAACCACCTGAGGCCCCTGAACTTCCATCAAATGGTTTTGTAGCAGACACTGAAGGTTATCAAGCTCCCCAAGGTCGAGAGGCCAAAGTGGCGGTGAGTTCAAACTCCGAGCGTTTGCAAATTCTTGAACCCTTCAAGGCTTGGAATGGTGAAGATTACAAAGATCAATTCGTTTTGGCCAAGGCGAAGGGTAAATGCACCACAGATCATATTTCCCCCGGCGGACCATGGTTAAAGTTTCGTGGTCACTTGGATAATATTTCCAACAATATGTTAATGGGGGCTGACAATGCTTTTACAGGCGAAATCGGCAAGGGGCGAAACCAACTCACAGGTCAAACGGGTCAAGAATTTTCAAAGATGGCTCGTGAGTACAAAGCTGCCGGACACGGTTGGGTCATTATTGGCGATGAAAACTACGGTGAAGGATCCTCCCGTGAACACGCAGCCATGAGCCCACGTTTCTTGGGTGGAAGTGCGGTGATTGCCAAATCATTCGCGCGTATCCATGAAACGAACTTGAAAAAGCAGGGGATGTTGGCACTTCATTTTCAAAATCCTGCAGATTATGACAAAATCCGCGAAGATGATTTAATCAATCTTACGAATTTGAAAGATTTGGCGCCCGGAAAGCCTGTTACCATGGTGTTAAAGCATAAAGATGGCTCTCAAGAGGAGATTTTATTGAAACACACCTACAACAGTGAGCAAATCCGGTGGTTCAAGGCAGGAAGCGCACTGAATCTGATTCGGGACGCCAAGTAGGAGACTGACTTTCACATACGTGATGTTTTAAGTTTCGTTTGCGATTAAAGTTTGATTCCCGAATAGGAGTAAATCAAGTTTAGTCCTAAATTGCTGGAATCAAAGTTAACGCCATCAACTTTTGAGCTGTAGGTATCCCAGTAGAACCCAGTGCGAAATCCGTGGTTTTGGTTCTTCCAGTTAAAATATAAATTGGAATTCATCTCAAGCGCATTTGTGTACTTCGTTCTTTTGTAATCTGCGTACTCATTGACTTGCCGTTGAAAGCCAGATCCCAACATTGCATCGAATCCAATAGAAACAGTGGAGCTGGCTGGAACGATAACTCCCAATCCCATTCCAAGACCTAAGGTGTTTGTTGAATACTCCTCTAAAGAAGCAATGGGGCTGAACGAGTTAGATGCGATGGGGGGAACAAGGGGTTGGTCGCCTGCAATGCGTAGATGATTATAGTAGATTTTCGTCAAAATATTAAACTCCCAATCGACGGAATCTCGGTTGTTCATAGAGTTAAAAAAGTTCAAGAGGGGAGTAAGCGGAAGTGCAAATATAGCTCGGAGGCCATAATTTAGGGCTGAGATATCGGGTCGGCTTATGATATTCTTAGGATCACTAGCTGTCATGCCTCGTTGACCGCCACCAAAGGAAGTTTGTAAGCCCTCTTCTCCGGAAAGATCCGTGTAAAAGCCCTTATAATTTTGATAATAGGTTTCCACAAAAAAATATTTTGTGATCTGGTACCCGGCACGCCAGTCATTGTAATCGGAACGACCATACTTTTCCTGTTCTTGTTCGTCGATAAAAGTTAATCGTTTACTCAATGAAAAATGCCAGGCTTTGTACTGGGCCATCACTCCTACGTTAGGCCCAAAAGTAGGATTGTACTGGATACGTTGATCGACCTGTCTCTGATCCACTCTTCCTTGATTTGTGGAAATCAGAAATGAGTGGGTTGGAATTTCGATAAAGCTGGAAAGAACAAGCTGATGGGGGCTTTTTGTGGCCAAGCCAAGTTCCGAATGAGTTTCAGGCAGTATCGAAGGGAAAGTGTAAGAAGCGAAGAGGAGTATACATAAAATTCCAAGCAAGTTCATGAGGAATATTCGATCATGAACGAGGCCATTGAACAACTGAAATACCTTTGGCCCCTATAACTTATTACTCTTGAGCAGGATCGAATTTTTCCACAATGCGGAAGTAGACTTCTGTTTTGAATCCATGTTCATTGGGCTCGTAAATTTCCAAGACTGGAGTCGGTTCTAGAATGACATTACGTTGATAGGATTCTTTCTGGAGTGTGCTGTAAACTTTAAAGGCCGTTAACCAGGGGGCGCCTCCAAAACTTCCTTTAAGTGCTTGAAAGGGGGGAAGCTCTTTGAATTGAAGCTCACCCAGTTCTTCCGTCACAGGTTTGTCGACGATACAACCGATCTCTGACTTTAGGCGATCGGCTTCGACCTGATCTGGATTATCGAAATAAAGGCCAAACGTTTTAGAACAGGAAATTTTTTTGTTGCTCAAGGCTTTTTCAATTTTTTCAAAAATGGGCATCAGTTCATGATAGGGGCCCGTGTGTGACTCATAAACAAGATACAATGTGGGAGTTTGGGTTTGCTCGACAGTTACCGGAAGTAAAAGCCCGATATTCCAAATCGTATAGAGAATGATGATTCCGATCAGAGATAAAATCGATAAAAGGATATGGTAGGATTTCATAGTTGGCCTCGCTCAAGATTCAGCCTACAGCTCGAACCAATTGATTTTTTTGTTTCCTTGCCAAAGATTCCCCGAGGGATCCACCTGCGTATAGGGGCTTTCAAGGCCCGGATAACGATTCAAGGCCTCCACCAATCTTTTTAGATCGATGGAACTCAGTTCATGAGAAACCTGGTGGCAGGCGTTTTGAAATTCTTGATAAAGCTCATCCAGGAAGTAGTCCCAGTTTCCTTCGATCAGATCCTCAGAGATATGACTTTTTAAATCAGCTGCTGTGTTTAAGCTGGGGCTGCCAACCACATTGATTCCGAGTCCAATCAGAAGGCGAATATGGGGTCCTTGTTCAATGGCCTCTAAAAGAAGTCCTGCAATTTTTTGGTTTCCTAAATAAAGGTCATTCGGAGCCTTTAAAGAAAATGGAACGTCAGGCCAAACCTTTGAGGCGGCACTATAAAGTCCTAGACCAACTCGGATGCTGGTCACGGGTTGGGGAGGTCGGGTCAACCGAAATGACCAAGTCGTTAACAAGCAACTGCCAGGCTCACCATTAATCCAACTGTTAAGCCCACGTCCACGGCCAGCGTCTTGATGTTCTGAAATCACCACGTGAAGGCTATGGTGATTTTCCAAAGGATCCGCCATCAGAGTTTTGGCAAAAGAGGAGGTGCTATCGACAGATTGAAAGTAGTCCACTGGAATTTGTTTTGCTTGGCACCAACGGTGGGTCAAGAGGCCGACTTTTTGCATGGTTAACTCCATTCGAAAAGAAGTGAAACATCCGCATTTGGAGCCGAATGGGTCAAGGCTCCTACGCTAATATAATGAACCCCCAATAAGGCCACAGAGCGGACTCTTTCTAAATTCATATTACCGCTGGCTTCTGTCTCTATGAAATCCGGAACCAGCTTTAATGCCTCTTTGAGGGTTTCGTTGTCCATATTATCCAGAAGTAGGCGGTTGGGTTTTAAAGGAACCGCTTCTTTAACCTCGTCTAGCGTGCGGCACTCCACTTCAACATTCAAATGAGTGTTGCTGCGGACTCGTTCAACTGCGGCCTTTAGGCTTCCCATAACAGAGATGTGATTGTCTTTAATTAGGATGGCCGTGCTTAAGTTCAAACGATGATTGACGCCACCTCCATGCACGACAGCCCGTTTTTCCAGTTCTCGCAGTCCGGGAGTCGTCTTTCGGGTATCCAAGATGCGCGTTTTGGTGCCTTGGACTTGTTGAACAAAAAGATTGGTATAAGTTGCGACGCCTGATAAATGTCCTAAAAAATTCAAGGCGACACGTTCCGCTTTTAAAACTTGAATGAGATCACCTTCCAAGGTGCAGATATTCTGACCTTTTAAAACTCGCTGGCCTTCTTCGAATAGCCATTTAACTTTGCAACTCGGTTCTAGAATTTGCACAGTTTGCTCGAAACAACCAGAACCCGATAAGACTAAATCCTGTTTAGCCTTTAAGTAAGCGCGACCGTTGCGAGGTTTTACGGCCAAACAGTCAGTTGTGAGGTCACCATCGGGCATATCCTCGGCCAAAGCATTTTGAATAATTTCAAATAAACTCATGAATTTTCAATAGACTGTTCAGAGTCCTTAAGCAAGCGATTGATTTCCTCGCGAATGATGCGTTCGGCGATAATGGGCATATGAGTTGCCAGCCATTTGCTGATTTCTTCTCGTAAAAGCTCATCATTGGAACCTCCCATCATGCCCGCAACAGAATCCGCGATGGCGGCCGCTGTTTTTTGAGGTTGAGCTGTTAAGGGGAATTCAGAAAACTCTTCAGCCGGAATCGGGGCAGAAAGAGAGCTGACTTCAGGGGCCTTAGAAGAGGGTATCGAAGCTGGCCGGGCAGGAGAAGGGGGTGGTTGTTGGATCCACTCATCTTGGCTTTCCAGTTCATTGTCATCCAGAACGATGGACCCTTCATGTCCCGCACCACTGGGGGCGGGGGATATTCTGATCTCGGATCTAGTCGGCTCAAGGCCTTGCATCGAAAGTGGTTGATGAGATTCGGGACTGGCTTCTCCAGGGAAGGGAATGCGAATGGAAGGCTCTGGTGTCGGAGACCCTATGTTTTGTACACCTGACCCGCTGTTTTCCGGCCGCGCAGGAATCGCTGAGGGTGTCGTGGGCTGCTGAGTTCGGTTCGGACTTTCTTGAAACTCTGGAAGTGGTGGAAAATGAACATAAGAACTGACAGGGTTGGATTGGGTTTTGGGCACTAACTCATTTACGATTGTTCGGAGTGCCGTGGGATCGAAAGGCTTTTCAATTCTTCGATCGGCGCCACAGAGCCGGGCTTTTTGCTCATCAATCTCCATAAACCCCGACCACATAAGAACAACCGGCAGCGAGGAGGTTTCAGGATCATTTTTTAGATCATGACAAACTTCGTATCCCGAGCGCTTGGCCAGAAGAACATCCGCCATCACAATGTCAGGATGGAAGGTTTTGGCAACCGACAACACGTCCAAGCCAACCGAAACGGAACGCACGTCCACATCAAAATCTTGCAGTGTTAACTGAACTACTTTTTTGATGGTCGTGCTTTCGTCAGCAAGTAAGACGCGTAAGGCCATAGATCCAGTAAAGAGGGATTTCTTAATTGAGTCAACTGTATAATCATAGAAAGGCATGAACCGAATTGATCTCTACACCTCAAAGTTGTTTTGGGCCTCATTTCTTGGGTCTTTGCTTATTTTTGCGACTTTATTTCTGGCGGTGGACGCTTTGGGTATGCTCGTAAAATTTTCGGGCTCTGCTCTAGGGCCCATTATGCAATATTATCTATTTTACCTGCCTGAGATCCTGTCTAAAATGATCCCAGTGGCCTGTGTTGTGGCGACAGTTCTAACATTAAGCTCCATGAACCGTAGCAGTGAGCTTGTTGCCCTCTATGCGACGGGGATGGGGCTGTTGCGAATCGCAATGCCCCTGTTGTTTTGGATCGCGACAATCAGCATCGGGACCTTCCTGATCGGGGATCAGGTTATGCCTCAGATGGTGAAAAGAAAGAACTTCATCTATTACAATGATATTGAAAAGACCCCAAATAAATACCAGTTTGTTCGTACTGACCGCATATGGTACCGATCGAAGAATTCGATTTTTAATATTAAGACACTTTCTCCAGATGGAGCCCGGGCTCAAGGATTGACTCTTTATTTTTTCAGTGAAGGCTGGGAGCTTCTTCAGATGCTCACGGCAAAGGATGTTATTTTTAAGGGAACACAATGGGACTTGGAAAATGGCTCTATCACGATTTTTGATGCAAGCTCGAGTTTTCCTATTACGAGTTCCTTTGCCAAAAAAACCATTGTCATGTCTGAAGAGTCCAAAGATTTGCAGAGTGCTGGACAAACTTCTGATGTTCTTTCCCAAAGGGAACTTTCACGTTTTATCGATAAAAATCGTGAAGCG
Organism: uncultured Pseudobdellovibrionaceae bacterium; assembly: GCA_964515195.1. GTDB lineage: Bacteria > Bdellovibrionota > Bdellovibrionia > Bdellovibrionales > Bdellovibrionaceae. The sequence continues at coordinate 17,713 of CAZETK010000005.1, forward strand.
GGTCTTGAAACTAGTAGTTACGAGATGGATTACCATGCAAAATTCAGTTTTGCTTGGGCCGGATTTGTGATGTCTCTTTTAGGACTTCCTTTTACGGCCCAAAGAGGCCGCTCGGGTGGCTCTATGACGGCTATGGGGATGTGTTTGGGAGTTGTATTCCTATATTGGGTGCTCTATAGCAGCGCTCAAGCCCTTGGAAGCCATGGAGTTTTACCCCCTATTATAGCCGCTTGGGCTCCTAACTTCCTCATGATGGCCTTAGCGCTTTGGACATTGAGGAGGCGCGGTTTTTAGAGTATAGTCGAGCTTTATTCGAGGCTGAAATGAGAAGCCCTGAGGAGCCATATGTCATGTTTGAAAATTCTTACTTATCCGGATCCGCGCTTAAAAGAAATTTCAAAACCCGTTAAGACTTTTGATCAAGAGATTAAAACTTTGTCGGAAGATATGATTGAGACCATGTACGAGGCCAATGGAATTGGCTTGGCCGCCCCGCAAGTTGGAGAACTGAAGCGGCTTTTGGTGATTGATACTCGCCCTCGAGA
>CAZETK010000005.1:18267-43122 GCA_964515195.1 uncultured Pseudobdellovibrionaceae bacterium
GAAAAGGGTCGTCGGTATGAGTACGAAGAGATGACAGAACTGGAGCGTCAAGTTCCCCAACCTCTTGTGCTGGTGAACCCACGAATTAAGAAGGGAGAAGGGAAGCAGACCTTTGATGAAGGTTGCCTTTCGATTCCTGGTTATTATGAAACTGTCGAACGCTATAATCTTGTCGAAGTGGAAGCTGAGGACGTCGAAGGCAAAACTTTTAGTTTTAAGACCGACGGCTTGCTGGCTGTTTGCGTCCAGCATGAGATGGATCATTTGGAAGGCAAACTCTTTATTGATCGAATCAGCTTTGTAAAATCCAATCGCATTAAAGCCTCTATCAAAAAAAACGGTTATCCTAAGAAGGAAGAAGAGGAAGCCGAAAAAAAACAGAAGGCCCAAGTGTGAGCGTCATCCGGGTTTGTTTTTTAGGCACGCCTGATTTTGCGGCGGTATCTCTGAAGAGGTTATTAGAGGATGAGCACTTTCATGTGGTGGGAGTGGTGACTCAGCCTGATCGGCCTTCGGGGCGCAAGCTGCAACTGAAGCCCAGCCCTGTCAAGGAACTCGCCCTTCAGCATAATTTACCGGTTTTGACCCCTGAAAATCTTCGAAGAGAACCGGAGGTTATTGATACCATCCGCAGTTGGAAGCCTGAGGTGGGAGTTGTTGTCGCCTTTGGGCAAATTTTAGAACAGTCTTTTCTGGACCTGTTTCCTCGCGGATGTGTCAATGTTCATGCTTCCCTGCTTCCGCGCTGGCGAGGCGCGGCCCCGATTCAGCGCTCGATTGAAGAAGGTGATGCAAAAACGGGAGTTTGTTTACAGAAAATGGTTCTGAAACTGGATGCTGGTGATGTATTAGGGACCCGGGAAATTTCTTTAGATGATGAAATCAACTCTCTTGAGCTGCACGACAAGTTGGCTGTTTTAGGGGCTGATCTTTTGCATATCGAACTTATGGATTACATCCGGGGAAATCTGGTAGGCATTCCCCAGGATGAAAAGCTTGTAACCTATGCGAAAAAGATTGAAAAAAGCGAATCGGAGTTAAGCTTCCAAGAATCCGCTCGCCGTCTTCATAACAAAGTGCGAGCCTTTGTGTGGGGTCCGGGAACTTACACTTATTTTCAAGGTAAGCGGTTAAAGATTCACAAAACCCGAAGCGATGATGACAAGACGACAAACAACGAACCTGGACAGATTTGTGAAGTTGAAAAAGAGACTTTTTTCGTGCAAACGGGAGTTGGGGTCCTTGAAGTCCTTGAGGTTCAACCAGAAAGTAAGAGCCGCATGAAGGCACAGGATTTTATTGCGGGCTTTCAGCTGAAGAGAGGAATGAAGCTTGGAAACTAAGTGGGTGGCTCCTTCTATTCTATCAGCGGATTTTGCCAATTTAGAAAAAGAAATCAAGGCGGTAGCCGAAGCGGGCGCCGACTTGATTCATGTGGATGTGATGGACGGACACTTTGTACCCAACTTGACAATCGGGATCCCGGTAGTGAGTTCGATCAAAAAAGTGTCACCCCTGCCTCTTGATGTGCATCTGATGATCGAAAAGCCTGAGCGTTATGTGGAAGAGTTCATTAAGGCTGGAAGTGATTACCTCACGATCCATATTGAGGCCACTGACAAGCCCGCTGAGACTCTTCAGAAGATTCGAGACTTGGGGGCGCGGCCTGGACTTACGTTAAGACCTAAGACTCCGCTTCAGGATATTTTACCTTTCTTAGATCTTTGCGACATTGTCCTGGTTATGACTGTCGAGCCTGGATTTGGAGGCCAATCTTTTATGGTCGACCAGGTTAGTAAAATTGATCAATTGGTTCATGAAAGAAAGAGTCGGGGCTTGAATTTTAAAATTGAAGTGGACGGCGGGGTTTCGGATCAGACACTGCTCCATCTTAAGCAAGCCGATATTCTAGTGGCGGGCAGTTATGTGTTTAAAAACAGCTACCGCGAAGCGATTGAAAGGCTAAAGTCCTAACGGAAAGTCATTCTAGCGATCTTTATTTCAGTGAAATTTTAAAAATCTCGAGAGAAAAATTTAAAATGAGGCTCCTGGTTGGCTGCTAGCTAGCCAAGAACGCGCATAAGAAGGCCGTGGAGTATAGACCCTTTCTTGATCGGCTTGCTCGCAATATCTTGGGGGAAAGCGGTGTTAACAAAATTATCGACAGCCGCCTTTTTGTCTTTCTCGGTGGGATAGAGTTCGCGGATTTTTTGGATCTCCTGATGATCCAACCAGATGCCAGCGCAAATGGGGCACTTATCAATTGTCAGAACGCCGTTGGCGCCTTTTGGGCCATAGGGCACCTGTTGCATGATGGCCTCGGGGTGTCTGGGGCTTCGTCGCTGTTGTAAAACTTCAGGCGGCTTTGGATTCTTTGGGAGAGCCATTAAAAGCTCGCTTAAGTCTTCATGGGTTTCGTCAAATTTTTTAATCTCAAACCGATCGAACCAAATTCCACCAGTTTCAGGGCAAATATCAATTTCCACATTTCCGACGTGGACGGCTTGTAAATAAACTTTCTTCTCGGGTGGAAAAGCAGGACTTAACATCTGGGAGTTCTTCATATAAGTTTATTGCAGCTTGTATGGTGAAAATCGTCAATGAAGTTGATTTGAATATCGCCACTAGGCCAGACACTCTGCATTAGCTCGCGGGAGGTTCCCTTGGGGGCTCAGGAAAACTGGATTCTGTTGACGAAAACTCCGGATTTAGTTGTTCGTGGAGCTTTGGTTTCTCGCTTGGGGGCTCAACAGATTGAGGTCATGGCTCCCGATCGGGATATGATTGTCAACTGGTCCTCAACTCCGAATCTGTCTTTAGAAGGATACTCTGCCATTTTTGATGGCTATCCTGTATTCGTGCGCCGACAAGACCTTGCAGAAGCTCAAAATATTCTTCGCAATTTTGAGGAAGAGAACGTTCAGGTCAATTCAGAAAAACGAGAAGTGGATCATGCGCGAGGATTTTATTTTTCCGCCTTGATGTCATTGCTATTGCCAGGCCTAATGCATGTCATTGCTCTCTATCATCTGGGGATGACCTTTCAGAAAAAACAAAAGTGGTCAGTCCTGCGAATGGGAGCTTCGTTTTTATTGCTAACGATGACTGCCTATGGGGTCTTTCACTTCGGTTATAAGCTGCTTTCCGAATTTTCATTTTAGTGGGGGCTGCCTGCCAATGCCGTGCATTATTTCCTCGCAACTTGAACCCTTGACCGTTCAAGATTAGAGTTCAGGCCCTATGGAAATTACTGGTCAAAATCTTACAGCCGAAAATGTTTTCGAGGTGGCGTTTTCGCCAGATTTAAAAGTGAGTCTTGCTGATAAGGCTCGGCAAAGAATGCAAATCTCTCGCACCTACATTGAAAAGCGAATCGATGCCGGTGAAGTGATGTATGGCGTGAATACGGGGTTCGGCGCTTTTAGCTCAGTTCGAATTTCTGATACGGAAATCGAGGAGCTTCAAAGAAATTTAATCCGCTCTCACTCCGTTGGGATCGGGACGCCTTTCACACAGCAGCAAACCCGGGCAATGATGCTTTTACGTGCCAACGCTTTGGCTCGCGGTCATAGTGGAATTCGCTCTTTGGTCGTGGATAAGATTCTTGAGTTTCTGAATCAAAATATTATTCCCGTTATTCCCTCTCAGGGAAGTGTGGGAGCTAGTGGAGATCTAGCTCCCCTTTCACACTTGGCCTTGGCGCTGATCGGGGAAGGCGAGGCGTGGGCGGATGATGGCTCTATCACGCAAGTCGAAAAAGTTTTAAAACTTAGAAATGTGAAGCCTCTTGAGCTCAAGGCCAAAGAAGGACTTTCGCTTATCAATGGCTGTCAAGTCATGACAGCCATTGGTTTACTAGAACTTGTCAAAGCGAAACGTCTGATGAAGATGGCAGATATTGCGGGGGCTATGTCCTTAGAGGCCCTTCGGGGCTCGCGTAAAGCCTTTGATCCATTGATCTCGGCCACACGTCCCCATGCGGGAGAAGCCAAAACAGCTGCGAATCTTCGAAAAATTTTATCAGAGTCTTCTGAGATTTCTGAAAATCACAAGGACTGTAACAAGGTTCAGGACGCATACAGCCTTCGCTGTATGCCGGCTGTGCATGGAGCGGTGAAGGATACTTGGACTTATGTCTTAAGCGTTTTGCAGACAGAGGCTAACTCTAGCACGGACAACCCTTTAGTCTTTGCGGAAGAAAACAAAATTCTTTCCTGTGGAAACTTTCACGGTATGCCCGTAGCTTTTGCCATGGATTTTGCAGGAATTTGTTTTTCATCCTTGGCCAGTATTTCAGAATGCCGTACGGCGAAGTTGATCAACCCGGCTATGAGCGAGCTTCCCGCCTTCTTGACGTCTGAAGGGGGATTAAACTCGGGGCACATGATTGTGCAAGTGGCGGCCGCCAGTCTTGTCAGCGAGAACAAAGTTTTGGCCCATCCGGCCAGTGTGGACTCAATTCCGACTTCGGCAGAAAAAGAAGATCATGTCAGCATGGGTACGATTGCGGCGCGAAAATTCTCACAAATTTTAGATAACGCTACGAACGTGATCTCGCTGGAATTGCTTTCAGCCTCGCAAGGTTTGGATTTATTAAAGCCTCTGAAACCCAGTGGTGGCGTGAAAGCCGCTTATGATGTGATTCGAGAACGAGTTCCTTTTGCCGAAAAAGACCGGATCTTCTCTGTGGATCAGCGCAAGTTGCGTGAGATGATTCTGAATAACAAAATTTTAATGGCGGTTGAAAAGGAAACAGGAGAACTTTCGATATGAGAACTGTAAAAGCTCCTCAGGGATTATCTTTAAACTGTAAAGGTTGGCTGCAAGAGGCCGCCTATCGCATGATCCAAAACAACCTGGACCCGCAAGTGGCTGAGCATCCTGATCAACTTATTGTTTATGGTGGGATCGGCAAAGCCGCCCGAAATTGGGAGTCCTTTGATAAAATACTTCAAGCTTTAAAAACCCTCGAGAACAATGAAACTTTGTTGATCCAGTCCGGTAAACCCATCGGTATTCTTCGCACACATGAAGACGCTCCTCGGGTCTTGCTTGCTAACTCCAATTTGGTTCCTAAGTGGGCGACATGGGAGCATTTCCACGAACTGGACAGAAAAGGTCTGATGATGTTCGGTCAGATGACGGCTGGATCTTGGATTTACATTGGCACTCAGGGCATTATTCAAGGCACTTACGAAACATTTGTCGAGGCGGGCCGTCAGCATTTCAAAGGGGATTTGGCAGGGCGTGTGATCTTAACGGCGGGTTTGGGCGGTATGGGGGGCGCACAACCCTTGGCAGGAGTTTTTGCTGGGGCTGTTGTTTTGGCGGTTGAAGTGGATCCAACCTCCATCGAAAAACGACTTCGAACAAAGTATGTGGACGAAGTGGCCACAGACTTGGATGATGCCATTAGGCGTGTGCGTTTTTATCAAGAAAAAAAGCAAGCTAAATCCGTCGCGCTTCAGGGCAATATGGCCACTGTGATTCATCAGTTGCTGGAAAAGAATTTTGTTCCGGATTTGTTAACGGATCAGACTTCAGCCCATGATCCTTTAGTAGGCTACATCCCCGAGGGTTATTCGGCTCAAGAGGCCAGTCTCTTTCGTCACGAAAACCAGAAGGCCTATCTAGAAAATGTTTATCAGAGTATCGCCAAGCATGTGCGTGGTATGTTAGAAATGCAAACTCGCGGAGCTGTAACATTTGACTATGGCAATAATATTCGCGCCCGGGCTCAAGAGGCGGGTGTTAGCAATGCCTTTGATTTTCCAGGTTTCGTTCCCGCGTATATTCGACCGCTGTTTTGTCGAGGAAGCGGGCCTTTCCGTTGGGTGGCCTTGAGCGGAGATCCCCAAGATATTCAAGTGACCGATGATGCTCTTCGTGAGCTATTCCCACACAAGACTCATTTGCTTCGCTGGTTGGAGATGGCAGAAAAGAAAATTTCGTTTCAAGGTTTACCGGCCCGAATTTGTTGGCTTGAGTATGGGGAGCGCGCCAAGGCGGGTCTTCTTTTCAATGAGCTTGTCCGCACCGGAAAAGTTAAAGCCCCCATTGTTATCGGTCGTGATCACCTGGATTGTGGATCTGTGGCCAGCCCGAATCGCGAGACCGAGGCCATGAAAGATGGATCGGACGCTGTCAGTGATTGGCCCCTTCTGAATGCCATGGTCAACACCGCTTGTGGCGCCACATGGGTGAGCCTTCATCACGGGGGTGGCGTCGGCATGGGTTACAGTCAGCATGCGGGACAAGTGATTGTCGCCGATGGGTCCGAGGCGGCTCAGAAAAGATTAGAAAGAGTGCTCACGGCAGATCCCGCCATGGGTGTTTTCCGTCATGTAGACGCAGGTTATGAAGATGCAAAGGTTATCGCTCGAGAGCGCGGCGTGAAGAGCCTTTGGCTTTAGTGGCTACAACTGAAAATTAAGCTAATTTTTAATGGCGACTTATCGACATTGGCAAGACTCTTTTACGCAAGAGAGGGTCTTGTCGGTTCCGAAAAGTTGCAGCTCTTCAATTTGGTTGCCTTTAAGAGTTATGATTAAAGTTGCGCCATTCCCTAACAACCAGCGCTCCTTTGAGACTTGTGAAGAGGCGGGGTCAGCCGCTTCGCCCGGAATTTCATGGCGAGCTTGAATGCCGTAGATCTTTTCAAGCTCTTGCGGAAAAGTTTCATAAGATTGCCACTTTAGACCTGTGCAAGCCTGAGAAGCTGTGTGGAAGTCGCTGTCTTCTAGAAGATTGTTTTCAGAAGGCTTGCCAATTTTCTTCAGATTGTCGACTGGAAACATCTCAAGAGAAAGCTCGACTTCTTTGTTGGCTTCTCTCAAAAGCCTTTCTTTCTTAAGGGGAAAAATAATGTGAAGAAATAAATAATCAAGGGCTAGCACTACAATCAAAATCGAAAATGACAGCAGTAGCTTTCGTTTCAGGTCCATACCCTCATCTCTGCATAAGTAAGAAGGAAGTGCAATGGAAGCCCTTCCTGTTGTCGCTTGGCATCAGAATTCGCATTGAGAGTGGCTTCCACATTGGAAGCCGAGATGTCGTGAATTTGTGGATGACACTTTCAAATTGGAAGTGAAGGTGAGCTGAACAATTTTTTTACAGGCTGTATCTCAAAAGAATAAACTTACACTGGTCGAGTGACAAGAATTGGCTGCTCAAGTTGTTGACAGCAAGGAAATGAATTCAAAGGGGTCGGCAGGGGCGGAAGATGAGACTAGGATTTGATACTTTAGAACCATTGGAAGGTGCTTATGGTTAAAAGTCTAAGTCTTTTTGTTCTGATATTGGCGATGTCATCCCCCTCATGGGGGGCCGTTGAGCGAAAACCCGCTTTCTTCGGGATTTTTAAGCGCAACAAAACCACAAGTGGTGAAAATGTAATGGAGTGCCAGAAGTGCTCAGTTCCATTTTCTGATGAAAACTGGGTTCAATTCGAAAGTATTGAAAAATGCCCTGTTGAACGTCGTTACCTTCAGGATCAGTTGATGGCCTTGCCGGAGATGTTCAAAAACAAAAGACAAAATACAGATGGACTTCAATTTCCGGTGGCCTGCGTGGTTCATGCTCAAAGAACTCTTACGATGCGCGTGAAAGAAAACCCGTCGGATTCTGAGGCCACCAAGTGGGCTGGCTATGAAGTCCCCTTCCGATTTTTTGCACGTTGTAACGCCGCAGATGGGCGCCCCGAGCGTGGTATGCATATGCCCTGTGTGACACCCGAGTACTCCTATACGGTCTATCACGCGTTTAATGACGTTGCGGACTGTATGGGGATCAATGGCCGTAAGCTTCTGCCAAAACTTTGGAATGAAAGCGGCTTCCACATTAATGCTTTGGGCGGTGGGTTTGATGGTGGCGTGGGACAGCTGACCAAGAGTGCGTTGGATGAAGTTTTGAGTAAACCCTTTGCGGACGATGATCGCACGGCCCTTGAGATTTATAAGAACCAAGCCTATTACAGCGAGAAGCCTTCATGTAAACGTCTTTTAGAATATGAAGGTTCTTATGACGTTGTCAGCACTTTACCTGAAAATCGCTGCTCTATTATGTCAACGCCCGCAAACCCTGTACGAAATTTAGTTTATATGGGGATCTTTTATAAACTTAATGAGCGCTTTGTCGAAGGCCGAATGGCAACAACGGGTATGAAGGACAAACTTATGCAATTAGGGCTACAGGAGCCTGATATGGAGTACTTCAAGGATGTGATTGTTACTTTATCCTTTAATGCCGGTCGAGGTACTGCCTTTTCCATGGTCGATAATTTCTTGAAGGCCCGATTGGTGGAGGGGCGCTCCTTGCAACGTGCGGAGCTGGACTTTTTAGCGAACTCAATTGAGCCTGTACGAAAACTTCGCTACGAACCTAAGAATGAAACGGAAGCCCAGAGAGACAAGCGAATTGCGATCTTATCCGAGGCGCGTGAGTTGGCCCATCAACGAAATCTGCCCCAATATTTACGACTGATGCACGGTTTGAATGCCGACTTTGAAACTGACCCCGAACGTAAGCGCATTAGCGGAGCCCCTGGCTATGTCTCCTTTGTAGGAGCACGTCAACAGAAGTTTGATACAGAGTTGGGAGAAGGTACATGTACCGATACATCCTTTTTACAGCACAGATAATGCTAGGATTTGCCCTGACAGCGCAAGCGGTTCCCTTTTCGGCCCTTTCTGACGGCGCTTTTCAGGGTGGGACAGGCCTCTATGCAAGGCAAGCTTCTGAGAAGCCATCTCAGGCGGTCGCACAACGCAAGCTTGTAAAATTCAAAGTCGTGGATAAGAAGATTCTCGAGGATTTCGTTAATCGAAGTGTAAAGCAGATCAAGCAAGTGGCTTCATCAGCTCAGTACACGCCCCAACAAAAGTTGGATTATATTAAAAAGACTGTACAGACAGTGGCTGATTATCGAGCCCATAATTGGTCGAGATCTTCTTATGCCGAGCACCAAATGGACCTTACCATCAAGCCCTTTGAGAGTTTCCCTACAGCCAACGGATTCAATGGCCGTAACTGCGAAATCTACCAACATAAGGTCATTCTTGACTGGGAGCCAGGCGCACAGGATATGCGTCCTGGTCATCGTGGCGTTGCTGAGGCATTGGCGGTTTTAAAGCGCATCTGCCGCAGCTAATCTTAATTTTTGAAATCTTTATTTTTGATAGTATAGCCAAGATCTCATTAAAGATCTTGGCTTTCAGAATTCCTATTTACAGTCTGTTTTAATGTTTCCAGAATGACCCACAAGCTCTAAGATCTGAGCCCCATCATGAAGACAGATATGACCGCTGATGGCCGTTGCCTTTTTGACAGTTGCTCCATAGATGTGAAGGTTTCCGGATTGTGAAGTGATGGATTCGACGGTGTTGGCAATCACATGAGAGTTGCCAGAACCAGATACCATTTCTTGAATTGTATTAGCACGCGCACAAATGCTGCCCGATACACCAGTCAAAGAAACGATATTCTGAGCGTTCACCATAGCTCGTCCACTAACAGACATAAGCTCCAAGTTAACGGCAGAATAGACACGAACCTGTCCCGATACGCCAATAATGGAAACATCCCGTCCAGCCAAAACGACCGCATCACTTGAGCGACCTTGGATGACGACATCCTCTGAAGACTCCACCCCAGGAACATTCGGAACCTGGCGGAAGAACTCACCGCAGAAGGCTTTTACGTTAGGATTGGAAATAGGATTGCCATCATTGTTATCGTTATTGTCGTTATTGTCCGTATTAGTTGGAGGATTTGTGGGTGGCATTGGAGGTTTAGCAGGATCGGTGTTGTCCGTATTATCGTTGTTATCCGTATTAGGTGGATTATCCGTATTATCGTTGTTATCCGTATTAGGTGGAGGAGTCGGTGGTGTTGTAGGAGGCGTAACAGGATCTGTGTTATCAGTATTGTCATTATTAATGGGATCGATCACGGGCGGAGTGGGATCATCGACAGGCGTTTGATCTGTGTTTCCCACATCACTTTCAAGTGCTGAGAAGACTGCACCCGATTCTTCCATAACTTGTCCACCTTGTTGACAAGCGACTAATGTTAAAGCACCTAAGACCAAGTTGAGTTTGAGTAGAGCACTAAGTGTTTTCAAGATGACCCCCTGCCTGACTAATAAAGCAATCAAGGTGCCACCTTAGATCGGACATAGGGTGTTAAATTCACTTGGAAATCTCATTCTGAGAGTTGCTGCCAATTTGTCAAAAAAAGTAACAGCGGAATGTTAAAAACTAGATTACATCTGACGTTGGCGTTTTTCAACAGCCAAGGCGGCTTCTCGAATCACTTCCGTCAAAGTCGGGTGCGCATGGAAAGTCCGTGCTAGATCCTCACTGGCGCCACCGAATTCCATCGCGACTACAATTTCGCCCAATAGTTCCGAGGCTCGGGGGCCGACAATGTGGCCGCCTAAAATGCGATCAGTCTTCTTATCGGCGATAATCTTAGCAAACCCTTCGGTGAAGCCTAGGGCACGGGCGCGGCCATTGGCCATAAAAGGGAATTTCCCGATGTTCACTTCTAGCCCTTGGGCCTTACATTGTTCTTCTGTTAGTCCTACTGAGGCCACTTCAGGATGTGTGTATATCACTGAGGGGACTGTGTTGTAATTCACATGGCCTGCATGACCGGCTAGAAGTTCGGCAACAGCGACACCTTCTTCTTCGGCTTTATGGGCTAACATAGGACCGGGAATCACATCACCAATGGCGTAGATTCCAGGCACGGATGTCTGATACCGTTTATCGACCTGAATAAAGCCTCGCTGATCGCGAGTGATGCCCAGTTCATCACAGCCCAAGCCGTCCGTGTAGGGGCGTCTTCCTGTAGCGACCAAAACTATATCTGCTTTTAAAGTTCCGGAGGTATTGGATTTCATCTCTTCATAAGTGAGTTCAACACCGGATTTTTCTGTCTTAGAAGAAGTCACTTTTGTCGAAGTCATGAACCTCATGCCTTCTTTGGTCAAGTACTTCACCAACACATTGATGGACTCTTGGTCCATCATAGAACAAATTTGTGGAGCAAATTCAATTACAGTGACTTCGGCTCCCAGGCGCGCCCATACAGAGCCCAGCTCAAGGCCAATGACACCACCTCCGACCACAGCCAGTTTTTTGGGAACTTCAGGCAAGGTCAGGGCGCCTGTGGAAGAGACAATTTTTTTCTCATCGAACTTCAAAAAGGGGAGTTCCACAGGAGCAGAACCAGTGGCAATCATAATATTTTTACTGGAGTATGTCTGGGCGGTTCCGTCTGGAGATTTTACCTCAACTTCACCGGCCGCCTTGATTTTTCCAAAACCTTTAATCCAGTCAATTTTATTTTTTTTGAATAAAAATTCGATACCCTTGTTGTTCTCCAGGACCACTTTATCTTTGCGGCTTAGAAGCGTGTTAAGTTCCAGTTCAACGGATCCCACTTTCACACCATGTTTTTTTAAATCGTGTTGAGCGGCATGGTATTGCTCACTGGATTCTAACAAGGCCTTAGAAGGAATGCAGCCGACATTCAAGCACGTGCCTCCCAATACCTTTTCTTTTTCAACGACGGCCACTTTAAACCCCAGCTGGGCGGCTCGAATGGCGCCGACGTATCCTCCAGGACCGCTACCAATGACAATCAAATCGTAACTCATTTTGTTCAACTCCGCAGTAATAGGACCAGGAATTCTGGCCTCAACACGACAGGGGATCTCGCCCTATCGAATTAAATTTCCAACAATAATCTTTCAGGATCTTCGATGCCCTCTTTGATCTTGACCAGGAAGCTCACAGCTTCTTTGCCATCCAGCATACGGTGATCATAGCTTAGGGCTACATACATCATAGGGCGTATTGTGACTTCTTTTCCCTTAGCGGTAGTCACTACCACAGGGCGGTCTTCCACCTTGTGCATTCCCAAAATCGCGCTTTGGGGCGCATTCAAAATCGGAGTCGACATCAAAGAACCGAAAACTCCGCCGTTTGTGATGGTGAAGGTCCCGTTTTGCATATCATCCACAGCGATTTTTCCGTCGCGGGCTTTTAGGGCGTAGTCGCGAATGGACATTTCAATTTGAGCAACGGACATTTGATCCACATCTTTAACGACAGGAACCATCAGGCCTCGCTCGGTGCTGACGGCAATTCCGATATTGTAGTAGTTATGGTATTCAATATTATCCCCTTGAATGTACGCATTGGCGGTGGGGAAGGCCTTCAAAGCCTCAATCGCGGCTTTAGTGAAAATTCCCATAAAGCCAAGACTGACACCATATTTCTCTTTGAACATTTCCTTGTACTTTGCACGCAATTCAAAAATTTTAGTCATATCGACTTCATTAAATGTGGTGAGCATGGCGGCGTTGTGTTGGGCCTCTACCAATCTTTCCGCAATGCGTTTGCGGATCGTAGTCATCGGCACCAACTTTTTATCCCCCTGCTTAGAAAATTGAGGCGGAACGTAAGCCGGTGTTGGCGCGGGGGCTGGCGCTTGTCTGTTGACAGGGGCGCCTCCGGTGGGAGCCGCTAGCGCATCACCCTTGGTCAGGCGACCATCCTTACCTGTGCCTTGGATGGATGAAGGATCAAGCCCCCTTTCAGTCACAATTCTTTGAACCGCCGGTGAGAGAGGTTGGGCGGAATGGGCGCTCATGGTGGAAGGGGTGGGTTGATCGGCAGTAGTCGTTTTGGCAGGAGTTGCTTGAGGGGGGGCCGCAGCCTTAGGAGCTTCTGAAGCCACTGTGGGTTTTGCGTCGGAATCAAGGATGGCAACGGTAGCTCCAATTTTTACTACAGAGCCAGCTTCTTCTTTAATTTCAAGAACGCCATCGTTTTCAGCCACCACTTCGACGCTCGCTTTGTCGGTTTCTAACAACAAAAGGACATCGTTTCTCTTGACGGCTTCGCCGGATTTTTTCATCCACGAGCCGATTGTGGCCTCTGTGATGCTTTCTCCCACGGCCGGGACTTTGACTTCAGTTTTCATGGTGATCCCCTCTCAATTAAAAATTTTCAAATACACTGCGAATGATTTCGGCCTGGCCTGCCTTGTGGCGGTAAATACTGCCTGTCGCAGGTGAAGAACGTTCCGGACGTCCTACGTACTCTAGGTCGAACTTAAGCTTCTCTTTTTTGAAAAGCTTTTTGAACTTGAAATAGACATGCTGGTAGGCCCCCATGTTCTGAGGTTCTTCTTGGGCCCAGATGAGGTTCTTCAATTTTGGATAGGATTTAATTACATCCAGAATCTGATGGTGGGGGAAGGGGTAGATCTGTTCGAGGCGGACCAGGGCGGTGCGCTCATCTTTTCGCTTTTCTCTTTCCTCCAGCAATTCGTAATACAGTTTGCCACTGACAAAGGCGACACTTTCGACTTTTTTAGCGTCCTTTAAGACCGTATCGGGAATGACTTCCATAAATTGTCCCTTGGACAATTCATCAAGAGTCGAAACTGCTCGTGGATGTCGTAGTAAAGATTTAGGGGACATCACAATAAGGGGCTTGCGGAACTCCCGCTTCATCTGACGGCGAAGAGCATGAAAAATTTGAGCAGGAGTCGTCAGATTCACAACTTGGATATTGTTTTGAGCCGCCATCTGCAGGAAACGTTCAAGGCGGGCGCTAGAGTGCTCAGGCCCTTGACCTTCGTAACCGTGAGGTAAGAGTAGCACAAGGCCCGACATCTGCATCCATTTGGCTTCTCCGGCCGTAAGAAATTGATCGACTATAATTTGGGCGCCGTTAACGAAGTCACCGAATTGGGCTTCCCAGATTGTTAAGAAAGTGGGATCACAAGTGGCATTACCATATTCAAATCCCATAACCGCGTATTCAGAAAGGATCGAGTCATACACGCAAAATTCAACCGCGTCGCCATTGATCTGATCCAAAGCGAAATAAGCCTCGCCGGTTTTGAAATCATAGAGGCCGGCATGGCGGTGAGTAAAAGTTCCCCGGACGCAATCTTGTCCTGTTATGCGGACGGACGTTCCTTCGTGAAGGAGGCTTCCGTAAGCCATTAATTCTGCAGTACCCCAATCTAAAAGTTCCCGGCCTTCAGCCATGGAACGTCGAGTGTCCAAAAGCTTTTTCAGTTTTGGATGCGGAGTAAAGTTAGAGGGGACTTCGCTGATAAGAGTTCCCACATCTTTAAGAATTTTTTTATCAACAGTTGTATCAGTGGTCTTTTCAAAATCTTCAGGTTGGGCTTTTCGCAGGCCTTTCCAAAAGCCTTCAAACTTGAAAGTCTTGATCTTTGGAGGGTTCTTTTTAGTTTCTTCGTAAACGCCCTGTAAGTTGTCTAATTTTTCTTGAAAGTACTGATCGAAGTAAGCCTGATCGATCACATTTTCACGAATCAACTGTTTTCCATAGATGTCACGAAGCGTGGGATGATTTTTGATCGTTTCGTACATTTGCGGCTGAGTGTAAGCGGGCTCATCTCCTTCGTTATGTCCAAAACGTCGATAACAAACCATATTGATCACGACATCCTGGCCCCATTCCTGACGGTAGCGGATGGCGATATCCATAGCACGAATGCAGGCTTCAGCATCATCACCATTCACATGAAGGACCGGTGTTTGAAGTACTTTGGAAACATCGGAAGCATAGTACGATGAACGTCCATTTTCAGGTGACGTCGTAAATCCCACTTGATTGTCGATGACGACGTGGATGGTTCCCCCGACGGTGTAACCCTTGACGTAGGCCATTTGAAAGGTCTCAAGTACGACACCCTGAGCCGCGAAAGCCGCATCCCCATGAATCAAAAGAGGAACAACCTTTTTACGGGATTTTGTATCTTTACGACGGCGCTGAGCGGCTCGGACCATTCCCAAGACGACGGGATTAACGGCCTCAAGGTGAGAAGGGTTGTAAGCCAAGCTCACCTGAACATTTCCGTGGGAAGTTTCTTTTTGGGCGGTATATCCTAAGTGGTATTTGACATCTCCGCCGTAATCTTCCAGCGGTTCTACTAGCTCAGTGGGGCCATTGAAGTCAGCGAAGATGTACTCGAGAGCCTTCCCCATAAAATTTGCCAGAACGTTAACGCGACCCCGGTGGGCCATTCCCAACATGAATTCTTCCGCTTTGAGCTCGGCCCCTTTTTTAACCATGTATTCCAGCATAGGAAGAAGAGCGTCGGCGCCTTCAACAGAGAATCGTTTAGTCCCGACATAGCGTGTGTGGATGAATTTTTCTAAAGATTCGGCACGGGCAATGGACTGAAAAGCTTCCTTCTTTTGTTCGGAAGTGAGCTTGAACTTGGAATTTTCCTTTTCAAATTCGCGGATAAACCAGTTTCGAACTTCGGGGAAGGCATCAGCGCATTGAACCGTTAATTTTCCACAGTAGCAATTGCGCAGGTGCTGAATGATCTCTCTTAAGGGGGCATTGGGCTTACCAATAATGGAGCCGATCTGAAACCTTTGATCCAGATCCGAATCCTTCAAATTAAAACGGGACAGACTTAGTTGGTCGTGAGGAGCGGCGGTATTGCTCAAGGGGTCAATTTGGGCCTCAAAATGACCATAATTACGATAGGCGGAAATCAGATGATAAACATCTAATTCCTTTTCGCTTAACCCCATTGAGCCTTGAGTGGCAAAATCAAAACCTTCAAAGAATTTCTTCCAGTCGGTGCTGACACTATCAGGATTGGATTTGTACTGTTGGTAAAGATTCTCAATATAATCAAGATTGGCGCGGTTCATACCCCATCCTTTTCAAATGAGCTGAGTGTCTGCAATCTTCCAAAAGCATTAGGAATCGTCACGGCTTAATGCGGACCACCATAAATCCCTTCACGCGGGCAGACTCTTTCTCACATTCATGGTAGTTCTCTTTCGAAAAAGAGGACACCTGTAAGTCGACACTGAATAAAAACTCAAGCCTTCGGTCTTTCATACTGAAGTCTTGCAGCTAAGAAGTATTCGGTGTCTAGTTGGAACCACTTGCTGGATCAGGATTTAGATCCTAGGCAGATTTTTCCCAGACCGGAAAATACAGTGAGTGAAAACCACAGAAAAAAGTTATGAGGGGGCTACATTATGTCGACACTTGTTATCCTTCGCCATGGAGAAAGCCTTTGGAATCAGGAAAATCGCTTCACCGGCTGGGTGGATGTGGATTTATCGGAAAAAGGCATTCATGAGGCCCAACGGGCGGGACGGGCCCTGCGAGAGCAAAAGCTCGAATTTGATGTGATCTACACCAGTGTTTTGAAGCGCGCGATTAAGACTCTGCATCTGGCTCTTGAGGAAATGGACCGGCTTTGGTGGCCCGTTCAAAAAACATGGCGCTTGAACGAACGTCATTATGGTGAACTGCAAGGCTTGAACAAGACTGAAATGGCTGAAAAACATGGAGAAGAGCAAGTTAAAATTTGGAGGCGCAGCTTTGATGTTCCGCCTCCGATGCTTAAAAAAGAGGATCCCCGTCATCCGATTCATGACATTCGTTATCGTGATATTCCTTTAGAAGAGCTACCGGCTGGAGAATCTTTACAGTTAACGGCCAAGCGTTTTCGCCCGTTTTGGGAGAAAGAGGTTGTAGCGCACCTTCGGGAAGGTCGAAACGTGTTAATTGTAGCCCATGGCAACAGTCTTCGCGCTTTGATTCAAATACTGGAGAACCTTTCTCCCGAACAAATCATGGAAGTGAATATGCCTACGGGCATTCCTTTAATGTACCAATTGGACTCTGATTTGAAGATTTTGGACAAAAACTTCATTGGAGATGAAGAAGCCGTGAAAAAGGCCATTGCGACAGTGGCCGCCCAGGGAAAGAAAAAAGCCTAAACGAAAGGTAAGATGGATGAAGACCCTTTTTCGAAATGCGCGTCTGTTTCGGGGTAAAAACACAACAGACTTTTTAGTCATCAATGGTCGCATTGAAAAACTGGGAGCCTCTCCAACGGATTTTTACGCGGATAAAGAAATCAATCTTCAAGGGGCCCTGGTTCTGCCGGGATTCGTTGAGTGTCATACCCATCTGGTTTTTGCCGGTCAGCGCGGCTTTGAAATGGAAATGAAGTTTCAAGGGAAAAGTTATCAAGCCATTGCACAAGCAGGGGGGGGCATCCTTTCCACAGTTAAGGCCACCCGTGAGGCGAGTCTGGAAGAGCTGAAAAAAACAGCCCGTAAACGGATCCATCACTTTATCGCTCAAGGAGTCACCACTCTGGAAATTAAATCCGGCTATGGACTTGATCTTGATACCGAGATTAAAATGCTGGAGGCCATCCCGACAGATTGCAAAGTGGATATTGTCAGAACTTTTCTAGGGGCCCATGCGAAGCCACCGGAAGCCGAGAGTGCGGAAGAGTATCTTCAGGAGTTGGCGAACCGATATTTGCCTGAAATAAAAGCGCGGAAGCTAGCGAGCAGGGTGGATATTTTTGTTGAGAAAGGCTTTTTTGAGAAGGAAGCCTCTCGCCAATATTTAGAAACAGCCAAAATGCTGGGCTTTGACATCACCCTTCATGCGGATCAGTTAAGCTTATCAGGCGGATCCGAGCTAGCCGCTAAATTGGGGGCCCACTCGGCAGATCACTGCATCGCAATCGGAGATCGGGAGATCCAACAAATGGCCCGGTCCAATACTGTTGCGGTACTTTTACCTGCAGCGGATTTGTATTTGAAATGTCCTTATCCCCCCGCGCGAAAAATGATGGATCAAGGTATTACGGTCGCCTTGGCCACCGACTTCAATCCAGGGACAAGTCCAACGCAAGATCTAGGTCTTGTCGGGGTTCTGGCTCGGCGAGAAATGGGAATGACACTTGATGAGGTGGTGGAAGCCTACACGAAGGGGGCCGCCCGGGCTTTGGGGCTTCAGGATCAGGTGGGGTCTTTGGAGCCAGGGAAAAAAGCGGATTTTACAGTTTGGGACTGCGGTGAAGATGAGCTCTTCTTAAACATTGGCGGGATGAGGCCCGCCATGGTTTACAAAGAAGGCAAAGCGCTGACTCCCGTCGGGGCTTGAATAAAAGATAAAGATCCAGGCCCATGAATGGCTTTTCCGGTGGTGGTCTTTGTCGAGAGGGCGGCAACCGACTCGCCCCCGCCTTTAAGAGCCGCTATAACATCGGTAGCTGTGTAGTTGGGATTGTAGGCTCGAATCATCGCTGCCAGGCCGGCTGCATGGGGGGCGGCCATGGATGTTCCCTTTAAAACATTGTATCCATTATTAGCAGAAGAAAAACCTACCAGACTGAAGTTGTACAAAATGCTGCCAGTCGAAGTTCCAGAGCCATCCGTTGCCAATTGAAAGCCAGTGGAGCAAGTTTTTCCTGCGCAGGTGGCCGCTATGTTATAAGTCAGAGCATAGCCGTCGGCGCCAGTGAAGGAATCCACTTGAGTTCCGGCATCAATTGGGTCCACAACACCCTCTTGAATAAAAACATTCACCTCATCACCACTGCCGAGATCGTAGGTGAGGGAAAATCGCAGCCAGGCCTCGGGGTAGGAGGAAAGATCAAAATTCTTATGGGCGCGGCCATCAGAGTTGTTGGCATAGTTCACAGTGCCATTCCAGTTGGCTGGGGCGGTCAGAGTTTCAATGGGATTTGTACCGTCAGATAATGTCTGCTTCCCCCAACCCGAATTTGTTTGAGTGAATGTCCAACCGCTAGAAAAATCATCTAAAATGACAGTGCGGCCGTAAATCCACGGGCTTACGATATTAACACCGGGGGCCCCCATATCCACATAAGCTGTTGAAAAATTTGAAAAGCTGGCCAACCCGTATTGCTGATTAAGGGCCGTAATACAAAGGGTATTACTATAGCGATAATTGCAGGGATAAAAAGGATCCGTAGAATTATCAGTGCCGTCATTGCCAGCGGCAGAGATCGCCACTACATCGTTGTCACGAGCGTGAACTATAGCTGCCTGCAGGGTGGGGTCGTTCCCGGTGGCGCCCAGGCTCATATTCAAAACATCGGCCCCCTTGTCCACGGCCCAATTGATAGCGCTGGCAATTTGAGCTGTGGTGCCCGTTCCATCTGCACCCAACGCTTTAAGTGCCATCAATTTAGCTTTCCAGCAAATTCCCGAAATGCCCTTACCGTTATTTCCGACAGCACCAATGGTTCCAGCGGCATGGGTTCCGTGGCCATTGTCGTCCATAGGATCGTTATCGGAATTTACGAAATCGTAACCATGCTTGGGGAATCCAGCTCCGCTTCCGTCCCACATATTGGTGCTGAGGTCTTCGTGATTGTATTGAATGCCTGTATCGATGACAGCCACAATGACAGAGCTGCAATCAGTTATACGATCCCAAGCTGTCTCCATCTCTAAATCCCGGCCTGAGGTGCCGGGATTGCCCTCACCCACCGCAAAGGAAGGGCCCGCCGTGCTAGTGGGGGCTAATATCTGACCCGTATTCTTTAATCCCCATAATTGGCCATAATAAGTGTCGTTTGGTGAAGTGGCTGTAGTTCGGTAAATATAATTTGGTTGAACTAGTTCAATATCAGGGTTGTTTTGCAGACGCGAAATCACCTGAGGAACAGTTTCATGAAGTTGTATTTTGACTTGGTAGATGGGTTTGTGCGTTTGAGTTCGAGCTGTGTAAAGTGTAGCAACATACTGCAAATCATCCTGCCGCATGAAACTCTGCACGGACGCTGCTGAAACAGTATTTTTATACCGCACTAAGACTTCATCAGGAACATATTGATCTTGTATGACAGCCCGGGCCTGAGGGCTAAGGGAAAGTCCTGTCACGAGTAAACTCAAAATTCGCAGTGTGCTTGTTTTAGTCATGCCTTATCCTTCAACAATTTTATTGAATAAATTTGATTTAATTATGGGATGGTGATGCTCACTTCACTCGAAGCGGCGCTGCGGTTTCCACCTGATGTACCTAAGGGGTTGTAGCTTGAGTAGGCCACTACGCGAATGTAGTAAGTGCCCGCGCTTAAATTCGGGATGGTAGCCGTAACTGGGGCTGCGGCACCAGATACGTAGGGGACATCAATGTAGTAGGGATTTGTCGTGGTGTTAACGCCTGCTGTAACAGAGTAGAACACTTTGTAACCGCCACCCGATGAGTTCACATCCTTTTCACGGTTAGCCGCCCACGAAACAGAAATCGACAGTTCCCCGGGAACTATCGGATCGACGTCGTCTCCATCGAACTTCTTATCTTGTGAGCAACCTGATTAAAATGCTAAAAAGATAATTACGAATTTCAACCATGAAATTGGGCCCATCAATACCTCGATAAAGTAGATAGCCTCATAATATCTTTCGTTGAAAGACGGGAGCAATTAATGGATTGCCAATGGATTTATCTCAGACCTTTATCGAGCGCCAATAGTCCAGTCGTGTCGGTATTTTCGATCTTCATTGTGGCTTGTTCAATCAAATCCAGAGTGAAAAACAAAATTTAAACGGCAGGTCTGAGCGCCTGAAAGTATTAAATATTTTTGTATTTTTATCCGATAAAAAGGGGGTGAAAGTTGTCGTATTTTTTATTTCCCACCTAATCTGCGTATTGGCAACGGCTCTGACGGTAGCAGATGTCCGTCGTGACCCATCTATGTTAATGACATCTTCAAATCGAGAGATCGAGATTCTTTCGGGTCAGCTAACGGGAAGCGCAAAAATCAAAATGCAGAACTTCTATAAAATCAGAGGTCAGCTGGAAGCATGCTTTCTTCATCAGTCGGATTCCCGCGGGCTGAGGCAATCGCTTTTGTCAGGCTCAATTTCAGATCCCTGTCTGGCTTCCGTCTTCGGTCTTAAAAATTTGCAGCAAGTCGCGGAAGACTTCGGTGACCTGGCCCAGGCTACAAGTTTTGCCGCCGTGAAAAAATTTGTTGAAGCTCGTACGATCTCGAACGCGGCTCGATCCATCTATGACTATCGGTCTCAGTTCGAAGGTGCAAGGCCGTTACCGAAGTTGACGGATGGTAAAGCCCTGAATGCGCTTGCTCAAGAAAGCTGCAAGGGCTGTTCAAAGTCTCAATTGGAAAGTTTCAAAAAATACTATGTGGCGTATGCCAAGGCCAATCCGATTCAAGAAACTCAATATACGATGAGCAATCTCGCTCACTTGCAGAATCAAACTCTTGAAGGTTTAAATCAAAGACTTGCTGAAATGGAAGAGGCCAAGAACTTAGGAAGTGAAGAGAAATTCAACGCTGCCTACACTCGATATCTCGAAGATTACCAACGATTCACTAGTACTCCGGCAGGGGGGCTATTTTTAACTCACCATATGCGGGGATTGACAGGGTCAATCGTGACTCCTGAGGATGCTTCTAAAAAGTTTCTGATAGCGAGAAAGATTGAATTCCCTAGACACAAACTACTCGATACAAGAGTTTCGTGTCGCCGTGCTCTATCTTGTTCAGCGCGCTCGGATTATCAAATTAAAAAGGCCCTTCACGAGGTGGAGACAAAGATACAGGATTACACTCGGGATGTATTAGATGCCAATTCGTTTCAGGAACTTTTAAAAACCAATCCAGTCTTGGCGGGGCAATTGCTGGTCGTGAATCCTAACCTAATGAACGAGGTTTGTGCAGCCGCCCAGGATATCATGAGAACGGATGAAAGAAATCACCAAGTTTTAAATCAGGTAGATTCCTTTATTGGGGCTGTTGACATGGCCTCAATGGCTTTGCTGGCCAGCGGAGTGGGAAGCGTTGGCGCGGTAGTCGGGAAAGCGGGTGTACTGGCTTTGAAAGCCGGAGTGTCGGTGGCTAGAAGTCGAGTTGTGAGTTCTGTTGCAACTTCGGCGGGAAGAAGCCAGTTAATTCAAGTGGCGGGTCAAGCCCGCGTACTCGGTACAAACACAACTGTTTCTCAATTGATGTCTCGTACAGCAGTTGTCGGAGCTATTTCTGAAGTAGGACATATCGGATCAGATGGAGCGAAGCTTCGTCAGATTAGCGGACAATCCAGTATGTTGATGGCAAGCCGCATGGCCCGCGCTACCAACGATCTGGATGTGAAAAGGCTGAGTGAATTGGAATCTGAATGGCAGCAGTCTTTTGACAATTTGAAAACAGCAAGTCTTGTGAATGCCATCCCTTTAGCCCATGGTTTTATGAAGGTGCGCTCTTCGCAGTTTGTGCAAGGTTTGCTGGGACGTTCGAAATCTCTTCAAAGCGAGCTGGCCTATGATAAGCGGCTTCAATCTTTAGTCAGTGATTTAGGCGGAGATACACTAAAAGTTGTGGATGGTCTTTTAGCTAGCAAAAAAATCAATGCGGATGGACTCACGGCCGCTTTAGCTGTCGCTGCAAAGTCTGAAAAAGATATGCAGTTGCTTAAGAATGGTCTGAGTGGAAAGAATCCCGCTGACTTTCTTGAAAAGTTCGCTAAGTCAGGAGAAGGAGCCCTTGCATGCGCTATCTAGCGAAGCCCTTCATTTTGTTGATGGCAGTAATGGGATTGTCCTTATGGAGCCACGCGAACTCAAAATGTGGCGATGTCGTCGGTCAGGTTGAAAGTGTGCTGCGAGATTACGGGAGCCATCAGCCCATTTCTACGACTCCAATGGCGCAAGTGGGGGCGGCTGATTCTGTGGTTAATAAAAGCGATGCTTTAAAGAGTTTTGGTGTTGCTAGCCGAAATGTGCCTGATAGCCTTGATGACCTTCAATCCTACACACGCAATATCCCTCAAGATGTCGCCTTTTTAGAGGCTCGCGCAGGCCGTGCTCTTAAGGACTCAACAACTCGGGCCCAAGCGCAGAATGCAATTGATGCAAAACTGGATGAAGTGAATCGAGCACTTACAAAAATTAGCGACCATTCTGGTGCGAGCGTGAGTGAGCTGCATAAAGCTAAGTCGGATCTATTAAAGTTAAAGATGTTGGAAGGGCGATCCCTTCAGGATCTGAAAGTCGAAGAGCTTTTAGATATCCAAAAGGAATTAGCCAAACGGATGCACGAGGGTGGTGCACGCCCCCTTTCGTCTATACCAGAAAATGTGAAAGTTGAAGCCTCACTTAAGAGTGCTGTCGAGGCTGAGTTAAAAAAGCGGCCAGATTACTTAAAGATTGAGAATCAAAAACTTGAAGCGGCCGGGACTGAATTTCGACAACATCAGCGTCAGGCTGAGATCAACTTTCGTGATAGAGCTGGAACTCCGGCGGCTAAGGTATTAAGTGATACCGAGAAAACGAAAATTGAAGCCTACGTCAAAAAACTGCAAAATGATCCCACGGGTCTTACGCGCGCCGAAGTGGATGAGCTTCAGCAGATTCAAAAAAGTATTTCCGAAAAACAAAAGTGGAGAGGTGGAAGCTATACCGGAATGACTTCAACGGACGTAACGGTGGCGAATAATTTGGATCAGGCATTAAATCAGGCCTCGCACAGACTTAATGAAGGAAGCGTGGAGGTTCTAAATCTTGCCAAGAGGCAGGGGAGAGCTATTCAACCGGTAAAAATGGATAATTTCGGTACCGATGCTTTTGGTCGACATACGGGGAGTGCTCGGCTTTCGACTCAGGCTGAAAGGAAAGCCCAGATGGGCACCGCCCGCACTGCGATTCAAGAACTAGAGAGTGCGGGGACAAGACCCTCAGGCAATATTCAGGAGATTGCGGTCTTTCACCCAGTAGTCCGGGAAAGGGCCACTGTGAATAATATTAGTTCATCACTGTCACGTGTGGGAGTTCAGGCGGATGAGATCCGCGCCGCGAATGTGGTTTCAACCTTAAATGCGGGAGATGTGGACGGGGCGCTGGTGGATTTCCGAAAAGCCCAGGACTTTTTACGGCAAGTTCGTGAAGCCAGTCGATCCGGAGAGCTTCAACAGGCAACACAGACACTGACGGACATGGAGCGCCGATCCCTAAATCAACTGATTGAAACGATGGAGGCCCATCAACGAAGTTATGTGCCATCCCACCTTAGAAATTTGCGGAATTAAGGTGCGCTATTCTCCCTCGTGTTAGACTGTAATTCGAAAACATTTTTAAAAAAGATCTGTTAAATAACGCAATATATAATAAAATTTAAGATTCTTAAAATTTCATTTGATTGAAAGCTTAAGGCCTGAATAGCCTGAAGGCGACTAATCTCCATGGAGGGGGCAACATGAAATCATCCTATTCGCAGTTGATGCAGACTCAGTATTTTCATCCTGCCTTTAATTCCGCGATTTATGACGGCCCACTCAGGCTGTACTTTGCACAATTTCATGAATCTTTAGCTCTTAAGATTTACTTTCTGACGCAACAGAGATTAGGGGAAGTCTTTAGCCGAGCTAAAGAGGTTTCTCGGAAAACTGGATCTACAGTTTTGATTCTTCTTTATCCATCTGTTGAATTCTTCGACCAGACCTTTTCAAACGCCAAACATCCCACGACTCGAATTGCCGTAGATCAATTTGAAGAGGATCTTCTTCTAGGTGTTCGCGGCCCCTTTGAAGATGACGAATTTGAAGCATTTCTCAGTGTTCTCGAGCAGGAAGTGAAAGATTGGGTTGAATTTCATGAGGGATCCTTTAAAGAGCTAGTCAATCTAGAGGGCTAAGCCAAACATGTCTTTGCAAATCGTCAAAAAAAATAAGGGACAGGTGGCCATCGAATATGTCCTTCTTATCGTTATTATCTCGGTTCTTGGTTCCGTTATTCTTCGCTCCTTTGTGTCTCGCAACGCCGACGAACCCGGGATCATCGTTGCGAAGTGGAATAATCTCCTCAAAACAGTTGCCGAAGACAACCCAGAAGAATAAGAAATCATCTATGGGAAAAGAAACTGCGGTTTTGGCCGGTGGCTGTTTTTGGGGTGTGGAAGATTTAATTCGAAAAATTCCGGGGTTTTGGAATCCGGATGGGGCGTTTGGGGGCGGGAAGTGGTTGATGCCCTTTT
>CAZETK010000005.1:43132-85691 GCA_964515195.1 uncultured Pseudobdellovibrionaceae bacterium
TATAGCGGCGGGACTGTTGATAATCCCATTTACACGATTGTCAGCACCGGTACCACAGGACATGCTGAGTCCGTTAAAATTGAATTTGATCCTACAAAGCTGAGCTTTGAGCGATTACTCGAACATTTTTTTAAACTTCATGACCCTACAACTCCCAACCAGCAGGGCAATGACAAAGGGACTCAGTATCGCTCTGTGATCTTTTACATGAATGAAAAGCAGAAAGAAATTGCCCAGGCCATGATTGAGCGGGTGAACAAATCCGAAGCTTGGAAAAAGCCTGTGGTCACTGAAGTGATCCCCTTTGCCAAGTTTTACTCGGCTGAAGATTATCACCAAGATTATCTGGTGAAAAATCCTTCAGGGTATACTTGTCATTACTACCGAGATATCAATTTTTAAAATTGAGAGTTTCGGTTGTCATAGCCTCTAAAACAGTTGATTCAAGAATTCATTGAGATGGAAAACTTTTTGTTCTCCCGTCTTCAAGTTTTTGGTCGTCACGGATTCGGCCTGGGCTTCGGTGGAGCCTATGATCAAGGCGTATTGAGCCCCCAATGCCGCCGCCTTTTTCATTTTCTTTCCGACGTTTCCATTCCATAGGATTTCACAACTTTGGCCTTTCTGTCGGATCTGTTGGGCGACTTGAAGAGCCCATAGCTCTCCTGCCTCGTCTGCGGGAATCACCGCCGCTGTTAAAGTTACGTTTGGGATTTTTTCGGGAGCCAAAAGTTCAGCAAGCCTTTCAATGCCAGCCGCCCAGCCCACACCTGGTGTAGAGGGACCGCCCATCATTTGAATCAGCCCGTCGTAGCGACCGCCGGCCAGCACTGTTCCTTGTGCCCCCAGTTGATCTGTTACAAACTCAAAGACGGTGTGATTGTAGTAATCAATTCCTCGCACCAACTTAGAATCTAACTCGAAGGCAATGCCTGATTTTTCAAGGCCGCTTAGGACTTTGTCGAAAAAAGCTTTCGACTCTGGATTCAAAGAATCTTCCATCTTCGGGCAACTCTTTATGATTTCTCGATCCTTGGCATCTTTTGAATCCAAGATACGCAAAGGGTTTTTTTCCAGTCGCATCTGGCTGTCGGGTGATAAATCCTCTTTGTAGTTAGTAAAATATTGAACCAGTTTTTCTCGATAAGCCTGGCGTGAACCGGAGTCTCCTAAGGTGTTAATCAAAAGCTTACATGAATCCATCAAGCCCAGTTGATCTAAAAACAGGAAGGCCAGTTGAATGACTTCAACATCACTAAAGGGAGTGTCGTATCCCAAGCACTCCACTCCGATCTGGTGGAACTGGCGATAACGACCTTTCTGAGGTCTTTCATAGCGAAACATCGGACCTGAGTAATACAGCTTCAAGGGGAGCTTTTGGGCTAGGCCTTCGGAAATAAAGGCGCGGGCGATTCCCGCGGTCCCTTCGGGGCGAAGAGTGATGGAGTCGCCGCCTCGGTCTAAAAAGGTATAGGTTTCTTTATGAACCATATCGGAAGCTTCGCCAAGGGTTCGGTGAAAAACTTCAGACATCTCAAAGATGGGAGTGTCAATTTCACCGTATCCAAAATTATGGGCCAGGGTCCAAGCTGTATTTTCAATCCAGCGGAAACGTAAGGATAATTCGGGCAATAGATCTTGCGTTCCGCGTACTCGCTGTAATGATTTGCTCATGGGGCTCCTCACATGACATTTTGAAAAATAGCATAGCGCAGGCTTAGTCACAAGTTGCCTTTTTCGTGGGGACTTAAGATGATCGGATGATGGGAAAATCATGGATCTTTGTGGTGACGATCGTTGGCGTGTTATTATTGGGTTCAGTTCTTTTTGTGGCGTCTCGGAGTACGCTGCAAGCCACCGAGATTGATTGGCGTCTGTTGGGAGAACTTGATTACGTGACCGGTTACGCTTCAGAAGATCTTAAAGCCTTTGATAATCAAAAAATCAAAATGCCAGGGTTTATGGTTCCTCTTGAAGATAATCTTCGTAAAGTCACCGAATTTTTGCTTGTGCCCAATGCCCAAGCTTGTATTCATATGCCACCACCGCCTCCTAATCAGATGGTTCATGTGCAAATGAAAAGTGGCGGAGTCCCTACAGCCTACGGGCCCATTTGGGTATACGGAAATTTAAAGATAATCACCACCAAATCGGTTTATGGAGACTCTTCCTTTGAAATCACCGCTGATGGAATCGAGCCTTACGAGTGATGAAAAATTTGATTTCACTTCATAATCTTGAGTTTGGGTATCAATCTTCGAAACCACTTTTAATAATCCCCCATTGGGAGCTGAAATCGGGTGAAAAGATTTTTTTAGCTGGCCCCAGTGGTAGCGGAAAAACAACCTTTTTAGAAATTCTCAGTGGAATTTTAGAGCCACA
The DNA here is from genome assembly GCA_964515195.1 of uncultured Pseudobdellovibrionaceae bacterium. Classification (GTDB taxonomy): domain Bacteria; phylum Bdellovibrionota; class Bdellovibrionia; order Bdellovibrionales; family Bdellovibrionaceae. The sequence goes on from CAZETK010000005.1 coordinate 45,515, forward strand.
AAAAGGAGAGTATCTTTTTGACGGAAAGAACTTAGTGGGAATGTCTTCCGGCCAGCGGGATCAGATTCGCAAACATCACATGAGTCTGATTTTTCAAAACTTCAATCTGATACCCTATCTTAACGTGGAAGAAAATATTTTGTTGCCTTACTGGCTGGGATATTCAGATGGTCGTAAACATGACGAACTCAAGTCGAAGGCGCACGAACTTCTGACCCGACTCGGCTTAGGGGGGCATGCTCGATCGTCGGTGACTCAGTTAAGTCATGGGCAGCAGCAGCGGGTCGCGGCGGTTCGAACGCTTCTGAAGCGTCCTCGATTGATTTTGGCTGATGAGCCCACATCCGCGTTGGATTCCGATGCGCGTGAGAGTTTTTTAAAGCTGCTTCTCGAAATGGCAACCGAGTGCCAAGCGGCATTAATCTTTGTCAGCCACGATAGAAGTTTTGAAAACCTGTTTCAGCGAACTTGCCATTTGCGGGATTGGACATCGCCATGAAGTTGATGGCAATTGCACTGAAATCTTTATGGAGTCGCCGACTGGCCGTCACATTGACAGCGCTTTGTATCGCTCTTAGCGTGGCCCTTCTGTTAAGCCTGCAAAGAATTAAAAATGCGTCAGAAGAAAGCTTCACTCAAACCGTCAGCCAAATGGATTTATTAGTAGGGGCGCGAAGCGGGCAGCTGCAATTGCTTTTATTTACGGTTTTCAATATGGGACAACCGACCCATAATGTTTCCTGGGAATCCTATGAGCATTGGCGTGCCCATCCAGCTGTGCAATGGACCATACCTTTTTCTTTGGGGGATAGTTTTCAGGGGTTTCGAGTGGTGGGAACCGATGGAAATTTTTTCGAGCATTATCGTTATCAACAAACAAGGGCCATCGAATTTTCAGCGGGGCGCGCCTTTCAAGAAGAAGGTGAAATGGTGCTGGGTTATGAAGTTCACCGGGAACTCAAGCTGAAGGTGCATGACAAGGCGATCATCACCCACGGGGTTACAAAAGGAACGGGAATTGAAAAGCATGATGAAAACCCTATGGAAATCGTGGGGATTCTTTCTCGCACGGGAACCATGTTGGATCACTCTGTGTTTATTTCATTGGAGTCCATGGAGCACCTTCATCATGAAGAAACTGAAAATGATGAAACTCATGAACATGATCATAGACTAACGACTCTGACTTCCTTCTTTGTTCGAACTCAAAATCGCATGGACTCTCTTCATCTTCAAAGGGAGATCTCTGAATACAAGGGTGAACCTCTGATGGCTGTTATTCCCGCAGTGGCCCTTAGCGAACTCTGGAAAAATCTTTCTTTCTTCGAGCGCACTCTGGATTTTATCATTGGGCTTGTCGCCGTTTTTTCTATCATGACCCTAATGCTGATGATGTTAGCTTCGATGGAAGCCCGTCGACGAGAAATGGCCTTAATGCGGGCTTTAGGAGCGACTGCGCATTTTCTGATTCTACTTCTATTTGCGGAAGCTATTATGGTGGGATTAGCCGGAGCCACAGTGGGTTTTGTCTTATCGCGCTTAGGCTTATTCTATTTTGCTGACTCACTTCAAAGCGCGTTGGGTGTTTCGGTCTCGGTCTGGAGTGTGGATCCGTTGGAAATTTTGTTTATCTTGGCCGTTCTAATAGGATGCGGCTTGGTAAGCTTATTTCCGGGATGGAGAGCCAGTCGACAAGCTCTTAAGGATGGATTGACAATAAAAAACTGAAGAACGAGATGAATCTTTGACTGAGCCGTGTTGCATCATTTGTGACAACTTTGATTTTTCACTAAGGCCAGGTGTCAGACTAACACTTGAAAAAAGGCATACATATTGCTTCCAAGTCAATTCGTTACTACAACTTGACACCAAATGGGGGAATTTATGAATTTCAAGAAGCTAATTGTGATGCTTCTATCGGTGACATCAGCCCTGGGATGGGCTCAACCGATTGAACCATCTGCCGCTCGACCGCCAGCACCGGGACGACCACCAGCTCCGCGACCGCCAGCTCCAAGACCACCAGCTCCGCGACCTCCGGCTCCTCGACCACCAGCTCCGCGACCGCCAGCTCCAAGACCACCAGCTCCGCGACCGCCGGCTCCGCGACCGCCAGCTCCGCGACCGCCGGCTCCAAGACCACCGGCTCCAAGACCACCGCGGCCACTTCCTCCTCCTCCGGTTTATCCAGGGCCTGTATGGGAGAATGTGTACGTCAACATCTCTCGCATGCTCTACAATTACGACACCTTGCGAATCCAAGATTACATCAATCTTTACTACTACGCCGGCTACAGGCTGGAAGCTGTTGAGATCAATGCCGAGGCTTGGGATGGAACTCAGCGACTGACGTTGATGGTGAACAATCGCCATGAAGCGGATGCCTATATTACAGGCCGACATTCTTTTCTAACGATGTACCCATTAACCTACGTTTCAATGGGAAGTACTTATGATCTCAGTTTGATGATGCGAGGGCATGGCTCCGTTTATATTACGCATATTACTTTAAGGCTGGTCCGATAAAGGTCAGTCAGAACATTCGCGTGTTCGAAGAGGGTTTACGTAAACGTAAGCCCTCTTTTTATAGGGTCTTTATGGATTGCACCAATTATAAGAACTAGGCTTGCGGCCCCCAAAACTCGAACTGAGACCTTGTCACCCAATAGGGGATGCACCTCTGGAACCTGCACCGTGATTGTGCCTCCGTCGTAATTTTTCAAATAGCGCACGCAACGGAAGGTGTGTTTATCTAGCTTGCAACTTTAACTTTATCGGCTGATTCAGGTGTATAGTCCGAGTACGGGGTGCGAACTTCCACATACCCATCGCCTTCTTTGTAGCCTCTGACCTTGTACATTTTTAACGGCTCTGAGCGTCCTTTCACTTCAGCGGCACCGGCAAGCTCTACGAGGAAGTCATTACCCACTTGTGCCACGACCTCTTCACTTATCAGCAGATCGGCTCCGAAGGCCTTTGTGGACGCTTCAATTCGTGACCCCGTGTTGACGGTATTGCCAATTACGGTGAACTCCATACGTTCAGTGCTTCCAATTGTGCCAGAAATCACGCTTCCCGCGTGCAGTCCAATTCCTATTTGAAGCGGTGGCTGGCCACGTTCTTTTCGTTTATCATTAAGCTCGACAAGACTTTGACGCATTTGAAGGCAAGCCGTAACTGCGTGGTGAGCGTCACGTCCTGTGCTTTTTGGAGCTCCCCAAACTGCCATAATGGCATCGCCAATAAACTTATCCACAACCCCATGATTGCGGTTGATAATGCCCACCATAATTTCGAAATACTCATTGAGCATTTCCACTACTTCCTCGGGAGCACGTTTTTCTGAAAAGGAAGTGAAGCCCCGAATGTCCGAGAAAAAAACCACCACATCCTTTTTTTGTCCACCCAAACCAATATCCTGATTTATCAAATCCTCTGTCACATCAGATCCGTGGAACTTGGAAAATAGATTTTTAACTTTATCACGCTCTTTCAGTCCTTCGGTCATATTATCAAAAGCAAAAGCCAAATCCTTCACCTCATCTTGAAAGATGGACTTGATTTTATCAGAAGCTTTTACATCAAAGTTTCCTTTAGATACGACTCCGATTAGCTCGGCTAGAGTTTCAATGGGAGAGGTCAAAGTCATCGAGAACCAGAAAATGACCAGAATGGATGCAGATAAGACTAGCCCCGCAATAAAGAAGGCTTTTCGTCGAACTTCCCGGGCTGGTTCAAGAATAATATCTTCAGAGATAACGGAGTAGGCTGTGACTCCATAACGAGTCTTTGAAAAGGCGCTGAAATAGTTTTCACCATCCATTTTCGTCATGCGTTGACCGCGGGGAGTTTTGCTCGTTGTGGAAAGCTTGAACATTTCGCTGGTGGACATATCCACTTGATTGATGGCCTTAGTTTCTTCGGTATCGGACAAAACTATGCCCCGGCGATCCAGTAAGGTGAAGCTGCGCTCTTTTCTTTCAGAAAAGGGCTTCTGGATAATGGAAAGTCGATAAAATCCCACGGCAATGTGAGAAATACGTCCGTAGGTGTCTTTAACAAGAGGGATGCCGATGGCGACCAAGGCTGGTTTGTTCGGAAATGACCAGTTTTGAAGTTCGATCTGCCCCTGCATGACGTTTTTGAAGGGGAAACGCATTTTTGCTTTAACTGAATGCAAATAATTTTTGTCGACCTTTTCTTTGATGAACTCATCTTCTTTTACCTGCGAGAATAGAGTCGTCATCGCTCCGTCCTGGCTCGAGTAAATTTCAAGAGCTAAGAAATCATTCTCCTGCCCGAAATTAAGTTGGAATTCCTGGGAAGGGGATTGATTATTAGACTTCATCAGGAGAGTTGCGGCGGTCTGGGTTTTTCCGATGAAACTGTTGAGTAGATTTTCAACCTCTGTCGATTTAGCGGCGGCGTAATCCAGATTGATGCTTTCTTCGCGCTGCTTCGAAGTATTTTCAAAATACTTCGAGCTTTGCGTGGCGATTAAGGTTGTTACCACGATCAGCAGGGTGAAAGAAAGCATGATCAGTTTTGCTGAAATCGGAATACGCACAAATCCTCCTAAAACGAAAACTCAGCCATTAAATTGATGTAAATCCCCGAAATGCTTGTGTTTACATCATCGCTATACTGCCCTGAATAGTAACCACTGCTCCAGCCAGACTTATTCGATGAGTCGGTGTAGTTATAGGATTCACTCCGGTAGTTAAGTCCAACAAGACCTGTCAATTGAGATGAATAACGATAACTTCCCAAAGCCCCCAAAGAGTAATTAAAGTCAGATCCACTTTTGATCTTTCCACCGTTTGGCAGCTCGAATCCCGCCACGGGGATCGCCAATTGCGCGTTCACTTGAAGGCCAAATTTTGGTGTTAATGAATACCAATACTCCACTCCGGCCTGTGGGCCCAAGACAGAACCTTTGCTGTACTGACGAGAGACATTATTGGTATTCATAAAATTGGCATTGGCGGAATCGCTTGAAGTCCAAAGCGCAGGAAACTCTTTTGCGAAGACGCCAAAGCTGTAGCGCAGATCTCCGCGGGCTGAGACCTGTTGACGGCGAATGCCTGACATTTCCAATCCGATAAAATTGTAAATGCGATTTTCAAAAATGTATCCGGACGCTTCCATGGTTCCTAGAAAACCCCATCGTGAATCCGGATCCAACCATCCGACGCCTAGCCGGCCAGTGCCGGTGACAGCATCCGCTTTAATTCCCAAAGCATTTCGATACTTGGTATCCATGGCGATCGAGCTTGCATACCAACTTCCGACGGCAAACCATCCTTCTGCGCGGTCAATGGATTTTCGAAGAGTCTGTACATATTCGGCGGCAGGGGAGCGATCCCCTTCACGAACTTTGAAGTTTAATGAGCTCAAAGCCGAATCTTGGCGTTTTGCCGCCTTTGATTTAAGGATGAAGCGATAGCGCCCACCCTCCCAGTCAGGCGCAAAATTAAGACTGGTGTCTTTAAGGTTTTCGAATTCTTTGAATTTTTGCCATTTTTTCAGGGTGGGATTGTAGCGAGCGATAATGACGTCATAACTTTCCGCATTTTCGACCGCTTTCCATTTAATTTCCCGAACGAAGTCGTTATCTGGTTTTTCAATGGAGGCTTTTTCAAGTGGACCACCCACCAGTGTGAACTTCTGAAGTTCGGTGAAAGAGCTTTCAATCTTGTCTTTCGCGACAGCTTTAATCCGCCAGCTGTATTGAGATGCGACGGTTAGACTGTGCTTAAACGATGTTTCAGCGGTGGTTTTCTCGGCGATCTTTTCATTTTGATCATTATAAATTTCAATCAGATAGTCTTTTGCCATGGGGGTGGCTTGCCATTTGAACTCTACTTCTTGGCGCGTGTCACCTTGCGCATTTATCGAAGCATCAGCAAGGGGGGATACCAGGCTCACAGGTTCCAAGCCGACATCCAGTTCGGCAAACTCACTCCATTCTCCTGGGACCTTTCGTCTATCCAATGCTCGTAAGCGAAACTCATAAAAACCAATTGGCAAACGACCGTTCCAAGCGGCCTGAGTCGTGACAAAGGAGCTGGATTTATCTTCTTTTGATCTTTTGCGGATCTCAATTTCGTAAAATTTCGCGTCTGGAATCGGTTCCCACTCAAAATTGACTAGACGACGATAAGTCTGGCCATGGACCAGACTTGTCATTATCAAAATAAGAGTCAGTAACCAAATTTTCATCAGTTGACCTTAACCTTTTTCACGGCGGGCGCCCGTAAATGACTCTTAGGTGGCACAATAAGTTTACGAGTAGTGGGGTCAGGGCTGGAACGATCGTGAATATCTGTGGTGAAAAGAGTGACCACATAAGCACCAGGCATAAGGTTTTGAAGTCGGGCCTGCGGTTGATCATAGGCTTTATTCAGAATTTCGCGGCCTTCTGTATCTTTAATAATGAGCTGGTAGTTTTTTGCACCTTCAACCGGTACCCACTCAATATTAATATGTCCATCGGCTTGCGAAACCAGCTCTCCGTCGATGGGTATTTGCGGAGATGGGAGTGCAGGGAGCCTTGTTACGTTTACTGGAATATCCTCAGAGCGGCCCATGGATCTTCCTTTATTATCAAAAGCTTCGACTGAGGCGATAAACCGGCCCGCTCGGATTATCTTGGCCTTCATGGATTTTTCGGAGGTTTCAAGATACTGTGTTTGTGCGTCTGGATTGTTTTCCTCTTTCCAGCTTACTTTCCATTGGGCAACTTGGGCCGTGTTCTCCCCCGCGCCCCAAGAGAGCTCTAATTGAGGTTCTTCAATGAAGTACTGTTCTGACTTGATTTGGTCCCAACTCACGTCCACCTGAAGTGGTTTTGTTTCGGCTTTTTTGATGATTTTAAATTGCTGGATCGCTCCGCTCCATGGTTCCTTCGTGTCGGGGAAGAATGAACTCAGGCGCCAATAATAGGTTCCTTCATTAAGTGTGGATAAATCAAAACGATCCTCTTGACCGACATTTTGTGTGATGACTTTATCTTTCAGCGAAGAGTCTCTGGCCACTTCTAGTACATTTTGAATTTGTTTGTCAGAGGTTTGCCATTGGAAGACGACTGAACCTGGCAGCTGTTCCAATTCGATAGTGGCATTTTGTGCAGGAGCGATCAGCGTCGGGGTGCTGCGGGCTGCGACCTCCAAGCGATAGATCTGAGATTCCGCGACGACTTCTCCGGTGTTGGGATCGTAAGCCGCCAACTTCCAATAATGGCGCCCCAAGGCCAGTACCGCTAAGGCGTCTTCCTTGCCTGGCTCGACGCTGATGACTTCTTTTAACTTACGACGTTGAGATCCCGCTAACACTGAAACTTTCCATTCTTTTGGAAAACCTTTCCAGTTAAAAGAAATTTCGGGTTTTTTGTCCGGGTCAACATAAAAGGGTTTGTTGGGAGCGGGCGATAGAATCTGAACTTGACTTGCCTTGAATTGAAGGCCTGCGGCTCCTAAGACCCCCGCTTTCCCACTGGTGATTTCTTTGGTTTTACCATCTTTCGATTGAACCTTGGCACTTCCATCCACGACTTGAAGGTTTAGGCTCTGCCCCTCTGCTTTAGACAAACTGGCTGACGCTCCTGTCAGTTCAACTTTCCCTTGAGCCGAGTTTAAAACCAGGCCACTGGCGCTGGTATCGGCGATACCTTCAGTTTTGGCGTTGACGAACAAGCTACCCTCCATCAAATCCAATGAAATTTCACCTTGCGCTTGTGAAAGGACAATCAATGAATCGGGCTCGACATCAATATATCGTCCGTCCTCAAATTGAATCCGAAGTTCTCCCGCGGGACTGGTCCGAATAGCCTCACCATTGAAAAGAGGATCTCCTGTATTCACTTCATGCCAAAGTAAACGGGTCGGCGGACGACGGAGCACTTCATCCGAAACTGAGCCCACTTGTGCTAACGGAGTTTCTCCAGAGTGAGTATCTGTCCGATCAGTGGCTTGATACCAAAAGAATGTGATGCCCATGCCTGTGCCGGACAGAAACGCTGCTAATAAAAGGCGCTTTATTTTAGAATTCACTCTTTTTGGTTCGGTATGATATGGATATTGTTCAAGTCTGGAAATTCAGAGTTGATTGCGACTAAAGGTGGGATAAGGACTTAAGTATGAAGCCTAAAAACTACATGACCCCAGCCGGATTTCAGAAACTGAAAGACGAGTACCACGAACTTCTCCACAAAGAGCGGCCTAAAGTCGTGGAAACAGTAGCGTGGGCGGCCAGTAACGGAGATCGATCTGAAAATGCCGATTATCAATATGGCAAAAAACGACTTCGCGAAATTGATCGACGTCTGAAATTCATCACTGATCGGCTGGATGCGGCTGAAGTCGTGGATCCCACTCAGGTCAAAGCGGATCGGGTTGTTTTCGGAGCGACCGTCAGTGTTCGGGACGAAGAGGACCAAGTGAAGGTTTATCAAATCGTCGGAGAAGATGAGCTTGACCCAAAGCTGGGAAGAGTCTCTTGGAGATCCCCCATTGCCAAGGCCTTGCTGGGCAAGAAAGAAGGCGATGCCGCTCTCCTCCAAAAACCCGCCGGGGCTGAAGAACTCGTCATTGAGAAAATAGAATTCAAAGTCATCAGCTAAGGATTTGCTACTCCCGAATCAACCCTTGAAAATTAACACAACTCCAAATCGTGAAGGTGCGGGAATGCTCACTTCCACGGTAAGTTTTAAATTCTTCCGGGGCACAAGAATCCCACTTCCCGTACTGTAAAGGATCTGCGGGATATTTTTCAGTTGTGACTACCAAAGTGGGTTGTCCGAAAAAGCCATCAAGGGTGCGCCGTTTTTTCTGAACAACAGTGTAGTGACTTCGTACTGGTGAAAGCATATAGGTTTTTTGTTTGGCACCCCAGTAAGTCTGAGCCGTGGTTTCGTATCGCAAAGCGCCTAAAAAAGGTTTTAATCCATGATCACGATGATACAATCTTTGCATTTCATTGAGCTTATTCCCCAGTTCCTCCCATCCGTAAAATTCATTACTTAAATCCCATCGGGTATTCCAGGGGGCATCAAGATTCAAAGCCCGGTAAACCTTTGGCATCCAAGGACCTAAAAAAGGCGTATAAGCTAGAAGGTTAATAGGAATATAAAAAAGAAGGGTCCCAACCAACAAAAACTTTCGAACTTTAATACTTTGAATTTGAGTCCACAAGGCGACTCCACCTATTAAAAGAAGCAGATGGGCCGCGCCTGACCAATGAGGCTTGTAATCCGCCCACAGGGGCTGGGGATAAAACATTAAAATAGAGGGAAGCGCGAGGCAGAGCAAAAAGTTCCAACGATCTTCGTGCCGTCTTTTGAAGCCGGTATAGAGAGCGCTTAAAATGAGGCCAAATATGATCGGTGTGAAAAAGATCAATTGGGCGGCCAACCAGGCCCCCCATCTTTCCAAAGAAAACTCGCGGCCAGTATGGCGATCGTAAAACTGGTAGTAGAAACCGGGCCAGTCAAACTCTTGGTTCCAGATAAAAATTGGAAGACACAAGACAGTGGCGATCAGAACGCCGATCCAAGGCCAGCGGGTCAATAAAACTTTTCGGTGGGGTGTCGACAATAAGTACAACCCGAAACCTGGAGCTAACAAGGCAAGAATAAATTTGGAGTTCAATCCAAGGCCCATTAGAACTCCTAAACATATCCATGTTTTGGCGAGGCTCCAGCGCTTGTTATCAGGGCGCACTCCTTGCCAGAAAACCCAACTTGCCAGCACCCAGCACATTATGAAAGGAGCCTCGGGCGAAGAAACATAACCACCAAATCCGTAGAAGGGACTCCATAAAAATAAAAATAGGGTTATCCAAGCGACCTTTTCCGAAAAAAGCTCAACCGCAAGCTTCCACGTAAAATACAAAGTCACCCAATAGCATAGAAAGGAAGGAAGACGAACACCCCAGTAGGTATCTCCTAAAAATTTCGTTGAGACCCATTCCATCCAGGCGATCATCCCGGGATGGTCGTAATAACTTAACATAAGGTCTTGAGCCCAACTCCAGTGATAGGCCTCATCATCAATCAATCCGACGAATGACGTGAAGGCGAATCGGATTAAAAAGGTCAATGCCAGAAAAAATAAAAGTGGCTTACGGTTCTGAAAGGCCCAGTCTTGATTTTGCATAAAACGACGCTAGCAAAATCACGTTAAACTCACAACCAAAAGGTCAGAGGTTGACGCCTTGAGCGCGGCAATCCTCCATCTTTTTTATGAGTTTGCTTATGTATGAGAGTGACCTTGAAGTTAGTTGTCAGAATCGGGGTACTCAACACTTTCATCGGCGCTGTCTTCAGAGGAACTTCCTTCATTGGGTACGCTGACCGTGAATTCTGTTGTTTTTTCGACAACTTTTGTGAACTCATTTTGATAGACATCACCATCGTCGCGCATAGCCGCCGTGATCTTAGCCACCTCATTCCGACGATGATAATCTCTCAGCGCGCAGATACGAGCTTCTGTATTGAGCCCTCGGTCATAGGCGGTGATGGAAGCTTTGGTGGGCTCAATGTGTTCGTAGGCTTTTTTAACGAAATTTACGGAAAGATAATTGTCCATAATGCCCCTCAGGTCAGAATCTTGAACTTCAACTTGATAGAGAGGTGATAACAAGTAGGATGATTTACACAGACTCCAGTAAGGACGTAAATTAGGGAAGGCCAGGGCCTGTGTGCATAGCAGTGACATTTCGGTTTTGGCCGAGTTGAAAGTGTTACCAGGGTAGATTACGATGTGTCCTTTTTTACCCAAAATTGCATTGAAGGCGGCGACAAAAGGATTACCTAATTTGCCCCAAAAACCTGGCGTCCCATAAGAAATCGTATCTTTATTAGTGAAGTCCATCCACCATTGAGTCAACTTACCGCGGATCAAACGCTGAAACCAGTTGGCGGATTCGCCCGGGACTTGTTCATAACCACGATTAAAGGCTTCCTGCTTTGACAATCGGAAGACATCTTGTGAGGTCAAAGTTTCATTTCTAGATTTCAAGTTCAAATCCCAGATATGCCGTGTAAAAACCTGTTCTGTAACGCCTTCAAGCGCCGCAAGATTGGTCGTGTAAATGTTAAGGGATCTTTCGATGTCCACCATGGACTTTGAAAAATCAAACTGTGCGATTCCCATCATCATATTCAGTGCTGAGTAACCGGTCGCAAACATCATGTCTTCCAGGTAACGATCAAATTGGTCTCGAGTTCGCAAGCTCATGGTGTAATCGATCAGGACAAATGTGGCCATACGGTTGGACAGCCATCCTGATCGTGCCAACAGAATCTCAAATTGTTCATAGACTTCATAAAGGAGGTCATCACCTAACTTTCGAAGCTTTCGATCCAGGTTGGCGTCGTCTAAAGTCTTAAAATCCGGATCTGTTTTGTGCAGATTAATAAGTTCGACGCCCATTTTTCGAATTTCAGCGTATCGGGCTAAAACCCGCCCGATACGAACGCGGGTCTGATTAATAGAGGGCAAGATGGTTGCATCTTGTTTTTCTCTGATAATTCTCTCGCTTAAATTTTTCAGGTAAACGTCCACGTTAATAAGAGCGTCTCGAACACTAGCGTCCAAACCGAGTAACGAATCATTTACGACTTGAACCTTGTCGACAATAAAATACTTGTTGTAATAGGCAATGGCGATTTTCGTAGCCTGTTCAAAGATGTCCCGCATGTTTTCTTGGACACGTACGGCCAGTTCTTCTGGATTGCTGAATTGAGGTAACTTACGATATTTGGCCTGCAACCACCCCGAAGGATTGTTCGCGAATTGAATGGCTTCAGGGCCTTCCCCTAAGACAGCAGTGGGAACGGGAATACCCAACAGTCGAAAAATAACCTCGGATTCGGAAGCGACTTTCGTAAAGAAGTTTTCAGTGCCGCCGTTACCATGCACCAACTGATTGGCGGTGTTGATAATCATTTGAAATACAAAGGTCTGCTTTGACTGAGCGTCTGGAAGATCCTTCAATAGCTTAAGGGCCATGCTGTAGGCACCTTCAATTGTATTCCGAGCGTTATAGTGAAGTTGCACACCCATCGCCACATCGTTCTTAAAATTCGCCTCTGTCGGCAATTGGGGTGTAATTCCGAATTGAACCTTCTGCATCCAATCGGTGATGATGGGAACCTGGCGGGATAAAATATAATAACCAGCTAAGGGGCCGTTTTTGAGGGCCTTGGCAAAATTTTCGCTAACACCCACAATGCGAGCTTCAGCCTTTCCTGTCTGTTTATTGGGAATATGCATCACTTTAATCCGATGATTATTGGTGATTTCTTGCAGCAGGTAGCGGGCATCTAAGGCCGAACAATAACCTTCACTTGTCACCTCCATCAAACAAGACATTGATGTGATAAATTCCCGGTCATTCAACTTTCGGAGTGCATCAATATACTTTCTCTCCCGACTCAAAAAGTGTCCTAGGTTCTGAACAGCCATAGCCAATTGGGGACTAGTATGAGATTGCCCATTCGAAGCAAATGCCGAAAGCATTTGGACCATGCTTGAAATGGCCGAAGCCCCCTGGGTGGCGTCCAAGCACTCGGCCTGGGCCTGCTGAAGAGAGCTGATCGTGGTGTTGAACATGTTCAAGCCTTGTATCGAGGCGTGGCGCACGCGGTTTTCAAGACGAAGCATAGATTCGGCCGTGTGCTCTGGATGGCTACCACCGCCGTTAACGGCTACTTGGCTTGAGAGGGCGGAATACTCCAGGGTTTTCCCGAACAGAATATCCATAACGCCCTTTTTGAAGGCAGAATTTTCACGACTGAAGTTTCGAAGGGCTGTGATTTCCATTGGCAAACTGGCTATGCGGCCTGCGGCACTTCCGCCATCCCTCTGAATAGTGGCCAGGTTTTGTTCGATATTAGAAAGCGAGTCATTCATGCTTGTCTTGAGGGCTTGGCAGGCGGGATTGTCTTTTAATGAAGCGATCACTTCTTTAATTTTATTTGTCTGAGTCAGGGCTGCTTGTGTCCAGGAGCCTTGGGAGTTACAGGGGCCTGTGAAAGCGTAGGTTGTATTGATGATTCCCGGCTGGTCCAACTGGGCCTGTGCCAAGGGAGTGGTCAATAATAATAACAAACAAGCTATGAACCCTGTGCAATTTTTCATAAGTCAACGTCCTATCAATTGCCTTTTTTTAAACTCAACTTTTTCTTAAAAGTTCAGGGAATTAAGAGTTACCCACCATTCCGGTTAAATACTCATACAAAAACAAAGCCAGTATTTCTGAGCTCCAGTTGGACTCCATTGGCTCCCATATGGCTGTGTGTTTATTATTTTGTCACCCCATTGAAATTTCTTTAGAAAGTGGGGTTGACCAACAGTCGATCTTATAACCTTAGGCCTTTTAGCAAAATTTATGGTTCAAGCTGAGACAGATTTGCAATTTTTTATAGATAAATAAAACCCTATATTCGATTATTAAAGTGTTGGGGGAAATTCCATGAAATTGTCAAAATTTTTATCGGGGTCGGTCGTTATACTGGGCTCGTTCTTGTTGGTTATCTTTTTTCAGAACTGCGGCCAAGGTGGATCAGTCGGTGTGACTGGGGCTAATGGCGAAATACTACACGGAATTTCTGATCCAGATCCCGCAGCCTATGTTCCGATTCCAACTGCAGAAAATAATGATTTATTAAATGATAACAACGATGTTACGCCACCGAACAATGGAAATAACGGCACACCGCCGACAAGCCATAATGGACCACCCACTAGCCCGGATAGCCTTCCACCGGTCGATGATACAAAGCCACCAACTCATGATATACCTCCCGTCAACGATGACTCGAATCCCAACGAAGTTATTGCGAGCTGTAATGGAATTAATATTGTATCCGCTAACTTGGCTGTTGATGTTTTAAGTAATTCAGCAAAAGGCAGTTTCGCGGTTCTGGCTCCATCCGGGACACTTAATTTGAAGCCTGGTAAAAACATTATACGAGTTGTGGGTATCTCTGATGATAGCAACCTTAAAATGCTTAAGGTCGTGCTGGATTTAAGCCAAAGTTATATTCTGGGAGCTGATAACAAGACTTATGCCGTCATTGTTCCAAGTTCAGAACAGTCAGGGTTGAAGCTGCTTCTTGATAAGAAGATCCAGATTAAGAAAGACATTAGTTACGAGATTGAACTGGATATTGATTTCGAAACACAACTTGTTAATTTCCATTCGGGCAAAGCCTGTAAGTTTAAACCTGTCATTCATAAGGCTCGCGCCCTGTAGTAGGGCGTATTGCTAACTCTACTTGTCAATTATCCTTAGGGAGCCCAAATCGGGATCCCTAAGGGCTGTTTTTAAGTCCAAATTGTTGTTTTCAAGGTCAACTGCGCCTTAGAATAGGGACATGATCATAAAAAGGGGCGTTATTACGCTGGGCTTAATAGGCCTTATAGCTGGTTGCTCATCCCCCAAAAAGCGGGAGCCACGGGTGCATCCCGCGGTTATTTCTTCTCAAACCTACTTCATTGACAATGGAATGCCTGTTCGTGAACTTGAAGACCAGCCCGACTTCTTTTTTAAAAAATGCAATGTGGATAACCGGGGCGCCTATCCGACAAAAACAACCTACGATTGCAATGAGTAGGGAGTTGCTTTATAAATGGGGCTCTAACAAAAGGATCAGCCATGGAACACGACAAGACACCCGCCGAAATTGAAAAAGAAAAACAAGATAAGCAAGTCATGAAAGAAATGCTGCCTTATTTTGTCTATATGGCCATTCCTTTGATAATCACGCTCACGATTGCGATGCTGTTCGCTCCTCGCATGACCCTTCCGTAAAATACGACCGAGTCAGAAAACTTCCCCCGTGAAGTTTTGCGTAACTGTCTTCTGAATTTTTACTCCCACCAGTAGGGTTGGGGCACTGGATCGAACCCCCGATGGTAATGGTGAAGTAGTTTTTGATAGCGCTTCTTTGAGAACTTGACGGGGTGGTGGGGGATTTCTAAAAGATGCTTTTCCAGCTTCCAGACGTTTGTGCGGCTGTAGCGCCAATCCACTCCAACTTCGTCTAAGTGGGCTACCTGCCACGCCGTCAACTTTCCGCTGTGATCCACATAGGGGTCAAAGTAGCTCCAGGCCAGATCTCGTAAACTTCTGAAAACCGGCGCGCGTCCATTTAAGCCTTTGTCTCGAGATTTACCGACCGACCCCCAGCGGCTTTTATGCTGAAAAACGAAAAGGCAATGATCTAACCCATCCTGGCTCTCTAAGCTCAATACCAATGGTTCGTAGTTGTGATGTTCCAAGATGGCAGCCGTCACAAATACGCCTTCTAAACAATGGGCAGACTTTCGATGTAAACAAGAATTGGCGGAAGCTAGTGTTGAGGCCGAATTGTATTGCAAGCCATTTAACAGTCGCTGTACTTGAAAGGGAGTCTTAAACTTTCGGCTGTGAAATTTAATCAAATCCATCATGATGGAATTCTGGACCAACAAATAGTCGTTATCAAGAAATTGCACTTAACTTTTATCTTTATTATCGTAGTCATGTGAGGTGATAAAATGAAACAATTTGTCCTTTCTCTCTTATTTTTATCGTCTTGTGTCTGGGCTTCAGACGCGTTTGTAGATGTGAAACTATCGCCAGCCGGAAGTTTCACAGGTCATACTTCCGATGTGAAGGGAGTCGTCAAAAAAGCTGGCAACAGATTTGTTGCTCAAAATATAGTTGTAAATTTGAGAAGTTTAAAAACAAAGATGTCTCTTCGGGACAAGCACACACAAGATTACTTGAACACAAAAGAGCATCCTGAGGCCATTTTAGTAAAAGCTGTCGGTGAAAATGGAAGAGGAAAAGGAATTATCCGTATCAAGGGAATTGAAAAAAACATCTCGGGATCATTTAAAGTTGTTGGAACTGACTTACACGCCGAGTTCCCTTTGAAGTTGAGTGATTTTAAAATCGAAGGCGTCAACTACATGGGAGTCGGGGTTAAAGATATTATCAACGTCCGCGTGAAAGTTCCGATCGCCAACTAATTTAGACTTTAGTCAAGGCAAAAGCCTCGGCCTTGGCCTTGAGAGAAAATCGCAAGAGTTAATAGGGAAAGGATGAATTTTTAAAGAAGTTTTTCCGATATAGGCTCTATGGAGATTTTGCTTTTTTGGTTGGGTTTCATTCCTTTTGTCATAGGACTTTGGATTTTTTGGAATGACTTGGAAATTCGCCGGACGGCCGCTGAAAAAATGGGACAGGTTGTAGGGTTTTCCACGGGGTTTCGGGGAGCCAAGCCCATCGCGCCGGAGGCCCATCCTAGATATCGTGTTGTCTTACGTTTTATCGGATTAGACGGGGCTGAATATTTTCTGATTGAAGGTAGTGGGCGTCGCTACCCTATCTATTCGATGGGGGAATTTGTCCCGATTTGGGTTTCTCGCTTCAAGCACAAACGGGTAAGGATTAAACGAGGAGGAGACAAAACTCTGGGCAGTCGTCTTCTCGTTCTGGGTACGGTCCTCTTGTTTATATATAAATTTTTATTTTTTCAGTCTCTTACGTCATTTTTGGCTTCAAATCTACCTTTCCTTATTCTAGGTGGAGCCATACTGGGAGGAGCCCACTACTTTAAAATTAACTGGAGAGGCTGGTTTCGCTTGGGACAAGAGGGGGCTTCGCTGGCCCCCCCGCAGATTGTCCCCGTTGAAGAGGCTAAACTTATTCCATGGGCTCATAATGTCGTCACAATGCCACCTGTGACAAAAAAGCCCTTGGAGATAAATCTTGGGTTTTTGAAGCCGACCCTTTTGCTTTTATCCTTTCTTTCATTTTTTGCCGCAGGTTGGTTTTTTCTAGAGCAGGATGAATTTCTTAAGAACTCCCAACAAGCACGGGGACGGGTCACACATTTTCGAGAGAAATCCGTTGGCAGAGTGAAAGTTTCTCGCCCGATCATAGGTTTCTATGATCGCAGTCGAAAAATTCAAAGCTTTCAAGATCCCCTTTGGCAGACGACACCAAGTTTTGCAAAGGGGCAGGAGGTGCCTGTCAGATACGGTTTGAAAAAATCGGGGACGGCCCAGGTTGACAGAGGTCTTTTGAATCACTGGAAAGCCTTATTCTTAGCCGGATTAGGTCTGCTGTTGTATGTTGGCGCTCAAAAGTGCGGACAGAAGCTGACTCTGTTAAAGTCCCGGAAAAAATCTCCTATCCGTATTCGACAAGTTGACTGATTCGTGAGATTTCACGCTTATTCTTTTAATAAAAAATCGCGAATGCATTACTTCCCTCACCTTAAACATGGGGTATTTTGGTTAGCCGCTGGGAAAATGTCCCAGCCACTTTCTTGAGACGCAATTTAAGTTAAGAAGAATATGGTCGCTAAATTGCTTTTATGATTTTCCAGGACTTTATTTCTTGCAAGATATGAGGAGGTTTTTATGAATCAACAAAATGAAGCTGGAAAGAATCAACAGGACCAACAAAGGCAGGGATTCCAATCGTCGTCGCAACAGAATGAGGAAAGTCGTCGAAAAGGTGCTCAGGATGCGGAATTATCTCAAAAATCCACTTCCAGCCAGAATGTAGATTCCGAGCGTCGTTCAACGGAGCCGTCAGAGGGAATACGTATGGGTGTTGGATCTGACACGAATCGGGAACAACAAAACCTGTCAGACAGGGAGCGTTCAGACCAGCAGCGCTCTGAGAGGTCATCAAGTCAACGTGACCAATGGTCCCAACAACGAGGCCAGCAGTCATCAGAGGGCAGAGAGCAGCCACATAGAACTTAGAAGATCGCGTGACCTTGATTTAACCTTAGTAGTCTAAAAAAAGGGCCTAAAGATTGAAACTGTGTCTTTAGGCCCTTTTTTTCTGTTATGTTGATAAAATGGTGAGAATAAATTCTTAGCCAGTTTTCTTGATCACCACTCCCCATAAAAGAGCTAAACCAAATAATGCAAAAATCAAGCTTGCAGACAGCCGAACCCATTTCATAGGAATTCTTTTTAACAAGCGATCACCTAGGAATACGGCAATTGCATTCGATCCTAACATCCCAGCCGTAGTTCCTAGCGTAACCCAAAAAATTTCTTTATAACGGGCTCCTAATGCGATAGTGGCCAATTGGGTTTTGTCACCCATCTCGGCAATGAAGAAGCTGACAAGTGTGGTTACAAACGGACCCCAGCGAAAAAAGCTTCGAAGGTCTGACTCTTTGTCCGGTATTAAAATCCAAGCCGCAAAGCCTAAGAATAAGAAACCTAAAACCCATCTTAACGCCTCAGAGTCCAAAAAGTGGGTACTCCAACTGCCCAGCCAAGCTGCTAAAAAGTGATTGAGCAGGGTCGCAACAAGAATACCTGCCATAACCACAAAAGGCTTCCTGTACCGAGCCGCCAATACCAAGGCTAACAATTGTGTTTTATCACCCATTTCGCTTAGAAAGACTAATACAAATGAATTAAGAAAAGACTCCACAACCACTCCAAGATTTTTAACCCAGGGTATTTTATAAAACCCAGCTAATCGACAGATTTCTACCATACAAAGGGATCACTATTAGCGGAAATGGCCTATTACGGAATCTGACTCTGCGCTTCCGAAGAATTTTCTCGACATGAGTTTTTTTCAAGGCTTTACTGCGGCCACTATGAAATGGCTTTTAAATCTTATTTTTCTAGCAGGGCTTTCGGTCTCAACAGCGCAAACTAAAGATCTGAACTATTTTGAGTTGTTCTGCGTAACATCTTTTCCCACGACGTCTTTTGTTGGTCTAACTAACAATGGGCGTGTCGATGTCCGCCTGATCAATCATAATGGCGCCGAGTATATGCCTATTCACTCGGGATTGATCACAATGCGGGATTTGGATCTTTTGCAAAAAAGGGCTGATACATTACGAATTTTAGGGTCTGATTTTCGGTTCTCTTTTTCTCTCGACAGTTGCCGTATCAACCAAGATGGTACTTTTAATTGTTCCATGAAAGAAGAAATTCAAATCATCGAGGGCAAAAAGGTATCTGTCTTCAGTCTTAGTTCTTCAAAAACCGCCCTGAGCTTTTCTGATATCGTTATTGATACCACCCGAATTATGTTGGGCCTGGAAATCGATAAGGAAAGCCATTTTGTAATGATGGATTATATGCCAGAAGAGTGCAGTTTGATCCATCGGACCGCTCGGAAGTTATAGTTTTTTGAATATAACATAGATTTATTTCCAAAAGAGGGTGGGCCTAACAAGCTGGTGCCGGTCTTTATTATTCAATTCTAATCGGGAAGAATTTTTCGTTCATATAATGTCGAACTAGATAAACATAAATTCCATTGGTCCAAAGAAACCCTTTTTGAGTCTCGTATTTTTTGCCAGTTTCAATAGGACTGTCGCCCCTGATCGCATCATATTTCTCTAAAATCGTTCCGGTACGGGCAAAAACGCGATCAATCATTGTGACATAATTCTTCGTCAGCCGAAAGGCGGCCTCTTTCATTCCCGCCTTACTGAGCGCCTCAACGGCCATATACATATGGGGTGCCCAAACATAGGGAGCGTCCCACTGTTTACCCGAATGGACCTCTGAGGCCATAACGCCTCCAGCCCGTTCGAGCTTTTGCAGAGCCAGTCGCAAAGTGGATTGTTGATCTTGAGCCTTAACCACGCCTAGTGCCACTGCAAAGAAAGTGTCGGCGGTTAAATAAGGGCTTCTTCGATTTTGAGTCAGGTGATAATCGTAGAAGAGGCCTGTTTCAGGATCTTGCATATAACGTTGCATGGAAATCCGTCTGATTGTAGAAGCCTGATCAAATTGCACAGCTCGAGTGGCATTCCCGGTGAACCGAAGGAGCCAGGCAATGTCGGTCTCGACACCGTAAAGAACAGAGTTCAGCAAAACTCCCGCATATTGAGATGTTTCACCCTCAAAGACGTCTGTAAAATCTTTACCGCTTTCAGCTTCGGCCCGCACGTCTCGAAACGACCGACCCAACGTCGTCTCAGGATCCGAAGAGTACCGCTCGGGACGGGGAGTGTTGAGCTCATCCCAGTGGTGGTTAAGTTTCGTTTTGGAATCAAAACGGGTTTTAGGGTTCATCCAGAACTCTTGATAATCCTTGATGATAGAGGGAAGGATATCTTGTTTCAGCCACTGGTGGGCTTCCGGGGTCCAACTGTTGGACTTTTGTAAATAGCTGACATAAGCGCGAACCAATCGGCTGAAGACAGGAGGTTGTGATCGGGTGTAGTATTCGCGGTTGCCATTGGGGATGAAGCCATAGTGCTTAATTTGGAATGCAAAATTATCAATCAAACCCTTTGCGATATCAAAGCGGCCAGTCTCAAATAGTCCATAGGCTCCAAAAAGTGTGTCCCAATAATAGCCTTCCTGAAACCGGTCTCCCGCAATGGCAATGGGATGGGGAAGTGGAATTAAGGTGCTACCGGAATCTCTTGGCGTAACGCGGATCAGGTCAAACCAGGTTTTTTCGATGTAATCAAAGGTAGTCCGGTGAGGTGAGTGTGAGTTCAAGGTAAAGCGAGGGCGAGTCAGCTCGGGGGATGCTGGCAGCAGCTCTCGTTTGTTTTCGTATTTATGAGCCAGTAAGAATTTGATCTTTGCGATATTCCCATAGAGTCGTTCAACCCGTTCGGCCTCTTGTTCAAGTTTCTGGTTTTGGGCCTCTGAAAGGCGCCGCGGAACCATATCGACAATGGCTTTAAAATCGGGATTCAATTCATAATCTATAGCTTTCATAATGATGGGGTCATTGAGGACTTGGGAAGGGCCTATCCTGAGAGGAACTTCGCTTTTCGCGACTTGCAAGCGGCGAGTTTGAGAATTTGTTGTTAAGATAGCACGGCATTGCGGCGCTGAAGTCTGGACTATGGA
Source organism: uncultured Pseudobdellovibrionaceae bacterium (assembly GCA_964515195.1). Taxonomy (GTDB): domain Bacteria; phylum Bdellovibrionota; class Bdellovibrionia; order Bdellovibrionales; family Bdellovibrionaceae. The sequence continues at coordinate 66,379 of CAZETK010000005.1, forward strand.
GCTTGACCCTGCCCACAGGTTTACCGGTCCGGTGACGCCTGCAAGGGTGAGAACTGTTAGAGCCAGTCCCGCCCGTAAGTCTTTAAGAAGGTGAACAACGAAAAGTTCCACATTCAAGATGAAGTGCAATGTCGATTCCAGAAACCAATTGGAGAGTCGGTACTAGCAAGGCGAGAGTAGTGGTAAGAGTGCCCAGAGACTGTCAACAGTTTTGACAGGCCAAATATTGTTAATCACTTTTTAGCATTCATACGGATCTTAATTTTTCGAGAAAGTTCAAGAATGCTTTCTGCGTAATCTCGGCTGTTGTTGTATTTCATCAAGGCCTTCACGTGGGTCGATTTTCGTTTGCTCTTCCACCCATGGGTTTTTAAATAACGACCGACACTAAGAACGGCGTCCGCCTTCTTAAATAGATCGGGATGTACAGAAGAATTCGCCGATGCCGAGTAAGCCAAATAGCTCGAAGGAATAAATTGAGGAATTCCAAAGGCCCCGGCGAAAGAACCCCGTAGCCCACCGATATTTTTTCGATTGGATTTGTGAATTTCTTGAAGCGCTTGAAGCTCTTCAAGGGCCCAGGATGATCGCCATTCGCTGCGTGATTTTATCATGTCCCTAAGTTCTTTTGAGGTGTACTTTTTGCTTTGAGGACTTTTTTTAGCGATTTTAAGAAGAGACTTACGGTTTTTTTCACGACTGGCCTGCAAAAGATGGAGATAAACGCTGGGAACATGAAACTGCCCTGTGATATTTCCGTGGCGGGTCTCAACCCACAAAAGGGCTGATATCACTTCCGGTGGTACGTTATAAAGTTTTTGAGACTTTTCAAGAGCTTTCTTATTTGCCTGCAGAAACTGCAGGCTTTTATTGACGGCTTCTTTAGTAATTAAAGATTGGTGGCTAGGAGGCGAAAGGAAGCCCAAGTGATTGAGACGTAGAACTCTTTCGAATGATTTTTGATCATAATGATTTTTAAGTTCATTTAAAAACTCGCCGTCGAATCCCTGATCCTTCAAGTAGTTAAAAGTCCAGGTGACATCCGGCTGCATGGACGAAGATTTTTTCGACGCCTTTTTAGGGCGTGCAAATGCAGATAGGGAAAAACCAAGTATAATAACGACAAGTAAAGAAGGGATGCGTTTCATATACAAATTGTATAACAAATTGGCAAAATTTCCCCGATTTTCCTCTTAAAAGTTTCTTGAGCCAACCTTTTTGGGCGGCGAGACGTCTTATAACGATACACTTTGAAAAGTTTCCCCTCCGAAAAACGACAAATATAAACAAATTTATATTAAATTAAATTTGGGCTGGACAGGTGTGGACCTTCGGCCAGAGCCATGTCTAAAGTGAAACGATATCGAATTCTGATCATCTGCTTTGAGTGACAAATTTGTTCAGTGCGAGGTTTTTTCAGAATCTAAGAATTCAGATGTTTGGTGATGCCTTTCAAGGGCTTGTGTTAGTCGGTCCAGGGCTCGTTGGTACAGCCTACAAGATGCGGGGTTAGCTTCGGGCGCTTGTAAAAGGGCTTTCATCTCGCGCTTTGATTTTTTGAGGTAGCGTTCGGCCCATTTAGGGGTGACATTGACGGTTTCGGCCATATCATTCAAATTGTCCGCCCGATCCATCAGCTTGAGTGAAATTGCATCGGGATCTTTCAGAATAGCTGCGTAATATTTCGGGAGTTCCGCATTTTTAACGTGATCAGGCGCCTGGTCGTCCCACCAATGGCTTAGCAGTCGCACAAGTTCAACGACTCGTGATGGGAATTTACGGCTGAGTTCTTCATAAGTTACAGGAGTGTCCTCAATGACATCATGAAGAAGAGCCGCAATAATAACCTCTGTTGAAAATCCCGCCTGGGCGGCGCTATAGGCCACACGAAGCAAATGGTTAATGTAGGGATCTGAAGTGGCTTTTCTTTTTTGGCGTGCATGCGCTTTGGCCGCAAAATTAGCGGCTTGCAGGATAAGCTCAATCTCTGTGGCGGTTGAAGCCTTATATTGAGAACCCATAATTAAAATCCTTGGCTCGAGCCCTCTCCCCGGGGATCAGAAACCCCTTGAAGCTGCGAGGCCGTTCTGCGTACAGCCTGAATTCTACAACCTAAATCCTTTTCCTCAACCTTATGTCCCATTTTTATCAGCTGATCGAGGGTGGAACTTGAAAAACCTTGTGGCTCAACAAAGACTTTATCAGGCTGCCATTGATGATGGTAACGGCTGGCCGTGACGGATTCCCAAAGTGGCAGTTCATATTCAAGCACATTTAATAAAGTCAGAGCAACACAAGTGATGATACGTGTTCCTGATGGTGTCCCCACGGCCAAAATTGGTTGTTTGTTTTGTAGAACGAGCGTCGGAGACATACTACTCAGGGGGCGCTTATTGGGCTCAGCAAGGTTTTGCTTCCCTCCCACCGCGCCATATAAATTAGTGGCCCCGATTTGAGCGGCAAAGTCATCCATTTCATTGTTGAGAACAATTCCAGTTCCTTCGACGACAATTCCACTTCCAAAGAAACCGTTGATGGTTTGCGTGGAGGCGATCATATTTCCCTCGATGTCAGCCATGGAAAAATGGACCGTCTCGGGCGACTCGGCAGGTGGCGGAAATCGCCGACTCCACTCACTCTGGCGCTTGGCTTTATGCTCATCAATTCTTTTACGGACATCCCTTGCATAATCTTTTGATACGAGAGTTTCCACGGGTATCGAGGAAAAGTCTGGATCTCCCATATACCGAGCTCGATCAACAAAGGCTTTCTGCATGGCTGTCGCCGTTAAATGAAGGCTGCGGGGACTTTGAGGACCTGAGGATTTTAAATTAAAAGGCTCGACGATGTTCAGAATTTGAATGACGTGGGTGCCACCAGAGCTAGGAGGTGGTTGGCTGTAGATTTCATAATTTTTATAAGTTGAACGGACTGGCGGTCTCCATTTTGTACGATAATTTTTAAGATCCTCATGGGATAGGACCCCCTTATGCTGGGTTACAGTTGACACGATCTTGTCAGCCACAGCACCTTCATAGAAGGCTTTTTCCCCTAAGCGAGAGATAAGTCGAAGGGTTTTAGCTAAATCAGGTTGCTTTAAATTATGCCCAACTGGCCAGGGACGGCCCTGAGGATCCAGGAATAGACTTCGAGAAGAAGGGAATTTTTCAAGAGTGAGTTTCTCAACCGTGATCGCGTGGTTGAGCTCTTTGTTCACGACAAGCCCTTGTTCCGCTAGCCGAATGGCAGGTGCTAAAACCTGTGCTAGTTTTAGTTTTCCGTACTTTTGATGAACTTCGAGTACGCCTTTTACAAAGCCCGGAGTCGCGACTGAAAGACCTCCTGAAATAGAAAGTTGAGAATCTACCTTTCCATCAGGTTTCAAAAACATTTTAGAGTGAGATTTTTGAGGCGCCGTCTCGCGGAAGTCCAATGCATAAATCTTCTTTTCTTGGGCGTGATGGAAAATAACAAATCCACCTCCGGCAATTCCAGTGGATTGGGGGCGCTCGACGGCCATTACGAATGATACGGCAGTAAAGGCATCAAAGAGGCTTCCACCTTGCCTTAGGATGTCAACTCCGGCCTGAGTGGCGTGCGGGCCCTGTGTGGAAATCATATAATGGGGAGCCAACCTTTCATGCTGTTGGCGTATTTTCCCATTTTCCCAAGAAATTTGCTGTGGGGACTTTTCTGTGCGTCGAAAGAGACTCGTGCAACCACTCAGGAAAAGAAAAAGAATTATGAAAAGTTTCATGAACAAGGCGCCTCCTCTCTAAAAGTATTTTATCTTGGGAGCAGAGGGCAATTTATTAAATGGATTGGGGCAGTGGGGCACTCAAAATCTATTGAAAATATGGATCTAAAGTTCCCTAGAGCTGTCCAGGTAGCGGGGAATCTGTTGATAAAGATTTTGGAGATCAATGGGTTTTCGCAGATATCCATCGGCTTGAAGGGCTTTAGACTTCTGTTCGAGATCATCCCACCCCGAGATCAACACCACCTTCGTTCCACCGCAGCCAGGGTATTGATGAAGCCGACGTACAAATTCTTTTCCGTCCATTTCGGGCATGGACAAGTCCACCAAAACGAGGTCAGGGCAGGTCTTTTTTTCGAGTAATTCAAGAGCCTCTTTGCCATTAGAGGCGGTTATCACTCTGTAAGATTCCAGGCTAAGAGCTTGGCTCAAAAGGGCACGCATATCCACACTGTCATCCACGACAAGGATGGTTTTATTCGCTTTTTTGAGAGTTGGGCTCGAAGTGATCATCATTTTCCTCACCCTATCGTAAAAACAATTCATGACCGATGTAAATCCGCGCTATCAAGGATATGTAATATAACATCGAAGCCAAGCTTATAGAGAAGCCATTGCCATAGAGTGGGAGAAATGACATATAACTTGTGAATATGGAAGCAAATTTTTCGGCGAGTATCATTGAAAATAAAGAGAAACTAGAGCAAAGCGAAGACATCTATCGGCTTCTGGTCGAAAACGTTCAGGATTACGCTATTTTTATGTTGGATAGTAAGGGACGTGTAGCCACGTGGAACCGCGGAGCCGAGTATAACAAAGGCTATAAGGAGTCTGAAATTTTAGGCCGCCATTTCTCAATTTTCTATCCTGAAGAAGAAGTGGCCATCGGAAAACCGGATGAAGAGCTGAAAATGGCAATTCGAGATGGACGCTACGAAGAAGAAGGATGGCGTGTGCGGAAAGATGGTACTCGATTTTGGGGTCACATCCTTATTGCGCCTGTTTATGGATCGAATCACACCTTAATGGGTTTTGCCAAAGTGACTCGCAACTTGACAGAACGGAAAGAAGCCGAGACAGCCCTTCGAAAAGCCTATTTAGAAATGGAAGACAGGGTTCAGCAGAGAACCGAGGAGTTAACTCAAACATTGAATAAGCTTGAAAATGCATTGGCTGTACGCGACCGATTTTTTTCCGTGGCCTCTCACGAGCTCAAGACTCCACTGACGAATCTCAAACTTCAAATTCAGCTTCGTAAAAAAAAGCTTTTGAAAGACGATTACGTCAATTTGACATCGAAGGATTTGCTGGAGTTTTGTGAAGAGGATGAACGCCAGATTGATCGCCTTGTTTTTTTAGTCGAAAACATGTTGGACATTTCTAAAATTCAATCCGGTCACTTTCAGTTGCATCTTGAGGATTTTGAAATCAATGAAATGCTAAAAGATGTCATCAACCGACTGACTCCTATCCTTTCAGCCACTCGAAACCCTTGTTTCTTTCACGGTGAGAAGCCAATTTTCGGTCGTTGGGATAAGTTTCGCCTAGAGCAGGCTGTGGTGAATCTCCTCACAAACGCAAGCAAGTACGCTCCTAATACTCCCATAATTGTTTCAACTCGTTTGGATGCCGGAATGGTTTGTATCTGTGTAAAAGATTCTGGACCGGGTATTCCTAAATCCCAACAAGAGAAGGTTTTCCATGCGTTTAAGAGGGCTTACAAGGACAATGATGTAGCTGGTTTAGGGTTAGGACTGCATATTGTAAAACGTATCATTGAGGCTCACGGAGGCTGTGTATTGCTTGAGAGTGAAGTCGGGAAGGGCTCAACCTTCACTCTAGAGCTTCCCCTTCGCACCGAAATCGGCTAGAATACCTGACAACAATTAAAATTTCTTGAAAGTGACGAGTGAAAATGAAAAGTCCCGTAGACGGCCATGAAACCGTAGCGATAAAGGGAATCGATTTCAGCCATAAAGACGTTTTTGAAGTCGTGGATACCTTTTATTATCGCGTTCAACAACATCCACAACTCAAAGTTCCTTTTCAATCTGTTCATGATTGGGAAGAGCATATTCAGCGGTTGACACATTTTTGGTGGATTAAGTTTGGTGGTAACCCTTACTTACTCACTAGCTACAACCCCGTGCTTAAGCACTTCCAGGCCGGTTTTAATGAAGAACTGCTGACTCATTGGTTAACCCTTTTCCATCAAGTCATTGACGAAAAGTTGACACCAGAACAAGCGAATTTATGGAAATTGATTTCGTCGCGAATGGGAGAGGCCCTCTCCATACGGAATGAAATGTATCGTGAGGCTCAAAACCCGTAGATTGGCATGATAGATCCCACAGCCACCTTTACTCAGATTTATCTTCGCTTTACACCACAAAAAGACCCAAGAACTTTCAGGTTTTCGTTAAGCTTGCCAAGGCCCGCAATTAGAGCGAATTTAATAGTAACGGGAGAAAATTTCACGTGTCGACAAAAAAGTATTACCAGACATTGAGCTTTGATTTTCCGCCCCTGGTGGCGGATTACGAATTGCCTCACCTGGATTCTCCCTATGGCCAGCTCACAGTTCCTTTGGAACTGCTACATTCTGATTTGGTCCATACTTTTTCCCAGATTGGCTTGCAGCTTCGAAGCTCCTACTTGTTTGTAACAAAGCCATTTCACATGACCCCGAATATCCATATTGATGGAAGCCGCTATAGCGACTTATGCGCTGTCAATTGGGTTTTTGGTGGGCGTGGATCCCAGATGCAGTGGTTCGAATGGTCCCCTGAGGCTCGGCCGGAAACCCTTGAATCTCGAACACACAGTACGCCAGCGCTCTTGATTCCGCCGGAGTGGTGTATTGAAGTCGAGAGCACTTCCATTGTGGAGCCTACTTTGGTGAGGGTCGGGGTTCCCCATCGAGTCATTAATCAGACGCCAGAAACTCGATGGTGTCTGACAGTTCGATTTAAAAATGCTTACAATTTTGAAACAGCGGAATCTTATTTGAAGGATCATTTCAAGAAGTAAAGACCAAGTCTATTCAGAATAGGCTAAATCGGCCATAACTTTTAGGAATTGGTCACGGTATCCAGGGTCAAGAATTCGATAAAGTCCCCATTGTTTTGTATTCTGAATTGTAATGGGGTGTTTCAAGCTTTCCCAGCCCTTGTAAATAGAAGCGTGTTCATAGCCAAAAACAGCACCCAAGCCTTCATCGATTCTTTGAATAAACTTACGTAACCATAAATTATACTCATTGAAAACAAAAAGCCCGACTTTATAGTTCAATGTTTTAATCTCTTCCAAATTCTGTGGAAGCAGGAATTCAGCATGCCACATTCTTTGACGAGCCGTGGGGATAGTGTAGGTTCGTGTCGACAGTAAACAAATATTAGGATCTCCGCTTAATGGGTAGTACCCACCACCAGCAATAATTTCACCATCCACTTCAATCACTTTGTAGCGAGCTTTCTTTTCTTGTTCAAAGCGTTTCTCTTTGTAGATTAAGTATAGAAGTGTATTGGTTTTGATTTCCCAGTCCTCGACAGACATATTTTCTGCAGCTGGCATTTGATCGTCATCTGCTTTGCGGCAGAACTCGATCATCCGCTCCATGGGAAAGGTAGAATCAACGGGCAAAATTTTGATACTCATGTCAGTTTTCAAAAATCTTGGGTTCCGGGCTAAAGCGGATAGTTAAGCAGTACCGCACTTTCGAAGAGTTATTGATAACATCGTGGATCTCGCAAATCTTTAAGAAGGTGGGATGTCTAAGAGTAAACTGAGTCTTAAGTACGATGTCGTCGTAGGAATAATCCTGATATGAAAAGTCCATTTTCTTGTTACTTTTGACGAGAGGCTTGATGCCCGGGCCCTTCCTTTCAAAAAAGCGCGTTAGCGAATCATCGCAGTTCACCATGGGGATATTCAAAGCCACAGTTCGCGGGATACTGTCTTGAGCTGAACCATCGACGTGAGCGCTGTAAAATCCCTTTGGCATAACAGTCACCGTGCGAACCAATCGAATTTTATCAATCAAATCAAGCTCGGTCAAAAATGCCTTCAGTTGCGGCGATTTCTCTAATAAATCATGATGGTCAATGTGAACTGGAAGGCGTTTAATTTTATCAGTCAGGTCAAAATAAGAAATTAATTCGGACTTGATATCGCTCAATTTTTCCGTCTGAACTTCTTTAAACATTTTTATTCCTCATGTTTTTCAAAAACGAGGATCAAGCGGCGTCTTTTTTTATCATGCGGATAATAAAGGCCGATAGATCGAGTTCAAAGGGCTTCATCCCGAATCTCCATCGTGAGGCGTCGGCGTGGTGATTGCTGTGATAGCCTTCTCCGAAAACCAATAATCCAACCCACCAGAGGTTACGTGCCCGATCATTCTCTCGGGCAAGGGGGCATTTGTATCCGAATGATTCTGTATGTGCAAAAGTGCCAAGGGCGGACATAACATGCCAAAGAACAAAACAGGGAAAAAGATAGGCGTAAACAATGGCAAATGGATCGATCAAAACAAGAATAAGGGCATAAGTGGCGTGAATCGCCCAATAGTACTTATGAAAGCGCTGATGGCGAGAAGATCTTAAAAGATCCGCGACAAAGCGGGGACTGGCAGGTACCAGCATCGCAAAAAATTGCATAGCCCAAAAGCGGCCCTGGGGATTATGGGGATCCCGATCCGTATCTGAATAGCGATGATGAGCGCGATGGACGGCTGTCCACTGAATGCTGGTCCCCACCGCTCCCAGTGAGCCCAAGACAAGTCCGAGATATTCGAACCATAAAGGAGCGACATAACTTTTATGTGAGATCAATCGATGATATGTGCAGGCTACGCCAATGCAGCCAAATAAAAAATAAAAGAGGAGGGCCACGAGCCAATGCTGTAAGCTTCCATAAAGAATCATGGGAATCGCTGACAGGTGAGACAGTACATGAAACATAAATAAGGGGCTTTTGTAGAATGGGGTTAGGGCTCGCCCAGAATTTGCTGGTAAAGTCGCTGTTGTTTCCATTAATAAACCGCCGCTTCCAATTTCATTTTATCCTTATAATCGCGGTGCTGGCCATAAATCCGAAGTTGCATGCGCAACGACGAAACCGAGTTAGTGCAGTGAAGATAACCATCATCGAAATGCCAGGCCTTATACTTTCCTTCGTCGATAGTGCACTCCTCATCGCCGCTGTTGATATAAAACAAATTCCCGCCGCCTGAGCATACATTGAGAGTGATCGAGACGCCACCCTTATCGTAGTATTCCTGATTGGTCTTGGGGCCGCTGTCCTTGTGAATGAGGCCGATGCTAGGGGGTACCTGTGTTAGAATTCGAATTACTGTTACAAAGTCCAAACCCAGTTGATTAACGATTTCGCGTAGGTAGGGTAGCTGAAAGTCTGTGCGAAAGCTCCAGGGTTGATGGTAGGTAATCCACAAGGGCATTTTTTTGTCTCCTGAGGACTCTGTGTATTTCCACATCTCATCTAGATTCTGACTACCTTCAAGTTCAGGAAGGTAAGTGGCATTAACCTGGAAAAAGGTGTTCATCGTGTGATCGGTGAGAACTTTTTGTCCATTCTTTTCTGTCCAATATGGAACCTGGTTAAGATCCGCAAACTGTTGAGATTGGAAATGAATGCCATCATCCCAAGTGGGCTTGCCATCTTTCAGGCTTGTTGTGGAAACGTGACTCTGCTGGAGAATACCGGATTGTTCAATTTCAGTACGGAGTTTCTCTTGATTAAAATCTAAATCGATAGGGGCGAAGACGGGCCAACCCATGCCGGAATTGTGGCATTCGCGCCAGTTTACAGTCAACAACACCTAACGCCACGTACCAGCTGTTTTAAGTAAATTCTGAGGGAGTTGAAAACAAATCTAAACAGGGAGTTACAAGGCGGGATTTAGCATTTTGAGTAATTCATCATAGGGTGTCAGCACCCTTTTATTGCAGTCAGGGTACTGGGAAAGCAGGTCTTGCCTAAGACGGTTGGCCTCTTCTTGCACTCGCTCATAACCTGTGTACTTAGGTCGAGCGGCCAGCGGGAAGTGCTGTTGGTAAATGGTAAGTTTAGAGGACTCAGTGGTTAGCTTTCCCATGATCTCACTGTTAACTAAGCGGACTACAAAGGGGTCCAGAAGATAGGAAAGCATGATCTCGGCTGTATATTGAAAAAAACCAGGGCAGCCTGGACGGTTGCGCACCATAAAATGTCGATACCAAGAGGCAATTTGTTCTTTTTCAGAAAGACGCCAAATAGATTTTTCATAAGGACTGACGCCAGGGACGTAATCTTCAGGTCGATCCTTGATCAAAAGGCATTCACCACTTCCAAAAACAGGATAGCCTTGGATTTGGTCCACTAACCACATGGTGGGGAGTAGGGAAGGGGAGATGCAATAAGTGGCCTTTGCATATTCCAAGGCTTCCTTTTGCCAAAATTTGAGCAGATCAAGATCGTAAATGCGGTAAGGAACAGAAAGAGATTCGCAAACAATAATGGCCCAGCTTATATCATGAATATTAATGTCGTTTTTGAAGCGTAAAATGGCCGCCGTGATAGGAATTCCCGCTTCGACAAAGGATCGAATAGTCACCTCTGAATCGACACCCCCTGAGAATAGGACATGAATGGGATCTCGAGTTTTAGTTGCAATAATTTTGGCGGTTTCAAGACATTCATCGTGAAAGTTGAGAGGGGGTCTTAGGCATGGACCGTACTCAACATACCACTCTTGATCGGGTCTTTGTCGATAGGTAAAAGGAATTCCATCATAGCCAAATTTGAAATGATGATTGTGGGTTAGCTCGGGAATATTAAAATTACCGCCGTCTGCTGCCGATTTTAGATTGGGTGTTATGGTGTGCTCGTCATTCATATCAAGATTTCCGCTTGATCAGCCTAGCGATGCCGACGCTATAACTCAAGTTCTTTGCGTAAAGCATAAGAGGCCGTCTTAATTTCAAATTGATGAAAACCAGCCAGCGCACGATGCGTCGCCCGATGTGCAGCCGGCCCCTGAGCAGCTTGGAGAAGGTCCACAAGATTTGCACCCGTCCCCTTCGCAATAATTTCCGTTTGTAAGGCAGCCATGGCCGTAGCACGGGCCATAATCTGCCGTCATACAGCCGTGTCCAGAGCAGCCCGGTCCCGGGCTTGTGATAGAAAATGGCAAAGCACTATTATTGTTGGAAAACTTGCCTGCAACCGCGACTGCCGAGCACTTGGCAACGCCTGATTCAAATCCAATCATAAACTGCCCCGGCGGACAAAGGGCCTCTATCGCATCCCCTCCGCCTGATGATGTTGCGGAGGCCACGAAATCACATTGCGATACTTTCTTGGCAGTGGGGGGTGTGGCCGGATCTGTTCTGAATTGGATTTCAAGTTCAAATCCTTTTAGCTGCAACGATTGGGCTTCACTTTTGAAGTCAACTTTTACCTTACCACGAAATCGGTCTGGTATGCCCAAAGATTTGATATCCGTAATTTTCATTGAGGCAATCTCAAGGTTTGTGCTGGTGCCTGGGACAACTTGATTTTCAGCCGCGAGTATGGTTCCAGTGGGGCAAGTGGATGTGATCATGCTGATAGAAGTAGAGGGCGCAGGAAGGGACTCTGAGAACGGCAGGCTGTAGGCATCCATCAGACAACCGCATAAGGGTAAGTTTGACAGATATTTTGAAATGACAGATCTGGTCTCCATGGCGTCAATTTTGCGGTTAGCCGTGCGCAAGTCTTTTTGAATGCCAGTGACCATACTGGCAAAGGCCATGGACATCACGCCGAGAACAGCAACGGCGATTAGCATTTCGATCAAAGAGAAGCCTAATTTTTTATTGAGAATGAGTTTCAATTGCGCCCCCTGGGTTCGATAATTCTATTTATCAATTAGCGACGATCTACAGGGTCTATCGGCGTAAGCGCCCTAAGACTAAACTAAATTATGTTTTGAATGCGAAAAAGTGAGAGTTTTGCTTACCTAATTATTAAATATAACAATGTATATCGTTTTTTGATTGGCAGCGCTTGCGGGGTCGGGCGAAGCTGCTATTACCTTTGGGCGGAATAATTGGTGCCCCATCCGCCGATGAAACAATCTATGCGGGATTAGTAAATGCAGCCAGCCATTCGGTTGTACATGTTAGGGCTGATCAAATCTGACTTTGTCATCGTAACGGCAAACCAGAGATCTTGCAGAAATCGACTTGAGACCTCTTTTTTGAAAAGTAACTTCTCCCGTAAGTCCATCATAATTTCGAACTGCGAGTAAGCGAAAGCTGCCCAATCGATCATGGTAAACACGGGATTGGCCACGGTAGAGTTCACTGACTTCAACTTTAGCGACTAATTTGGCAGTGCCGTTATTGGTGTTATGGGCAATAACGTAGGCTAGAAGATTGTGTCCATTGCTTCTGGCAATTCCCACTTCAACCCATTGATCGCCCGTAACTTGCTGGCAAGTCATGATTGTTTCAACTGTAGTTTGGGCCTTCCCGTCAAGCGGATAGGCAATTGCCTGGCCACCAAAAGACAAGATGATCAATAGAGCTGTTCCAAGATAGATGGTATTCATAAATTCTCCTAGGTTTAATAGACCGGATCACTATAATGAAAGCAGAGTGAAGTTGAAATACCGTGGTAAAGATTATAGATCACAGGTGTTTAAAAAATCGCCACTTCTTCCTAAAGGAAATCACCTAAATAGCGAAGCGAGATGACAGATCATTGTAAAAATTTTTGAAGTTCGCTTCGAATCGAGTCTCGGTCCGATAACCCTGTAATTTTTTGAGCAAGCTGCTGACAGTCTTGTAACGAAAGCTGAGAGACCAATTTTCGATTCTGAGCAATCAGAAGCGAATTTTGACTTAACTTTTGGACCCCAATACCCGCCAGAAAAGGAATTAACAGAGGGTCCGAGGCGATTTCTCCGCAGACAGAAAGCTCGCGGTTATGCACTCTCACCTGTTGGGCTAAATAACTCAGGGCGCGAAGCACGCCCGGTGAGTAGGGATCACTTAAGTGTTGAAGATTTGTGTTCATGCGATCGCAGGCGGTTAAGTACTGACAAAGATCATTGCTGCCTATGCTGAAGAATGACATGTGCTTTGAAAATTCTGGAATCATAAAAATATTTGAGGGAATTTCAAGCATCATGCCCCAACGAATTCTGTCTGTTTTGGGAATGATTTGGAAAGCTTGTATTAGCTCACTCGGCAATGTGACCATGGGAAACATAACGTCCAGAGGGCCGAACTCAGAAGCTCGAGCAAGAGCGCGCATCTGAGTTAAAAAGATTTCAGGGTTTTTTAGACAAAGCCGGAGACCACGCACTCCTAAGAAAGGGTTATCCTCTTTGGGCATATTGAGGTACGAGATACTTTTATCGCCACCGATATCTAAAGTTCGAATAACCAGGGGCTTGCCATTCAATGTTAAAATGGCGCGTTTGTAGATTTCAAATTGTTCATCCTCGCTGGGCGCCCGTCTACGGTCCATAAAAAGAAACTCTGTTCGTAACAAACCTACGCCTTCAGCCCCATGCTCAAGCGCTTGTTCAATCGCCTTTTGGCTGGCGACATTCGCCACCATCAGAATTTTTGAACTGTCTTTGAGCTCTGTGGGCCGAGTCCTCCACTCCAGAAGTTCTTTCTGATTTTTTTCTAATGCAGCAACCTTCTTTTGATACTCATATTTTGTATTGGAGTCGGGATCCAGGACAAGTCGTGACGACTCAGAGTCTAAAACAGCTTCGACTGTTCCTGTCGGGAGCTTTAATTCGCCCAAGCCGAACACGGAGGGAATCCCCATTGATCGAAGTAAGATGGCGGTATGGGAAGTTGCTCCTCCCTTAAACAAGGCAACTCCCCGAACTGAGTGGCTTGAAACATGCGCCATAAGATCCGACGGACTTAAATCCTCGGCGATTAAAATACAAGGCTGGTTATTCTCGGTCTCATCATGGCGACGTGAAAGGTTGCGAATAAATCTTTGGGAAATGTCTTTTAGGTCAGCAATTCGTTCACGCAGATAATCAGAGCTGGCCTGTGAAAGAAGATCTATAAACTGTTGGGTGACGATTTGAATCGCTTGGGCCGCGTTTTTTTGGTTCTGAGTGATCTCGGAGCGAATTTGATCCAAATATTCTGGGTCAGTCAGCATCAAAAGATGGGCCTCAAAGATGTCAGCTTCTTGGGCACCGATTTCCACTTGAGTCCAGTCGCGAATCTTTTCGATTTGCTTCTGGCTTGTAAGTAGTGCGGTTTCAAGGTTCTGAATCTCCGTTGCGGTTCCAAGAAATTCTGTACTGATATCGGAAGATTGTTTAAGCCAAAGAGTTTCGGCAATCACGATTCCAGGATAAATGCAAATTCCTTGAAACTGCTCCATTATAATCTTCAGATCTCGAAATTAGATTGAATTAGATTTTGCAAAGACTCTAAAGCTTCAACTTCGTCAACACCGTCCGCTGAGATATGGAACTCATCTCCCTTTTCCAAACCCAATGCCAAGATGTTCATAATTGACTTTGCATTTTTGATCTGGCCCTTAGCGCTCAGTTCAATTTTACAATTGTATCGTGAAGCCACCTTGACCAAGATGCCCGCAGGTCTGGCGTGCAGGCCTTCGTCATTTGCTAATTGGATGGTAATTTGTCTCATATTTTTCCTCTACTTCGTGATATGCAAAAGGGTTTCGATTGGATTTACGGTTTTTGCGGTCGTCGCTTTTACGGCTTTGAAATTCGAAGAATTCGTCACCACGATAGGGGTGATAATGGAAGGCGCGTTTTTCCGAACGAGATCCAAATCAAATTTGATCAACTGCTGGCCCTTTTTAACTTGATCACCGTTTTTGACCAGGACCTCAAACCCAGCTCCCTTCATTTTGACGGTATCGATCCCAATGTGAATTAAAAGTTCAACACCATTTTGATTCTCGAGGCCGATAGCATGCCCGGTTTTGAAAACTTGCACGACCACGCCGTCAAATGGGGCTGTAACAAGACCTTCTGTCGGCTCAATTGCGATTCCGTCACCCATAATTCTCTGGGAAAATGTTTGATCAGGGACTGACTCGAGAGGAAGTACCAGTCCTCGTAGCGGAGCCAGTACGGTCAATGGACCGGCATCGGCGGGATCAATAGTGGGAGTGTCCAGGGACATCAGGCGGAGTATTCTTTCTTTCAGCGTATCAGATTGTGTGCCAAAAATGATTTGAAAGTTTCCTTGGCCGTCATGAAAAAGCCCCGCTGCCCCTAAAGACTTCATTCGAGCTTGCTCCACGATTTTGCCATTGTGAACAGTGACTCGCAATCGAGTGATACAGGCGTCAATATCTTTGATATTGGAGCTTCCGCCCAATGCCGCCAATACGGAACCTGCTAGACTGTCTGGAGTGACCCGGATGGCTGGTGCAGTTGGGTCAAGCTCGGCCAACGGATTATCATTAGCGTTCTCACGTCCTGGAGTTTTTAAGTTTAACGCTCCGATCAGGGTGTAGAAACTTGAAAAATACAAAAGAGCTATAAGAGGGCCAATCAAAGTCCAAAGGAAAAGGCTGTTCTTCTGATTGAAATAACCAAGACCGAAGTCAATCAACGACGCTGAAAAAGTATAACCTAAGTGAACATCAAAGAGCGTTGTCAAATAGCCCGAGCAGAAAGCAAGGCCTACATGGAGAACGTATAAAAGCGGCGCCACGAAGATAAAAGCAAATTCGATAGGCTCTGTGATACCCGTGATAATGGAGGTTAGTGCCGCTGTCAGCATCACTCCACCGACCGCCTTTCGTTTTTCCTTAGGGGCCCGCAGAACCATGGCCAGCGCCGCTGCAGGAAGCCCAAACAGCATAATCGGAAATTCGGCTGCCATAAAAATACCGGCACTCGGATCTCCGGCAAAGTAACGGGCGGAGTCTCCATTCACCAAGCTGCCATTGGTGCTCATAAATTCACCAAACTGAAACAGGAAGGGTTGATAGAAGACATGATGAAGTCCAACGGGAATTAGCAATCGCTTTCCAGCGGCATAGAACGCTCCTCCCCAGGATGAGCTCATCACCCATTCGCCGAAGTGATTGATTCCGGATTGAAGTGGCGGCCAAACAAGACTTAATCCTGTGGCTATGAAGATCGCTGAGAAAGCTACAAGAATTGTTACTAATCTCTTTCCCGAGAAAAAACCAAGCACACGAGGGAGTTCAGTTTTGCTGAAGCGTCGATAGAAATAAGCGGCCACAAAACCCATCAAGATACCGCCAAAGACGCCGGTATTCATAGGAAGCTCTAATTGTTGAATCTCGCTAAACGCTTTCAAAAGAGCGACAAGGGTAAAATATCCCACCACAGCGGAAAGGGCGGCGACACCGGCCCCCTGGGCAAAACCGATGGCAACTCCCACCGCAAACACCACAGGCAATTGCTCAAAAATCGCCAACCCGCCGCTATACAGGACTTGACCGATATGACCTACCCACGTTGGCCAGTCGCTTGAGCCCTGGAGAAGTCTTCCCATGGCCACAATCAGGCCCGCCGCTGGCAATACCGAGACTGGGGTCATTAATGATTGACCTAACTTTTGTAAATTCGCAAAAAAACTGGATCTCATCTGACTGCCTTTTGATAGAGAGCATGGCTTGCTAGGCAGCGTGCATGGGCGCGAATGCGGCTCGCATAGCTCCAAGTTAAGTCTCGAGCCCCACGTTGAAAGCCGGTACCGCGATCGAACTGTTCAGCCATCCGACCATCTCGGCCACTATGAAAATTGGCTCGATCCATAAAAGAGTCAGCGCGATCCAATAGACTTTTAACAGTGATCAAGAAGTTCTGTCGAGGATCGCGCGGATTCTTCTGAAACTTAGGATTATGAGTTAGAAAGAAAGTTTGGCTGATGGGATCTGTATTCAGGCTTCCATTCTGTAGAAGTTCTTGAGCAAGTGCGCAGTAATACTCGGCCATGCCAAAAGTGGCTAAATACCAAGGGTTCCCGCCAGAAAATCCATTTCCATCATAAACATCTTCAGGGTAACGGCCGATTCCGGGCGCCATGTTTGGAAATTTCCGGTTGATCTCGTAAAGTTGTTGAAAGGTTTCTGAAAGTTGAAGTGCTGTATTCATCAAAAAAGGTTGTGAGTAAGTCCAAAAACCGGATTCTCCTGAGTGCAGGGATGTTGTGCCGAAATAGTTCATGGCCAGAATCACAGAAATATCCAATCCCGCCGGCTTTTGAAGTCCCTCATAGTCTTCGGCTAAGGTTGGAACGATGATACGTCGGCTTCTGTCTGCAAAACCCTGGAGGGACTTTTCGATAACGGCAGCCTCGCGAAGAAGACCTTGTGCATGAGATTCCTGCATTTGTGCTTGGTAATGGACAGCCGTGTAGCGCAGAAGTGTCATCTGGGCGTAACGAGTGAAGAAATGATGTCCGCGAACTTCTTCCCATAAGTCGATATTCGCATTTCTCCAATTGCGAATTGTGTAATCGACATCTTCTTGGACAAGTTTATCAATTTTGTGAAAGGCGCGCAGATAAGCTAACGAGCGGATGGCGGGCCCGTCATTCTGAGGACGCCCCCAAGGGCCGTCGAAGACCTTGCCGTTCACGAAAAATTTTGGCTCTCCTAAGCCTTCACCGCTATAAGATTCTTGTTGGGCAAATCTTTCAAATCGTCCCCAATTTCGAATGTGTTTTATCAAATGGGGATATTGTTCGGATTGGCTCATAAGTGTGAGCACCACAAGACCGGCATCACGAGTCCAATGATAAAAATAATTGGGTTCAGACTGTGATGGGGATGCGATGATGGCACCCGGTGTAATATGCGGGTGCTCCAAGTTGCTAACAATTCGTTGTAATGAATTTTTAATCGCCGCGTGCGAATCGCTAATGGACTCAGCGGCGAGGATGGAAAATGTAAGAGTTACAGTTGTAACGGCGGCTGCGATATTAAGTAGACGTTTTTTCATGAGCTATTTACCAACATTACAAGGGTCAAATATCAAGTGAAATCGATTTTTTATCCTAATTTTTAAGCAGCTATAGGCGCAGCTTCGCGTAATCTTACGCATTAAGTTGTACGTTAGTTTTGACTTTGATATAAACAATTAAATATTTTCTTGTGTACCCTGAGGCATTTAAACTTGCGCTCTCCTCACAGCCTCGCGCTGCGACTTGTTGTTTTTGCTCATCAATTTTAAGCTACATATGTAATATTAAAACCTGAAGGAGTTGAGTTGAATCCATTCGATACCGCTGCCATCACATCCTCCGCTGAAATCCAAGAAGTTATTAATAACGGGCCCTTTCCCATCCGCTTTCCTCCCAAAGGCCTGCCTCAAGACGAAGAATGGTGTGAAGTGGAAGTGGATGGCCACTGGAAGCGGATTCGATTTCATGATTATGATCAAGTCTATAGCGTGCCTGGTCTTTATGAAACAATTTTCTACCGGACTCTTCGATGTAATTCTCCTAATCGAGTTTCGAATTTTTTGAATGATGTGATGTCAGAACTGGGCATCGATGCAGGAAGTGTGCGAGCCTTAGATGTCGGAGCCGGCAATGGTATGTCAGGCGAGGCCTTGCAAAGCCTTGGGATTCGTAAAATTGTTGCGGTTGATGTTCTTAATGAAGCCAAGGCCGCCTGTATGCGGGACCGGCCTTGGGTGTATGATCATTATTTGGCGGCTAATCTGATTCAGCTTAATGAGGAAACCCATCAGTTTTTAGTCAACTACCGTTTTAATGTTCTATGCACGATTGCCGCTCTCGGCTTTGGAGATATTCCGCCTTTAGCCTTTTTTAATGCCTTTAATTTTATCGCTGACGGCGGATTGGTCGCTTTTAATATTCGCGATGAGTTTTTAAAAAAAACAAGCGGCAGTCCATTTTCTCGACTTATAACTTCGATGATGGAGCAGGAGTATATTGAGCTTGAAGTCCTTAAGCGTTATCAGCATCGCTTGAACACCCGAGGTGAACCACTCTATTATGTTGGAATAGTGGCTCGAAAAAATCGAAGCATGCCCATTGAGATTCTAAAATGATCGTTTTTGATTCCGTTAGTAAGTACTTTGGAGAGCTTCAAGTACTTGAGAATTTGACTTTTCAAGTCCCTTCAGGCTCAGTCTTTGCTCTTTTGGGACTAAGCGGTTCTGGTAAAACGACAGCCCTAAAAATGGTCTGCGGCTTGATCGCTCCTGATCGCGGCGAAGTGCGAGTGGCGCAACTGCCTGTATTGGACTCAACTTTGAAAGAGGTACGGTCTCGCATCGGATACGTCATTCAAGACGGAGGATTGTTTCCGCACATGACTGCCGTTGATAATATTCAATTAGTGGGGAGAGAGGCTGGTTGGGAAACCACTCGAATTAAAACACGATTGAAGGAACTAGCTGATTTAGTAAAATTGCCTCTAGATCAATTAAGAAAATATCCCTCTAGCTTGTCAGGGGGGCAGCGGCAGCGCGTAGGCATTATGCGGGCTCTATTTCGAGACCCTTCTATTTTACTTCTGGATGACCCCTTAGGAGCTTTAGACC
>CAZETK010000006.1:0-43294 GCA_964515195.1 uncultured Pseudobdellovibrionaceae bacterium
GAGCTTCATACTTCTCACCAAGTTGAGTCAGACAAAGACCGCGGTAGAATCCAGAATCCGCCAGTAATTCGATGGGTCCTTTTTTCTTGGTAAATAAAGCGGCCTTGTTAGCGTAAAAGAGGGCGCCCTCGTAATCTCCTTCAATATACCGAATGTGGCATTTGCAAATCCAATCATTGATTTGAAGCCACTGATGATTATGGGAAACCTCTTCCTCAAGATAAGATTTTGCCTCTTGGAGATGCCCTAACATAAGTTGCGCTCGGGCTTTCAAAGATTGCAATTCGGGAAACTCCTGGGGCACATCTAAATCTAAAAGCGCGGCCCAGCGACCATTTAGGTAATCATCTGACCATTTTTTTAACAGTTCATCATTTGAGGTCAGTCTCAGGGCCATATGCAATCCTCCGAGTTTTCAATAAAGCAAAATAAAGTCCTGTATCAAATTGAGATGTCCACTCGTGTCCATTACATTTTTTCAGCTTTTGAATTAGTTTAAGGCCCATAAAGGAGATTCTTATGAAACAAATTTTAATTTTAACGCTCATTAACGCACTATTCTTGCTACCTGACGCCAATGCTCAAGCAATGTCAAAGAATCAAAATCAAGTCTCACAAACTGAAGGAGTGGAAGCTCAAGAGTATAAAGGAAAAGTCCTTAAGCTGTATGTTGGTCGTCTTACAGCCCATCTTGATGATGAAAAAGAATTGGCAGATGCTGGGTCCGCTTGTTTTTTACAGCATGTAAGATATCGCGATAATGACACTGTAATTGTTGGTACCAAAGATTTTGAATATCCAATTAATACGCCATCTTCGTGGTATGGCAGATACTATCAAACAGGCCAGCGTACGCAAATCCCTGAAGCGCAAGAGCGGTACAAAGGCTATAACCCTGTGGCCACTATGGAAATTAGGCTGCGACAAGGTTCAACGTCGCTGCCCAATACCTCTGAGATGCAATCGGATTCGGCTACAATTATGCGTGACTATATTTTGAGTCCTAACAAGATTTTTCAAACCCGTGAGGAATTAGAAAAATTCGTCGATGATAACTACGATGTCGCCTTGAAAACAAAAGACTATAAAGACCTTATTATCGCGAAAAACAGTCTTACCCTTGTAGGGCTTGAAGGTTCACTTAAGGCCTATAAGTTCTTTTACGCCGAAGTGGAAAATGGATCTTTCATGGGTGACAACTCTCATCCCTTGAGTCAACAACGCGCCCTTGCGATTCATTTTACGAACAATCTGTACTTTTCTTGTGATGACTTAAGAGAAGTTTCCTTGAAATAAAACCATAAGCTTCTACCGCGGCCGGGGGGCGCGGTCTTCACGGCGTATAAGCCCTATTTATTCTTGATCCCTCAAGCCTAAATGACTATCGCATTGCAAAATCACAATTCTCTTTTGACTCTCTAAAAGCCCCCAGAGACAACCATTTCATGCATCAATTCTGGTATCTTATTGCTACCTTCGGCGGCATTGGTCGCCTTCCTAAAATGCCCGGAACTTGGGCGTCAATTGCGGCTTTGCCTCTGGTTTTTTGGCTGATGAAGTTTGGGCCATTAGTTTACATGACGTCAGTTTTTATCGTGTTACTTCTTGGAATTTTCGCCTGCAATTGGGTGGAAAAAACACGAGAAACCCACGACCAAGGCGACCTCGTGATCGATGAAGTGGTGGGAATTTTGATCACAATGACGTGGCTTCCCATAACCTGGCAAAGCTTTGTTTTGGGGCTGCTTTTATTCAGACTGCTGGACATCTGGAAGCCTTTTCCAGTAAGCTTTTTAGATAGAAGAATCAAAGGTGGATTGGGCGTTATGCTTGATGATGTTGCCGCCGGAATGATAGCCAATTTGATCCTGCAAGTGGTTTTCACGAAGACAAATTGGTTAGGTTCGCAGTTGGTGACTTTGTGAGCGAAGTAAACCTGGTCTCACAAGTGGTTCAAACTCTGCTTTCTCAAAAGCAGACTCTGAGTTTCGCGGAAAGTTGTACTGGAGGTGCGCTATCCGCAAAGATCACGGAGACGTCTGGAGTTTCCGCTATTTTTAAAGGCTCAGTGGTCAGTTATGCTAATGAGGCTAAAGCTGAGATTCTGGGAGTTGGTCGCGACAGTCTCGGGCAGTTCGGGGCCGTCAGCGAAGTCGTCGCACAAGAGATGGCTCAAGGAGTGCGCCATCGTTTTCACACGGATTGGGGAGTTTCTGTCACGGGCATTGCAGGTCCGACAGGCGGTACGCAGGAGAAACCTGTTGGGACCGTATGGATCGCAGTTGCCGGTCCTGTCTTTGCTTCAGGCACTAGGCCGGGGGCAAGCAAAGGCGGAACGGGACAAAACCGCTCAAGCCGAGATCCTGCTGAGTTTGGAGAGGCACGCAAGTTCTTCTTCAAGGGGGATCGGAGGCAAATTCAACAGCAGTCGGTCGAGGCCGCTTTGGATTTGTTGTTAAGCGCGATGAGGAGAGCAGCCTCTTCCTCGTAAAAGGAAACGATAGGAAACAATAACCAACTAACCATTTAACGAAGAGGTATTCAGAAATGGCTACAAATACGCAGGCAACTGATAAAGCTCAAGGTGAAAGACTTAAAGCACTCGAGCTCGCCGTCAGTACTATTGAAAAACAATTTGGCAAAGGCTCTATCATGCGATTGGGCGCCAATGAAAAGCTTCACCAAGATGTGGAGGTTATCAGCACAGGGTCTTTGTCTTTGGACATCGCGCTAGGAATTGGCGGCCTTCCTAAAGGACGTATCGTCGAGATCTACGGTCCGGAGTCTTCTGGTAAAACAACATTGGCTTTATCCGTGATCGCCCAAGCTCAGAAAAAAGGTGGCGTGGTCGCATATGTCGACGCGGAACACGCGTTGGACGTCTCCTATGCCCGTCGCCTGGGGGTGAACACTGAAGATCTTTTGCTCTCTCAGCCCGACACGGGTGAGCAGGCCTTGGAAATCACCGAGACTCTTGTGCGCTCTGGTGCCATCGACGTATTGGTCGTGGACTCTGTGGCAGCTCTTGTGCCTCGTGCTGAGATCGAAGGTGAAATGGGTGACTCTCACATGGGCTTACAGGCTCGCTTGATGTCTCAGGCTTTGAGAAAGCTTACTGCGGCGATCAACCGCTCACAGACGCTGGTAATTTTCATCAACCAGATCCGTATGAAGATCGGCGTGATGTTCGGTAACCCTGAAACGACAACAGGCGGTAACGCTTTGAAGTTCTACTCTTCTGTACGTTTGGACGTCCGTCGTATTGGCGCTTTGAAGAGTGGTGATGATGTTGTCGGAAACCGAACAGCGGTCAAAGTTGTAAAGAACAAGATGGCGCCTCCTTTTACAAAGACAGAATTCGACTTGATGTACAATCAAGGCATCAGTCAAGAAGGCGATATCTTGGATTTAGCTGTAACGGCTAACATGGTTGATAAGTCTGGAGCTTGGTTCAGCTACAACGGTGAGCGCATGGGACAGGGTCGCGATCAAGCGAAAGAGTTCTTGAAGGCAAATCCACAAATTAAGGAAGATCTTCGCAATAAGCTTCTTTCTGCAAATGGCATTGGCCAATTATTGATGACTCAGCCAACACCTGCTGAAGCGGAAGACGCAAAAGCGGATGGCAAAGAAGAAAAGGTGGCAGCAGCCGGCAAGACTGCTGATAAAGCCGATAAGGCTGATGCGAAGGCTGAAAGCAAGAAAGCTCGTAAGCACTAAGTTTCGCTGCTAAGCATATTTATAAAAAATAAAAAGACCGGCTCAAAAGGCTGGTCTTTTTATTTTTAAAGGCTCGCAAGCGGCTGCATGTATACTAATTAAAACAACAAACCTAAAGAGAGTTCCAAGTAGATGCTTTCAACAATCTCAGGCTTGTCCACGACAGTTTTATCAAGACTGGCAAGTGATGCGGAGTTTTTGGTTTTGAAGCCTGTGCCGTAAATGCCGGCCAAGTTGATAACAAGCTTTGAGCTGGTAGGTGCGGATTCCTTCAGGTCAAACTGAAAACCGCCTCCAACTTGGTAGCCCATTTTATCCGCCTTAGCTTTTCCAGAGTCGGTATCCAGAATTGAAGCTTTAGACTCGGCAGAAACCTGCATCAGGGCAGCCATGGCATAGGCCCCTTTTTGAGTGCTGTTACCAGAGAAAAAATAACGACCTTTAAGCCCATACTGTTGCACTTGGCTTTCAACATCCACTATATCCTTGTCCTCTTTGGCGGAGTTCAGTTTGAAAAAGCTGATAAAAGGGCCAACAGTAAAGCTCTTGCCAATTGACCGTTCAAATCCGACTCCGATACCGTCCACAAGTAAATAGGCGGTGTCTACGTAAGCTCTGTTTTGGGGAATCCAAGTGGAGTAGCCCGATCTTACGACCGATGAGTAAGTTTTTGCAGTATAGTTCTGAGAAGTGAATTTAAATTTCTTCGGGGTTTTTGCGGCCTGGGCATCAAGACCTGCAAACCCAACAAGAAGAGCCAAAGTGAGGGCCGTGAAAGATTTCATCATAACGAGTGCTCCCTTTTTTATTTCGCAGATTGCATAGAAGCGAAACCCATGCCAGGTGGACACAGACCAAAAGGGCCAAGAGCGAAAGGATGATGTCCAAGTTTACGACAAATCGCTATTAATTTCACTTGGGTGAAAAGCTATTTTTGAATATGATGGTGAGCAATCGAAACTGATTGTGAGGACGATGTGGCTAAATTATTTCTTATAAGTACTATTTTATTTATAGCCGGATGTGTGCACTGTGGTCCCGTTTGCCAAGAGGCGCGAAGCCAGAAGGGTGCCTTTATAACGGAAGACTGTAAAGTGACTTTTAACTCACGTAAGTGTAAAGAAAAGGCTTCTGATGCTAAAGCCACTCTCGAACAGCCAGAAACTTCAAAGGCGTCTGAGGAGCCTGCGCAGGAATAATGCGCTCGTCTTAATTTCCAATGTAAAAAGCCAGATGTTTCCATCTGGCTTTTTAGTTAAGAATTAGCTTTTTATTTAGAAGCTATATTCGGTTTAGTAGCGAGAACGGCCAGAGAAGCCATTTCGGCCACCACCGCCGCCACCACGACCACCACCGAATCCACCGCGATTTTCACGGGGAGCCATTGGCTTCGCTTCGCTAACGTTCATGTTTCGACCTTCGAAACTTGAACCGTTAAGACGCTCGATCGCTGTAGTAGCTTCTTCATCAGAAGACATTTCAACAAAGCCGAAACCTTTAGAGCGACCAGAATCGCGATCTGTTACCACGCGAGCGGACTCCACAGTTCCAAACTGTGAAAACATCTCTGCAAGGGATTCATCGCTTACAGAGTATGACAAATTACCTACGTATACTTTTTTACCCATTATTGCCTCCTTATATTGGCGTTCGGGAGCCGACTAAAGAGACAGGAACATAAAGACCGGAACTCTACAGTGACTTCGTTTTGGAACTCCAGTTGTAATATATCTTTCAACCAAATGAAAGAGCAAATTGTGACCGGAAAGTGCCAGGCCGTGTTTGCAGAACCACACGGGCTTTGTAATTCCCCTGTGAATCTCACAATTTGCAGCCCTTCATGTGTAAAGGGTTCATATAGTTTCTATCAATTCAATTATATTGACTTTAAGAACGGTCAATAAATTGAAGCACCTGCGGAAGGAGGTCCTATGGTGATCTTAGTAACTGATTCCTACTTAAAAGTGCAGCTGCCCTCAACAGAAGGCTACTTTAAACCCTTGCTGGAGCTGCTTGGGAATAAGGGCATCCATGACTTTGAGATCATTTGGAGCGAAAACCTACTTCTTAAAGAGTCGGCTAATCGAATTAAAGCGGTTTTAGAGCGATCACCTGGGCCGGTAGTCCTGATCGGTCATGGTAAAGGCGGGCTGGACTGTCTGGAGTGTCTAATTAGAAATCCAGAGCTGCGGGTTAAAACGAAGTCTTTAATTTGTATTCAGTCTCCGTTTTGGGGAACTCCAGTTGCGGACTATCTGGCTGGGCATCCCTTTGTAAGACTTGCCACATTGGCGCTTTGCGGGATTTTGAAAGCTCCATTTGAAGCGTTAGAAGAGTTGAGTGAGCTAAACCGCCAAGTCTATATGATTATAAATCAGGCCGAGATTGAAAGCTTGATGGGTGAGGTCGAAATCAAAACCGTCGGCAGTGCGAATGAGGAGCTAAAAAGGCCTCGTGGTTTTCGAGCTGCCTTACTTCAGCGGTTTAGCAAAGTTATTTATAAGTATGCTGGGCAGAACGATGGGCTAGTTCCATTAGCTTCGGCTCGAATCGGATCTGAAGAACACGTTGCTGTCCCTCAGCTTGGCCACACAGAGGCCATCACAGATGGGCCAGCCTTGGAGCTAGTGAATCTACTTAGTCGGCCATTAGTGTCCGTCTCGAATCGTCCTTCCATGAAGGGTGGAAAACATCTTGAGGTTATTGAGATTTAGAGTGCCCACGAGTTGAGCTGTGATTGTAAGGATTATATTTTTTTGGTTGAGCTGAAATTTTTAAATACCCTCAAAATAAATAAAAACTGAATACACCTTAGAAAGAATATAATTGGTGGCAAAAAATCCCCAGACTTACTTGGAACATGTTTTGCTATAGTCACTTTGCCTATCAATATGCAGAGCGCGCAGTGTTAGGTAAGACCTTGAAATGATCGAGCCGATTCTCATGAGAGCACTTCAAATGATTGAGATTATATTTAGAGCTGCGCCATTAATCGTCATAGATAAATTTTTTAAAATTAAGTGGTGCCTATAATGAAATTAAAAACAGTATTATCGGCATTATGCCTAACATTAATAATCTTACTAATCAGCATAGGGAATTATATCGGTAATAGTCGAAATGAGCATGGGCTACGCCAATTAAATTACTATATTAATTTTACTGGCTTTCCAATTACCTTGGATTTGTGGGAAGCGGAATCATACTACCCAGCTGTGGTCGTTCAGCAGCTGGTTGGGAATTTGATCTATTATTCAAATCAAGGACGATATGAGACGAGGCTGGCCGATAACTGGGAGAGAGTTTCAGAGAACAAATGGAGATTTAGTTTACGCGATGGGTTCACTTGTGAGGATGGTGAAAAGATAACGCCGAGTTCTTTCAAAAGAAGTATCGAACGTTCCCTATATGTAATGGCCAAAAGAGGTGATACGCCAATTCTCAAACACCTGAAAGGATACGAAGCCTTCATTTCTCAAAATAGAAATGTGTTTGAATTAGAAAGTTTAGACGGAATTAAGGTGGACAAAAATAACATAATATTTGAGTTTGTTCGACCTATACGAAATGGTGTCATTGAAATCCTATCATTCGCGCCTTATGGCTATATTTGCAAAAATAATTTAACAGAAGAGGGTAAGTGGCGAGATCCAAAGAAATTCATCTCATCTGGGTACTATTCTATTTCTAATGTTGTGCCAGGCGATAAGTATACTTTAATAAGTAGGCTTAATGTGGAAGAAACAGATTTTAGGACTATAAATATTTATCAAGGATTACCAAACCAATTGACTATAGAAGGCCCTACGGTAGTAGACACAAATCAGCCTCTAATTAATAACACTTCCGGACTGCATAGATTGAGTTTATTTAAAGAGTATGTGTCTGCAGTCAGTTTAGGTAACTTGAAGGCTGGCATATTCGCAAACCTTGAAAATAGGATAACTTTACGAAGTGTCATGTCATGGGTTAAAGAGAAAAAATTAAGTAAATATTACGATGGGCCTATTTCTTGGAGTTTATTCCCTTATCAAAGAAATATTAAACCAAATATAGAAGACGAAGAGGTGGCACGATTTAAGAATATATTTGCGGATCGTGAATCAATATTGATTCGTGGAAAAGAACCAGCAGAAACAAGCCCGGCGTGGCCAACCTGGATGATACTGAGAGAGGCGCTAGAGTATCTCGATATCAAATATAGTTTTTCTCATTCAAAAGATCTAAGAAAAGATCTGATTAATCAAAACTATGATATTCGAATAACTATGCCATCCTTAGGTGGGGGTGTCGAGGCGTGGACCCTAGAATATCTATTCTGCTCAGGTCTTGGGAGTGCTCTACCAGACCCTTCGGGTCGCATTTGCAGCATAGTTTTAAATTATCAAAATGGAGTGATTGCTGAAGATGCGCTGATTGATAATTTTTTGAATATTAGTAATGAGGATGCAGCTGTAATTCCGGTATATCATTTTGGAAGGGAAAAGTATTTTTCAGAACACTTTAATTTGTCTTCAGTAAGCCCGTTAATATCAGTAATCAGAATGGATAAGTTAGAGGCCAACAAATAATTTTTTGTTGTAATTTAGTGACCTATAAAAAATTATGATGATGAATGTGGGGATAAGAAGATGCATTACAGTTATATAACAATTGGCAAATCATGATAAAAATAGTTCGAAAGAGTGTTTTTCTCTATAATACGAGATTAAAGATTTTACTTTTATTTCTGTTGTTTTTTCTGATAGTTGCCGTTTTTATTGCATTCAGGGCGTTTGAAAAAAGTGAAATTCATAAAATCGAGCAATATGTTGAGATATTACTTCGTAATGAGATCAATGCGTCTAATCCCTACTCTGTTTCTAAATCATTGGCAGATCTTCAATTGATTGGACTTTTTGAGTCGGCGCTTTTAAGGAATGCATTAGCGCCACAAGAAATTTTTTACGATACCCTTCCAAAGAATAAGAGACCTTGGAATTTGCTCTATACTCAAAAAGTTCACATTTATCCATTAACGAGTGTTCGTGGGACTAAATTTGAGTTGCTGTTTGTGAGACAAATTAATTTCTTTGCCATAGCTGTAGAATTAATAATTTATGGTTTTGTTTTAGCACTCGCAACCTTAATTCCTATCAGGATTGATAAAATGGCAATTGAAAGTAAAAGAAAAATTCAAGCCGTTGAAACAGAGAAAAGATTGATGGTTGAACTTGCAAAGCAAGTGCAACATGATATTGCATCTCCTTTGACAGTATTACGCACTATCGCCGCAGTTTCAAAGGATCAGCATCCTGAGGTATATGAAATTTTGACTGGGGCTGTAAAGAGAACTGAGGAAATCTTTAGCGACTTTTCGCAGAACAGAAAGGGACTTGATCCTGCCGACTTGTTTGCTAGCCTTAACTGTATAATTTTTGAAAAGAAAGCTATTTGGGGTGAAAAATTTGATTGTAAAATTTTAACACGTCATTATCAGTCTACCGAAGTTAGTCTTTCTGTCGCATGCTCCGAGGGAAATCTTAAGAGAATTTTATCGAATATTTTTAATAACTCTTATGAGGCTGTATTTGGACCAGGCAATTGCTCTGGATCCAGTAAGCTTTGTGTTACAGTGGAAGTATGCGATTTGGAAAAACATGTTTTAGTCAAAATTTCTGATAATGGGCCAGGATTTCCAGAATTTATTTTATCCCAGATTGGAAATAAGGGAATTACCTTTGGGAAGCAAAGAAATGATAATGAAAGTGGATCGGGAATAGGGTTGCATCATGCAAAGAAAATCTTGAATGATTTAGGTGGTTATGTCGAATTTAAAAACTTAAATTTATCAGGAGCAGTAGTTTCTTGTTATCTACCTAAACAATAGCCTTCTGACAATCGAATCAGATATGCCTCGAAGAGTGTTAATTATCAGTTCATTTTCTTAATTTTTATGAAGACTATAGTATTCTAGAGTTGAGATATCTATATACAAGTCTTTGATTTTGCAGAATGTATTCTGATTGTTCGAAGGAGTACGTCCCATTACTACAAGGCCTGAAAGCTGCTCGGTGCACAAATATGATCCCATGTTAACGCCGCCTGAAACTGAATCTGGAATTGAAGATGAGTTCATTTTGTTTAGAAATTCAATGTTTTTACATAACTTGCCCTTTTCTAGCTTCGGGCACTTTTGATTTATTGTTATTCGCTGTTTGTCATATTCATACATAACGACCTTTTTGCCATTGATATTGTATGTAAATGCAACTTGCGAACTTGCGTTGAGTGCAAGAAAATAAGCGATAATTGTTGCTATAATCACGGAGCCTCCACCCGCACTACATCCTGTAAATTATTAAGTAGAGCGTCTTCATCAACCCAAATTTGTCCGCCACATTGTTCACCGGGAGGGCAAGGCTGTCCGCCCTTAGTTTTATCGCACTCCCAGCGTCGATCGTATTTATTGCAGGATACACCATGGGAGTTCTTTATCAAATATTGGCATGTACCGCCATTTCGTGAAGGTCTTCTTCCGACGATGACTGATGCGTGTGCACCGTTTTTCTGGTTAAGCACGCAATTAGTCATCGAGCCTGTGGACCCTTCTATTCCAACGAAGTTGGCTGAGGTTAGAACGTGCATACAATACCGAATACCAGGAGGCATTGGCTTATTGTCATCTAACGCTTGATCAATTTGTGATTTGAGCTTTTGATTTCGGTTTTTACGTTCAATTTCTGTGGAAAATTTGTTTTTATGGCCATGTGTATTTATGGGCATCAACTTATCAACTTTAACTGTCGCGCCAAGACAGATCATGCGAAAGTTGTCACTTACATCCTTTGCAAGTTGTGCCCTTGCCCCATTGTTATCGGATTGCGTAAATTTTGCTAGCACCTCTAGCCCATCATAATCGCCAGACTTTCTGCTTATCTGACAGTTGTTAGTTGAGCCATTTGCGCTAGAAGAAGCCGTGCGTTCTCTATTTGGCTTCCATGAATTTATAACGAATTGTAGATCTCTGCAGTGAGAAATATTTTCGGACTTTCCAAGTTCGTCTAGAACTCTATTTTCATCACATGTTCCTCCAATAGAATGGGTATGTTTTAAAATAGTTTCCATCACAACGTGCTCAATACCATCAGGTCCTTCTACTCTGTTTGACAAAATGGCTGCAGAGGCAATGGCAGAGCTGACATGCTTGTCATATCTTTTCCCATTTTTATAAAACCGATAGGCATCAAAGATTTCCATAGCTGCATAATGGTCACAAATTCCAATTCCATCTTGATCTTTCACTGGAGATTGGGCCAGTGGCATTCCAGGGGCATCGAGCCTAATTTGTTTACAGTCGTTGGCAGATGCTGAGTAAAATATTAGTATGAGCACGTATGAAAATAAGAACTTCATATTCTTATTTTAAACTGATCTCATATTGGAACAATCTTTTCCAGCTCTATAAGACTTTTGTAGGGCTTTATGCCATTTATTATGGAACACAGAACGTAAATTCGCCCATATCTCACAATGAGAATCTAAAATAGATATAGAGGAAAATCTTCTTAAGAATGCTAAGATATTTGAGAGAAGGGGTATTGATGCATCTATTGCTCTTTGTCTTAGCCATATTGCTTACATATGAAAATTTTTTGTTTGCTCAAAGCGGAATAACAGCACGCCAATTACGTCAACAATGTGTCCAGGCCTGCAGCAATGTTCAGAGTTATTATCCAGAAGCGTCTGATTTAGAAATGGCAAATCTAGAGTATCAATGCATTTCAAGATGTCAGAACGATTCAAGTTTTCGCGAAAGTCTTTCTCGTCAAGTAAGTATTCATGATTATCCTGATGATAACTCTTCTGATAACTCTTCAGGTGACCCTAAGATGCAGAATTATGTTGATAGTTGTAAGAACATTACTTCTATGGACGCTGTTCAGTGTTTATTGGCGTATAAACAAGGTACTCCTTTAAAATCACTTCTTCAGCCTAATAACGAAGATAAAATTTCGCAAGAAGATGGACCAGAGGTGGAAAGCCGGGCAGGTGGTGGAACGGCCGACTCTGAGTGTACTGATCCAAGGAGTGGTAGCAAGGGAAAGTTCAATACTAATGGCGAATGCATCGTCACCCCAAGTGCAACAGAGCCACCACCCGGAGCTTCGCAAGAAGCCCTGGCGCAGCAGGCGGTTCAAGCGTGTCAGTCGGCTGAGGCGCAGGTGCGAAGCTCCTGTGACTCTGAGAGCAAAAGCTGGTTGCAGGAGATTAATAATGTCATGGGTGGAGTGATGCCTGCTATTCAGGCCCAGCAGAACACCAAGGCTATGATGGAAAATAAAAAGTCAGCTTGTGGGAAGCTTGTTGCTGCCGAGAGCGGTGTTAAGGGCGCGTTGGCTACCTTCCAAATTATGTGTGCAAATGCTTCTAATAACTGTAACAAGCAATGCGATCCTGCGTTGGTATCCTTACCTTATTATCGATCTCAGCTGGAAACCAGTAAAAAGGCCTGTAACGATAAGGCCATTTCAGCCAAAGAATCCTATGCGCGTGCGGCTCAGGCTTCTCAGGAGATTATGGTCGCAGTTCAAAGTTGTCGGGCTATGATGGAAATTGAAGTAACCGACCTGCCCGAGTGCTCTAAACCTGAAAACATAAACAACCCTGGATGTGCTGTGAATTTGGGTACCCCGATTCAAGTTAGTGCTGCCGCTATTCAACCCTCAACCGGGTCAGGTGCGCTTAATCACCAAGGCGCTTTGGATAAAACGGCTACAGACATGGGATCTGATAAAGGTTTTGGATTAGACCCAGATGATGAAAATCGCGAAGTCACCCCCCACAAATCAAATCCAGGTGAGGAAATTGGTGGCTCCAAAGGTGGGGGTAATGTGGCCTCTTCTTCTGGAACTGGCGGCGGCGGAGCTTCCGGCCGTGATGGCGGAGGACAGCCGAAGGGGCTTATCTCGAATATCCTTTCAGGATTCTTCGGCGGTGGAGGTGGAGGCACTGGCGGTGGTGGTCGCTCAGGTGGATGGCGTGCCCTATTCGGTGGTGGTTCAGGTTCTCAACCCACGGCTCAGGCTCAAAACAAAATGCCAGACCTTCGACAGTTTATGCCAGGCGGGGCTCATGATCCCAATCGCCACCGTGGAATTGCCGGTCAGTTTATCGGTAAAGACGGTATGTCGGGTCCCCACAGCAATATCTGGAAAATGATCAACAATCGCTATCAGTATAAGCGAGCGACGCTTCTGCCTTAACGAGTTTCGCTCCAAGATTTCCAGTCATTCGCATCGCCCTAAAATGTATTTTAAATCTTAATCCTGAATCAAAGCGTGAACGGCTTGAATGGCCTTTTGCCTTAGATCCTGTCGTAGAACAAGCGTCACACTCATAGCGGAAGACAGAATCTTGTGGAATTCTATATTGTCCTTTTCCAAGGCCTTCACGACAGAATCAAAGATTTGATAAGACGTCACACCGGTACAGGTTAGACTGACAGTGGCGTATTTTTTTACATGGATTTTGAATGGCGATTGGTGAGCTTCCTTTTCGATAGCGCGCATGATTTCTTGTGGCCCCGTCACCAAAAAGACAGACCCTTGTGGCTGAGGCTCCGCTTTCAGGATTTGAGGGAAAGCAATTTGTCGCTCATTAAAAAATCCAATCAACCCCTCGAGAGCCTTTTGGGGTTGTAACTTTTCGATCCCCAGCTCTAAAACTGTTTCGTGAGAGTTCACAGATAAAGGTTTAGACGATTCAAACATATTACAACCTTTCTTAACCAAGGTTCCATCGCAGTCCTTGTTGTTAGAAGGACCTATATAAAGTTCAACTTCACGGTTGCGAGCTAACTCAACAGACCGGTAGTGAAGAACTTTCGCTCCCCAATAAGTCATTTCCATCAGTTGTTCGTAATTGAGTTGTAAAATGGGCTTGGCGCTTTCAACGATTTTAGGATCCGCTGTATACACGCCCGCCACATCTTTAAGAATTTCGCAGCGCTCGGCTTTGAAATGCGCCGCCATAGCAACTGCCGTCGTGTCCGTGCCTCCACGGCCTAATGTGGTAATCTCTTTAGTGACCGGTGAAACTCCCTGAAACCCGGCAATGACGGGTATTTTTCCTTCCTTCAAGGCCTGCTCGACACGTATGGGTTTTACATCTACGATAAAAGCATTTTCATGGGAATCATCAGTTAAAATTCCAGCCTGACTTCCTGTAAAGCTGATCGCAGAGCATCGCAAGTCATTCAAAGCGATACTTAATAAAGCCATACTCATTCGCTCGCCTGCGGAAAGAAGCATGTCCATTTCTCGTCGACTAGGATTAGGTGAAACTTTCTGCGCTAACTCAATAAGTTGATTGGTTGTTTGTCCCATGGCGCTTACTGCGACAATCATGTGATGGGTTCTTGATACATCTGCAATTCGTTGCGCGACTCCTCGAATCTTATCTGGATCCGCAAGCGTTGCCCCACCATACTTCTGCACTAAAAGAGGTTTATTCATACAACCAGGCCTTTAAAGTCCCACTATACGTGATTTGCAGAGTTCGCGAAAGCTCTCTGCACGTTTTTATGAAAAACACACCGGTTACTCGTAGGTGGCGCCTCGAGGAACCCGGATCGGATGCGAGGCAATGGATTTGGGAATATAGCCCAGTAGAAGCTCCGCATTCAGGTCGCGTAAAGACTTCCTTGTGACCCCAATTTTATCAGCCAGCCGGTCTAGGTCCGTGCCACCCGGGGCTTGTAAGACATCGTATTGAAGGGGCTCGCGTCGTTCCAGATCTCGAAAGCCATAAAGACTGGGAGCCTTTGAGATTAGCATCGCCGCCAATATTTTCGGAACATACTGTTGAGTTTCTTTCGGAATGGCCTTTTTTCTGACTAGGACCCAGTAATCTGAAGTGCCATGTCGATTGATCATACGACGTAGGCCGTTTTCACCCATATTGTAGGCCGCAGCTACTAAATACCAAGATTTGAACTCTTTATGCAGATCCTTGATATAACGGATGGCCGCTAAAGTGGCTTTTCTCACGTCCTTTCGCTCGTCAAGCCACCAATTTTTTGTAAGACCATAGCGGGTGCCGGTGGCCTCGATAAATTGCCAGGGACCGACGGCATTGGCGACACTGGTAGCATGGGCTGAGAAACCACTTTCTATCATAACCATATAGGCCAGATCTGTGGGAAGGTTAGCTTTACGGAGTTCATCCTGAATAAACGGTAAATACCGACTGGCGCGCTCAAGCCACTCGCGAAACCAGCGTTGTCCATTAGTTTGAAAGTGGTTGACCCAATAAGAAACCTGGTAGTTATAAGTGACTGGCAAATCGAATATCAAAGGCGATTGACCGGCATTTTTTGTCTTGATGGTCGAGGCAGGCCTTCTGGAAATCGTAGGTTTCGTTGAGCTGCGAATGGCGGAATAACTGTATTGAGGCGTGACAGCCATTAACAGAATGGATCCGAAGCAAAATAATTCCATAACCCTTTTAAGGCCCATAAAACTATTCTGTCTTGAAAAAAAGGCGAGTGGGAGTTTTGGCGACAACAACTGGACTCTGCCAAAATTCCGACATCTATGTGAGGGCTGGACCATCGGTGAAAGTCTGAAAAACTTAAGCTGATCCCTCTTAACCTAGACCTTTCCTTGACCTATAGATGGTCAAACGTTGCCTTGGTCCTGATGGCATAGGCGTTGCTTTTCTCAATTAATGCAGATTAATGGCTGCTGTTTAATTTCGGGGAGGGGTTACTCATGCCAGTAAAAGGGGTCTACACAGCCTTGTCGGGAGCTATTGCCCAAAGCACAAAGCTGGACACCATTGCCAACAACATCGCCAATGTCAACACTCCCGGTTTCAAACGTGACCAGCAAGTTTTTTCAGAGTACCTGACAGCCAACGAAAAAGAACCCACTACGATTCCAATCCCAAAAGATGTCGCCGCCATTGAAAGCTTTTATAATATGCAAGGCGGAGATAAGTCCTATGTTCATGAAGCGGGGACTTACACGGACTTTTCTCAGGGGAGTCTTAAGAGGACCGGTGGAAAGCTGGACCTGGCCATAGATGGACCCGGTTTTTTTGAAGTGGCCACTCCCTCTGGTATTCGCTACACCCGATCTGGAAATTTTACTTTGGATGGAAATGGCCGCCTGGTTACGAAAGAGGGCTATCCCGTTTTACAAACGGCTGCCGAGGGTACTCCTGAAATCGATCGGGCTTTTCAGTTTAGCGGCCAAGACCCTATCTCGATTGCCGATAGTGGCCAGATTTTTCAAGGTGATGAGCTTGTCGGCCAGCTAGCTTTAGTTAATGTAGCCAATCCGGATTCAATGATGAAAATCGGGAACAGTCTTTATGGTCCAAGACCTCAGTTTAATCTGCAGACCAATCCCATCCCGACTCCGTCCTTGAAGCAGGGATTTTTGGAAACCAGCAATGTCAATGTGGTGAGCGAGATGACAGATATGATCACAACTCATCGAGTTTTTGAAAGTACGCAAAAAGCGATCAGTGCTTATGATGGCATGGTGGATAAACTAGTGAATGTTGTGGGAAAGACGACCCCTTAAGGGAGACCGGGAGTAGCGAATGATCAGAAGCCTCAATACAGCAGCGACAGGAATGGCGGCACAACAAGAGAATATGGATGTTATTGCCAATAACATTGCCAACTCTCAGACCACTGGATTTAAAAAATCTCGCGCCGAATTTGAAGATCTTCTTTATCACACAAAGCGGGAGCCCGGATCAGCGGCGGGAGCCAATGCTTACTCTCCCAACGGCGTTCAAATCGGAGTGGGAACGCGAACATCTTCTGTGCAAAAGAACTTTGAACTGGGCGGTGCTGTTACAACCAAGGGGGCGCTGGATATTCAAATTGAAGGGCCTGGCTTTTTTCAACTGCAAACTCCCGATGGGCAGACGGCTTACACACGAGATGGAAGCTTCCGGAAGGACCCACAAGGACGCATTGTCGATAAAAACGGAAATATGCTTGTCCCAGAGATTACAATTCCTCCCGATGTCACGGGACTTGAGATTCGCCCGAACGGCGAAGTCGCTGTCATTTCAAGCGCCAACCTAGAGCCTGCGATCATTGGTCAATTGGATATTGTGAGCTTTGTAAACCCTGCGGGTCTGAAAGCCATGGGACGAAATTTATTTATGCCAACACCGGCTAGTGGCCAAGCTGTCACAAATCGACCCGGTTTGAATGGGGTTGGGTTTCTGGCGCAAGGCCAATTAGAGGCATCGAACGTGAATATTGTGGATGAAATGGTCGACATGATTAAAGCCCAACGAGCTTTTGAAACTAACAGCAAAGTGATTCAAACATCCGATCAGATGCTTCAGTCCATTAATAGTATGAGATAGGAAATGACAAAGTTATTGATTTGCATATTTATAACAACTTCCCTCATGGCTTCTGAGAAGAAAGAGCTGTCTTTTTACTCGGAAGTGACCGCCAGTCGTGCTTTGCCTCTTATGCTGGAAGACTTAATCGAGGCTCCGACTGTGCCTGCGGACTTGTTGAATATGGAACTGCCTTTCACAAGCGGGACCATAAAGCAAGAAAAGATCCTCAATTGGCTAAAAAGCCATCGTCAAGTCAGACGCGAGCTTTCAAAGTATGTCTTTAAAATTCCTGAATCCATCGAAATTACAAGGCCAGAAGATCTTTCGAAAGCTCAAATTACGAAGCGTTTACAGAGCCGCCTGCTCCAAAGATGTCAAGACTGTCAGTTTCACATTGTTATCAAAAACTTACCCAAGACCCGAGGAGGCACAAGCCGAATTTTGTGGCGTGATCTTCCCTTATCAGGCCCTTTTATGATTCCAATTGAAAATGAAAATGGGATTCACCAATCATGGCTGAGTGGCCAAATCAAGACAGAAAGAAAAATTGTAAAAGCGATTCGCCCTTTAAGATTTGGTGACACCATCCAAAATGATGATTTGAAGTTAGAATGGGCGGATGTAAGTTTTAATAAAGATTATTTCACAGAGATGAAACAGCTGGTTGGTAAAAAATTGGCAAGAGTGATTTCTGCGCAAAATGCTTTGAGTTCAAGGGACGTGCAACGAAATTATGATGTTCGCCAGGGTCAAACGGTGAAAATCAAGGCTGGAAATGAAGCTTACGAAATCAGTTTGGAAGGAATTGCTCAAGATTCAGGGGTCATCGGAGATTCCATACGAGTTCGAAGCCAAGTGAATCAAAAGCTTCTAACGGGAAGAATTATTGAAAAAGGACTTGTGAGGGTTGAATGAAAATACTTTTACTGGTGACGCTCATTTCGTTAATAACGGGCTGTGCTTCATTTAAAGATTGGCTGGGAGAAAATGTATCTGAAAACATTCCCCTAATTGGCGAGGAGCCTCCGTTAAAGTATTCCGAGACGCCTCAAGCTGGAGTTATGCAAGACCGTAAGTATAATCGCATGACCCGTTCTCGTATGGAAGAAGAGGCCGAGTTGCAATCAAATGCAGGTAGCTTGTGGGTCATGGAAGGACAAACCTCATATATGTTTGCTCAGAATAAAGTGCGACGTGAGGGGGACGCCCTTAATGTGAAACTCGAAGGCGCGGGCATGAAGCAAGTCGAAACAAAGGCAAATAATATTAAGTCTTTGATGAAAGAACTCGAAGAAGAAGAGAAAAAACGCCGGGGCGAAGTGCCTGCGACCGGACAGACACCTTTAGCAGAAAATCAAAAGGGTGAGGCTAAATCCGGTGATCGCAACCCTGCTGGTGCGCCCGCTGTGGCAAATGCCGCCAAGGCCAATGAAAAACCTAAGGAAGAAAAAGTTGATCTATCTGATATTCAGAACGTACCCGCTAAAATCGTTGAAAGAATGACAGACGGAAATTATCGCATCAAAGGTTCTCAGTCCTTTGTAATTGAAAAAAAGGAATACAAAGTCATTCTAACAGGCGTTATCAAGGCTGAAGACTTTAATGATGAAGGTGTCAGTTCAGGAAAGCTGATTGATCCGCAATACGATGTAGTCAGCATCAGAAGGGCAAATAAGAATGAAGACATTTTATAAAGTCCTGCTACTTATGGCGATGGCCTTCGGCGCGGAGGCCGCTCGCTTAAAAGATATTGCGAGCATCCGAGGCGTGCGCGAAAACCAGCTGATCGGTTATGGCGTTGTCGTCGGCCTGAAAGGTACGGGCGACGGAAAAAGTGAATTCACCACAAAGTCTTTAGTGCGAATGTTGGATAAATTAGGCGTGAAGCTGGATAACCAAGACATCACCAGCAAAAATGTGGCCGCTGTTATTGTATCGGCCCAATTACCAGCCTTCGCAAAGGCTGGTAACCCGATCGACGTTACCGTGAGTACAATCGGGGACGCCACTAGTCTGCAAGGGGGCACTCTGTTGATGTCTCCACTTCGGGCGGCTAATGATCAAGTTTTCGCGGTAGCCCAAGGAACAGTTGTTATCAGCGGTGATGAAAAAAACCTTCACACAACGGCAGGCCGTATTCCTAACGGTGCGATCATTGAGCGTGATATTCAAGCTGACTTCGCGAATCGAAAAATGTTTAGATTAACATTGCATAATCCTGACTTCACAACGGCAGCTCGAACAGCCTTGACCATCAATCGCGAGCTGGGCGCACAGTTTGCGACAGCTAAAGACGCTGGCACGATTGATATTGTCACCCCCGCAGCCTTTGAAAATCGCGGTGTAGAGCTAATGGCGACTATTGAATCCATTGAAATTAACCCGGATGGGCGCGCCGTTGTCATTATTAATGAAAAGACAGGCACGGTTGTGATGGGTGATAAAGTGAAGATTTCCAAAGTGGCCGTCAGCCATGGAAATTTATCCGTGAAAGTAGGGGCGGCAAACACGCAACCCGGAGCTAAAGCAATCGAAGAGCGTGTTGCCGTTTTAGACGGAGGTGCAAGTGTGGGTGATCTGGTCCAGTCGATGAACAAGTTAGGCGTCACGCCTAAGGACCTGATAACCATACTTCAGTCCATTAAGGCAGCTGGAGCTTTGCACGGGGAATTAGAGATTTTGTGATAATTGTGTTTCGGTATGAGACACAAGACAGTAAAATAAAAACGTAGTAACTGCTCGTATCACATGGATGTGGTGGGAGCGCGGGGAGGGTGAGGAAGAGATCGACAACCATGGAAGGTCAAGAGTCAAAGTAGTTTCTTCGCAGGGAACGATTTGTAATTGGTCAATTGAAGGGTCTTCAGGTCCTCAGGATGAGAGCCAAAGCCAACTCAAGAGACAGTCAAAAAGTGCAGGATGCACAATAGACTCTAACTCAACTCCCCTTTTTTCTTCCTGACTTAAATGAATTAATGATTAAGAAGATCCAGACTCCACAACTACCGTCACAAGCCATAACTCCCGAGAAAAACTCAACGGGGAACCCCGAGCTTGACGGCAAGTTTCGTGAAGTGGCTTTGATGTACGAAAAGCAATTTCTAAGAGAAATGACCAAAGCCATGCGCTCCACGGTTCAGGAATCCGGGTTGGTCAAAGTCAATCAAGGGGAAAGAATTTTTCGCGAGCAACTGGATCATGAGTATGTGGAAAAGTGGGGAAATGCTGGAGGCATCGGACTATCTGATATGATCTATGATCAACTTGTTTTTAAATATGGTCCCAAAGCTTCCATTGAAAAGCCAATGGGCCCATTAAACTTGTCAGAAAAATCGAATTATTCACTGAATCGCGTAATGAGTGGCCCCTCTGGTGGAAACTCCTTCGAGTTTACCAAGTCAGGAGCGGACAGCCTGGGCCAAGAAAAGATCTTGTCTCCGTGGAGTGGTTTAATCCAGCGCAAGCTCGACCTGGGCCCAGACGAGAAGTTCTTAGAGATGTGGCACGACAACGGCCTGAAAAGCCGCTTCACGTTTAAGGGCGTTCTAGAACCTATTCAAGCCGGGCAAAAAATACACGAAGGCGAAAGTCTGGGGTACCTGAGTCCTGAGACAAAAA
The DNA here is from genome assembly GCA_964515195.1 of uncultured Pseudobdellovibrionaceae bacterium. Taxonomy (GTDB): domain Bacteria; phylum Bdellovibrionota; class Bdellovibrionia; order Bdellovibrionales; family Bdellovibrionaceae. The sequence continues at coordinate 20,698 of CAZETK010000006.1, forward strand.
ACTTCTTCTGGAATGTCTCACTGTGATACACTGAGATAAATGGAGGCTTTATGAAAATTACCCATAACAAAATCGGTCAAACACTGAATTTGGTCGACACCGCAAAAGCGGATAAAGCCAACGATGCAAAAGACCTGAAAGACATGTCCAAAATCACGGGCTCTGGTAATCCGCTGGACAACATGGACGCGGCAAAAGTGGAAGTCTCAGCTAAAGCGCAAGAGGCCAAGCGGATTAAAGATCTCGCCATGGCGACTCCTGATGTGGATATGGAAAAAGTAGAAAGATTCCGCCGCATGATTGATGCCGGTCAATACAAAGTAGATGCAAAGGCGGTCGCTGACAGAATGGTTGACGACCACCTGGAGACAAAGAACTAAGAATCACATGAAGGCCACAGCGTTCATGAAAGGGCACGGAAGCTCGAATGGAACAGAAGGTTCAGATCTTATATACAAAGCTCATCGAAACCTTGGAAGAGATGACAAAGATGTATCGTCAGCTCTTGGAAGTTGTCCGTAAAGAAAAAGAGCATCTTCTTCAAGTGAATCTTCCCGAAATTGAAAATGCCGTTAAAGCCAAAGAAGAAATGATCAGCAAGCTTCGATTAGCTGATATGCTTCGAGAGAAATATGCTCAAAATCTAGGGGTCGAGTTGGGAATGAATTCATCATCTCCTCGACTGATGGAGTTGGCGCAAAGAATGCCAATCACAGAAGGGGATCAACTGCGGCAATTGCACTCTGCACTTGAGCTTGTGATCACACGTATCCAGGAAATCAATAAAGAAAACGCATCCTATGCCCAGTCCGCGTTGAATACACTTAATGGAGCCATGGGAAATATCAAAGAAACTTTGTCGGGCAGTAAGACTTACGAACGCAAAGGGCAGTATCGCACCGGTCCGGATACGGCAGGCCACTTTGTCAGCAAGGAAGCGTAAATGTCTAAGATCAGTGGATTGATGGATGTGGGAAAGCGATCGATGCAAAACAGCCAGACGGCTTTGCAGACGGTTTCTCACAACATTGCCAATAAGTCCACCGAAGGCTATTCGCGACAGCGAGTGGATCTTGAAACAGCGCCGGCTATCGGAATTGGGAATCTTCGCATCGGAATGGGCGCACGTGCCAGCCAAATTTCACGAACTAATAACCCCTGGTTAGAAAAGCAAATTCAAAAAGAACAAACGACAATGGGTTTTCATAATGGTCGAACCGGTTCGTTAGAAAGAGTCGAGCAAATTTACAATGAACAACTGAATAAAGGCTTAAGCCAGTTCATGACTCAGTTCTTCAACTCATATCGCGAACTTTCTAATAGTCCTGAATCTTTGGCTTCCAGAACCATGGTTCGCGAAGCTGGTCAGCAGTTAGTGGATGACTTTAATCGCGTGAACCAGCAACTGAAGGACGTTCAAGACGATATCGACGGTCAGATTGTCAATTTGGTGGATCAGGTTAATAAGATCACAAAAGAAATTTCCACATTGAATGAAAAAATTGTTCAGATTGAAGTCCAAGGGATTCATGCCAATGACGAGCGTGATCGTCGTGATTTACTGTTGAAACAATTGGGTGAAAAACTTGAAATCTCATGGGCGGAAGGGGATGACGGCCAGGTCACAATTACGGCGGGGAATACAGCTTTCCTGGTGTCGGGTGGGTCTTCCACGGACTTATTAGCTTTGAAATCTGATCCACGTGATCGCGTCCAGATTCATTATAGATCGAGTGATACGGGTACACCCTTTAATTTGACGTCACAATTCAAAGGGGGACAAGTCGGGGGACTTTTAGAGGTTCGTGATGTGATAATTGAAGAGGCGCTGACCAATGTAGACACATTGGCTTTTAATTTGGCGAAGGAAGTGAACCGCATTCATATCGAAGGTCATGACCGTCACGGCAAGCAAGGTGTTTTGTTTTTTGATATGCCTATGGACGAAAAAGGCGCTTCTGAAAAAATTCGTTTGAATCAAACAATTTCAAATGACGTGAGTCGCATCGCAGCTGGAAATAAGCCTAATGCCCCTGGTGATAACACAATCGCCAATATGATTTCAGCTTTGCAATACCGCCAAGTTATGCAAGGTGGAACGGCAACCTTCGATGACTTTTACAATGCCCGAGTTGGGGAGTTGGGAACAATCACGCAACGGGCACGTTCAACCCAGGAGGCCCAAAAAAGTATTTTGGAACAGATGGGTATGATTCGTGAAAGTATTAGCGGAGTTTCCTTGGACGAAGAAACAACAAAAATGATCGAGATGCAAAAGCTTTATGATGCTTCGGCCCGGGTTATCCGGACCGCTGATGAAATGTTTGATACCGTCTTAAGCTTAAAACGAATGTAGGATGATGAAAGATGAGAATCGCAGATAAAATGGCCACAGGACAAGTCGATCGCAACATTCAGAAGAATCGTTCTGACATGGCGAATCTGCAAAACCAGGCGGCCACTCAAAAGCGAATCACTAGGCCTAGTGATGATCCATTAGCCTCATCACGGGTACTCGCCGCCCGTACGGACGAGCGAGGGTATAAACAATTTATTCAGAATATTAATCAGGCTAAATCATTCTTAGAATTTTCGGAACAAGCCCTGGGTGAATTAAACGAAGCCCTTGTGCGGGCGAAAGAATTAGCAATTGCCCAAGCCAGCGACGCGGGTGCCAGCGATGAGACCCGCAGGATTACCGCCGAAGAGATCGGTCAGATCTATCAGCATGCACTTCAAATCGGAAATCGAAAATTGGGTGATCGATTTATTTTCGGTGGATATCAAACTCTTAAGCAGCCATTTGATACACACGGTCAGTATTATGGAGATGATGGAGATATCAAGATCCAGATTCACAAAGACGCGTTTGTGGGAATGAATCTCGCGGGCAGTAAAGTATTTCTTGGTAAAGGCGTAGCGGGTGACGGTATTATTCGAACGGCTCCTCAAATCCCGCGCACGGTGGAAGAGCTGCAAGAGTATCGCCAGGAGCAGAATCAGATTGAGCAAATCCAGCAAGAACAAGAGCATAATCGCGTGATCACTCGCGGCCTTGCCTCGGTGGGTGAGTCGGGTCATTTGAGTAAAGCTGATCCTGTGGATGAACAAAGAGGCTTGAATATTTTTCAAACTCTTAAGGGGCTGGAAGTCAGTCTTAAGACCAATGATAAAATTGGTGTTCAAGAAACTTTGGATCTACTGGACCAGTCGATCTCGCAAGTGGTGTTGGCGCGTGCCGAGCTCGGATCCCGCGTGGCCTCATTAAATGCCACAACAGACTCTCTACAGACAGCCATAGTGGACAACAAAGGTATGGCCTCGCAGATGGAAGATGCTGATGTGTTCCAACTGGTAAGTGATATAAATAAGACTGAGAGCGCCCTAAAGGCGACTATGGAAACCTCCAGTAAGATGGTCCAGAGAAGCCTTCTTGACTTCCTTCGTTAATTCGAATACCTACAGTTCCTCAAAAGTTTGCCGATATTCAGTATGAAGGAGTCATACCATGCTGGTACTTACAAGGAAGTTAGGTGAGAGCATCGCAATCGACGATCACATTAAGATTCGTGTCGTGCAGATTAAAGGAAAACAAGTTCGCTTGGGTATTGAGGCTCCGAAAGATACTAAAATCCACCGAGAAGAAGTCTACTTAGCTATCCAAGAACAAAATGAACAATCCGCCCACGTCAGCTCTGATAAGACCCGATCTGTGTCGAAGCTCTTAAAGCCCTAACGACCTCTGACATCTTCCCGCATTAAGCCGCGCGTCGTACTGCGTCTTTTTCTTTGATCCGATCTGGATTTAGGTCCAGATTTAAAGAAGAACTAGCCGTACTGAAATCTTAAATTGTCTAAAATATAAGTCAGTATAGCTTTTTCGGTGCTGAATGCACGTTGGGGGGGCTCTTGGTTATCCAAACTTCGCGTTTTGGTCAGGTTCAGCTTACCGAGGACGATATCCTCACTTTTCCTGAAGGCCTATTGGGTTTTCAGGATTTAAAAAAGTTCGTTCTACTGGATGATCCCAATGACGACATCTTTGCGTGGTTGCAAAGCTGCGAATCGCCAGCCATTGCTTTTCCAGTGCTCGAGCCAGAGCTTTTTGTAGATAATTACAAGGTCAATTTGAATCGCACGGATCTAGAGTCTTTGGGTATGCAGGATACAAGTCGCGCCCACGCTTTTTGTATCATCACAATTCCAGAAGATCCGACGCAAATGACAGCCAATGTGAAGGCTCCCGTTGTGATCAACGTGGAAAAGCGTCGAGGCCGTCAGTGCGTGCTTCAAGACAACAATTTGGCGATTCGCGAGCCTATCTTCACAAAGCTTCAAGCTCGCGTGGTGGCTAACCCGTCCATTTCGATCAAAGAACAGAGTTCAGGATTGGATGTGGCAATCAAGTTGGCAGAGCTTCGATAAATCACCTGTTACTATTAAGAGGCTCTGAAGTCTTATCATTTCGTTCTTCATGAAATTGGCAGTTAAGGACTGCTTCTATTTTAAATTCACCTTCTTCAATTTTGTTAGCTTTTTTCTTAGCGGCCGAGCCATTTACATAGCGGCTATTGGTGTAATCAATCCCGGAAAAGCTTTGGCCATTTGTAATAAATTTGAAGGTATCACGGAAGTAACTCACGTCTGTCGCATCACTTTCTTTAATAAGAATCTGGCGGTATTTTTCGAGTTCTTCATCCTTCAGATTTTTTAGATCCAAATTGGTTTCAGAAAATACAAATCGGGCTTGATCATAAGATAGTGCGCGCTTTGACTTATGGGTTGTCGACTGAATCGTAGCAAAAGTAAGGGTTTGGTTTTTAGCGTCCACACTTTTGGTTTGGACAGCTTTTTCCAAAGAGGCGACTTTTTTGAAATTCTCTTCGTACATGGTTTTTGTAATCGGGAGTTTTGTTGAATAATCGCCTAAGGTAATTTCAATAGAGTGCTCGTTGTTGCTTTCCACAATCTTGAATCCACAACGAGATTTGCTGCGTTCCTGCTTTTTTCCATCGGCTTCAACCGTATAAGAATCGGCTGAAAGCTCGCCATCAAAACCTTTAGTCAATTTTTCCCCTTGTTTTGCCAACTGCCCAGCGGGGATATTAATGGGTTTAACTGCCAGTCTTCGAAGTGACGAATTTCCGCTTCCGCCACCATTTTTGCAGCCTAAAATGGCCAAAGCTTGTATCATAATGAGACACATTCCGATTGATTTCAAATTAGTTGGCATAAGAGCTCCTGGTAAAAACTTTCAAGCAGGGAAAATGCAAACTGGGTACCAGCTAAGGATTATTCCTTCCGTATCATTTATCTAGGATTCGATAGTGATAAGAAATGAAGTTAGCTTCGAGACTAGCGGGCCTAGAGATTAGGCGGCCTTTTTATGATAAAGCTGCTTGATTATCAGGCTTGGGATCTCAGAAAGAGGAGCCACTGTTTGAACGGCGCCACAAAGAAAGGCGGCTCGAGGCATTCCGTAAACCACACTGCTTTGCTCGTCTTGACCAATGGTAACAGAGCCCTTCTCCCTCATGGTAAGCAGACCTTTGGCTCCGTCAGCTCCCATCCCTGTCAGAATGACTCCGATAGAACGTTTACCGATGATCTGAGCAACAGAGTAAAAAAGGTAATCGACGGAAGGTTTGTGGCGATTCATGGGTTCGTCATCGGTGATGCGAACACAGTAGCCTTTTTGGGACTTTACCACCTTCATTTGCTTTCCACCCGGAGCAATTAGAACTCGGCTTTCCTGAAGTTCGTCACCATCTTCGGCCTCTTTGACCTCAAAGGGGCATAATTGATTCATCCGATCAGCGAAGGCTTTTGAGAAAACAGGTGGAATGTGCTGAACGATCACAGTCGGCGGTATCTGCTTAGGGAGAGCGCTTAAGACATTCCTTAAGGCCTCTGTTCCGCCTGTTGAGGCGCCAATCGCGAGAACACACTTCAAATCAATGGCTTCACTGACCAAAGTGGGTGTGAAGTTTTGCTTATGTCGAATGACCTTGGCGAAAGAAGCTTCTTTGATCTTTTCACGAATAAGTGGCCCCGCATTCCCAATATCGGAAAATGAGGGCTTCTGGATATAATCCACGGCTCCTAGTTCGAGGGCGCGAAAAACCTCATTGCCTTCCTGAAACTGGAGAGATGAAATCATGACAACAGGTATAGGATTTTTGGGAAGCAGCTTCGCCAACCATTCGAGTCCTGTCATGATCGGCATATGGATATCAAGGGTTATTACATCGGGCTTCAGGGTTTTGACAAGGTGATCGGCTTCAACGGCATCCGCAGCTAAGCCGACAATTTCAAGATCGGGATCTGTACTTAAAATTCGCTTTAATAAATCTCGGATTGTTTTTGAGTCATCGACAATTAATACTTTTCGCCTTGATAGGGTTTTTTTTTCGACCTTTTCGGGCAACTGTGTTGGGGGCTTGGTTTCAGCTATCTTGGCGACCTGCAACCGTCCGCTCGGAATATGAAAGATCACTTTTCGTCCGGTACTGCCACCTGTTGATTCGCCCACAATAGGAATTCCATACTCTGTTAGTAGCGTCTTAGCGGATCGGATGTTTTCAAGTCCAGCTTGGTGCTGGGATTTAAATTGAGTATCCTCCTCAGAAGAACCACCAACAATTTTGGCCGATATTTGCGAGATCTCGCAACCCGACAAACGAACTAACTCCTTGATAAGTTTGGGAATCGCAATACTGGCATAACGGTACTCATCATTTAGTTGAACATTGCCCATAGGTTTGGGCAGAGCAAAGTGAATCATGCCTCCTGCAGACTGATCATTCACGAATAGGCACACCGAGACGCATGAGCCCAGAACTGTTGAAACAGTCACGGGCCCTTTAGCCACTATGAGTTCTCCGACACATAGAGGAATGTCTTTAACAGACGTGTACGCCATTAACCACCCTTCCGAAACGTGGAAGGAGCTATAAGCTTCCATTCATGCTTAATGCTTTGAAGCGATTCAGAATGACCAATGAAGAGATGTCCTCCTGCCTTAGTTGAGTAGTAAAACTTTCGAACCACAGCTTCAATAGAGGCAGGATCAAAATAGATAAAAACATTTCGACAGAAAATAAGGTCAAATGTGTTTTCGCCTGGCGTGGACATCTCAATAAGGTTGTGCCGTTTGAATACAACCTTATCCTTGATTCGGGATTTGATGCGAAACCATCCCTCAGCCGAGCCGCGTCCTTTATCGATGCAGTCATTTTGGTACTCGGCTGGTATTTCCATGATTTTCATATCCGAGTAAACGGCATTTCTTGCAGTTTGAAGCACTTCAGTATCGATATCTGTGGCCAAAATTTTGAAGTCACGATCCTTGGGCAGATATTTATCCAAGACCATGGCAATGGTGTAGGGCTCTTCACCTGTAGAAGAAGCTCCTGACCATACTTTTAAAGTTTTTTCCCCTAATTTTAACCACTGAGGTAGTAGTTTCTGAACAAGAAAGTCGAAGTGTTTTTGCTCCCGAAAAAAGTCGGTTTTATTGGTTGTAAGAAGATTAATGAACGTCTGCATTTCGCCATGCTCTCGTGGGATACTTTGAAGAAACTCCCGGTATTCACCATAAGAACTCATTCCCAGTTCAGTTAACCGTGAACGAATACGCGATTTGACCAAGTCTTGCTTTGACGATTTCAGTGAAATGCCACATAAGCCGTGGATGAGCTCGCAGAAATAGACGAGATCATCGGCATGAAGGACAGGCTCGCTTCTTTCATCTAAACTAAATTGTCTGTTCTTCAAGGCTTCTTCCACAATTAACCTACCTTAAACTTCTTCAAAACCAGGGTTATTGTAAGAGGGGGCGTCCCCGGATGCCTTTTTGAGCCCTGCCACCGAGTTTAACTGAGATGCCGGCTTCAGATGCACGACATTCTGAGAAGAGCTGGGTTTAGCTTGCTTCTGTGAAGCTGGTCGTGGTTGCTCAGCTTGAGCAACGGCTGCACCTACACCTAAAATCGCGGCGACAAGATCATTGACTGTTTTTTCAAGTATCTCGGCTTGGGCCGCGAGCTCTTCAGAAGCACTGGCACATTCCTCACTGGTGGCAGAGTTCTGTTGAGTAGCCTGATCCACCTGTGCCATGGCTTTTGTAATTTCTGAAACACCACGGGCTTGCTCTTCGCTGGCTATGGAGATCTCAGCGGCCATTCCTGTGACTTTTTCAACATTATGAACTACATTTTCGAAAACATCACCACATTGCCGAGCGACGTTGGCACCAGACTCAACATTAGCCTTGGTTTCCTGAATAATTTGTTGAACCTTTTGAGTGCTGTCATCAAGTAGAGCACTGATTTCATGAGCCGCATTACCACTCATTTGCGCGAGATTCCCCACTTCTTCGGCGACGACGGCAAAACCTTTTCCGTGTTCCCCAGCCCGTGCGGCCTCAACAGAAGCGTTAAAGGAGAGAAGCTTTGTTTGAAAAACGATATCGTTGATGACTTTCGTTTTAGCGCCGATGTCCTCGATGACCTTGACGATTTCACCCATTCTTTCGCTGTTTCGATTGATGATATCCATGGATTCGATCATCTTCTGCACAACGTGCTTACCTTCATTAACAGTCTCTTGAGACTGAGTCGAAGTCTGGGCCGCAGCGCTGGCATTTTCAGAGTTTTTTGCGATCATAGAGTTCATTTCTTCAACGGATGCAGCTGTTTCTTCAAGAGATGCGGCCTGTTCTGTTGAGCTTTGAGACAATTCTTCAGAAGATGAAGCAATTTGCTGAGCAGCGCTGCTGACTTGACTTGCGCCGGCTCTTAGAGCCTCGATAACGTGGTTTATGGTCTGAGATGTCGCTTTCATAACGATAAAAGCTAAAATAGAGGCTATGAGCGTAGCTAGTATGCTGGTCATTATCATCATAAGTCGTGACGATTCATAGAGATCTTGAGCAGACATCTTAGCGTTTTCCATCATCTCCATATTAATGGTGACCATTTCGGCTAATACTTCTTCAGCTTCGGCGCGTAACCGTCGGTTTTCGGCATAAAATTCATTGAAAGGCATTTGGGCCTCTTTAGCCTCTTTAGCTTGAGAGGCTACTTCCCACCACTTCAGGTACAAATCTTTTGTTTTCAAATACATAGGACGCACACGTTCTGAAGACTCGGCTAAGGCTTTTTCGAACAACTTCAAATATTCAGCATGCTCAGTCAGAGATCTTTCGTGGACCTTGCGGCGGGCCTCTTTGTTGTCTTCGGCCAAAAAGTTTAGCAAAGTGATGGCCGCATTTCGAAAAGCGGCGCGTGTGCTGTTCGAATTCACAACCCGGTTAACATTGTTATTAACGATTTCTTTTAGCGAGCTATCAATTGCTGAAAGGCTTCGAATTCCCATGGTGGAAATTAGAATCAAACTGATAATGAAAAGTGCGATAATAAATGATACTTTTTTGTTAAGACTAAAATTTTTCATACGTTTAATATCTCCTAAATGTTTAAGCTGCTTTTTGTGAATGTTTTTGAAGGGCCGCCATGTCCTGGATATTCAGCAAGGCCTCGATGTCCAAAATCAAAGTCAGCTTGTTATCTTTTCGGGCAACACCAATGATGTAATTTTCTGTCGATGAAGACTCGAGTGTCGGTGCCGGACCTAGCTCTTCATCTGTTAATGCAAGAACGCTGTTGATGGAGTCCACGATCATGCCTAAAAATAAGTTGCCCAAATTCAGAATGATAATGGATTTTTCGTTACTTCCTTCAGTAGCCTTATCGATCTTGGGAAGCCGTAGCTTTTTGCGAAGATCGATCACAGAGATCACCTGCCCACGTAAATTAATAATGCCTTCAAAATATTCCGGTGTTTGTGGAACGGGTGTTGGCTCGGTTACGCCAATAAATTCCTTTGCTTGCAGCAAGGGAATCGCGTACTGCTCCGATCCTAGGGAAAATGCAATATAGCGTCGATCGTTCTCACTTTTTGTGGTGATCGACCCAGATGTGTTATCACTCATGCGGCCTCCATACTTTTTTTCTTTTTACTTCTTATTTTTTTAGTCATTTCGTGAAGATCTAAAATCAGGGACGGTTTGCCATCACCTAGGATGGCGGAACCCATAAACCCAACTCGACCGTTAAGTTCATTTCCCAGAGGTTTAATGACGATTTGTTGTTGGGCAATGACTTCATCGACAAATACAGCAAAAGATCCATTGCTGGTATCGCGAACGATTAATGCGGTAGTCTCGGATACTTTATGCTCTTGGTGTTGTTGGATTTCCAATAGACGATTGAGTCGAAATGCAGGTAGGGTTTCGCTTCTTAAAGTCAGAATTTCTTCTCGGTCATAAATATAGTTTATGTCAGATATTTGGGGCCTAAAGAACTCGCTCACTTGTGCAAGTGGAATGATAAATCGCTCTGTTCCCAGGCGAATGACGATACCATCCACGATGGCAAGGGTTAACGGGAGCATGACTCGAAAACAGGCTCCAGCCCCCAGAGTAGTTTCAATTTCAATTTGACCTTGTAGTTGGGTGATATTTGTCTTAACGACGTCCATACCAACCCCACGCCCTGATACGTCTGTGACCTCTGCCTTTGTGGAAAACCCTGGTGCGAATATCAATTGATGAGCTTGGTCCGGAGTGAGTTGGGCATTTTCGGCTATTAAGCCTTTGCCTTTTGCTATCCGTATGAGTTTATCAGCGTCTAAACCCTGACCATCATCTCGGATCTCAATCACGACCTGCCCAGCCCGATGATAGGCCGATAGAAAAATATGACCAATTGAAGATTTTCCAGCGGCTATCCTAGCCTCAGTGCTTTCTAGGCCATGGTCTATGGCGTTCCTTATTAGATGGACCAATGGGTCGGCAATTTGTTCAAGAACGGTTTTATCGACTTCGGTTTCTTCTCCTGATAAATGGAGTTCCACGTCTTTGCCCAGGGCTTTCGAGGTGTCTCGCACTATTCTTTGCATCTTTTGAAAGGTTTGCTTAATGGGAAGCATTCGAAGACCCATGGTCAGGTCACGGGTGCCTTGAATGATTTTTTTCATGGCGGCCAAAGTAGCCCTCATCAGTGGAGGAATGCTTACGCCTGGAGCAAGACTTTGTTGCTGTAGAACACTTTGGTAAATAACAAGCTCGCCAGCATTGTTAATCAGTTCGTTGATTCTGAGGAGGCTAACGCGAATGTTTTCATCTTTTACTTCAGACGTCGACGGACTGGAACTTCGCGGAATTAGACCGAGAGTGTGAGCCTCAAGAGGAAGGTCTGTACCAACGCTTTCGGTAGGCACCCCCTCCATAGAAACTTCACTGACCGATCTATGATCGAGCGCCGCTGCCAGCTCATTATAGAGTTGGGGGTTTTTATAAGACGCCCTTAAGTCGTTTTGTAAAAGGTCAATTGTTTCAAGCAGATAATCGTTGCTTCGTAAAAGCAAGTCAACGATTGCGCCCGAAACCGCAATCCGACCCTCTTTAAGCTCAACTAACAGTGACTCAAGCTTATGAGTGAAGTCAGTTAGGTCGTTGAAGCCGACAGCACCTGATGAGCCCTTTAAGTTGTGAGCACACCGAAATATTTTATGAAGATTTTCAAGATCGTCGGGTCGCTTCTCAAGGCTTAGAAAGCATTGCTCGATACTAGAAAGAAGCTCTTTTGCTTCCTCTAAAAAGCATTTTTTGAATTCATCAAAATCATCCACTTGAGAATTAATCCTTTAAAAATATGTGAATAATCTTTCGGGTGCCTGACTAAAAAATTAAGTCCGTAAATTCAGAGTTTGATTTAAGTCATAATTTTTTTAAGAACTGGTCTTCCCGAGACTCTACTGAATATGAGAATTTATGCAGATCGCTGTTGTTATTTATCCGGAGGTTGGTGCATAGATGGGGTTAAGGCTGCTTAAGAACGAACACTTCAAGATAGAATATCCATTTTCAAAATATTCCTATTTTTCGGGCGCCAGTAAAGAAGACCGCGCTGCCCTTAAACGGATCAGAACGATCCATCATTTTAAGGCCGGCCAGTCCGTTACTTTTAACATTAATAATTGTGATGGGTTCTTCTACCTCCATGAAGGTTTCACCAAAGTAACCTATTGCCGGGACAATTTGAGAGAGGTTATTCGTATCGCAGGTCCTAATGACATTGCCGGATTTGCAAGATGGCATAGTCGATCCGGACATTATGGGCTGACAACCTTGTCTGAAGTTACAGCTTCGTTCTTTAAGAAAGAAGACTTTCTAGCAATCCAAAATGCTAGTGATACGCTAACCAGTGAAGTCATTTTATGGTTAATGCGTGTCTTGATTTCCCAAGAGGAGCGTTTGTTTTCTCTTAAACATAGCACAGCCAAGACTCGGATCGCAGGAACTTTAAATGAGTTGCATCATCGATTTGGAAAATGTATCGGCGGCAATAATTGTATCATCGCGGCTCCCATTGACCGCAAGACTCTGGCGGATCTCTGTGGGGTCGCCATTGAAGTGCTCTCAAGAACCCTGAGCGAATTTGAAAAAGCGGAAATTATTAAACGCGAGGGTCGAATTATCATAATTGAAAACTCAACGGCCCTGGAACAATTGGCCTACGGCAAATAGGAATGTGATAAAACGTCAAAATATCACCGGCTCCTTTAATTCGCTAATCCCAGTGTGAAAGTCTAAGTAATTGTGGGGAGCTGCTTTTCTGTTTTAGCGCCCAATTCTTTTAGGTCTTCGACCTGATTCATAAGATTACCACGACCCTCATGCATTTTTTTGATCACCTCGGAATAGGCCTTTTGAGAAGAATCCAGACGATCACCTAGAATTTTGAGATCATTCAAAAGGGAGGCGAATTTTTCGTAAAGAAGGCCTCCCCGGCGGGCAATTTCGTAGGCATTTTTCTGCTGTTTTTCTTGTTTCCAAAGGGCCGCCACAGTTCGCAATGTGGTCAGAAGAGTCGTGGGGCTGACAATGGCAATATTTTTTTCCCATGCATTTTGGAAGATTTCAGGTTTCTCCTTAAAGGCTAAAGCAAAGGCTGGCTCGAGAGGCATGAACAATAAAACAAAGTCAGGAGTTAGAAGTCCATCCGCTAAATGATAACTTTTGCTGGAGAGCCCATTCAGATGATTTTCTAAGGATTGAATGTGCATCTTGGCGAATCGGGTTCTCTCTTCTTCACAATCGCCGTTGCAGTAGGCCTCGTAAGCTTTTAGGCTTACCTTTGAGTCGACAACCAGATGACGGCCTCCTGGAATGCGGACAATGATATCCGGTAATAGGCGTCCACCTTCTTCAGATTTCAACCCGGCTCCAGTGCCTTGCGAGATAAATTCTTCACCTTCTCGAAGCCCCGATCGCTCTAGTATATTTTCTAAAATCATCTCTCCCCAATTACCCTGAGTTTTGACATCACCTTTTAAAGCTCTCGAAAGATTCTGGGCCTCCTGGGCCATAACATTATTGAGCTCAAGAAGCTTATTCAATTCACCTTTCAAAACGCCTCTTTCGCTTCGTTCAACGGAGTAGGCTTGTTCCACCTTTTGTTCGAAGTCTTTAAGTCGTTCCTTCAGCGGATCAATCAGAGAGGTGAGACTTTTTGAACTGAGATCCTCAAAGCGCCTGGTTTTCTCATCAAAAATTCTGTGAGCTAAGAGTTCCATTTGCTGCTGCAGGACCTCTTGAGCTTTTTCGGTATCTCGGCTGCGAAACCAGAAGGCTAACCCAATGGCCACGGCCCCCATCATAAATCCCACTAAAAACAGCACTATTTCGCTTCCTGACATGCATCATCCCTTCAAGTTGATCAACTTTAGGTTTTAAATCGATTCCATGGCAATTCGTCAAATCTCATTAATTTTTCAGGCTTTCCGGCCCAAAACTCTTTCCGCAGCTATCGTACCAGTTGTTGTGGGCTCTGTCGCCTCTTACACGCTGTTCGGTGAGTTCAGCTCCCTTATTTTTTGGTGTGCCCTCCTGGGAGCTCTGTTTATTCAAATTGGAACGAATCTCATTAATGATGCGGCCGATTATCTGCATGGCGCTGATACGGAAAAGCGGATGGGGCCTACGCGGTTAACTCAAGCTCAAACTTATTCACCCAAAGCAGTCATGGTTATGGGGAGTATCGCTTTTTTACTGGCGTTGATTTTTGGAATTCCTCTTGTTCAGGCGGGGGGGTGGCCGCTCGTCATCATTGGGCTGGTTTCTATTTTAATGGGCTATGCCTATACGACAGGCCCGTTTCCTCTGGCTTACGTGGGATTAGGCGATTTGTTTGTGATCCTATTTTTTGGCGTTATAGCTGTGTCGACCACCATGTATTTGCATTCGGGTATTTGGTCACCTGAAGGCTTTGTGCTGGGGTTACAGGTGGGGCTGCTTTCTACGACTTTGATTGCCATCAATAATCTGCGCGATCGAGAGCGGGATGCCCAGGCGGGGAAACGAACAATGGCCGTGCGGTTGGGAAAAGGGGGCGCACGATGGGAGATTGCCTTGGCTATGTATCTTCCGTATTTCCTTTGCACGTACTGGTTGATTCCTCACTACAGCCATGCCGCCGTACTGCCCTTCTTCGCGCTTTTTATTGCTGTTCCCCTAGTGAATAAGATTTTCATCACGGAGCCCAGCGCTGAATACAATCGATTTTTAGGCTTGGCTTCACTTCATACTCTGGTGTTTTGTGGGCTCTTAATGGTGGGGTTATTGGTCGCATGAAGTTTTACTACTCACTTTATGACCTTCAGCCGAAAAAATTTAAAGAAAAAGAGCCAACACCTTCGGCTCGTAAAGGCGCGATTATTAAAGTTGAGTGGGATAGTGATCGGGTAGGTTATGCTGACCTCCACCCTTGGCCTGAGTTCGGAGACGAAGAGTTAGAATTTCATCTGGCCGAACTGCGGCAGATGAGAATAACCGCTCTAGTAGAGCAAGCCATTTGGCTCGCATCCATTGATGCAACCGGAAGACGTGAGCGTCAAAATACCTACGACAATCATGTTTTGCTTAAAAATAACGCCATCATCACCCGTATTGACCCTCATACCGTAGAGCTTCTGGATCCTTTTGTTAAAGCCGGTTTTTCTCGAGTGAAAATTAAAGTGGGGAAAAGTTTGGATGAGGAGCTGGAGTTTCTTAATCGCGCTTCGTTAACTCATAATATTAAAATCCGGTTGGATTTTAATAGTCGCCTGACCTTCAGCGGCTTCGAGAGATTTGTTGAGGATTTATCACCTGCGGCCAAACGACAGATTGAGTATGTCGAAGACCCCTTTCCCTATGAAGCTGAGTCCTGGAAAAAAGCGAATGAACTTCTTCCTTTGGCTATTGATTGGGAGTTAAAGCGAATTTCCCTTCGTGAGGAAAAACCCGTGCAAGCCGAGGTTATGGTGATTAAACCGACCCATGAAGATGTTAACGCGCGTTTGGAGCAAGCCTTAAAGTGGAATAAAAAAATGACGATCACAAGTCATATGGGCCACCCCCTAGGCGTCATGCAGTGCGCACAAGTTGCCCAAAACCTTTATAAAAAATATTCGAATTATATGTTGGATCCAGGGTGTTTAACCTTTGATCTCTTCGAGCCGACAGAGTTTAATTCTTTATTAAACATTCAAGGGCCCTATATTAAAAAAGTCGGTGGATGGGGCATTGGCTTTGATTTTATTTTAAAGAGTCAAAAGTGGAATCAACTACGAACGCGGTAAATTCAAAATCCCCAATTGATTGGGATTCAGATGAAAGTCTGCTGTTTTTAAATCCTCGTATGAGCGAGGAGCTGCAGTCACATTATCATCGTGTTTTTACAGAAACTGTTTATCGACATAAGCTCGAAGGTCATTTGGGCTTTTTGACCTCTGGCACGACTGTCACGAATTCTCGCTCTTATAAAATGGTGTTTCTGTCTAAAAAGGCTTTCTTGGCGGCAGCTCAAGGGTTCAATAACCATGTGTTTACTTTGGCCAATGATATTTGGCTTCAGTGTCTTCCGCGTTTTCATGTGGGTGGCATTGCTATTGAGGCCCGGGCCCACCTTCGTCAGTTTCAAGTCGAGAAAATGCTGTCAGCATGGGACCCCCATAACTTCCACTCACTTCTTGAGATGACAAAGGCGACATGGACATCCTTGGTCCCCACTCAGGTTTATGATCTTGTCAAAGCTGGCTTGCGTGGACCGTCACGGCTTCGCGTTCTTATAGGTGGCGGACGGCTAAGCCCGATTTTGCATAAGCAAGCTCAAGCATTGGGCTGGAACATGATTTCCAGTTACGGCATGACAGAATTCTGCTCGACGGTGGCCACGATTGAACATGAGCATTTAAAAGCTCTTCCACATGTGAGTCTTGACATCATTGGCGGGCAACTTGCGATAAAAAGCGAAAGTCTTTTTACAGCCTATGCCCAGGTCGTAAAAGGACACATTGAGTTGACACATCCTTTGTTATCCAACGGATATTTTATCACAGAAGACTCAGCTTCCATGATGAAGCAGGGACCGATGATATTAGGTCGATCCAATGACGTGGTAAAAATTTCGGGTGAGTTGGTCTCGCTAGCTGGTTTGCGAGATGAATGGTTTGCTATAAATGGATTGGAGCTAGCCCAGTTTTTTCACATAATGGCCATGCCTGATGAAAGAACTGAAAATCGCATTATTATGATCATTCAGAAGGATGACAGGGTGCGGGACCACAGTGTCATCACAGGATTTCAACCGATAGAAGATATTATTAAGCAATTGATGAGATTTCAAAGTAATGCGATGCCTTTTGAGCGGATCAAAAATATCTTTTCTATTGATGAAATTCCCCGTACTGAATTAGGAAAGGTACAAGAGAGAAAAATACTTCAATTGATAGAAGAAGGTGCCATTCATGAAGTCCGATTCGATCAAAAATGAGCGTCCTGTTTGGAAAGATGCCGGTGTCTGGATCTGCACAAACTGTTTCAAGGGCACTGGCACAGCAGAAGACTTGAAATCAGAATTTAAATCCAGATTCAAAGAGATGGGGTGCGGTAAAAATATTCGGGTGATGACTTCCAGCTGTCTGGGGATTTGTCCACCCAACGCTCAAGCTATGGTCGTGGCCCCTGTGGATCAGCCTCAAAAAGCTTTTATCTTTGATCCGAAGCGCGACAAAGACGCCATTTTCGAAAAGCTTCAAAAATTTTTACGTTGATCTGCGCATTTTTAACTTTTTAGATTTGCTGTGCTCTGAAGCAAAGGGGAATTCGCTGAGCGACCTCTTCAAAACTCATATCAAAAATAGAGATTTTGAATAATAATCGGTCTCGATTGCCATTTTTGACCCAATGAAGTCTTTGAGTGTTTAATAGGCATTGTTTGTAAAAATACTCTCGACCTTCAATAATAACCGGGGCCGGCTCGTCATCGCCAAGAATGAAATTAAGGGAGCATTGAGTTTCATAATCTTTATGCGGCTTTAATGATTTGTTTTTTTCGAGTAGATAAATAGAGGTGCTTCCTTCTACATTCAAATCATTTAGAATATTCTGCACACGGGTTGGGTCGAAACGTAAAATTTTCCAATGCTCCACAGGAGTCTCTATTCGCGGATCGCTATAGGCTTCGGCTTTTGAGGCGTACTGACTATAAGCTTCAATGAACTTTTTCTCATCAAGAGGATAAGAGATAGGAATGAGGTGCGTATTCATTAAAGCCACAATTTATGCTACGTAGATCAAGAAGGAATATCAAATTCTTTCTAAAAGCATTCATTATTTTACTAACGGTCCAGATGAACTCTTGTGCCTTCGCAGCCCGGATCAAACCATAAAAAGTTTTGGGGTTCGGCGGAAAACTCGATAGGTTCTCCACTTTGGAAGCTTTGCCCCTCTGGCAACTTTTGAATGCGCAAGGTCAGTTGATGACCGCCGCACTTTAACACCACTAAAAACTCATTGCCGAGTGGTTCAATGATCAACAAATTACCTCTCATTAAAATTGGACCTTGGGTATCCAAACTGATTTTTTCGGGCCGAATGCCCATAGTGTAGCGTCCAGGTTTTCGGGGAGCGTAGTGAGCAGGTATACTTAGCTTCTGATCACCGAAGTGAAAGCTGCAATGTGTTTGACTCAATTGTAAGTCGCCTGGGATTAAGTTCATGCTGGGACTACCGATAAACGAGGCGACAAACTCATTGGCAGGATTGTGATACACTTCAAGCGGCGAACCTACCTGTTGAATTCGGCCGCGATTCAGAATCACAATGCGGGTGGCAAGTGTCATGGCCTCCACTTGATCGTGGGTTACGTAAACCGTAGTGGAACCAATTTTTCTATGAAGATCCGCGAGTTCAATGCGCATCTGTGACCGCAACTGGGCATCAAGATTGGATAAAGGCTCATCGAACAGGAAAATTTCGGGCTTTCGTACAAGCGCGCGTCCAATAGCCACGCGCTGCCTTTGGCCGCCCGACAGTTTCGCGGGGCGCCGATCCAACAAGTTATTAATTTGCAGGAGTTCTGAAACCTCATCAATACGTTGCTGAATTATTACGGGGTCCACACCCTTCATCTTCAAGCCGAACTTTAGATTGTCCCTGACGCTCATATGCGGGTAAAGCGCATAGTCTTGAAAAACCATGGCGAGTCCTCGCTCTGAAGGATGAACTTCGTTGACCACCTTGCCGTTGATGATGATTTCACCACCCGTCATATTCTCTAAACCGGCCAAGGTTCTTAAGAGAGTTGACTTTCCGCACCCTGAGGGGCCGACCAATACGACAAATTCACCTTTTTCAATTTCTAAGTTGATGTGGTCCAGCACCAAAGTGCGCCGATCATACTGTTTAACCAACTCTTTGAATTGTATCGTAACAGACTTCACAAGTGTTTATCCTTTCACGGAACCGGCAGTTAGCCCGGCAACGATATAGCGTTGAAAGATCAAGACCAAAGCGATCAGGGGAATGGTCACCACTACAGAGGCCGCCATGATCGGTCCCCAGGGCAGTTCGTGCTGAGTCGCTCCGCTCATAAGGGCGATGGCAACGGGTACTGTACGGGCGTCATTCGTTAACGTGAGGGTAAGTGCGAATAAAAACTCGTTCCATGCGGCGATAAAGGACAAAAGCCCTATAGTGACCATGGATGGCGCCAGCAGTGGCATTAATACCCGGAAAATAATCACCCAAGGTTTAGCCCCGTCCATCACGGCCGCTTCTTCAATGGAGCGAGGAATATCACGCATAAAAGTGGTCAACACCCATATTGTGAAGGGAAGGGTGAAGATGGTGTAGGACAAAATCAGTGCCGGCCAAGTGTCGTAAAGACCCAGGCTCCGAATCAATTCAAACAACCCACTTAGAACGGCGATTTGTGGAAACATCGAGACGCCTAAGAAGGTGAAGAGCAAAGTGCTCCGGCCCTTAAACTGCTTACGTGCCAAGGGGTAAGAAGCGAAAACTCCAATGGCCAAAGACAGTAATACCGTAACAGTGGCGATTCCGACTGAGTTGATAATATTTCGCCCGAAAGGCTGCTCCAAAAAAACTGAGCGATAGTTCTGCCAGGTTATATGAGGAGGCCAGAATTCTACCTGGAATAAAGCGCTTCCTGACTTTATCGAAGTCACAATAGCCCAATAAAAAGGAAAGGTGGAAAATAAAAAAATAAGGGCGACAAGAAGATAAAGCCCGGTCCAACGTAAACTGCTTCGCCAGATCATCGGGACACTCCTAAGTTGTTGCGGTTAAGGCTTAAGTAAATCACAGTGATAAGGGCGATAATAAAAAATATTAAGAATGAAGCCGCAGATCCATAACCGATCTCTTGAAAGTCAATTAACTGTTGACGAGCATAAACTGACATCACGGCGGTGGACCGGCTGTTCGAAGTTAGAATATAAGGAAGATCAAAAACTCTAAGCGCATCCAACGTCCGGAATATAACAGCCACCACCAATGCCGGGCGGACCAAAGGAAGAGTGATATGAAAAAAACGTTTGATCGGTGAGACGCCTTCGATCTTGGCTACCTCGTAAATGGAGTGGGGAATACTTTGCAAACCCGCCAATATCAATAATGTCATAAAAGGCGTGGCTTTCCAGACATCCACGACTACCACCGTTGCTAGAGCTAGATCAGGTTCTGCAAGCCAAGCAATGGGCTGATCTATCCATTGCCAATCCATCAATATCTTATTGATCACACCGTAAAGATCATTAAACATCCAAGCCCACATTTTTGCTGATACAACTGTGGGAATGGCCCATGGAATTAGAATGGCAGCCCGTAATAGACCGCGACCCGGAAAGTGGGACTTGAGGACCAAGGCAATGCCTAATCCTAACACGGTTTCAAGACTTACAGAGAAGCCCACAAAAATCAGAGTATTCGCAACCGACCGCCACCAATCTCTGTCAGTGAGCAGATAAGAGTAATTTTCAAATCCGATCCAGTGAACCTCTTCAAGCCCCGCCAAGGTCGCATCGGTAAAGGAAAAGTAGAAGGTGCGGAATAGGGGGTAAAAAGCGACAACTGCCAAAATTACAATGGCCGGCAAACAAAATTTCCATGCGGTGTGAAAATCACTTTTATTAAAGGTCATTTACCACCGACCCTGTCGACTTATATGCTGAAGCCGCTTTTCTACCTGTTTCAAGCTTGCCTCAGCTGACTTTTTTCCAGTAAGCACCTGATGGACTCCCTCCCATACTTCCGCACTGACCTGATTGTATTTACGTCCAGTCACTTGAGATGGCCGTGGAACCGCGGTCTTCATGATTTCCTTAAGCTCAGCCAAATGGGAGAGAGATTTTTTTAATCGAGGATCGTCATAAATCGGCTGACGAGTCGGGTAAAACCCGCCGACTTGGGCGCGACGGATCTGCTCTTCCGAACTCGCGAGATATCGGACTAGATCAATGGCGGCCTTTTTGTTTTTAGAGTATTTAGAGACGGCTAAAGACCAGCCGCCCAAAGTCGCTGAAGATCGACCATCAGCGGCTTTGTTGAAGGGTTCTCCTTGTGGAAGAGGGGAGATATCAAAGAGCCCCTGAATGGGACTGTCCTCTGAATCAGCGAGAGAGATCACATAAGGCCAATTGCGCATGAATACCGCGTTACCCGTTTGAAAGACTCCCCGTGCCTCTTCCTCGGCGTAGTTTAAAACTCCCCGTGGACTGATTGTTCCCACCCAGGATTTAGCAAACTCTAAAGCCTTTTTAGCATTGGGGTTATTGATTGTGACTTTACCCTCATCATTGACAAAGTCGCCGCCTCCGAAACTCGAGATCCATTCAAGAGCGTTACAGGTAAGGCCTTCATAAGCTCTGGCCTGGAACACGTAGCCCCAGATGGATTTGTTTCCAGCCGCTCGTTCTTTCTGCTGGATAAATTTCGCGGTATCCGTAAGCTCTTGCCAAGTTTTGGGAATATTTCGGTTATACTTTTTTAAGAGATCTTTGCGGTAATATAAAAGCCCAGCATCCATATACCAAGGAACGGCCACGAAACGGTTACCGACTGTATTGCTTTTAACAAAAGCTGGGAAAAACTGTTCGCGTTCCTTTTTCTCGTAGTGCTCGCTAAGATCGACAAAGAAGCCCGAAAAAATTCCAGGCCAAGTGGTGTCCACGACAAAAACATCGACGTCATGAGATTGCGCTGCCAACAGTTGAAGATAAAGGCCAAGCCGGTCGTTGGAATTGCTGGGAGCGACAATCACTTCAACTTGATGACCAGCCTTTTTAGCCCAGGCTTCCGAACCGGAACGGCACAGTTCAATTTCACGACCAACGGCTCCGCAGGAAATTCTAATAGTCGCTGCCCATGTGGAACCGGCGGCAAACAGTCCATTGATTAAGACAAGGGCAGTAGTCGCAAGTAGCAGTCGAACAATCACGGTTTTGAACCCCTGCGTCCGGAAACAGGGCCTGGCACCAAATCCCTTTCGTGGAGTAGGGTGGCTTCGGAGCGTTTTTGTTCTAGGATTGTGGTTTGGATTTCTTCTTCTGTGTATAGGCGTCCTTTGCCGATACCTGGGCAGAAGCCTTTGACCTCTTTGTTCCAGGTTTTGGCATTCATCACTTCAGGCCAAAAGGGCCAAGTTCTGCATTGAGTGGGGCGGGCCTGGTAGATTCCGCAGCGGTTGCCCTTCAAAAAAATACATTCAGGTCGTTCGGAGTCTTCTTTTAAGTGATAAAAACCCTGGGTGCGGTCACAGTATTTTTTAGTAAACTCCCGTAAAGGCAGATTTAAATGTTCAGCCATGCGCTTTCGGTCTTCGCGGGTCAAAAAAACAAACCCATACTCACCCCGCGACAAGCAACACTGCCCAGATCCTTGGCACTCAAATCGAATGCCTTCTGACCACCATTTTTTAGGCTTTTTGACCTTATCCGCCATTTTCTATCACTTCCTATCTGAAAATTGACACGGTGTTACCGCTGTTGTACCTGTCACATCGTGGTTAAAATATACAACGCGCAAGATTTTCCTAAGTATTTACCTAGGCTTAATTCTCTTTACGATGATTTGTTTACAGGTGGCAAAGGCTTTCGGGCGAAATTAGTCCAAATAGTGGGCGAGAAACTGTCAGTCCCAATAGAATCCCTACTATTGCTATCACAAACAGTAGAGTTTATTCACAAT
>CAZETK010000006.1:43304-57542 GCA_964515195.1 uncultured Pseudobdellovibrionaceae bacterium
CGATTTAATCGATCGATCCATTTTGCGGCGAGGCAAACCAGCGGCTTGGACCAAGTACACGCCTGAATACGCCGTACTTGCCGGCGACTATCTTCTCGCCCGGGTGATGGTCAACCTTTCCAATTTCGGAAATATTCGTCTTGTGCAATATACGGCTGAAGTTATTTCGGATCTGCTAGAGGGCGAGTGGTTGCAAGATTCGGTAATTCGAGATTTTGATGTCAACATGGATAAATTGGATCGAATTCACAATTACAAAACATCTTCACTTTTCAAATGGTGTCTTCGCTCTCCCTTCTACGCTCTGAATCGAAATGATGATAGACTCCATGAAGTTTTGGAAAAACTAGGACAAATTCTGGGGCTTCTTTTTCAAAGAAGTGATGACCTTTTGGATTATGATGTCCGAAATGATGAAGGTAAGGCGATCTTGGGTGACTTGAAATCAGGATACCTTAACTCTTTTGCCTCTTACGTTGTGCAAGACTTCTCTGCAGAAAAGCGCTCTCAGCTTGTGCGATCTCAAACTCTGGAGGAATTTAAAAGCCATCTCGGGGGCGAGAACCGTTTTCAGCAGTATGTAAAATCCTTTGATGAAGTAAATCAAAAGCAAATTGCCCTCTATCACCATTTGCTCGAAAGCCTTGAGTCCATGCTTTCAGGTGATGAAAAGCGCCTTATAAAAGATCTCCAACCTTTGACAGATCTGCTTTATTGGAGAAAGAAACCCTCATGAGCCGCCGTTACCGAACTGCTAAGCGAGGCACCACCGATTTTGAACAGTTGATTACAGGAAGTTTTTCTCGAACGGAACGGGCACTGCCTATTCAATCACTTCGTGTCGGCAAATCGGATGAAGAAGTTACGTTTGAAATTGTCCCACGTTCGAAAATCCCGTCAATGCCCCTGGGGGCTATACTGAAATCCTTTTTGCCGATTAAAAAAATTCTATTCGTTTTGTTCCCTTTGTTCTTTTTTGTTATTCGCGACTGGAACCGTCCTTTTTTATCCAGTGTTGAAGTGCTCTTGATTTTTCTGGGAACCTTGCTGGCTCTTCTTGCGGTTCAGATAAGAATCGACAGTGAAGATTTTATTTCTGGTTATGATCGCATACGTGGCGCTAAAGGCCAGGCAGTGCTATCCGACGGCGTTTACACGGTTGCGGAACTTAAAGGAAAAACCCGCTTGTTGCTATCTGTGGCAGTGGTTCTGGGAGTCGTTCCCTTGTTGCTCGAGCCGTTTCGAATGATCAGCTTCACCTTGGCTATTCTTTTCTTTTACGTCGGCTATAAAAAAGGAGTAATTCAAAAAAACCGATTCGTCAGGGATATTTACTTGGCCCTGATCGCGGGTCCTTGTTTGGCTTATGGTATTGTTCCGAAGATTGAGTCTTTAGAGTTTGGATTGGTGTGGTCGCTTTTTGTGTTTTACGAACTTCAACTGGAGCATTTTCAATTTTACTTTGCCCAGACCGAAGCGGGTGAAAAAAATTTGATGACCCTTTTCAGTTTTGATCAGGCTAAGAAGGTTCTTTGGGCCACTTGGGGAGTTGCGCTTATCGGATTTACAATTTACCGCGCTCTTTACGGACAACTTGCGCTTTGGATTGGATTCATCCTGATACTGACCTTTATTAGTCTTAAGTGGAGATCCAATCTTTATGCCTTAGCAACGCCTGCCGGATCCCAAATTGATCGTGTTTGTGAGAAGGGACACCATCTTAATTTAACTTTTATTTCCCTATGGGTCGTTGAGCTTTTGTTTCAAGCCTTTGTAGCCCCGTTGGTCTTTGCATGGTTCAAATAAGGCTCGATGAATCCACTCATAATCAAACTGAAGGACTTCGTCGGCTGGCTCAACTTCCCATTCAGATAAAAGATAAATCTGTTTTAACTTTGGGTTTTAATGAAAACTGGTGGATGCAAGACCAAGAGGGTCGTAGACTGCAAATTGATTTTGATGAAAACCGCAAAGACTATTGGCGCACTCATCGTGGATCTGGTGAGCCTTTAGCCCGAGCCTTGGGATACAAAGAGGGTGTTCGAAAAGTCGTAGATCTGACGGCGGGCTTGGCGATCGATGCTGTTCTACTGGCTCGAATTGGTTTTCAAGTTATGGCTGTTGAAAGAAATCCTCTTGTTTATTTTCTTCTAAGTGAGGCTTTACTCAAAGCTCAAAGACAGGACCTTCAGGGGCTTCAATTTCACTTTGGAAATGCTTTAAACTATTTGGAACAAATTGATATTTCTCAACCGACCAGTGTCTATTTTGATCCCATGTATCCAGAAAAGAAAAAAACGGCTTTATCGCGAAAAGAGATGGTCATGTTCCGTGAAATTGTAGGTTCTGATTTAGATTCCGAGGCTGTTCTGAATCAGTCCCTGAAAAGATCTTTTCATAAGATTGTCGTCAAGCGTCCCTTCAGAGCAGAATCCATTTCGTTTTCACCTGATTACGCGTTAAAAACCAAACTGCTACGATTTGATGTCTACTATCCAAGGGGTTTTTCATGATTACGTTCGCCGTTTTATTCATTCTATTGCTGGTGGCATGGTGGAGTTTTTCATGGGTGCTTCGCAATACTCTTTGGAAAGAGGAGGCCGATCAGGGGGGCGGAGTTTTTCAGCAGCTTATCAGCATCCTTCAGCATCAGCTTCGAACTTTGTCGCCCCAGAATGCGGTGGCCCAGGGGTTGGTTGATTTTGAATTGAAGTCTAGAAATCTGATGCAATCATTAATGATAGTCGCATTGTCCCGGATCGGGATTTTACCTCTTTTAATTTTACTTCTATGCGTCCGGAATTTATGGGCCTTTACTGGCGCGATTGCTTTAGGGTCTATCATTTTGATGGTGGCCTTTAAAAGGCCGACCAGGTGGATTCAGATAGCTCTGCTATAGGCAGTTTTTTTCGGGTTATATGATTGGACTTTTCGAAAGGTCGGCGAATTTATTTTTGGCAATACCGGGGGTTTAGATATAGCTCTTTTTTTAGGTGATGGACGACTCACGCACATTTTGATTTTAGGTCTGGCCTCGCTTCTTATGACTTTGTTGATTCGTGTGGAGCACTGGAGTCTGATTTTATCATCTGTGTTGTTCCTGGTAGGAGCGATCCCTTTGACAACAGCCATTGCCATCCTGATCGGTGAGGGTCTGGGATGGGCGATCTACTGGTATTATTGGGGGCAGAGATGTTCTCGAGTTTCAGGACGGTTGTTTTTGGAAAAATTCATTATCACTTTGCTAGCATCGTTCGTAATGATTTTTTTACTTTTGATTATGAAGGGTGCTGGATGGCTGCACATTGGGATTTCAGGAACTGTAGAAGAGCGAAAATTCTATTTTGTAATGGGCTGGATTTTGTGGGAAGTCATGATTTCTGTGGTGTGGGCCATTTGGGGCCACTTTCGCTCACGTTCAAATATTATTGAAAATTCCGATCTCACTCCAATTTCCATTCCGATTGGTCTTCTGGGAGCAAAATGGTGGGGTTATAAAGGTTGGCTCCCGCTCCAGATTCAAAATAGGGTGAAAGGGATTCGAAAACGAAAAGAGAAACTAGAAATGCAATTGAATTCACTTACAGAAGAGGAAAAGTTGCGATTTCCCCCTGGGTTTCTAAGCAAGACACATCAAGAAGTCGAGTCTTTGAAAAGGCTGCTTGGAGCTCTTCCTTCTGATTCTGTATGATGATTAAGATATGCCTGAAAAACTAAAACTCCAAATTCAAGAACTCGAGCAACAAGTTAAAAATTATGAGCGGCTACTGCGCCAGGCGAATGATAAACTTCTTCAACTGGCCAGCGAGATCGCTTCAGATTTGGACTGGGCCCTTAAAATTCAAAAGAAACTGGCTCCCACTCAGCTTCCTAATATCAAAGGGTTTGAGTTCAGCAGTAAGTTCATTCCGGGAACCCGCTTTGGAGGCGATTATTTTGACATCTTTGAACACGAAGACCGTTGGCGGTTCGGGATTTTTATGTCCTCGTGTTCTGGTTACACGGTGTCTTCTGCCTTAATGGGATTGTTGATTAAATTCTCGACCCAGGTCGAGGCGAAAAAAGGGCTAAAGCCTCACGACTTTCTGGAGCTGATGGCTTCCGAGCTGACTCCCAGTCTGAAAGAAGCAGATCGAGCCAGCCTTTTTTATGCTGTTGTAGATCGCAAGACTCTTAATCTCGATTACTGTTCTGCGGGATTGATTTCTGTTTACCGACAACAGGCTCACCAGGAAAAACTAGAATTTATAGAACCTGTGGCCCCCGAGTTCACAGCGGATTACTCGACACCCTTTCAAACCCACTCCCTTAAACTTCAACCTCAGGATCGGCTGCTTCTTGCGTCCCCGGGACTGGTTCAGGTTCAGAATGAAAAAGGAGAGGCTTGGGGCGAAGAGCGACTTGTCGACGCATGGCGCTCAGCGGCCAAGCGGGGCGTTCATGAATTGAGAAACGAAATTTTATACCGACAGCAGAGTTTTCTTGATGGTCTTGAGCCCCTTCGGGATCAAAGTCTTATTGTCATAGAAGTCCAAGAGAAGATCATAAAACTGGCTTAGTACGCTTTAACATTTATTTCTACTTCGCTAGTTGTCGGGCGCGGTGGTACGCCACAGCACCCACCTCTCCTGGCTCGTAGAAATAAATGTTAAAGTGTACTAGGGTCTGTTAATTATGCTAATATAACCGCACATTATATCTTGAGTATTTTCTTTGAATTGGTGGAAAGGATAAAAGATGGCAGCAGAAGTAAAAGTTTATGAAGGAGCCGTGGATAAAGGACTTGAAGGAGTTGTCGCTTGCACAACCGCCATTTCTTCCATCGTGGGGAATACTCTTAACTATCGTGGTTATACCATTGAAAACTTAGCTGAAAAAGCCACTTTTGAAGAAGTCGTTTACCTTCTTTGGAACGATAAAATGCCAAATGCGGATGAGTTGAAAACATTCAAGTCACAACTAGCACAAGAAATGGAATTGTCTCCAGATTATATTAAAGTTCTTAAATCCCTACCGAATCGGAATGTTCACCCTATGGCTTGGTTAAGAACCGCTGTTTCTTTGATGGCCCATTGGGATGCGGATGCTAACGATATGTCTGACGAAGCCTTTAAGCGAAAAGCCCTTCGTTTAACGGCTAAGATGGGTTCTGTTGTTTGCGCATTTGAAGCTATTCGTAACGGTCGCGAGCCCGTTACGCCTAAAAAAGACAAATCTGTGGCATGGAATTTTATGTATATGCTCAAAGGCGAAGACCCTAATCCAGAGCATGTAAAGATTTTTGATACTTGCCTGATTTTGCATGCGGATCATGAGTTAAACTGTTCTGCCTTCGCCACTCGTGTGACCGCTTCTTCACTTTCTGATTTGCACTCAGCAATTGTATCTGCGATTGGCGCATTAAAGGGCCCCCTACATGGAGGCGCTAATGAGCAGGTCATGATCATGTTGAAACAGATTGGATCTGTTGAAAAAGCCCAGCAGTTCGTTAAGGATGCGCTTGCTGCCAAGTCTAAAGTCATGGGGATTGGACACCGGGTTTATAAAGACGGCGACCCCCGTGCCGCTATCTTAAGAAAAATGTCCGAAAAGATGACAAAAGAAGTGGGCGAGCCGCATTGGTATGAAATGTCTGCTTTGATTGACGATACTATGTACAAAGAAAAAGGCTTGATGCCCAATGTGGATTTCTACTCGGCGACTGTCTATTACTGCATGGGAATTCCCACTGATATATACACTCCGATTTTTGCCGTTTCCCGTGTTGCTGGCTGGTGTGCCCACGCACAAGAGCAGTATGCTAATAACCGAATTTACCGACCCCGTGGAAAATGGGTGGGAAAAGAAGGCTTATCCCTTAAATAGTAATTTTATCCGCAACGGTTAGAATTATACTCGTTTGAGACAAAGGGTGGACAAAGATCCACCTTTTTATTTTCGCTTTTAATCGGCCAGCCTTTCGGTTGGCTTTTTTTGTTATAAAGATCATCCACGCCATCTAGACTCTCGACTTGATATTGTTTACCAGTCCCAGATAGGTGCCTGGTAAGCAGGCTTCTGTACCTAGGTCCTGTGGAAAAAATTGACCATCTTTACGATAAGGAGACTGTAGAAAAGGGGATCGTATGTCCTTCAATTACCATAAAGGCAAACATGGAGATGGGAACGATAGTTTTTGGACATCCTATTCCGATTTGTTTTTAGGAATGAGCGTTGTCTTTTTGCTGTTGTATGTGACAGCCAGCTTAAGAACTGGAACTGACGGCGTGCACGCCAAAAGAGAAATCGAAGGTTTGCAACATAAAGTCGGTGAATTAGAGCGCCAACTATCTGTTTATCAAAGTAAGGAAGACAAAGCATCTGAATCTGCGAGTGAAACTGAAAAGCGCATGTACAATGAGCTTCTTGATAAACTTTCTCTTTTAAATGAAGAGGCCAAAGACGAGCGCTCGAAACTACAAAAGCGCGTTAAAAATCTTGCCGAAAAAGAACAAGCTTTGAACGAATATCAAAAGATGATCCGGGCTATCATCGGTGCCAACATGTATAAAAATGAAGTTATCGCAAGACGTGATACGTTCATCGAAAAACAAGATACAACAATTGATGAACAAAAAGCCGAAATCGATCAGCTTGAAACAGATGTGGCCGCCAAACAACAGCAAATCGCTGAAAATGAAAAGCAGATTGCGGATGCCAATACTCGTTTAGATCAAAGATTGGCTCAATTGAAGCAAGCCTATAGACAGAAAAAAATGACCGAGAAAGCTTATAAGGCGCAGATGGAGAAAGTGAAGGCCGATAGCGAGGCTCGCCTTAATCAACTTCATGCTGCCAATCAGGAATATCAGCGTGAGTTGGCAGATGCCGAAAACCAATTGGGGCAAGTTCGCAACGAACTCGCACAAACAGAAGGGCAACTTGAGGCCACTAAGGGCCAATTGGGTAAAACGTCTCAACAGCTGGCTCAAACTCGTGGAAAAGCCGTGGCGCTTGAAGGAGCTCTTGGTCAGGCGAAGGGTCAGATCGGGCAACTTGCAGGCGAGTTAGGTCAAGCTAAAGGGAAGATCGGGCAACTTGCAGGTGAGTTAGGTCAAGCTAAAGGGAAGATCGGAAGCCTTGCCGGTGAACTGGGTCAAGCCCGTGGAGAAGTGGGTAAACTGTCAGGAAAACTGGGGCAGGCTGAAGGACAAATTGGCCAGTTAAAGGGAGACCTCGCCCGTGCCAAAGCAGAAGCTGATGCTCGCCGACAGATTTCAAAGAAAATTCAAGAAGGTTTTAAGAAAGCCGGAGTCAAGGCAGATGTAAACGAGAGAACCGGTGAAGTGGTTATTAACTTCGGGGATGTCTATTTTGATAATGATTCGGCTAAGTTGAAGCCACAGATGAAAAAAGTTTTAGAAAAAGCCATGCCAGAATATTCAAAAGCCCTTTTTGCAGACGATAAGCTTCGAGACAAAATCACCTCTGTCGAGATCATTGGGTTTGCTTCGCCTACTTATCAAGGGAAGTACGTCGATCCCAAATCATTAGATCCTAATGTCAGAAAAGCCGTCGATTACAATATGGATCTAAGTTACAAACGCGCCCGGGCCATTTTTCAACATATCTTTGATAGTGAACGTTTAAATTTCAATCACCAAAAGGACCTTTTGCCATTGATTAAAGTAACGGGGCGAAGTTTCTTAGCAGAGAAACTTTCAAAGTCGCGCAATCCGTCCAGCAAAAACTACTGTGACGTGCATGATTGCCAAAAGGCTCAACGGGTTATTATTAAATTTAGTTTTGATGATAAAAAGTAATTAAGGAGACAACATGGAAAACATGTGGAAAATGGGAGAATACTTCGTAGCAGCACTGCCATGGATTATGGGTATTTTCTTTATCATTGGATGTTTTTTCCGGTATTTTATCAATTATACCGTAAAGCGACACGAGTGGTTCTCTCGCGAATTTGAAAAGCGCGTTCACTACTTTATGGAATCTCAAGTTCCTGGAAGCGTAAAGAATGTTTCGTTCTACGGTCTGGCCAAGAAGATGCTGGAAAAGACCTATTATGAAATTTTTGAAATCAGGGAAAAGTACTCTCGTCGAAAATACGACCGGGTTATGCACTGGACTGACCGTGTCTTCTTAGTGAAGCAGGGCTGTGCATGGTTAGTGAAAGACATTCTAAAGCAGCTGAAGTTTTTAAAATGGACAAATGAAACTCCAAAATTGTTGCACATCACGAAAGCTACTTTTCATCATAACCCATGCTTCAATCGGGTCTTTGGTATCTTTCCGATGAACGTTGCCAACGACGTTGTGAGCGTAATGCCAGGCCTTTTCGTGGTAGCGGGGATTTTAGGTACCTTTATTGGAATTGCCAAGGGACTTCCAGAACTGGGCAGCATGAGTTTGAACGATGCCGATACATCAAGAGAGATCATGAATAAGTTTTTGAATGAGATCGGGTTTGCCATGCACTCATCCATCTTCGGAATCACATTTTCGTTAGGGATGCACTTATGGAACACTTATTTTTCACCTGAAAGAACCTATGTTTCTATGATAGATCGATTTGAAAGTGCATTGGATCTGCTTTGGTACCGATCGGATAATAATGATTATCCATCCCAAATCGGTGAATTTGATGAACACAAGGACCCGGCTGAGGCGATGGCGGAAGAAGCGATTCGTCTGGAGATAGAAAAAAATCCCCGTGGTCGTGAACTCGAGACGATCGTAAAAGATAAAAAGGTATCTTGATGGGCATACTGAAACTGTTCGAAGGCACAGGTGACTTGTACTGTGCCATTGCGACTATCAAGACTCCCGAAGGGTCTTTACAGAAAGTCGTGGATGGCGCAGCATTCAGCGTCGGGCGAGCTCCCGACTGTGTGCTTTCTATTCCTGAAGTTGGGATCAGCCGACTGCATATGCTGGTCACGATTAAGCGTGGTGAAATTTACATCACGGATCAAGGATCTTCGAACGGAACCTTTCTTAATGGACAAAAAATTGAATCCAAGCGGTTGATCCGCGTAGCCCCGACTGATGAAATCAAACTTGGTAAGTCTGAGGTCATAATGCAACTCGGTTGCATTGAAAAGCATTTCAAGACTGACTACATCGCCGAAAGCTTGCTGCCAAACGAAGAAAAAGACAATTTGATGGGCCTCATAAAAGCCAGTCACCATAAGGCCCAGGAAATTGTCGGCATGGCTCAATCCCAAGCCGATCAGCTGGTCAACTTGTCCACAGAAAAGGCTCGTAATATAGAAAATCAAACATTGCTGATGCAAGAAGATATTCTGTCCAAAGCTCAAGTGGAAAGTCAGCAGATAATTTCTGATACAAAACGCAAATCAGCTCAAATGATTTTTGAAGCAGAAGAAAAAGCGCGAGAAGCCACCCATAATATTCATAAAGAAGCCGAGCAGAAACGTCATCAAGCCGACGATTATTATAAGATTCGTACCCAAGAGGCTCAAAAGAAGGCTGATGAAATTATCGCTGAACACACGCGCATGGGGCAGGAACTAATCGAGGATCTTCACCGGACGACCGTGGAAAAGGCTGAAAACGAGGCCAAAGAAAAGCTGACTGATCTTTTTAAGCTTATCGATGAGAAGGCGCAGGAGCTAGACGCTCTTCAGGCGGATTGTGAAGATTACCAAAAAAATAAAAAGTCAGAACTTGATAAAGAAATTGCAGCCGAACGAGATGAATTTTATAAAAAGTTTGATTTTGAGAAACAAACGACTTTGGATGACCATCATAACCAGGTCGCCATGCTAGAGGCTGAATTCCTTCATAAGAAAAAAGAACTGGAAGAAGATGAATCCAAACGCGTCCAGGATATTGAAAAGCGGATTCGTGGGTTAACCGAGCGTTTGGAATCCGAACACGCTGATAAACGGGCTCGGTTAGAGCGTGAATATGCTGATCGAACTGTCAGTATTGAAAAAGACTTTGCGACAAAGCAAAATCGTCTGGAAAACGATTTTCAATCCCGCCAGCGGGAATTGGCTGAGTCCTATGACAAAAACCGCGAAGAAATGGAATCCCTTCTTAATAAGCAAAGGGAGAATCTGGAAAGAGAAGTCGAGCTACAAAGACAGAATTTGCTTCGGGTTCAGTCAGAACTGGAGCAGTACTCAAGCGATCATTTGGAGCTGAAATCCAAGGTGGCGGATTTGCAGAAGGCTGTTGATGGCCTTGAAAAAAGCGAGCAAGAAGTCATTAAAGCAATTCAAGACAGACGACAAGAGCTTCAATCCATAGAATCTGAACATGCGCGCGTCTCTGAGGATATTCAACACCGCGATCAGGAACTAAAATCACTTCAGCAATCCTATTCGGACCTTAAAAATAAATTTGAGCAAGAAGCCATTAGACTTCAGGATGAACAGGATCTTGAGGTAAAGAGATTAAAAGAGCAGATCCAAGACCTTCATAGACATCTTGAATCTGAAAAGAAAAGGATCAAGTCTGAAACGGATCTTGAAGTCCAGCAAAGTCGGGCTGAAGCCGCGAGACGCACTCAGGATATAATGGAGCAGGAAAAAGCCAAGCTGGAGGAATACCGCTCTAAGGTCCTTCAAGAAAAGAAACAGCTGGATATTAATTTTGAAAAGACTAAAAAAGAGTTTGAAACCCAGACTCGTGAAATGATGGAAGTCGAGAAGCAAAAACTTGAAGATCATAAGCGAGACTTTTTATCTTTACTTAATCAACAGCGAAATGTGGTGATCAACGAGATTACAAAAGCTATTTTTAAAGTGAGCAAATCATCTGGAGCTGATTTTAGCGGAGAAATGATTGATGAGGCCGTAGGCGGAGTTTTTGACTCTCATGTGGCCGAATTTTCTTTGACAACCCACACAAATAAAACTGTTGAGTCCAGCCGTGCATTGAAAGCCAAATGGTTGGGTTATGGCGTGGCGGCTACGCTAAGTTTTGTGTTAACATTTGTCTTTTTAATTCAGCCTCAAATCAACCGCAATGTGGCTGGCACCGAAGAAAATGCAAAAGCAGTTGCAGAAGCTATGATTCGACCTAAGTTTGAAAGAGATTTGAGTTTAGAGCTTCATGTGGGCTATTTGGATTCCGTCTTGAAAACACAAAGGTATGCAGAAATATTCACTGATCCAGAGCTTCAAAAGAAATGGACTGACTTTGCCATTTCCTATATGTACGAAACCTGGAGAGTTCCGGAAGAAAAAACGATCAACGTAGTGGCTATTTCCAGAACTCTGGTGACTTCACTGGAGCAGGAAGCAGCTGAAATGGACGCACAATTTGCGAAGGCTAAGATCGAAAAGTTAAAAGAAGTCGAGTCCGAAGCGATCAAACGCATGGCAGATGCTTTGGGAACGGAAGTGAAGTACCAAGCCTTTAAGCGTAAAGAAAAAGAGTTTTTTGAGCAATATATCCTGAATCAGTAGTTCCACGATTTCTGTTCATGTTATGCCGAATCGAATGCCCACTTCTGACATATTTTTTCTTATCACGACCTGAGTCATCTAATATTGAATATCTCACATTTAGCCTGATAAGCTTTCGCTATAAGGAGCACATTATGGCATCTATATTTACAAAAATTATTCAAGGCGAGTTGCCATCTTATAAAATTGCAGAAGATGAATTGACTATCGCCTTTCTAGCTTTGGATCAGGTGAACCTGGGGCATACTCTGGTTGTCCCGAAAGTTGAGATTGATCATTGGTGGCAGGTGCCCGAGGAAGTCTATCATCAGGTGAATCTAAACGCACAAAAAATAGGAAAGGCGATCATGAAAGCCACTAATTGCCCTCGAGTTGGACAGATGGTGGCAGGATTCGAAGTGCCTCATTTTCACCTGCATTTAATTCCAGCGTGGAGCATTCCCGATCTGAATTTTGCTAGAGCCCGCCGCTATAGTGACGATGAGATGAGAAAGATTCAAAGTGAGATCACAAAAAATCTTTAAATGAATCAGATTCAATTCTCTTATGGATTTATTTCTTGGGTATTTTGCCAATTTTCAGTATTCTGTGTTCAGCCATTCTGATGGCTTGGAAGGAGGTGGTGCTATGGTTTTATGTGACAGTACCGTGGCGGAGGTGATGGCTTCCTAGCTTGACCCTACAAGTGTCAAAGCTGGAAGGCATAACATCTGCCATCTACTACAACGAATTAAACCATTTACTTTGTTTAATTTGTCACCGAAGGCGTCCTAAAGGGCGCCTTCCTTTTTTTGGGAGACCGGCTTGAAGAGAATTGTGAAAGTAATCCGATAAAAGCTTTTTAATTGTAGCTCAAATACTCGATTTGTTGGATGGTTCTAATTCAGAGTATGAATTCTAGCGCGGATCTTGACGTCGCATTCAGGACAGTAGGCTTCCTCTTTGATTTGTGCATCCGAATCATTACGTATATGTTTTAACTGTAGTGGAGAGCGACATAAGGCGCAGTTTCCATGACTTTGGACAAAGTTCTGATGAGAGTGAGTTTCTATTTTTTCAAAGTAATCGATCTTATTTGCGGCACTCATAGAACCTCCGGGATAAGCCATTATTGTCGGAAGCAAGATCCGTTCCTCGGACTTCAGTCGGGGGTGCTAATTACGATTTCCCGTTTAAAATTTTGCTCAGAAGACTTCCTATAGGAGGTCTAGATGTTTCAAAAACTAAACTTAGTGGTCCTGTGTATTTTTATGTCGGCGTGTATTCAAATTCGTGATCCTGAAAAGAAAACACCAGCGAGCCAAAATTCCCCGGGTCCTGTGCAAAACTTGTCACTCGAGGTTCAAAAATTATCTTATGAAATTCAGCCTTTGTCACAACCACAGCATTATCTTGTGCGGTTCTTCGGGGTAGCGGCAGATGAAAAATTCATCCTTCAGCGGCAGCCAGTCGGCGCTCAGGAAAAGCCGGTCTTGATAGAAAACTTAGAAGACCTTCTGATAGCTCCCGGTCAATACCAGTATAGACTGCAACAGGGGCATCACGAGGAAACAGTATCAGTCACAATTCCCCAAGACCTGGTTCTGACAGGTGCTATTAATTTAACCCAGCTGCCCTTAGTGGATGTGAAAGATAGCTCTGATTATACTAAAAAGCTTTCATTGACTGATGGCCGTTTGTTTTTACGGGCGAATACCGTTCTCACCACGGGTGGTGCGAGGGTTCTGATCGAGGCTGACGCGATCGAAAGTGAAGGGGCTATTTTGCAAACCTTTACGCCTAACTTTCGCGTACCCAATGGGAACGCGCCGAGTGGAGGTCTGATTCATTTAAAAACTCGATCCATGCGAGGAAGTCTTCATGTGACAATGCGTGGACTGGATGGACCTTCAGCCTTGATCTGGCCGCTTCCTGGTAAAATTATGCAGCGGGATGGCTTTCATGGAGGTAATTCGGGGCTGTTAATTGTTGAAATCCAGGATATGGCCCGTGCTTCAATAACTTATGATATTGTAGCGGGTAAGGGAGGCCAAGGAGCAGAGGTTAAAAATCAACCCAGAGGTAAGCCAGGACATGACGGAATTTTGCAACCCCCTTGCTTATTAAGAAATAACAAATGCGAAGAGCTAAAGGCCTATAATTAAGTAGGCTCAGCTTCCATCAAGGCCAGGTAACTAAAAAAGACCTGGCTTTCTTTTTTGTGCTTTTCGAGGGCTAACTGAATCAGTTCTGTTATGAGTGTTGAATAACCAATACCAGAGGTTTCCCACATTTTGGGGTACATCGAAATGGATGTGAACCCAGGAATCGTGTTCAATTCATTGACGTAAACTTCACCGGATTTCTTGATAAAAAAATCAACCCGAGCCATTCCATCACAAGCCATTGTCTTAAAGGTTGAAACTGCTACGTCTTGAATTTTTTTGACTAGATCTGCAGGTAAAGATGCGGGTGCTTCTGTTCGCGCACCATTTTCATCCAGATATTTGGCCTCATAGGAATAAAATTCCGAGTTGAGAATAATTTCTCCAGGCAAGGAAGCTTTTGGATTGTTGTTAAGGCCTAGTACAGAACATTCAATCTCGCGCCCTTCCACATACTCTTCCGCTAAGACTCTGTCGTCATATTGGAAGGCATCCTGAAGTTTGGGGGCGAAGTCTTCTTCAGACTTAATTTTATGAACTCCAACTGAGGAACCTGTGTTGGCAGGTTTAATGAAAAAAGGAAGGCCCAGCCTGGATTTGACATCTTGGAAGCTAGTCTTTTCACTGGAATGCAAAACTATGTATTTAGCATTCTGAATACC
>CAZETK010000006.1:57552-77237 GCA_964515195.1 uncultured Pseudobdellovibrionaceae bacterium
ACTTATAGCAGAGCTTAAAACACCACAGCCGACAAAGGGTAAGTTCATCATCTTGAATAGCCCTTGAATAGTGCCATCCTCACCAAAGGTGCCATGAAGAACTGGAAAAGCCACATCCACCTCAAAACTCACACCTTTATCCAACAGAAAAAAAGATGGCTGGCTTTGGCGGCAAATCAGGGATGTTGGTTGGGCATCCTTAGGCAACTGAGAGTCCGAAAGCGCTGTCAGTTTTTTTAAGGAGTCCTGAGAGATGTGATACCAGCTGCCCTCTTTGGAAATTCCGATCAAATAGCCTTCAAAGTTGTTTTTGTCTAAGGCTTCAAATACGTTTTTGATGGAGCGAACGGAAATTTCGTGTTCAGAGGAGCGACCGCCGAAAATCAGTGCGACTTTTTTCTTCATAGTGATTCTAGATTATTACATCGCACTAAAAAGTAAATCTGATTTTCTTATTGCTGCATCCCCTCAGAGCAATAACTCACGACCTTGGAAATTTCCTGAACCCCGGGGGCCACGCGAATGGTATGACGAAGCTTGCTGGATTGGCTTTCGCCAGTCTGGTAGTCATAAATATGGACCTGACGAGTGACCCCAAGGACTCGTACTGGAGTGGTGGGGAACTCCACTGTGCCCCCAACTTTCGGCAGTCACAGACATATTAGAGCAGGTGATCCTCACGTTGTAACGGTCCGTGGAGAAACCTTGGCAGAACCCCCGGAGGCTGATGATATAATCCCAAGAGTGAATGGTTTTATCGTTTCCATCATCAAAGAATTCATAATACCCATCCGAATTAACCGCGAGGATGGTTTTTCGAGTGGTGGTAATTTCTTTGGCTTGCCCGTCAGAATCTCGCTCGATGATTCGAACTTCATAAGTGATTTGACGCTGCTGTGGATTGGGCGGGCATTGAGTGTTTCCATTCTCATCCAGGATCGGTTGGCCCAATTCATCTTGAAGGGTTGGGTAACATTCAACTGAAGTCACTTTTAGCTCGCGACGAAAAATTTCGCGAATTAAGCTGTTAGATATATTGATGGTTTCAATTCGCAGGTCATGATCACCCACCTTGATGTCAGTGGGTTTGATGCTTCCAACGCCAATAAGGGAATCCAATGCTTTCTCATAATTTTCACTCGAGACAAGTTCTTCTTGTTTTTCTTTTGGCGCTTCCAAAAAACAAGAGGTCAGCCATATTAAAGAAAATACTGCGATCATCAGATTTCTAAGAAGTGTTTTCATGCCGAATCCTTGTTATTTATCTATTTACTTTCAGCTGGAGCCTTGGCTAGGAGGGCTTTCTGGAGGGAGAGTTTCATCAGACTGAGTCCCATCCCCAAATCCACAGCGGAAGAGGAAGAAGCTTTGAAATTGTTTCGGCAGATCGGGGATTTTGGAAGTCTAGCATTTTAAAATCCACCGGACTGAATAGTAGCCGAACTAAATCTTCTTCATGTTTAACGATCAGAAGATCTTGCCCCACTCCAAACAAATAGCCTTGTCCGCGCCTTTCAAGGACAAAATCAACGATTCCTTCAGCCCGGTAAGCCCGCTTTATTTTTGCGAAAAAACCTTCCCCATCCACAATCTTGATCATTCCTAGAAAGCCTTCAAACTGAGAAGTCAGGGCCTTCAACTTCGCGTTCAAGTTTTGCGCATGATAAGGTGTGATGATGGTGATAGGCGCCTGCTTCACTTTCAAGATGTAGCTTAAGAGAGACAGTAGCTCTGGAACGTGACCACCCCACTCGTGAATATAGTTCTGCAAATCGGCGCCTTTACCCTCGACGGCATAGGCCCCCAAGGTGCCATCGGGCTTCCAAGAGGTGTAGAGCTGGGTTTGGGGGATTTTCAGATAGTTTCTGATTTCTTCGGCTGTTCGCACCGTTCCCACAGTGTGTTGGGAATAAAG
The DNA here is from genome assembly GCA_964515195.1 of uncultured Pseudobdellovibrionaceae bacterium. Classification (GTDB taxonomy): domain Bacteria; phylum Bdellovibrionota; class Bdellovibrionia; order Bdellovibrionales; family Bdellovibrionaceae. Next base: position 59,468 of record CAZETK010000006.1, read on the forward strand.
CCGAGCAATTGCTTCGGCAGAAACGTTTTTATCAGATGAATAGCGCAGGCCAGGGGCGGGGGCTTCGAATTCCTCTGTCAAGGTAGCGCTTAATTCCGTTCCAGCCAGCTCGAATCCCAATTTACGATAGTAATCATGAAGATTGGTCCAAAGAATGGCGAAGTCGCACTTCTGGTCTTTTGCGATATTCAGGCAATCTTGTAAAACTTTCTGACTAAACCCCTGGTTACGGTAAGTTTCGTTAGTCACCACAGAGCCAATTCCAGCGGCCTTATAAATGATGTGAGGAGACTTAATAATCATTGGTTTTACGACGGCATGAGACACAAATTCATTGTTGTGAGTCATGATCCTGATATTGTGTCGATTCTGAAGATTCAGCGCAGTAGGATACTCGGTCTCAATTGACCAGGTGTGTTCTGGTCGTAGCGACGAGGTTAAAAATTTCACAAGCTGCGGCCACTCTGACTCTGTGAGGGGGCGAGGTCCTTCCATTTTCACTCTCCTTCTATCTTTCAGTTTCTCATAGGAGGAGAAGGGGGAGGGAGCCAGAGCTTTCAAAATTGCGACAAAGGACTTGGAATTCTTGGTGTATTTCGATTATAGTGTGCCTGTTTTGAAGATTGCCTAGGTCTTTGATCCAAGAAGAGCAGGAGCGGGTGAAGACCGTAGGTCGCGGTAGAGGAGTTCAAGTGGCTGACATCAAAATGAAGTACAAGGATAATAAACCCGGAAAGATGTTTGTCGACCAATCTTGTATTGCTTGTAATGCCTGTGTTTTATCAGCTCCTAATAATTTCTCCATGGACGAAGAAGATGGCCATGCCTATGTCAGCAAACAGCCAGATTCTCCCGATGAAGAAGCCGCTTGCAAAGAAGCCCAAGACGGCTGTCCCGTTGAGGCCATCGGAGATTTTGGTGACCAAGAGTCTGAGTAATAAAACTCAAGTTCGATCTAAGACTTCTGGCCGCGTCTTAAAATCTAAAAAATCAATGATTCCATCGCCTGTCGATAAGACTCTTAAGCTGCTAAAAAAGCATTATCCTGATGCCCATTGTGCCCTTGATCATTCCACCCCTTTTCAGCTATTGGTGGCCACTATTCTTTCCGCCCAATGCACAGACGAGCGAGTTAACAAAGTCACTCCCATGCTTTTTGCCCAATATCCTGATCCACAAAGTCTTTCGACAGCTTCTTTAGATGATGTTGAACAATTGATTAGAAGCACGAATTTTTTTAGGAACAAAGCCAAAAACCTAATCGGAATGGCGCAGGTCCTGATGGATCGGTTCCAAGGACAAATTCCCATGGACTTGGAAGCTCTCGTTACCCTGCCAGGTGTGGGGCGAAAGACGGCGAATGTGGTTTTAGGCAATGCTTTTAATATAACCTCGGGGATCGTCGTCGATACTCATGTGGCACGTCTGTCCCAACGTCTGGGGTGGTCTGGGCAAAAAGAGCCTGTTAAAATTGAAGCTGATTTGATGAAGATTATTCCCCGCAACCATTGGGTTCAGATTTCCCACGAGTTGATTTTTCATGGAAGACAAATCTGCAAGGCTCGCCGTCCTGATTGTGAAAACTGCTTTCTGGTTGAGATCTGCCCTAAAATTAATGTAGATATCCAAATTGTGAGCCCCAACCGTCGGAAGTAGAGCTTTCATCATCTGATTGCTTATTTGGAAGAGGGGCTCTAAATTGAACACATGCTGGTCGCATTTTTTGAAAGCGTTAAATACTTAGGGCCGCTCTATCCGATCTCATTTTTGAGGATATTTCTAGGCTATTATTATTTTCAAAACTTTCTAGCGAAGTATAACGGCGACTTTATGATTCGCCCTCGTGTCGCAGAAATGATTTCACAAAATCTTCCAGCTAGCCATGCCCCTGAGTGGTTAAAGTGGATTCTGAGTAACTACATGGTGGTGAACTGGCAAAGTCTGGCTTTTGTTTTTGTTGGTATGGAGTTGGCGATCGCGATTTCTTATATTGTCGGTTATGTTGTGCGACCGATGGCCTTGCTGGCCGGTGTGTTTACCTTGCTTCTTCTTTACCTCAGTGGTCCAAGTTCACAGGAATTTTTGAAAATCCTCCTGGCCATTCATATAGCCTTTGCCTGGGTCGGTGCAGGACGATGTTTAGGTATAGATTATTACTTCTTCAAGCGGGTTCGCGGATTTTGGTGGTAGGCGCATGAAACATTTTGTCATCTATCTAGCTGCCATCTTTTTATTTCTGTTTGTTGCCCATATTAACAAGAATCAGACTTTTTTGATTCGTGATCAAAAGCCGGTATTAAAGGTTTTTACATACTCCTCCTTTGCTTCCAAGTGGGGGCCTGGGCCGGTTTTAAAAGAAATATTTGAAAAAAAATGCTCCTGCAAAGTTGAGTTTGTTGAAGGTGCGGATTCTGCCATTATCTTGCAACGCCTTAAAATCGAAGGACAAAAACTAGGCGCGGATTTAGTCATCGGGTTTGACCAATACGACTTGCAAAAGGCACTTATCGAGCTCAATTGGCGCTCTATGGATTTTTCTGACTTAGATATCGACAATCAGGTTAAGGGGGCATTGAAGAACGAATTTTTTGCTCCTTACGATTGGGGAGTTTTGAGTTTTATAGCTCGAAAGGGCGACAACCTTCCGGCTACCATTTCACTGGACGACCTTCTTAAGACTGAATACAGCCGCAAAATCGCACTTCAAGATCCACGAACCAGTTCGGTGGGCCTGCAATTTGTCATGTGGGTACTCAAAACCAAAGGGCAAGAAGAAGGATTCAAATATATCGGTCGGATGATGCAACAAGCGCACAGTTTTTCGCCCAGCTGGTCCACCTCCTATGGTCTGTTTAAGTCCAAACAGGCCGACCTTGTTTTCTCTTATATCACGTCACCCCTCTACCATCAGCTTGAAGAAAAAAACGGAAATTTTGTTGCTCTTGAGGTCGTAGAGCCACAGCCGCTTCAAGTGGAATTTGCAGGCATCCCCGCTTTTTGTCAGTACTGTGAGCTAGCTGAAGGGTTTCTCAATTTGCTGCTATCTCCTGAGGGGCAAAAAATTGTAATGGAGAAGAATTACATGATGCCTGTTCTAAAAGGAGTTAAAGCGGAAACCCCATTTGACCAGGTTAAAATTCCGTTTCGATTGATGGAGATAGATTACCCCTCAATTGGGCAAGTTGAAAAGGTTCTTAAAGAGTGGACTCATCTACGCCGAGAGATGGAATTGTGAATTTTCGCAAGCTGATCTCGATCGGGGTATTACTCTTTTTATTGTCTTCATTTTTCATCCTGTTATTTTACATCGACTCCGATAGCTCGGTGAATTGGTCCGAAGCCTGGTGGGCTTTCAAGAATTCAGCTTTGCAGTCTTTTTTTTCGTCGTTGTTAACTTTGCTGTTTGGTTTTGTCGTGGCATTGGGGCTGATAAAAATTCGTCAGCAAAACCCATGGCTGTTTTCATTATCAGTTGTATTTTGCTTAATACCGCAATTTGTTCCGGTTGTTATCAGTTTGATTGGCGTCATGGGGACACTGAATCCATTTCCGATGGGTATTGCGGGCATCGTTCTTGTTCATGTATTTCTTAACTTTGGGCTCGCAGCCGTTTTGATCCATAGTCAGTTGCAAAATATTTGGGGTGGAACCTCTGATGTGGCGCGCACCTTGGGGGCCAATCGGTTCCAGTATTTGCGCAAGGTAGGGTTTCCACTTCTCAAAAAAGACTATCTTTTGATGTTTATCTTTTTCTTTTCAATTTTCTTCAGTTCCTTTTCCGTACCCCTTATCGTGGGCGGCGGAAGGGGCACTACCCTTGAGGTTTTGATTTATGAAAAAATGCGATTGTCCTCGGATTGGAGTGGAGCCTCTTATCTGGCGATGCTTCAAGCTGTCTTTGTACTTTTGCTTTCTGCTGTCACTTGGCGCTCGCAGTTCGAATCTCGAATTCGAGAGACCAATCTCAAGTGGCTCGGATCTTATTTAGGCTTGATTCTTTTGTATCTGACCATGTTCTGGTTTTTTATGGGTTACAGCTCTGGCTTGATGGAAGGTTTACACCAGCTAGACAACCTGAAACCCTTTGTCTCGGATTTAATTGAAGGGGCGCTTTCATCATTGATACTGGCAGCCTTAACTTTTATTTTGATTTTGCACGCTTTTAAATTATTGGCGTATTTGCAACATCTCCCCACTTTCTTAGATCGCTTTTTGAAGGGGTACATTGCGCCTAGTACAGCGTTGACTTGTTTCGGTATTCTGATTTTATTCCCCTCAGGTGGAATCATGACTTTTTTTAAAATTCCACTGGCCTTTTTGATGTTAGCACTGCCCTCGATGTATCGCCTGGGATGGGGTGAAAAATTAAAACGAATTCGAGGTCAAGTTATGGTGGCGAGAACCTTCGGGGCAAGTGCGGGTTTAATTTTTAGAAGTGTTGTATGGCCGCAGATGAAATCGGATTCGCGTTTCTTAGGGGCATTAGTGGCGACTTGGGCCTGTGGGGATTTCGCTGTGTCACGCATTTTGGCGCAGCAGGATTTTACTCTTGGTCTGATACTTGAGTCTTTGCTAAGTTCTTATCGTATTAGTTTAGCCAGTGTCATAAGTGTCTTGCTGGTCGCCTTATGTCTAATTGTATTTTTAACTATAATGGGTTGGGACTATGTCGATCGTAGAAGCTCTGAAAGTTAAACGGGATCATTTCCAGTTGGAAGTGGACTCCTGGGAGATATTAGATGAAGGCATTCACGTGCTGTGGGGTGGTTCTGGTACAGGAAAAACCACGCTTCTTAGATCTTTGATAGGATTGGATCCTTCAGCTTCTATGCGCTGGAATTTCCTGGGTGAGGATATCGCGAAGCTTCCAGTCGAAAAACGAAGGCTAGGAGTGGTTTTTCAAACTTGGGACTTGTTTCCTCATATGACGGCTTTTGAAAATGTCCAGTTTGCTGCGCAAGCTCGGCAAATGGAAGAGGCTACTTTCCGTGACCGTTGGAAGTGGATCAAATCCACGTTAAAGATGGAAGATTTTTTTGAAACCCGGGCAGATAAACTCTCGGGTGGGGAGCAGCAGAGAACCGCTTTAGCCCGAGCCTTAATTGGTAAGCCACGTATTCTTTTGTTGGATGAGCCGTTCAGCGCTTTAGATGATGAGCTAAAGGACCAAGCTCGCGACCTTTTGAAAGAAGTGGTTCAAATTGAGAAAATTCCGGCCCTCTTAGTCACCCATGACAATCGTGATGTGGAAAAGTTAGCGGCAAAAGTCAGTCAAATTGAGCAGATTGCTAGGGTCACCCGATCTAAATAAGCCCAGTATCTTCATTTACTTACACCCAACCCTAAAGAAATAACGCAGCGTGTCGATAAGTGAGAAGACGGCTGTACGAAAGGCCAGGTCTCTTGACGGAGAACCTGGCCTGAATCCCGGTTTAAGACAAATGTGTGGGCGAAGCGAAAGGGGTGCTCTGTGCTTCGCATTTCATCAAATATGGCTTCCTTGTCAGCTCAACGAGCTCTAGGAATCACGCAAAGAAAAACGGATGAGGCTTTAAGGACCCTCGCGACAGGCTCTCGATTTGCTTCGGTGGGGTCTGATGCTGCGGGGTACGCGGTCTCGGAAAATATGCGGTCCCAAATTCAGGGCTATCGGGCGGCACGCTATAATGCTGACAATGCGGTGAGCTTTGTCAATGTGGCTGAAGGCGCCATGCAAGAGCAAAATAATATTTTAGTTAGATTGCGCGAGTTGGCCATTCAGTCAGCCAGTGATACTTTTTCGAATCGTGAACGTGCGATGATGGATTATGAATACCAAAGCCTCTTAGAGGAATTTGATCGGATCGCTCATACTACAAAATTCGGTTCACAGCCCTTGTTGGATGGATCGACTCGCACTTATGAGTTCCATGTAGGTCTTCATAAAGGTGATGAAAACGTAATTGAATATACAAACAAGACCAATACCACAGCCTCTAACCTCGGTATCAGCCGAACAGCGGTCGATAATAAAGGTGATGCAAGGGATTCTCTTGAAGACATTGATGAGGCTCTATACTCGATCAATGAGGCGCGCGCTCAGATGGGAGCCATCCATTCCCGTATGGAAACTGCTGTTAACCACATCGACACCCAGGTCGAGAACCTGACCACAGCCTATTCAAAGATGGCGGATGCGGATGTCGCTAATGCGGTTTCAGAGGTGCGAAGAGGGCAAATTCTTCAGCAATACCAGGCGGCCGCTTTGGCTAGCGCGAACGAGAATCAAGCCTATTTGGTTCGTTTGATTGCTTAAGTCGTCGCTTCCATTCTCGTTGCAAACGTTGCCAGTCATCGGCCCCTGCTGTTCTTTCTTTGTATCTTTCAAATTGATAGAGCTTAATAGTTTTCAGAATAAGCTCTTGATCATGAGGGCGTGCTGGGATCAAAGCTCTTAAGAAATCAAGTGGCGGTTGATGACGTTCTCGCACAAAGCCAAGAGGGATCAGCTTTTTTTCCAGCCATTTGAAATAGTAAGTGGCGCTTCCCCGACGAGACAAAAAATTCAATGTCAGGCGGCGAAAGCCTTGGAAGAGAATAAACAGCGTTACCAAAGCGACTAGCCACCAACCAATATGGGGGGCCAGTAAGGCTAAGAGTTTTTGCTGCTCGCTCAAGTCAAATTCTAGCATAGTTCGAGTCCAAAGGAAGTTCAGGGTTTCCAATTGCGATTGAAGCGTGTCGACAAGCAGTGCTAGTTTGTCGCCGCCTTTTAGCTTTTCCATAGCTTGATAGGCATTTAAACCCAAATCATCAGGACTCAATTTAAAAAAAGCTTCTCCGCCCAGTTCAAGCCTTAAGGGTGCGATCCACATAGTTGGATCCACCCGACGCCAGAATCCTCGAGGATCGCGAACTTCCACCCAAGCGTGGGCATCGGCTTGGGAGACGCGGACAAAGCCGCCCGTGTCGTTCCACTCACCCCCCTGGTAGCCAGTTACAACTCGAGACGGAATTTCTAAGCCTCGGGCCAATGTGGCATAGGCTCCTGCGAAATGTTCACAAAAGCCGACACGCCTTGTAAATAAGAATTCATCAAGTGAGGAGTGACTGCCGGGATTAATCGTGTAGGAAAAATTATTTTGGGTAAAAAATTCTTTTAAAGCGCGAAGCTTCTGTGTGTAGTTTGGTTTTTGGGCCAAGGTAGTCTTTATCCAATTCTGAGTGAGCGGCGGAAGCTCTGGTAATTCGACAGTGCCGGGTATTTCAGGACCTGTCCAATTATCGGTGCTTAGGCCGTAGTATCGTATGCGGGAAGTGATCGGATCAACGGCCCTGAATGTGGATCGATCCGTTTTATTTGCTAGAAAAGCAGGAGTACTGATCATGCGCGTATGTTCCCAAACGGGAAGGGCCTGCATCCGATGAGGTTCTAAGGTGACAACATAATCATACAATAAGGGGGTTAAGGATGTACGCACCGAGCCTGATTGGCGTCGGACCCGATTCCAGGAAAATCCGTCTAGAGTGGACTCAAGTACGGCCCCTCGCCAGTACATATCTTGAATTCGAGGTTTAATATCTCGGAACTCCACTCGCATGACAGTTTCGTGACTTTTTGCAAGATTGGCCACTTGACCAGGGGAAATACTTTCAGAAAAACCCACCATATCCACGGGGGGCTTGTAAGTACGGACCCAAGGAACCTGAACGCGGGGAAAGGCAAAAAATAATAATAATACAAATGGAAATGACATTAAAGTCAGGCGTAGAGTCATACTCCAGGGGTTTGGCATTTCGGGTGGCAAAAGAGATTTCCAAAGGCCTAAATAAACCATGATTCCCATTGGAAGCCAGTAGAGGTCCAGGCTGAACAGAAATTTTAATGAGATCAGAACAAATCCCAGCAGGTTCAACAGCCTAAAATCACGCTCCGTTCGATAATCCAAAATTCTTAGTGCCACCAAAACAACAAGGAATGTGCTGGCAGGCTCTTGTCCCATGAATGTTTTAAACTGAAAGATAACTAGCGCTAGAGTGATGACGGATAGAATATTGGACCAGATTGCGCTCGGAAGTAACCACCATTTTTTTTCAGCTCCAAAGCGTATAACCAATAAACTGAAGGCAAAAAGTAATGCCCATATCTCCACCTCAATGCTAACCAGAGCCAGGGCGGTCAAAATACTGAAGCAAAAGGCGTCGCGTTTAAAAAACGTTTTCATTAAGGGGCGCTCCATAGCGCCAGATATTCAAGGGCTTTCGAATAGCTTTCGTGCCCATCTGACGAGGAAAAGCGGCTTTGTGGTAATTGCAATGTCCAAGGATGCCCCTTTGCCTGTGCTGTTTTAAGCCAAAGAGTTAATTGTGAAAGGGATTCTTCAAAATTCAAATGAGAAACCTGAGACCACTCGAAATGGCAGGCCCGGCCTTCATTGCTTTCGTGAACAAGAGTACGAAGTTGTTTGTTTTTAGCAAGGGAGCGCCAGTGAATCCGCTTTGGAGAGTCTCCTGGCTTATAATCTCGGATCTCTTTTAATACCCCCAAAGAATCCTTATTGGCATAGACAGCTTCTGGAAAGTGAAGTTGGCCCTTTGGCTCGGGATAAACTATAATAAAGTCCGCACTTTTTCTGACTTTCCAAGCCTCGAATAGATTGCTGGGGTATTGAGAACTGAGTTGTATGTGTGGAGTCGGAACGCGCCCTCGGCGAGTTGGGGTCCATGGAACTTCAATCGATTTGATCTCTTCAGCGTTCAGGTGAAACATCGTACCCGGGGCCTTTTTGTCCGTAGTTAAAAATAAATTATAGCGCTTATTCGGGTTATTATTTCGAACTTGGACATCTATTTTTCCGGATAATTTGGCAAAACTGTCATTGGCATTACAGGATTCGATTCGAATAGCACTGACATTTTCATTAGCCCATTTTGCGAGACCCATCCCCATGACAGTGATGTAGAAGCAAACAATATAGACAAGGTTATTCCCATAGGCCATGGCGATAAGTAACAAGGCAAGGCATAGTAATCCGTACGCCAAACCAAATTTTGTAGGAATAATATATGTCTTTTGAATTTGCTTCTTCTTAAACGGGAACTTCAGTTTTTTGTACCAACTGACGAGCCCATTGAGTGCCTTGGTGGACTCCAAGTTTTCCTCCCAATCGATGAGCCATCACCGAAACCGCAATGCTTTGCACGTCGCCAGGTTCAACATGGGATCTTCCTTCTAGATAGGCCCAAGCTCTTGAAGCTCGTGCTAGTGCCAGTCCGGCTCGTGTTGATAGTGGGGTGGCGTCGGGCATTTCTGTACGGGATTTTTCCAGTAATGCCGTAATGTAGTCGGCTACAACAGCGGAGATGTGAACTTGAAGAACTTGCTTTTGCGCTTCTAGCAATTGCCCTTGTGTAAAAATCGGTTTGAGGCTGTTAATTTTTTCCCGGGGATCCTCGCCTTGAATTAGCTGGCGCTCAGTGGCCCGGGAGGCATAGTTAGGCTCTAAACTCATTAGAAATCGATCAAGCTGGCTTTCCGGTAAAGGAAACGTCGAGGACTGTTGATGGGGATTCTGAGTCGCGATCACTAAAAATGGCTGTGGGAGTGGAACAGCTTTTCCTTCCACGGTAACGGCGGATTCTTCCATGGCCTGCAAAAGTGCACTTTGTGTCCTTGGGCTTGCCCTGTTCAGTTCATCCGCCATGATAAGCGGAGCAAACAAGGGGCCCGCTTTAAATTCAAAAGTATTGGTTTGGCTGTTGAAGATTTCCACGCCGATCAAATCAGAAGGTAACAAATCAACCGTGAATTGGATTCGGTGAGTGTCAATTCCCAATAAAGTGCCGAAAGTTTGAACTAACGTAGTCTTTCCCACCCCTGGCACGTCTTCGATTAAAATGTGGCCTTTTGCAAGTAAGCAGGCCGCTGCCATCTTAATAGCATCTTGTTTATCGAGAACAATACTGGAGGCGGATTCGATCAGCTGTAGGAACTTTTCTCTCATCAGATTTTTAGGCTCTCATGAGGTTCAAATCGAGTCATCCTGGCCCAGTCCTAGGACCTTTCGCCCTGACAAAGGTCTAGGAAAATGAAAAAAAAATTATTCGAGAAGCAGTGTCTTTTCATACAGAAGACGCATCGCGTCTTAAAATAACTAGACTAAGGGCCTAAAGGAAACTGGACTAAAGCCGAGAAGTATTCCAAGAGCGCGTTGGAGCACCTACTAAGCGGGATTTCGTACGGCCGTCAACTGCACGAAAGCCAAGCCCAAAAGCTCCGCCTCCCTAAAACAGCCGTCACTGTTTTGGGATACGAGGCGGGGAGCCTCCAACTAACAAAAGTTAGAACGTAAACATGATTCCGGGTGTGGGACTCGGGAATCAGTCTTCGTAAGGAGGAGACAGATGGGCTTAAGAATCAATACCAACATGGCAGCCTTTTCGGCTCAACGTGTGATGGGTGCGCAAGGAAGACGTGCCGAGCATGCCGCTCAAGCACTCGCGGGTGGAACCCGAATCGTTCGAGCAGGCGATGATGCCGCAGGACTCGCGATCTCTGAGAATATTAAGTCTCAAGTTCGTGGATTAACCATGGCTCGTACGAACTCGTTCAACGCTGTCAGTGCGATTCAAGTATCTGAAGGTGGATTGAATGAAATTTCAAATATTTTAACTCGACTGCGAGAATTGGGAATTCAAGCCGCCTCTGATAATATAGGTGAGCGGGAACGTCAGTTCTTGGATCTGGAAGCACAACATCTTATTCAAGAGTCAGATCGTATCGCGAGAACCACGATGTTTGGAGATAAGCGCCTGTTAGATGGTTCAGGTGGAGAACAGGAATATCATGTGGGCCCATTTGGGACAGAAGAGAATATTATCCGATTTGATTTGAGTTCTGATGCAACCGCCAGCGCACTGGGAATCGATGGCCTAAACCTCGAAACCAAAGGCGATGCCCGCGATATGCTATCCGTAGTGGATGAAGCCGTAGCACGAGTGGGTGCCTTGCGAGCCAGCTTCGGTGCGATTCAAAATCGGTTGGATGCAACTACGAACAACTTAGATATCCAAATCGAAAACCTTTCCGCTGCCAAATCTAGGATTGCGGACGCCGATATTGCGCATGAGTCAGCAGAACTGGCCTCGGCGCAGGTTCTTCAAAATGCGGCCGTTTCTGTCTTGGCGCAGGCCAATCAGTTTCCGGCAGTGGCCTTAAAGTTAATCTAAAACAAGCATTCGAAGGGCCACCATGGGAAATCTCATGGTGGTTCTAACGATCGCCTGAAACATGACCTGTAGGTTATGTGGAATGGTTTTACATCACTCTGGGGGATGAATCTCTCGGAAAATTTTTGCACTAAGAGGTTGGTGCCGAATTCGACACAATTTTTACAAGGTTTTATGAGTCGTGCCCACACAACAACGGCTCTTAAGCCCGCCCCGAGGGAGAAATTTCTCGGGGCTTTTTTGTCTGAAATTATTCCGCCCGCAATCTATAAATTTTCTCTACTGTGGCAAAAACTTAGACACTTCAATTCCAATCAGATTCATTTAGATGGAAATCTTGAATATTTCAGAACTGGGTGATGGAGCTCTAGGTAAAATCGTATTCATCTGATAGATTTTCAATCCAAGAGGAGGGGTCGTGAGTCATTTCCGATACTACTTATTTAGCATTTTCTTTTTTGGTACCACTCTTTTAAGCACTTTCGCATTTTCTAAAACTCTCCCGTCCTACTGTTATTCTAAAGTCGTAAAAATTATTCAGCGCCCCGTTGCAGAAGGAAGCCAATCCTTATTTGATTATCGATACAGCGTTAGCCCGGGATCGAACCCCGATCTACCTGTCGTCATTTTTGTTCCAGGGGGGCCCGGACAAACTTCCATGGAAATGCCCTTTGGAATTCCCACAGAATTTACCCTGATTCGAACTGACCCAAGAAGTATGGGTTGTAATTCAGGTGCTGCGTTTCCAGATGAGGGTTTAAGCTCGAAGATGATTGCTGAAGATCTGCTGGCTCTTATACAGGATTTAAGTCCCAGGAATTACATTTTATATGGCATTTCCTATGGAACAATGGTGGCGACAATGGTTGCCAATCTGGCTGAAAAATCAAATGTCACGCCTCCGACTGCTTTAGTTTTAGAAGGGACAATCGGACGCGCTTTTAAGGAAGGTGAATACTTCAAGGATACTCTTAATCGTTGGCGTTGGCTCAAGGGGTCTCTTTCACCAGAGGTGCAAGAGATCTTGGACAAATCCGAGGTTCCACTTGGAGTTAGTTCAAAACAATGGGCAGCCTGGCTTTCTACAGCTCTGATTCACGGTGTTTTACCTAGTGGCGGCGACTATGCCATTGATGAGCTGATGTTGTTGGATCCATCTCAGCCTGATAGTTACCGGCAGGGATTACAATTTCGAGTCAAAAAGATGAGTGAGCCCCCTTCACCTGACAGGGTTAGAATCTATAAAAATATCGCTTGCCAAGAAATTGCATCGGATATTCGTGATATTAAATACGATTTTGATTGGCAGAATGGAAATTTAATCGTAACTGATGATCGTTTTTGTGATGGCATTCCCTTTCAAAAACGCTTTGATGCTAAACAATACCCCGTTACAATTCCGATCTATTATTTTATTGGGGATTTAGATCCAGTGACCCCTGGCTTCCAGAGCGACTATCATTTCGAATCGCAAAAAGGTCCTAGGTATCGAATAAATGTTGCCAATGGTGGCCACAATTCTTTTGCGACAAATTTGGCAGATTGTGCAGGATCTATCTGGATGGCTATCGGGACCAACAATGAATCGCTATTGACAGAAGGTTTATCTAAGTGTGCTGCGTCGGCCATTCTAACCAAATCTCAATAGACTTTAAAAAGCGCTAACTATCAGGCACACGCAATGCATACATTTCAGATTGCAGGGATTTTCCATTGCTCATGAGGAAGTTTACCCCAAATGGAGGAAAATCTGAGACTGTTGCCCCGCAAAAACGTCTTTCATCCTTCTAAGAATTGCTGGCGAGTGCAGCGCGCTGAACATACTCGTTTAATTGTCGATTGTGCTGACTACTATCGTGCCCTTCATGAATCCATTGTGAAAGCACGTCATAGTATTTTTATTTTAGGTTGGGAAATTGATAGTCACGTAAGGTTATTGCGAGGAGAAGAAGAAAAAAAAAGTTCTTACCCAACCCGAGCTCTTGAACTTCTCGCTTGGAAAGCCACAGAAAATCCTGAAATCAACATCTATCTGTGTCGGTGGGATGCTTCCGTTATTTTTGTCATGGATCGCGAATTATTACCAGAGTTGGCGTGGTCGGCTAATACCCCCGAAAATGTTCATGTTTATCTGGACAACAAAGTTCCTTTCTGTGGAAGTCATCATCAAAAGGTCGTGGTGATTGACGATGAGCTCGTTTTCACTGGAGGTATGGATTTGGCTCGACAGCGGTGGGATGAAAAAGATCATCCAATCCATCATCCAGAGCGGGTAGATGAAAATGGGCCTTACGGACCTTACCATGACGTTCAAGTAGTTTTGGATGGCCCTGTCACGCAGAGTTTTTCAGAACTTGTCAGGTATCGATGGAGGCAAGCGGCCGGCTACGAGGCGGTTCCCGCGCGAAGTGATCGCCCCAGAAGTTGGAATGAGCCTGTTCCGACTTGGCCAAAAAGATTCCCCCCTCAGGTTTCAAAGATTGACTGTGCTATTTCACGAACATTTCCAGAGATGGGGGATCAAAAACCTGTTCAGGAAATTCGAAAAATGTATCTGGATCTGATCAGTGCAGCCAAGGAGTTTATCTATATAGAAAATCAATTTTTAACGGCCGAAGAGATTGCCGAGGCTTTAAATCGCCGCTTGAAAGAGGTTCCCCAACTTCGAGTTTTAATCATTAGCTCCTACAACCCAAAGGGGATCTGGGAAAGAGCCTCGATGTGGGCAGGCCGGATAAGCTTCAAAGAAATATTGGAAAAAGAGATACACCGAGATAGAGTGCGACTAGCCTACTCTAAGATTGTCGATGAAAAATCAGTTGCGTGTTCCAAGCGCATTCATGCGAAGGTATTTATCGTGGATGATAAATATTTAACCGTGGCTTCGTCCAATCTCAATCACCGCTCAATGGCGATGGATACGGAATGTGATGTGACTTTCTTTGGATCTGACGAAGATAAAAGACGTTGGATCTTAGACATGCGCAATTCTCTGCTCGCTGAGCATACGGGACGAACGACTGAAGAAGTTGAAGAACTCTTCCGTCAGAAGGCCCCAATGAATCTTATTTTGAATACAGGAGTCACTGGAAAATATGGTTTGTATGAAGTTGAAGACCATCTTTTTACAGATAAAAGCTTACGACCGATAGCCGACAGGTTCGCCGATCCCGAGTCTCCTTTGTTAAGCTATGTCACACTCACGCCCTCAGCGCCAGGAAAGGTGGAGCCCGTGCGGAACCCTCGCAAGCATCGTTTACTTTTGGCGCTGATCGTAGGTTTATTATTTGTGGGTTTGGGCAGTTATGCTCAAAGTCACCCCGAATGGTTAAGCACCGAACAGATTACAGGTTTTCTTGAGAGGGCTCGTGATTCGCGATTCGCACTTCCGCTAGTTTGCTTAGCCTATATCGTAGGCGGATTCGTTTTGTTCCCAGTTACATTGATGTCCATTATTACAGCCGCTGTCTTCGGGGCCCTTTTGGGCCCTATCTATGGACTGTGTGGAGCTCTTTCCAGTGCGGCCATCATGTTCTGGCTAGGGCATCTGGCGGGACTGCGAGGCTTGCGTAAACTTTTTGGAAGTCGAATCCAGTATATTGACAAAAAATTTCACCGGTCCGGCATCATCGGCGTTGTTGTCATTCGTCTTCTGCCCATTGCCCCTTACACTCTAGTTAATTTGGCGGCCGGAATTTCTTCTATCCCTTTCTTTGACTTTATAATGGGCACTTTGCTGGGGTTTTTACCCGGATTTATTGCCAAAGGATTCGTCGGAGATTCCCTTTTAAAAACCTTTGTTGAACCAACACCCCGATCCGTCAGCTATCTAATTTTGGGAATCACTTTATGGCTCGGTTTGATTATGGTTTCTTACCGTTTCGCCAAGCGCTGGCAAAGGACTCATACCGTTTCACCTTGAGACAGATGGATGTCGATCTTTTTAGATTGTCGCGCCCTTGTACACTCTTGCTGATTCCCTTGTGAATGCGCCACTTTGCTGGACATTCCTGCAAAAATTCCAAAATGAGTCGACAGACCCTTTCCATAAACTGGGGTGGGTTGCGATAGGTTGAATTTAAGCCGTTCAGAATGGGATGAGCTGATCGGCAGGGTTTATGCAGCAGCACAATGTAGGGGGAAGTGTGACTCGGATATTTATAACCATACTGCTTATAGCCGGTTTCTCGCACGCTGATACGAAAGTCACAATACGTGATATCAGCCAGGCTTATCAAAACTCGCAAAAGGCTTTCTCCGAAGCCGAAAATACAAAGAGTATTGAGCGTCTTTTAAGAAGCCTTACCCTTGCTGATGATTCCAATAAATCGGCCCGAGAGATGATCCAGATGTATGAACCAAAGAACGATGCCGAGCAAAGGATGAAAAATCGTCTAAGCCAAAAGCTCGCGGAAGACGCCGATTTCTTACGAGACTTTAAAGTGGATCTTGGCTTAGCTGAGGTTGACTCTATTGAAAGCTATCGAACTTTAAGACTTAGCTTTTTACAAGATCCAGAGCAAAAGAACTATGTGATCAAGATGGATCTTCAAATGCTGATCACGATGGACCAAAAATCAAAAACGAAATCAAGAATTACAACTAGATGACCCAACGACATCTCAAGTTGTAGTGCCCTGGGGAAGAGATTCCTCAGGGCTTTTTTTTGCCTTTTGCCTCTGAAGTCGCGGCCTAGCTCATGACTTTCCGAATAATAGTCGAAAATATTGGCCACAAGCTCACAACAATAGTAGATAAAAGCCTGTCGAACTAAACCTCACACTGGAGGACGGGCCCTATGACCTACCGCGGATTTTCCATCAGGAAACTGATTATGGGAATACTATTAACAGTCACCCCAACAGTCTTCGCCAACCAAGAAGTTCTTAATATTGGCGTTGGGTCAGAATTTGAAAACTTGAATCCCCTCATTGGTAATCAAGCGGTGACGAAATATATGCTTTACATGGCTCACCGGCCTTTAGTTGTCTTAACGCCAGACCTGAAGTGGGAACCACGTATCATCAAAGAAATCCCAACATTGAAGAACAAGTTGCTGAAGAAAAAAGGTGAGGGTCTTGAGCTTGAGTTTATGTTTATCGATAACCTTAAGTGGGGCGATGGGACTCCCGTTACTTGTGCGGACTACAAACTTTCGTGGCAGGTGGGCCGTCACAAAAACGTCTCTATTCCGGATCGTGAACGTTTTGATAATATTGCGAATGTGAGCTGGAGCCAAGACAAACCCACTCACTGCAAAGTTGAAATGAAAAAAGCCAGATATGATTATTTTGTCAATTTCTTAGATTTGTTGCCTTCTCATTTAGAAGGACCCGTCTTTGAGAAATTTAAAGATAAGTCTCAAGGCTATGATCAAAACTCTCTTTATACGAAGAAGCCCACGCATCCAGGTCTTTATTTTGGACCTTACCGAATTTCCGAGGTGAAGTTGGGCAGTCACGTGATCCTAACGCCGAATCCACGATATCATGGAAAGAAGCCCTATTTTAAAAAAATCGTTTTTAAGTTGATTCCTAACACCAGTACCTTGGAAGCCAATTTGCGATCGAAAAATATTGACTTGATCGCATCCGCAGCAGGACTGAGTCTGGATCAATCTGTGGCTTTTGAAAAAAAAGTTAAAGCCGAAAAACTGGCTTATGAAGTTCTTTACGAAGATGGCGTGATCTATGCTCATATCGATATGAACCTGGATAATCCCATACTTAAAGACATTAAAGTTCGAAGGGCGTTGGCACATGGATTCAACAAACAAGAAATCATCAATGCTCTGTTAGAAGGAAAAGGGGCCGTGGCCCATCACTTTGTGACGCAAAATGATCCTTGGTATGTAGAAGATGTGATGAAATATGAATTCAGCCGTCGAAAGGCCAATAAACTTTTGGATGAAGCGGGTTGGAAAATGGGGCCAGAAGGAGTCCGCATAAAAGACGGAAAAAAGTTAAGCCTAACGATTGTGGGCGCTGCCGGCGTTAAGCTGATTGATATGATCCAAGCCTATCTACAAGAGCAGTATAAGTCTTTAGGAGTGCAGCTGGTTATTAAGAATGAGCCGCCACGGGTGTTCTTCGGAGTCACAACCAACCAAAGAAAGTTCGACTTAGCGATGTATTCATGGATTTCAAATCCTGAAAACAGCCCGCGTTCAACTCTTCACTCGATGTCAATTCCAACCAAGCAAAATTCATGGGCTGGTCAAAATTTTCCAGGCTATTCAAATCCACAAATGGATAAGATGATTGATGAGCTGGAAAAAGAGCTGGATTTTGAAAAACGGGCTGAAATCGCAAAGAAGGTTGTAAAAAAATATGCGGAAGATCTGCCTGTAATTCCTGTCTACTACCGACCCAATACAACAGTGGTCCCAGCGGGAATCAAAAACTACCGCCTATCAGGACATCAGTACTATGAAACTCTGAACGTAGAGGATTGGACCTTCTAACTTTTCTCTCATCTTATCTCGTGGAGAGGGAGGCGGGCTCCAGCGTTTAGAGACGCGGACTCGTGTCCTCGCCAGCATCCCCGCGCCTTCGGCGCAGGG